>JBKDDT010000057.1:0-38931 GCA_046339895.1 bacterium | reverse complement strand
CGATGGCGTAGGGGCCGGAGAGAGTGAGGAGAGCGGGCTGGGAGCCCGCTCCACCGGGAGCCCGCTCCACCGGGAAGCCCGCTCCACCGAGGAGCTCGCTCCGCCAAAGAGGCCGCCCGAGCTCGGGGCCGCGCGGGCTGGGAAGCCCGCTCCACCTGGATATATTGAACTATGCGACTAACCAAGCGGGTGCCGGGTGGGGCGGAGGGGGCTGCCGCCAGCAGGGCGTTGTACCGTGCGTTTTTGGAGGATCGACGGGAAGTGGGCAAGGGGGGTGACGGGGGGAAGCCAGCCGAGCGTGCGGACTGGACGGCGGCGCGGTCGCGTGAGAGCAAGAGCAAGCCCACCCGCTCGGCGTGGGTGCTGCTGCGGGAGTTTTTGTGGCTGCTGCGCGGGTACCGGTGGATCATCGGCTCTTCGCTGGTGGTGCTGGTGGTGAGCGTGATGCTGGCACTGACGATCCCTCTGTTGACGAAGTTTGCGATTGACAACATCATCGGGGACCGGCCTTGGCCCGCAGTGATTATGCGGATGTTCCCAGCAGGGTGGAACAAGGGGGAGCAGTTGTGGGGTGTCGGTGTGGTGATGATGGTGCTGGGCGTGGCGGCGGCGCTGCTGCCGATACCGGGGAGGTATCAGATGACTCGGCTGGTGCAGTTGGTGCAGGGGCGCCTGCGCCGGCGTGTGTTTGCGCACGTGGCAAGGCTGCCGCTGGACAGGGTGCAGGCGCTGAAGTCTGGGGGTGTGGCGAGTTTGCTGCGTGAGGACGTGGCGAGCGTATCGGATTTGATCTTTATTGCACTCTACAACCCGGTACGGGCATTGATGACGTTCCTGGGGGGGCTGGTTGCGATGGCAACGATCGACTGGCGGCTGCTGCTCGGCGGGCTGCTGCTGGGGCCGATCGTGTGGCTAACGCACCGGACGTGGATCGGGAGGATCAGGCCGGTCTTCTCGGCGATCAAGAAGACACGGCAGATCGCCGACGGGCACGCGACGGAGGTTTTTTCGGGCATGCGCGTGGTGCGGACGTTTGGCGGGACCAACCGGGAGGCGAAGCGGTATGCGTTGGCGGGGCACTTGCAATCTCGCCAGGCGATGCTGGCGTGGTGGTGGAGCCGGATTGTGGAGGTGCTGTGGGTGGTGCTGGTGCCGGTGGCGTCGGCGGGTGTGCTGGTCTATGGGGGGTTGCGTGTGATGGAGGGGTCGTTGACGGTTGGCGCGGTGATGGCGTTTGGGGCGTATCTGCTGATGCTGCTGGGGCCGATGGAGTTGATTGTGGGGACCGCGAGCCAGCTGCAGAACGGGCTGGCGAGTTTGGACAGGCTGCTTGATGCGTTGGGTGAGCCGAGGGAGTTTGCGGGTGCGCGAGCGGGTGGGGGTGGTGCTGAGGTGGTGGGTGTGCGCTCGGCGGAGATCGGGGTTGAGGGCGTGTGCTTTGGTTATCCGGGCAACGCCGAGCGTGTGCTGATGGATATCCAGTTGCGTGTGAAGCCGGGGGAGACGGTTGCGCTGGTCGGGCCGAGCGGATCGGGCAAGACGACGCTGTGCAACCTTGTAGCGCGGTTTTATGACCCGTCGGCGGGGAGGATCACGCTCAACGGGGTTGATTTGCGGTCGATACCCGTCGAGGCGTACCGGTCGATGCTTGGGATCGTTGAGCAGGACGTGTTTCTGTTTGACGGGTCGATTGCAGAGAACATCGCGTACGGCCGGCGGGACGCGACGGGGGCGCAGGTGCGTGCCGCAGCGGAGGCGGCCAACGCGACGGAGTTTATTGATCGGTTTGAGAAGGGGTTTCAGACGCGGATCGGCGAGCGTGGTGTTCGGCTGTCGGGTGGGCAGAAGCAGCGGCTGGCGATTGCGCGGGCGGTGCTGGCGGACCCGACGATCCTGATCCTCGACGAGGCAACGAGCAACCTGGACAGTGAAAGTGAAAAACTAATCCAGCAGTCGCTGGCAGGGCTGATGAGGGGGAGGACGTGCTTTGTGATCGCCCACCGGCTGAGCACCATCAGGCATGCAGATCAGATCATCGTCCTTGAGCGGGGGAGGATCATCGAGCGTGGGACGCACGAGGAGCTTGTCGCGGCGGGTGGGCGCTACCTGCGGATGATGAATGCGCAGGTGGACCCGTTGACGCTGGAGCAGTGATGGAGCGTGTTGTGGGCTTGACGTGGGTGGTGGGGTGTGCTTGGGTTGTGCATGTCTGAGGACCGGCCGATCAAGTGGGCGTTGCTTTTGGGCAAGTGGACGGCGGTAGCGCGGGCGTCGGCTGCGCTGCCGGATTCGGCGCACGGTCGGCGGTGGAGGGCGGCGGTGCCGAGTGTTATTGCGTTGCAGGCGGTGGCGATGGCGCTGGTTGAGGTGGCCCAGCACGCACGGGAGGGGCGGATCGACGGGGCGGAGTTGGCGGTAGCGCGGGACAGGGCGGCGGTAATGATCCGGGAGCACGGGGGGACCATCCGTGCATTGTGGGAGGGTGAGGCCGGGGGGTTGCCCGGGGGTTTAGTTGAACTGCTTGCGGACGTGCACGCGGCGTTGGAGGGGGTTTCAGGCCCGGGGTTTAGGCCTGGGGCGGGGTCTACCTAGGATTGGTCATGGGTGAGAACCAGACGATCCGGGTGAACTTTGCACGCCCGATGCCGGTGTTTCCGCTGGCGAGTGTTACGCTTATGCCGCACGCGGTGCTGCCGGTACACATCTTCGAGCCGAGGTACCGGGCGATGGTCGGCGATGCTCTGGACGGTGCGGGGCAGATCGCGATGGCGATCTTTTCGGGGTCGCGTTGGCGTGATGGGCATGAGGGTTGCCCGCCAATCAGGCAGGCGGTGTGCGTGGGGCAGATTGTGCAGCACGACCGGCTGACGGACGGGCGATACAACATTGCCCTGCAGGGGGTGTGCCGAGCGCGGGTGGTGCGCGAGGTGCCGATGGAGGGGACGGGCAAGCCCTATCGCACGGCGATGCTGGAGGCGGTGGGTGTGGACCGGGACGAGGACGAGGCGACGGCAGCGACGCGGACGAGGCTGGCGGCGATGATGGGTGGGACGACGCTGCGGGAGCTGCGCGAGTCGCCGGGGATACTCAAGCATTTGGCTGATGAGGACGTGCCGACGTCGGCGATACTGGAGTTGTTGACGTTTACGATGTTACCGGACCCGGAGCTGCGTTACCGGCTGTTGGCGGAGGGGGATTTGATGGCGCGAGCGACGCTGATCCAGAGCGAGCTTGGGAAGTTGCAGAGGCTCCTTGAGCGAGCGGCGCCGCAGTGGGCGGATCGGCCGCCGAAGGGTTTGAGCTGGAACTGAGTGGGGTTGGGGGCACTAAAGTGTGGTGTGCGTCCGCCGAATTCATCCCGACGTCGTTCCGAAGTGCCGGGTGTTCCGACCGGGCCGGGGCGTGGTAAACCCGGCGGGCCTGGTGATGGTGGGCGCGAGGTGGGGACGTTTAAGAAGCCGGCGTTGACGGTTTTTTCGACGACGCTGTGGGAGTACCCGAGCCAGCACTACAACGCGGCGGGCGGTGCTATGCAGGGCGACTCGCGGTACGTTGGGGCGACGCCGTCGTGGGTAATCTGGCAGTTGCTGTCGAGGTACACGAGGCCTGGGGATGTGGTTGTGGACCCGATGTGCGGGAGCGGGACGACGATCGATGTGTGCGTGGATATGGGCCGGCAGGCTCGGGGGCTGGACCTGGTGCCGAGCAGGGGGGATATCCGGCAGGGGGATGCGCGTCGGCTGTCGATGGGGGATGGGACGTGCGACTTTGCTTTTATTGACCCGCCGTATAGCACGCACGTGCACTACAGCGATGACCCGCGGTGCATCGGCAAGCTGAGCACGGGTGGTGAGGACGGGGGGAAGCGGTACTACGAGTCGATGACGATGGTGATCAGGGAACTGCACCGGGTGCTGCGTGCGGGGAAGTACATTGGGCTGTACGTCTCGGATTCGTACAAGAAAAAGCCCAGCGGAGTCAATGAGTTTATGCCGATCGGCTTTGAGCTCTTCTCGATCATGCGGCGGTGGTTCATGCCGGTGGACATCATTGCGGTGGTTCGGCAGAACCAGAAGCTGCACAAGGGCAACTGGCACAAGGCAGCGGTGGAGGAGAACTTTTTTCTGCGGGGGTTCAACTATCTTTTTATTATGAAAAAGGATGGGAAGGGTGGGTTGGATCGAGAGAGATAGTTTTACTCCAGAGGCCCTGAGGGGTCAGATGGGAAACAACTCAAAGGACGAAGGGAGGGAGGTTTTCAGAGGAATTTTTTGGCGCGGTCTGCTTTGGCGTTAGAAACTAACAACCCAGGCATTTACTCCGCGTTCGTCTGACAACCTCCGCGAACCTCTTCATGCATGTATGCAGAACGGTTAGATCAGTTGCTTTGAGTGGGTTATCGGAGAGGATCAACCCCACCGCTGCCCCTTCCCTCGGGGAGGGGTTCTGATTGCAGTACGCCTGAGGGGCGGATCAGAAGTCTCGCTTGGCGAAGATTCGGCTGGCCCAGGCGAGGATGATGAGTTGGAAGATCGCCGAGGTACCCAGGACCCACCAGACGGTGCGGTTGTCGATGACCTTCTGCACCTCGCGCATGGTGCGCCGGTCTATGGGGCCGAACACGCCGGGGTTCTGCCTGCTGGGTTGGTCGTCCGGGTTGTCTAAGAGTCGTTCGAGTTCGGCGTCTGTGGCGATGGCACGGAGGAGCAGGTTCTTGGTCTCGCTGGTTTTGGGGAGGATGGTTTTGCCCGTGTACATCATGTTGTGCCAGAACTCGGCCGACTGGAGGCTGGCCTGGCGCTTGATGAGGTCTGCTTGCTTGCGGTCGAGCTGGTTTCGGAGCTTTTGCAGGCGGTCGGCATCGGCGCCGGCCTCTGATTCCTTGGTGATCTGCAGTTGTGTAGCCTCGACGTCCTTCTGGTAGGTGACGATCGCGGTATTGTGGCCCACACGCCATTTCAGGGTTTCAAGCTCGGCGATGCCGACGACCAGGATGACGCCCCAGAGGGCCAGCGCGGCCAGGAGTGCCGCGAGCGTGGAGCGCGTCCAGACGCCAACGAGGGCGGAGACGCAGTAGATGTAGCTGAAAAACAGCGTAACGAGGGGTACGCCGAGCATGAGGCCCCAGAGCCACTCGCCCGAGCGTGCGCCGATGACCAAGATGGACGCGGCGGTGAAGACCGTCGCCTGGAGGAAGACGAACAGGAGGCTGGCGAGGTACTTGGTCAGGAACAGGCGTACGCGCGAGATGGGGCGTGCGAGCATGTTCTCGATGGCGCCGCTGCTGACAAAGTCGGGGATGATGGAGGCGGTGGAGACCAGTGCGAGGATGGTGGAAGCCCAGCCGAGCCAGAGGTTGACGCCGACGGAGACGAACATGAGTTTGTAGAAGAACGACTCGGAGAAGAGGCCCGTGTTGATGGGTATGCCGGGGATGGTGAAGCCGGCGATGGAGATACCCTTTTCGTTGATGCCGATGAGAGCGAAGCAGGCGACGACGAGCAGGGAGATGCCCAGGCTGATCCAGAACATTTTGCGCGCATTGAGTTCGCGGTAGGCGTCGTAGAAGATTGCGCCGGTTTGGGTGAGGACTTTGGTCATGGCTGCCCCCCGGCGGTGGGTGTGCTGTGCACTGATGTGTGCCTCTTGGCGTTTTCCTGGGCTTTGGCCTGCTCGATAACCTTGATAAAGGCATCTTCGAGGGTGGCGCGGTAGGGGTAGACGCGGGTAACCTGCCAGGCGCCTGCGCGGAGGCGGTCGATGATCGGCTGGATGTCCGCCGGGTCGATCGTGGCCCAGCGGATGAGAACCTCGCCTGTGGGCTTGGTGGTGATCTGCAGTTGTGCGCCGGCGCAGTGAGCGAGATCGGCGGTGAGGGCCTCGGCGCTGGGTGCGGGCGTGGCGGCGGTTGGGCGGGCCTCGATCTCGTAGGCGGCGTTGAAGGTGGTGAGTTCGGCGATGGTGCCCTGCTTGTGGAGCTCGCCGGCGTGGATGATTGCGGCGCGGTCGCAGAGCAGTTCAAGCTCGGCAAGGATGTGGGTATTGATGAGGATGCCCTTGCCGGCTGCGCGGAGGTTGGCCAGGAGGTTGCGGATGTCGCGTCGGCCTTCGGGGTCTACGCCGTCGGTCGGCTCGTCGAGCAGGAGCATGTCTGGGTCGTTGATCATGGCCTGTGCGAGGCCGAGGCGTTGGCGCATCCCTTTGCTGAACTGGCGGACGGTGCGGTTGCCTGCGTTGCTGAGGCCGACCATGTCCAGGAGCATCGGTGCGCGTTTTCGGCGGGTGGCGCGGTCGACGCCGCTCATGGCGCCGAAGAAGTGGAGGACCTGCTTGGCGGTGAGGTAATCGGGGAAGCGGTGGTGCTCGGGGAGGTATCCGACCTTTGCGAGTGTGGCTTTGTCGCCGATGGGTCTGCCGAGCATGGTGCCCTGGCAGGAGGTGGGCGTGATGACGGTCATGAGGATTTTGACGAGTGTGCTTTTGCCCGCGCCGTTGGGGCCGAGGAGGCCGAAGACCTCACCTCGGCGGACGTTGATCGACACGCCACGCAGGGCGTGGATGGTGTTGCGCATCGAGCGGTAGGTTTTGACCGCGTCGTGGACGTCGACGGCCATATCCGAGCCTGTGGGCATGCGGTGAGCGTAGAGGCAAGAAACCGGCGGGGCGAGGGGGCGGGCGGGTGCAAATCTCGCGTTTGCACCGCTAGTATCGGGTATGAATATCGACCTCCTGAAGCGTTTGTGCGAGACACCAGGCGTCCCCGGCCGCGAGGAGCGCGTGCGGGCATTGATTGAGAAGGAGATTGCGGGCCTCTTTGACGAGGTGCGCACCGACGCGATGGGGTCGCTGATCTGCCGGCGTGCGCCGCGCCCGGGGGGGCGCAAGGGTGCGAAGGTGGCCAAGAACGAGCGGGGTCGGCCGACGCGTGTGGCGTTGCTGTGCCACATGGATGAGATCGGTTTTTATGTTCGGCACATTGACGAGAAGGGTTTTATCCGCGTGGCGCCGGCGGGTGGGTTTGACACGCGCAACCTCTTCTCTCGGCGGGTGAAACTGATTACCAAGACGGGTGACCTGGACGCGGTGATGAACCCCGGTGGCCGTCCGATCCATATCTCCAGTGAGGAAGATCGCAAGAAGATCCCGGAGGTGAAGGAACTGATCGTCGACACTGGGCTTGCAGCTGAAGAAGTGAAAAAGCGTGTACGTATTGGGGACTTTTTGGTTTACAACGACCCGTTCATGCTATTGGGCAGCGGGAAGAACCCGGCCAACGGGAAGGCCGTGAGCAAGGCGATGGACAACCGCGTGGCGTGCTGGCTTGGGATCGAGGCGGTGCGGCAGATCGAGGATGAGGGGAAGGGGCACGCCGCGGAGTTGATCGTGATCTTTACGACGCAGGAGGAAGTTGGGCTGCGCGGGGCCATGACGGCAGCCACAGCCGTGGGGTGCGATATCGGCATCGGGATCGACGTAACGCTCAGTTGCGACACGCCCGGGGTGCCGGCCGATGAGGCCGTGACCGACCATGGCAAGGGGTTCGGGCTGCATGTGATGGACTCATCGTTCATCAGCGACCATCAGCTGCTTGATGATGTCGAGGGGGTTGCAAAGAAGAATAAGATACCGTACCAGCGGACGATTTTGCTGCGGGGCGGGCAGGATGGTGCGGCGGCGCAGCAGTCCGGCACCGGTGCGCGGGCGGTGGGGATTGTGGTCGGGACGCGGTATATTCACACGACCGCAGAGATGATCGACCTGAAAGACCTGGCCGCGGCGCGGAACGTGCTGGCAGCGTGGTTGCCGACGATCGCGTAAACGGTTGGTCCGGATTTCATTTCGGTGGGACAGGGGTCCTCCCCTGGCCGGCTCTCAACAGAGGTGGGGCGGTGGTGCCCCCTGGCTGCTCTACCGGAACGAAACAGTGGAATTTATCCCTGTGTGGGGGAGTTCACAGCGGCGGGTAACTCTGCCTCTATCCACGCCGTGGCGAGTTCAACGTCGGCCTTGACCAGCCCATGGCCTGTATCGAGCATGTGGTGCTCAACCGTCGCCCCCGCCTCTGTGAGCATCGCGGCCAGCCGGTTGGCGTTCTCGACGGGGACCATCTCGTCATCCTTGCCCGAGAGCATCAGCACGCGCACGCCGCGCAGATCAACGCCCGGCATGGGATCGCCCGGCACCATCGCGCGGATGAGCACGGCACGCTTGATCCCACCAGCCTGGCCACGCAGCAGCATCGCCGCGGCGATATTGGCACCGTTGGAGAAGCCGGCATATGCCGTGGCCTGCGGGTTGATAGCGTAACACTGCCCCGCGGCGGCAAGCCATTGGGCTAGTTCGCGTGCTCGCACGGCAAGGTCGGCTTGGTCAAAGACGCCCGGGCGGAGGCGCTTGAAGAATCGCCACTGGTCCCCTTCGAGGGCGTTGCCGCGTGGGCTGAGCAGGTTGGCATTGGGGGCGATCTTGCGTCCAAGCGGGAGCAGGGATCGTTCGTCGCCCCCTGTGCCGTGCAGGAGGATGAGCGTGCCGGTGCTGTGTGGGTTGGCATCGAAGCGGTGGTGGTGCGTGGCCAGGCCGGGCGTGGTTGGGATGTGGATCGGGGGCAAAGTACCTTCGAGCCTGCTGCGCAGGGGTTCATACTCGGCAGGGAGTTTGAGGCCCATGCCCAGGGCGGGTGCAGGCTCATCAACGGCGAAGCCTGGCGCGTCGGTGGCGATCTCGAAGAGGACACCCCCGGGGGTGCGGAAGTAGATCGAGCGGAAGTAGTTGCGGTCGCGCACGGGCGAGACGCCCAGGCCCGCAGCCGAGAGCCTGGCGTAGTAGCGTGCCTGTTGGGCGTCGTCGCTGGCGCGCAGAGCGATGTGGTGGACGACGCCCGGACCGAGACGGCCGGGCTGGCCGTCGGGGTCGACGACGATGTCGATGATGTTGGCGATGGGATCGCTGGGGTGTGTGCTTGCGGTGGGCTGGGCGATGAAACGTGTACGGCTGCCATCGGTCTGCCGCTGGGTGAAGCCGAGTGTCTGGAGCACGTCTGCGGTCTCTTGGAGTTCGCCCAGCGTGAGCGTTGCGCTGTGGAAGCCTCGCACTGCAATCTCTTGGCCGACCGGGCCGTCTTTCCAACCCAGCAGGCGGTCTGCCTGTGGGGTTTCGATGAGTTCGAGTTGCATGCCGTCGTGGTCGGCAAAGCGGATGAGGGGTTGGCCAAAGCGTGTGTCCCGCTCGATGACCCGAACGCCCATGTCGCCGAGCCTCTTGGCCCAGGAGGGGAGCGAGCCGGTGGGGATGGCGAAGGCCGTAGCCGTCTGGTAGCCAACGCCCTGCAAGCCTGGCCTTGCTCCGGGGTGTAGGAAGAAGGTGAGGATGGTGCCCGGGGTGCCGAGTTCGTTGCCGAAGTAGAGGTGGTAGGAGCCGGGATCGTCGAAGTTGACGGTGCGTTTGACGAGGCGTAGGCCGAGGGTGCGGGTGTAGAAGTCGATGTTTTTTTGCGGGTCGCCGGCGATGGCGGTGATGTGGTGGATGCCGGGTGTGCCGTCGGTGGTGGGTTGGGTGTGCATGGGTTCTCTTTGTGGTCTGGGCGGAATAGTTGTTTCAACAGGTATATTACGCACACCTCGGGAAAAGGTTTGGCACTGGGGCCCGTGCTGAGCGCAAGCACCCAACGCGGCACACGGGGTAGCGAACCTTACTACCCTTGGCTGTGCTCAAAATCGGGCCCGTCCAACTTGCGACCAACCTGCTGCTGGCGCCGATCGCAGGGTATTGCGACCTGGCCTTTCGGCTGACGTGCCGGGCGCAGGGGGGGGTGGGGCTAGCGTGCACCGACCTGCTGTCGCCGCAGGGGCTGCTGCGGGGGAGCGCGACGAGCCTGGACCTTGCCCGGACCAACGCGCAGGACAAGCCGGTGGGGATGCAGCTCTACGGCGGGGACCCCGAGGCGATGGCCGAGGGCGCGCTGTGGGCCGTCGAGCACGGGGCGACGGTTGTTGATATCAACATGGGGTGCCCGGTTGATAAAGTTACAAAGAAGGATGGCGGGAGCAAACTGCTCTGTGTCCCCGACACGGCCATGGAGATCGCCCGGCGGTGTGCTCGCGTGCTCGAGCCGTTCAACGTCCCGTTGACGTGCAAGATGCGGCTGGGGTGGTTTGACGATCAGCCCGTGGCCGAGTGGCTGGCGCCGAGGCTGGTCGATGCCGGGGCGCAGGCGATCACGGTACACGGGCGGACGACTGTGCAGAAGTTCACGGGGCAGGTCAGCCACGCGGGGATCGCGCGTGTGGTCGAGGCGGTGGGCAGGTGTGCGCAGCGTTCATCGCCGATACCGGTTATAGGCAATGGTGATATCCGCGAGGCGCACGACGTGCCGGCGATGCTGGCACGCACGGGGTGCGCCGGGGTGATGATCGGGCGTGGGGCGCTGAGCACGCCGTGGATTTTTCGAGATGCGTGGGCGTTGCAGATGACGGGGGTGGTGCCGCCAGAGCCGAGCACGGATCAGAAACTCGACATCATCCGGCAGTACTTCGCATGGATGCTCGGGTTCCGAGGCGAGCACTACGCGATGGTGCAGATCAAGCGGCGGATCAGTTGGTTTGGCAAGCGGCTGGGGCGCGAGTTGGACGGCCGGGGAATACAGGTCGGGTGCAGGCCGTTCAAGGAGGCGGTGCGTGCGGCGTCTTCACCTGCGCAGGTGCGCGACGCGTTCGACCAGTTCGCGGCCGGGGGGCTGCGTGGCATCGGTGCGGTGGGGCTAGTTGAGGTTGAGGGTGCCGAGGCGTGAGGGCGTGGCATTGCCCCCCCCCGCTGCTGTTATTGCTCGGGGATGAGCAGTTCCATCCCTGGCTTGATGCGCTCGGCACGGGTGAGGACCGTCGGGTTGGCGGCGAGGATTTTTTTCCACTTGCCGGCCGTGCCGTAGTAGTACCTGGAGATTTCCGAGAGAGTCTCGCCCGGGGTGACTGTGTGCACGCGTGGGGTTGCACCGGTGGTGGTTTGGTGGGTCGGTGCGGGGGCGTTGGTTGCCGTGGGTGTGGTTGTGCGGCCGGGCTCGAAGCGGCCCTGGATGTTGGCCGGGTCCTTGGGGATGCGGAGCGTCTGGCCGACGCGGAGTTTGTGCGGCGAGGCGAGGGGATTGGCCCGGCTGATGGCGTCGGCAAACTTGGAGGTGCCGAAGATGCGGCGGCTGATGCCGTCAAAGCCGGCGTCGCCACGCTGAACGGTGTAGTCGGTGAACTCCGGGGGGATCAGTTGCGGGCGTGTTGACGCGGGGCTTTGGATTGCCACCGGCGGCGGTGTTAGTGTGGGCGTTGAGGTGGGGATAGTGGTTGGTGCCGGGTCTTTGAGGGGTGCGGGGGGCTCGTGGACGAAAGACGATGCTGAGTTGGCAAGAGTGGGCGTTCCGGCGTCGGCGTGCAGGCGCGGGCCCGTGCCTTGGCTCGTGGCCGAGGCTGGGTCGGCGAATGTCAGCGAGCTTGCGCTCGGCTTATAGGCCCAGAACGCGATAGCCCAGGCGCCGAAGATGAGGGCGAAGATACAGGCGACTTTGGTGGGGTTCTTGGTCACGCGTTGCTGCTTTGCAAGTCTATCGCCGGGCGGATCGTCTGTTACGCCCCCTACGCCATCATCATGCCTGATCGACAGCCAATCCACAACAGGTGCGAGCCTCCCGAGATAGACGCCACTGGCGGGTAGGCCTGAAAGGCTTGGGACAGCCCGCACGCATGAAGGTAGTGTAATCGGACCTCGACACGCCTGGGCAACAACTATCAGCTCGATGCTTATCAGGCCCACACGCGCCGACAGCTGCAACCGACAGCTCACTTGCTGGTGGCATCTGCTCTGTTGGCCACGCTGGCAGCCCTTATCAAGGGCAGGATCGTGCCGCAGCGGGAGCAGCGTTGCCCGGTGCGTGTCAGGTCGCGGCCCTCGGTGGGGGCCTGGCAGGTCGAGCAGGATTTGAGCGAGGCGGGGGTAACGTCCCCGCCACATTCGGGGCAGACGGCACCGGGGGTGGTGGTGTCCAGGCCCGCCAGGTCATAGTGGCAGTGCGGGCAGTAGTGCCCGCTGGGCTTTCGGCGGGGCATCAGCGAGAGCCAAACGCCCACGGCCAGCACCAGCACACTCTCGGCATAGACCAGCGGGACGAGCGCCTCGGCGCTCCGCCCGGCCCAAACCCGCAGCATCGGGGCAAGTGTTCCCGCGAGAAGCCCGGCCATGATCGGTATCGCGATGCCGATGGGCGTCCGCCGGTAGCGGTAGGCCAGGAACCAAACGAGCACGGGATAGATTGCCGCCAGGATCAACGAATGGGTCTTTGCAGAGCAGGGCAGGTCAAAGGCATGCGGGGACGAACGGGTGCGTCCGGGTGGCCGTGCGAAAGGGAGGAGAGGTGCGGGGGACTTTAGGGTGCCTGTACGCACTCGGCATCAGCCTGGGCGCGTTGTGTTGCCGGTGGGTGTGCGCCACCGATTGGATGACCACTGAACCTTGTGCGTCTGAGGTGGCCAACCCTATGGCTGCACCCGCTCTTGGGCAGGGGCTCGATACAAGAAACATCGGCGAACGGGATGATCTGCGGAGCCGAAGGGGTAGCGGTGGTATAAAAAACAACCAGGCTCCTCGTGTGAGGAGCCTGGCTTTGGATTCAAGTCTCAGACCTAGGGGCAGGCCTGTGTTTGCGTCAACATCGGGAAGTCCCGAGGTTGATTAGCGGCGACGGCGAGCAGCCATCAGACCGCCGAGGCCCAGGAGGGCGGCAGCGCCCGGGGTGGGGATGTAGTTGAAGGAGAAGGAGGCCGAGACGGGGGTAACAGCGTTGAAGTAGGTGGGGATCCAGCCACCGTTCTCGAACTTGAAGTTGATGGCCGAGTTGATCACGCCCTGAGCGGAGACCGAGGTGGCCCCGAAGCTGGAGGCCGTCACGTCAACGGCGTAGAGGGTGACCCAGGGGGAGAAGGTGCCGTTGGTGATCAAGCTTGCACGGAAGGGGTTGCGGATGGGGTTCGAGGGAGCACCACCGCCGGGGAGGGTGGCGAACGAGTTGCCGAGGTAGGCGTCGACGAGGGTGATGATCGTACGCCCATCGTTGAACACGCCGTTCGTGGTGTTGTCGTTACCAGCGGCGATCTCGGCGGCCGAGGGGTTGCTGGTGGCGGTGTTGGAACCGTCGACGCCGAAGTTACCACCCGTGAAAGATTGATTCTGGAAGTTGGTGGTAACGCCACCCGAGTCATTGCGGCCGTAGGCCGTGGCGCTTACGAGGCCACGGGAGAGCTGGCCGTTGGACGACGAGATCATCGTCGAGCCAGTGGTGGCCTGCGACCAGCGACCAATGCCGTAGTTGAGCGTGTTGTTCGGGGTGCTGACGCGGGCCTGCACAGCGAACGTCTGGGTCGCCGAGGTGGAGTTGCCGCCCGGGGTCAGACCAGCAGATGCCCCGATCGGCACGATCTGGAACTGGAACACGCCCGTGCCCTCGGTGGGCTGAGTTTGAGCGAACGCGGGGGCTGCGATACCAGCAGCAGCAACAAGAGCCAGAGCAAGATTCTTCACGTGCTTCTCCTTCTTCCAATTTTCAAAGGGGTTTCTGAGAGAACAAACAGGGTAAATGCGAACGACACTACAACATACATGACGGTCTGGCACCTGTCAAGGAAAATGGGCGTAATTTCCTGCCAAAATGGGCCGAAAAGTGTGAGGAGTCTGTGAACACCCTATTTTATCAGGTTTTCTACTGGTTTGATCGTTTTTAGTTAGGGTATTGAGGAGCGGTCGTGGTTGACTGCTCTTGTGCTGGCAACAGTTCCAAGGCCAGAACCTGCAAGGAAAGTTCGGTTTCGGGGCCTGGGCCGAGCAAAATCGCCTTGCCGGGGGTGAGTGCTCGGGGGACGAACGCGCCTTGGACGGCGCGCGTCGCCGCCGGGAGGTTGATGGGCCGATCGGGGGCGCCCTGGGCGGCAGAAAATGGCCCGATCTGCTCCCAGGCGAGGTGCTTTGCACGCGCGACGAGGAGGCCGTCGGTCGTTGGTCCGGTTGATCGCACGATGGTTGTGCTGGCGGCGGAGGGTGTTCCCTCGGGCAGTTGCGCGGTGCGCCCGGTTGCGCAGTCGATGAGGACGACGCGGCGCAGTGCCGGGTGCAGGAGCGTGATCGTGCTGGCCAGCGTGCCACCGACGGCCGGGGGCGCGGCGGCGATGGGTGCGACGCACGCCTGAGCGGTCGCCCAGTCGCCGGGCAAGGCCAAAGGCATGCGGCGGACGATCTGGGGCGGCGCGGGGGGTGCGTTTGCATCGCGCGAGCCCTGCGCGGGTGTGGCGATGATGAGCAGTTCCAACTCAGATTGTGGCGTTGGAGATTGCTGCACGTCTGTTTCCTGGGGCAAGGCCCATGCGAGCACGGCGATGAATCGCTGATCGGGCGTGGTCATCGGCCAGGCGAAGGCCATGCCGGGCATCGCGATGCGCATGGCATCGCGGCCGGGGTGCTCGAAGATGATCTGCGCGTCGGCGCGGGGTGCTTGTGCTGATGTTGGTGTAGTTGTTGAGATATCGGCGTGCTGCTGTGCGGCGGTGATGCGCACGAGGGTGCCGTCGCGCAGTTCGATGGCTTGGCCTGGGCCGGGGACGCGCTGGGCGAGCCAGCTGATGCTGCCGTCGGGCCATGCGATGCGGCCGATCGAGATGGTGCGGTCCTGCTCGGCTTGTTCGACAAGCGCGCCGACGGCGGTGGCGGACCGGCCGATGGCTATGCGCGGGCCAGGGGTGGTGGGCCAGGGGATCGGCACCAGGCCGGTGGGGGTGATGGCGAAGGGTTGCAGCGTTCTATCGGGGGGTATAGGTGGGGATTGCGTGCTGGTTGTTGAAGTGGGCGCGAGTGTGCCGACCTGCGTGAGCAGGGCGGTGCCATCGGGTGAGAAGATGGGCAGCGTGGTGCCGTCGTAGGGGATGGTGCCCAGTGGTGCGACGGCGAAGCGGACGCGTGTGGATGTGGTGCGTGCGGGGAGTTGGATCGGGGGTGTGTTTTTGCCTGAACCCTGGGGTGAGGCCATCCCTGGGCGGACGGGGATGACCTCGGTGATGCACCCGGCCAGTGGGAGCGAGCCCGCGAGGGCGAGGGGGAGCAGGAGGGGGCGTGCGTGCCGGGACATGTAGATAGGGTAGTGTGTGATCGGCACCACGCTCGGCGTGGTGATCGGTGGATATCAGTTGCCCAGCCGGCGTGCGGCCTCTTCGATAGCGTCGGCGACGGGGGCGAGGCCTGTGCCGCCGGGGATGGTGCGCTTGGCGAGCATCGCCTCGATGGTCAGGTGTTCATAGACATCCGGCGTGATACTCGGCTCGATGCTTTGCATCTCCTGGATCGGCAGTGCGATGAGGGTGGTGCGCAGTTCGATGGCCCTGCGGACGAGCCTGCCGCAGATGTGGTGGGCGTCGCGGAAGGGGATGCCCTTGCGTACAAGGTAGTCGGCAAGGTCTGTGGCGGGGATCAGGCCGTCGTCTGCGGCGGCGCGGCAGCGGGCGCGGTCGACGGTGATGCCGGCGATGCAGGGTGGGACCATCTGCAAACTCATCGCCAGGTGATCAACGGCGTCAAAGAGCGGCTCTTTGTCCTCTTGCAGGTCTTTGTTGTACGCCAGGGGGAGGCCCTTGATGAGTGTGGCGATGGTTACGAGGTTGCCGAGCGTGCGGGCGGACTTGCCGCGGATGAGTTCCATCGCGTCTGGGTTTTTTTTCTGGGGCATCAGCGATGAGCCGCTCGTTACGCTGTCGTCCATGTGCACAAAGCCGAACTCGCTGGAGGAGTAGAGGATCAGGTCCTCGGCCAGGCGCGAGAGGTGGATGGCGCATAGGGAACAGGTGCTGATGGACTCGAAAACAAAGTCGCGGTCTGCGACGGCGTCGAGGCTGTTGGGTGTGATGGCGTCAAAGCCGAGGCGCTTGGCCAGGGCAAGGCGGTCGATCGGGTAGGCGGTGCCAGCGAGCGCGCCCGAGCCGAGGGGTGAGACCTGCGTGCGGCGGAGGGCATCTACGAATCGTTCGGCATCTCGATCGAGCATGTGGACGTAGGCCATAGCCCAGTGTGCGAGCAGGACGGGCTGGCCGCGCTGGAGGTGGGTGTAGCCTGGGATGACGGTTTTGTGCGCCAGCTCGCGCTGGGCGAGGGAGACGAGGGAGCGTTGGGCAGCGCGGAGGAGGTGGATGAGGCCGTCGATGGCCTGGGCCGTCCAGAGGCGTAGGTCGGTGGCGACCTGGTCATTGCGAGAGCGGCCGGTGTGGAGTTTTTTGCCCAGGTCGCCGGTGAGGGCAACGAGCTCGCGCTCGACCCAAGAGTGGACGTCCTCGTCGGCGGCGCTCGCGAGCAGGTCGGGGCTTGCGCGGACGCGAGAGAGGAGGGTTTGCAGGGCTTGGGTGAGGGTGCCCAGCTCGGCGGCTGTGAGGACCCCGGCGTCAGCGATCGCCTCGGCCCAGGCGATCGAGGCGGTGATGTCGTGCTCGACGAGCCGCCGATCAAAGGGGAGCGAGTCGTTGAAGCGTTTAAAGAGCGCGGAGGGTTGATCGGCGAATCGGCCGCCCCAGAGGGCCATGGAAGGCTCCTGTGTGGGAGTGGTGGTGCGGGGCGATAGTAGTGGTGCTCGGGGGTCTGTCGCAGAGTTCAGGCGCGGAAGATGGCCCCGAGTTTTTTGCCCATCATCACGCTTGCACCGACGAGGGCGACGGCCAAAAGAGCCATGCCCCAGACGCCCATGGCGCTAGCGATGTACGGCCCATCGGCCAAGCGGTTGCTGAAGGCGAAGATCGCCTTGGTGATGGGGTAGTGGCGCTCTTGCTGGGCAAGGATCAGCGAGTCAGAGACCTCGAGCATGGCGAAGCTGAAGGCGAGCAGGGCGCCGGCGATGAGGTTGGCGGCGATCAAGGGGATGATGATCCGCCGGACTGCCGTGGCGCGGGTGGCGCCGAGGTTCATCGCGGCCTCTTCGAGTTGCCCGCTGGTCTGCTGCAAGCCGGCGACGGTGGCGCGGACGATATACGGCAGCCGGCGGATCGCATACGCGGCGATCAGGAACGGGATCGGGTTAGGCGTGCTGCCGACGATCGAGAGGGCCTCGAGTGGGTTGCCCTTGCCGAAGGGCCAGCGGAGGCTCATGGCGACGTAGCCGAAGGCCATCACCAACCCCGGCACGGCCAGCGGGAGCATGCAGAGCCCATCTAGGAGTGCTCGCCCCCTGATATTGGTGCGGACGAGGATGTACCCGATTAGGATGCCCAGCAGAAGCCCGATGCCCACGGCACTGCTGGCCAGCAGCAACGACATGTTGATCGCACCCGATGCCAGGTCGCTGGTCAGGGCCTGATGGAAGTTGTGGAGCGTGAACTCGCGCGGCAGGACGCTCTGGTACCACTGCCCGGTGCCCGAGAACGCCGTGAGTATGACACCCAGATGCGGCAGCAACGCGCACGCGGAGACAAGGGCGAAGGCGGCTGTGGCAGCCCAACCCCTGATGCCTGGGAGTTTCTCCTGCCCGGCCGAGCGTGAGGCCTTGGCGAACATCGCGTGCCCCTGGCCGCCCAGGAGCCACTTGCCCAGGGCATAGCAGGTGAGCGCGACGGTGAGCATGATGAGGGTGAGGGCGTAAGGCTGGGCGGAGCCTTCGATCTCCTTGAGGCCGTCGAAGATCTGCACGGGTGTAACCGTTCGGTACTCAAAGACCAGCGGCGTGCCCAGCTCGGTGAAGGCCCAGATAAAAACGATCGTTGCGCCGGCGAAGATCCCCGGGCGGATCAGCGGGAGGGTGATCCAGATCAACCTGCGCCAGAACCCCGCGCCGAGGTTTTCAGCGCTCTCGTCGAGGGCCGGGTCCAGGTTTGCAAGCGCGGCCGAGGCGTTGAGGTAGATGATCGGGTAGAGCGAGAGGCTCTGGACGAGGATCACCCCCCACAACTGCGCGTTGCCGATGAAGTCGATGTGCGTGCCGATAAGGGTGTTCAGCATCCCCTCACTGCCCAGGATCATCTTAAAGCCAATGGCCCCGACAAAGGGGGGCAGGATCATCGGGACCAGGACCAGGGCGTTGAAGGCCGTCTTGCCCGGGAAGGTGTAGCGGGCCGAGAGGATCGCCAGTGGCAGCGCGATGATGCACGAGAGGATCGTCGTCAGCGCGGCGATCTTGAGGCTGTTGAGCAGACCCGCAACGAGCATCGGGTTGGCCAGCACGCGCGAGAGGTTGTCAAGCGTAAAGCCCGTCGCCTCGGCGGGGTTGGCGTAGAACGCGCCGCGCAACGTCAGCGCGATGGGATAGAGCAGCAGCAGGCTGAGCACCAGCAGCAGCGCGAGCAGGAGGGCATACTGCCGGATGTTTCGGCGTGCGAGCATGAGCCGAGGATAAGCCCGCACCGGGCGTGCGGGTGTGGGTTTCTATCAAGCTGGGTTCTTGCGCGGCCTGCCGCGGGGCTTGCCCTTCTTCTTTGTGTTGCCGGCCCGGCCAAGGTCCCGTAGCGCGGCGATACGCGACGGGAGGCTGAAGAGCCGAATGAACCCACCCGCATCTTTCTGGTCGTAGACCTCGTCCTTGCTGAAGGTGGCGAACGCCTCGCTGAAGAGCGACTTGTCGGCACGCCGGCGGACGGTGGTAGCGGTGCCCTTGTACAGGCGTACGACGATCTCGCCGTTGAGGGCCTTGGCGATCTGCTCGAAACTCGCCCACATCGCTTGGCGTATCGGCACGAACCACTGTCCGTTGTAGATCAGCTCGGCAAACTTGAGTGCCTGGGCCTGGCGGTAGTGGAGCGTCTCACGGTCAAGGGCGAGTTCCTCCAGCCCGCGCAGGGCCTCCATGAGGACGGTGCCGGCGGGGGTCTCATAGCACCCCCGGCTTTTCATGCCGACGAGGCGGTTCTCGACGATGTCCACGCGGCCGACGCCGTGCTTACCGGCGATCTGGTTGAGTTTGATGACCAGGGCGTCGCCGGGCATGGTCTGGCCATTGAGGGCGACAGGCCGGCCGTTGTTGAAGGTGATGGCGATGTCCTGCGGCGTGCTGGGTGCTTTGCGTGGGTCGGTTGTGAGCATCCAGATATCGTCGGGGACGGTGTTCCACGGGTCTTCTAGTGCCGCACCCTCGTGGCTGATGTGCCAGAGGTTGCGGTCGCGGCTGTAGATTTTGGTGGCCGAGGCGGTGGTGGGGATTTTGCGGTCGGCTAGGTATTTGAGCAGATCCTCGCGCCCGCGGAGGTCCCAGATGCGCCAGGGGGCGATCACTTCTAGGTCCGGCGCGAGCGCGGCATAAGTCCCCTCAAAGCGCACTTGGTCGTTCCCCTTGCCGGTGCACCCGTGGCAGAGCGCCTGCGCGTCGATCTCGCGGGCATAGTCCACCTGCGCCCGAGCCAGCAGAGGGCGGGCGATCGAGGTGCCCAGCAGATACTTGCCCTCGTAGACGCTCCCTGAGATGAGCATCGGGAAACAGAACTGCTCGGCGAACTCGCGCTTGAGATCGACGACGACGCAGTCTTCCGCGCCGCTGTTGATCGCCTTCTTCTCGACGCCCTTGAGCTCGTCGGCACCCTGACCCACATCGCCGACGACGGCGTAGACGCCGTAGCCGTAGTTTTCTTTGAGCCAGGGGATGACAGCGGAGGTGTCCAGGCCGCCGGAATAAGCAACGACAACTTTTTTGTTCGCCATGGTTGTGGTCCGATCAGGTGCGATGCCCGCGTGTGTGCGCGGGCGTGGGAGAGTGGAGCCGAGCGTACGCACGCGGAGCGGGCCGACGCGGCGGGGGGTGAGGCTCGTACCATCGAGCACAGAGCTATGGAGCAGACGCATGAACTATCAATTACCAAGTCGCCCCCCTGCACAAACTCTCGCACGCACGCTTGCGTGCAGCGTCGCGTTGCTCGGCACGCTCTGCGGGCCGGCTGGGATATTGGCCCAAGATCAGCCCCCCACTACCGCTCCCAACAGGCAAGGTGCCAAGCCAAGCACGGGCGGAGACGTTGTCGCCGTGCCGCAACTGCGTGAGCGGGCGGCGGCGATGCTCGTGGAGTTTGCCAGCACGGGAACTCCCGAGCAGCGTGCCAACGCCCTCGAAGCGCTGTTGCCCGTGCCAGCCCGGCTGGAGCAGGTGGTGCGAGCTGCCCTGCGTTCGCCCAACCCCGGCGTGCGCTCGGTTGCTGCCATGACCGTCGGCAAGGCCAAGCTCGACCGCGTCGCCGAGAGCCTCCGCCCGCTGCTGACGGACCAGTCGCAGATCGTCCGGGCCTCGGGGATCTTTGGGCTTGTGCGGACGGGGGCGGGGGTCGATCCCTCGCCACTGGCCGCGATGCTCATGGATGAGCAAGTCGCCGTCCGCGCGCAGGCGGCGTTCATACTTGGTGAACTTGGTAACACCTCGGCGGTGCCCATGCTCATCGAGGCCAGCGGCGCCCCGGCCGGGCGGGCCGACCCGATCCGCGACCGGCTGATGCGGCTGCAGATCGCTGAGGCGCTGGTCAAACTCAGGTATGAACAGGCGATCCATGAGATCCGTGCCGCGCTCTACCCCGCACGCCCGGAGGACCTCGAGGCCGCCACACTGGCGGTGCAGATCCTCGGGCAGATCAAGGACCAGGCGAGCAAGGCCCAACTGCGCATCCTGCTGCGCGAGAACTACGACAACCGGACCCCGATGCCCGTCGAGATCCGCCTGGCCGCGGCCACTGGGCTGGCCAGGATGGGTGAGGTGCAGTTTGCAACACTCGCCCTGACGTACCTGACGAGCACCATCGCGACGCAGCGTGCGCAGGCGGCGATCGTCCTTGGTGAGAGCGGGGAGAAGGCGTACTTGCCCAAACTTGCTGCGTTGCTAGACGACCCCGAGCCGCTGGTGCGGATCGCTGGGGGGGCGGGGATTCTCAAGATCACCGAGGGTGAAGGGCGCGGCCGGCAGTAGCGATTAGGCCGGGATGCCCTGATCGGTCGGGGTGCTCGCCGGTGCGGCCGCCGGTGTTGCTGGTACGCCGGGGGGCAGGGCAGGACCTGGCCCCTTGCCGGCGGCCTTTTTTTGAGCGAGGCATTTGGCCTCTTCCTCAAAGTGCTTCCGGCGGGCGGACTTGATGGCCGTGACGGCGATGAAGCACCCGGCCACCAGCACGAGCGCGTACGTCATGCGTGCGCGTTCGAGGGTCATCAGGACGCCGAGGATCGCAAAGACCAGCCCGATGGCGTAGAGGATAAACGCCGCACCTTTGACGCCTGTCATGCGCTTAAGCATGTGGTGCAGGTGGTCGCTGTCGCCCTCGCTGAGTTTCTTCCCCGCCAAGCGCCGGCGGATGATCGCCAGGGCCGTGTCGATGATCGGCACGGCATAGATGACCAGCCCGGCCAGCACCAGGTTGGTGCGCCCGGTGTCCCCGAGCGTCAGAATGATCGCGATGGTCATGTACCCCAGCAGCAGCGAGCCGGCATCGCCGAGGAAGATGGTTGCCGGGTTGAAGTTGTGGGGCAAAAAGCCCAGGCACGCGCCGACCATCGCCAGGCAGAGAACGATGCGTGCGTGGTCCAGCGGCCCGTCGTCAGCCGCGGCCAGGCCAAGGGCGATGACCAGCAGCCCGATGCCGCAGATGGCCGTAAGCCCTGAGAGGAGGC
This sequence comes from bacterium, assembly GCA_046339895.1. Classification (GTDB taxonomy): domain Bacteria; phylum Planctomycetota; class Phycisphaerae; order Phycisphaerales; family UBA1924; genus JAJTGZ01. The sequence goes on along the minus strand of JBKDDT010000057.1, from coordinate 17,307 downwards.
CGTCAAGGCCATCGACGAGGTTGGATGCGTTGCACGCGCCGAGGACAAACAACGCGATGGTGACGGTGCCGGCCCAGTAGATCAGGTCCAGGGTGATCCCCGTGCTGCCGATGGGGATCGTCCACGTCAGGGCCGGGTTGCCGATGATCTCGCCGACGGGGCGCAGCACCTGGCTTGCAAGCTTGACGCCGATGTCCGAATAGGCGAGGGCGGCGGCGGCAAAGAGCTGCCCGCCGATCTTCTGCATCGGGGCGATGTTCGTAACGTCGTCAAAGAGGCCCACGAGCATCACGACCGTCATCCCGATGAGGATCGCAATAGGCACAGGGGCGATCTCGGCAAACTTGGTGGACTTGTGCAACTGCAACAGCCCCAAGTCGGGGAAGCGGAAGGCGAGGTAACTAAACGCGATCGCCGCGATCATCCCCAGGAAGACAGCCAAGCCGCCGAGGTAGGCCACGGGAAACTTGTGGTTCTTGCGCACATCGTCGGGCCGATCGATGACCCCATTGGCAACGGCCAACGCCCGGCAGACAGGCGTTGCCAGCAGCGTAACAAGGAAGGCGACAATAAAGACACCGATGTGCCCGTGGAAGATGTCCAGACGCTCGGCCCATGTGGCGTTGATTGACTCGACCATGCTTGGGTCGAGTGCGGGGTCCACCACCGCCCCGGCGGGCGTGATGGGGCCTGTCGCCGGGGGGGGTGTAAACAGGTTCTGCGCCAGCAGCAGGATCATCGCTGCGACCCCCACGCCCCGTGCGCCGGCGCGGCACCGGTCCGGGGATAGCTCGGGTTGGCAGGCTGGATGGGGTGCATGGATTCTGGGCCGATCTGGTCCTGCTGCATCTGGCGGGCTAGGTCGGCGATGGTCTGCTCTAGGGTGATCCTGGGCGCAAAGCCGATCGCCCCGGCGATGCGCGCCAGGTCAGGCTCACGCTTGCGCAGGTCCTCAAACCCCGCGTCGTACGCCTGATCATAAGCGACCAACTCCACTTCGGACGTCGAAGCAAGGGTCTTGATGACCAGCCTGGCCAGTTCACCAATAGTGATCCCCCCCGCCGCACCGACGTTGAAGACCCTCCCGACGCACGCCGGGGTGCGCAGCAGCCTGGGCAAGGCCCAGACCACGTCGCGCACGTCGCAGAAGCAACGCGACTGCTTCCCATCCCCATAGACGCGCAAATTCTGCCCAAGCAACGCCGCTCGGACGAAACTCGGCAGCACCATCCCATAATCACCCACCTGCCTGGGGCCAACGGTGTTGAAAAACCGGGCGATCACCACTGGCAGGGCGTGCTGGCGGTGGTGCGCTAGGGCCAGGTATTCATCAATCGCCTTGCTCGCGGCATAGGACCAGCGGGCCTTGCTCGTCGGGCCATAGACGACGTCATCATCTTCTGCAAACGGGGTGCGGTCGCTCTTGCCGTAGACCTCACTGGAACTAGCGATGAGGGTGGGCGCGGGCGTCCCCCCCGGCCCGGCACGCAGGGCGAAGTGCAGTGCCGCACTGGTCTGGTGGACGTTGGTCTCGATGCACTCGATCGGCTTGTTGACAACGAGTTTCACACCCACGGCCGCGGCCAGGTGATACACCTCGTCAAAGACCTCACCGCCCAGGGCAGCCAGCTCCAGGGCGCAGTCCCCCGTGTGGATACGCAAGTTGGCGTGCCCGGCGACGCCTTTGAGGTTGTCAGCACGCCCGGTTGAGAGGTTGTCAATGACGGTTACCCGGTCGCCACCGGCCAGGAGGAGCTCGACGAGGTGAGAGCCGATGAAACCGCACCCGCCGGTTACCAGGACGCGCCGAGATGCCGATGGGCCGGGCATAGGTCCGAGGGTATGCGCCCGGTGCGGGCATTGATTCCTTCGCATGCGCGTGCAGGCGTATGCTGCCGACACCTGCATGACCAACAGACTGACCGACGCTGAAATGCGCCTTTGCCGGGAGATCGAATCCCGGCGGGGTCAACTGCTTGAGGATCTTCGCCTGCATGTCGCGCTGGCAACAGGCCCAGGCGGGACGGGCGCGATCGACGAGGCGCGCCAGCGGCTGTGGGCGCGCTGCAAGGCCTTGGGTGCGGAGTTGGAGCTCGTACCGGGCCAGCCGCGTCCGTGGTGGATCGGCGGGCCGCAGGCGATGCGTGCCAAGCGTGCGGGAACGCCCGAAGGGGTGATCCCCCCCACTGCGGTGCTGCGTCGGCTGGGTGGCAAGGATGAGCCGGGGCGTGCGGTGCTGATTGCCGGGCACCTGGACACGGTGCACGACCCGGCTGGCGCGTTCAGGGATCTTTCGGTCGCCCCCAACGGGAAGACGGCAACGGGGCCTGGGTGTGCGGATATGAAGGGTGGACTGGTGATAGCCCTGGCCGCGCTGGAGGCTTTGGACGCCGTGGGGATGGAGGTGCCTTGGACGTTTATCCTTAATAGCGACGAGGAGACGGGCTCGTTCCACTCCGACGCGGCATTGCGCCGGGAGGCCTCCAGCGGGCGTTATTGTGCGGGGTTGGCCCTGGAGCCAGCGATGGCCGGGGGGGAGCTGGCGATCGCCCGTGGGGGTTCGGGGCAGTTCATGCTTGAGGCCCACGGGAAGGCGGCGCACGTTGGGCGGGACTTTTCGGCCGGGATCTCTGCAACCGACGCGCTGGCGCGGGGGATCGTCGCGGCACACCAGGCTTCGGACCCGGGGCGGGGGTTGTGCGTGAATATCTCTCCACTTTGGTGCGACCAGCCGACGAACCAGGTCGCCGACCACGCCGCGGCGTGGGGGAACGTACGGTACCCCGATGCGCAGGGGGAGGGGGAGCTGAGGGGTGCACTAGCGGGGATCGCGCGGGGTGGTGCGGGGGAGTTGCCGAGGGTGGAGGTGCACGCGGCGTTTTCGAGGCCGGCCAAGCCCCAGACGCCGGGGGTGGAGGCACTGGCATTGCGTGCGCGTGGGGTGGCGGAGGATTTGGGGCAGAGGCTGGGGTTTGCCCGGACAGCCGGGGTTTGTGATGGGAACAATCTGCAATCGGCGGGGTTGCCGACGATCGACACGCTGGGGGTGCGGGGGGGTGGCCTGCATACGGCACAGGAGTGGGTGGAGGTGGGGAGTTTGGTCGAGCGGTGCCAGTTGCTGGGGGTACTGGTGGGTCGGCTGGGGACCTAACTTTGCACGTACGTGGATATTTCGGAAGGATTGCGGGCGTTTGCTCGCATGCCTAGAGCTTGCACACGTGCGGGGGTAGCATTCGGTCAAGTATCCGACAGGTTATTCACAGAAAAATCACTTCAACTAGAGGGAACTCCTTGCAAATGCCGACGTAAAGGAGTATAGTTGACGTTACTCGCATCTGTGCGAGACGAGCTACGCGGGTTCTCTGCGTGGTGTGTGCGGCGGAAGTAACTGGATTGGATGTGGTCCGCACGCCGTGGCGGGTCTGACTGCGGAGGTTACTCATGTCATCACTGCTTGAGGGGATCGATACGACGCACGTCGGCGAAAAGAAGCCGGGGGGTGGTGGTGCGGGCCCTTCGGGTGAAGGGAAGGCCAACGGGAAGAAGTTGGCGTTTGCGGTGGTGGTGTTGCTGGGGGGAGTGGGGTTGATTGTGTGGCAGTTGACATCTGGTGTAAAGCCGGGGACGGCGATCCCGTCGTCGCCGACGGCCGGCAATAACGTGGTTGGGGGTACAAGTGCGGCGTCGCCGGGTCCGGCCGCTCCTGCACCGGCAGCACCCGATGCCGGGCGTGAACCTGTGGTCCGTGGACGCCCTCGTGACTTGCCGGCGGTTACTCGCTAGCGCCTCGTGTCTGTTTGCTGCCAGTATTGCGTTCGCTTGGAGAATAACTTTCTCGTTATCAGGAAGACAAAGAATGAAACGTAACGCTTTTACCCTTATCGAACTGCTGGTCGTCATCGCCATCATCGCGCTGCTGGTGGGGATCCTCTTGCCGGCGCTGGCCAAGGCCCGGCTGGCTGCGCGTCAGGCGGTTTCATTGATCAACCTTCAGCAGCAGATGCTGGCGTGTACGACGTACAGCGCAGAGAACAAAGGCGGGAGGTTGCCTTCTCTGAACAACTACCCTACCTCAGGACCTTTTCAAGCAATCATAACAGCCCACGCTTCGGGTGGGAACTACTGCAAGATCAACTCCACTTACAGAACCTACGCAAGTGGGGCTTATGACCTTTGGCCGGGGGAGCGTGTGCTGAACAGCTTTGTTTACGGAACACGTCCCCTTGAAAGGCGGACAGCCGTGGGGCAGGTGGCCGATGAGGGCACCCGGACCCTCCAGAATTTTGAAACATTCAAGTCGCCCGGGGACAAGGCAACGTCTATTACGGGCACCCAGGGTGATCCTGCCACACCTGTCAACGGCCAGCTTTTCAACCCTCAGATGTCCCAGTACCAGGATACCGGCACGAGCTATTTCATGAACTCGATCTGGTTTGTCTACTGGTCGCGAAATAACACGCCGCAGCCCGGTGAATCGGGAGCTAAGTTTTGGCAGCGGTTGGAGGCACGCGGCTTCAACGTCATGAACTCGAGCATGGTTGAACCAAGCCGGTTTGTGATTCTATTCGACAAAACGACATCCGCCTTCGTTGACGATGCCCTTCCAAATATCGAGGGTGAGTTTGGTGGGAGGAACATGTCGATTATGTCCTTCCTGGACGGGCACGCCAGCTATACCGAGCTCGTCCGTCTCCCAAGCATCACTCAATCCGGCCATCCTTGGGGGAACTTTGGTGTCGGCTCGATTATCCGCCCTGGTGTTGCGACAAGGCGCACGGAATACCAGTTGGTTTTGCCCGGTAACGGGACACTTCAGAACTAATTACTCCCCTCTGGAAAGCTCTAGACAAGCCCGGCATGTCCCGGGCTTGTTTGTGGGCGGGGGTTTTAGCGATTGGAAAATCATGCATGACAACCAGCCACGGATATTGTGCGTTTGAGGCAGCCAGCCGCACCCCTGCGCCTTCCCTCGGAGGAGGGGCAAAATAACACAGAGGCAGGGGAGTTTTTTCAGATGGGGTGCTTGGTTTCAGTCGTAATCGAAGCGGGCGTTGGGTTGGTCGGTTGCGGGCCAGCCGAGGTTGGCGGCGGCGGGGGATGGGCCGAAGATGGAGGTTTTGGTGGTGCGGCCTAATGGGAGGGTGGTTGCGTGGCCGTCGAGGAAGGTGGCCTGGCATGTTGGGGCGCGTGGTGGGGCGTGGCGGAAGTGGATGGAGGGGTCGGGGGACTGGCCTGGGTAGTCTGGCCATTGGTCTGGCTCGATGAAGGAGTATTCGATGATGCCGGTGGTAGTGGCGAGTGCGGCGTCGGCGAAGGAGAGGGTTTGGGCGGGGTTTGCGAAGCGGGTTTGGGGTGAGCCGGTGAGGTCGGTTGTGAGGGGCCATCGGTTGGGGTCGGCGGGGTCGCGTGTGCGGAGGGTGCCGACGTAGGCGTTGTTGTAGCCGTAGCCACCGGCGTTGCGTTCGAAGCCGTTGCTGGTGGTGAGGAGGGCGGGGCATCTGCGGACGCCCTGGTTGCTGGCGAGGTAGTCTGAGAGTGGGCCGCCGGTGGGTGTGAAGGGGCCTGATGGGCCGGGGCGGGAGCCGAACCAGCGGGTGCGGTTGAGGGTGGAGATTTGGGGTGCGCCGGGGGCGTAGTAGCTGCGGTTTTCGAGGGCGTAGGCGTCGAGGGCGACTGCGAGTTGTCGGAGGTTGGAGAGGCAGGACGTGGATTGGCCGGCGGCGCGTGCGCTGGTGAGGGCGGGCAGGAGGAGGGTGAGCAGGAGGGAGAGGAGGGCGAGGACGACGAGGAGCTCGATGAGTGTGAAGGCGGGACGTGTTGCGCCCGCTGGCGGGGTGTGTAAGTGGGTGGTGGGCGGGTGCATGGGTGGGTGCGATTGGTTTTGGGGTTATTCGGGGGCGAAGAACCAGTTGAGGTAGACGATGATGTCGTCGGCGGTGAAGGTGCCGTCGGGGCCTGGTGTTTGGCCCGGGCCGGCGATGTCGGCGAGCGCGGCGGTGCTGAAGAACCAGTTGAGGAAGAGGATGATGTCGTCGGCGGTGCGCTCACCGTCGGGGCCGGGGGATTGGCCTGGGCCGGCGATGTCGGCGCGTTGGCGGACGATGACGCGTGCGACGGCGGCGACGTCGGTGGAGATGGAGCCGAGGGCGGTGGTGCCGCCTGTGAGGGCGGTGGTGATGCGGACGAAGTCGATGCTGATGAGGTTTGCTGGGTCGCCGGTGGTGGGGTTGCGTGCGGCGGAGATGTCGACGGCGTCGCCGCCGCCGGTGAAGGGTGAGATGCCGACGCGGGTTGGGTCGTCTGGAGAGGTGTAGAAGCGGTCGGGATTGAGCAGTGGAGCGTCGATGATGCCGTCGGCGTCGAGATCGCCGAGGGCGATGGTGGGCGTGCAGTCGGCGTAGCCGAGGGCGGCCTCATTGGTGGCGTCTTGGCCGAGGGGGTTGTTGAGGATTGGAAGGTTGTTCTGCGTGAAGACGCTTGGCGGGAGCGTGAAGGGTGCGCTGGTGGGGAGTGTGAGGTGCGAGCCTGGGATGACGAACCAGTGGTCGTCGGCGAGGCCGTTGGCGTTGTTGTCGCGTGAGACCTCGATGATTCCTGGCTCGGCGAAGCGTCTGTTGGGGTTGTTGGCGACGTAGAAGGCATTGCCGAAGACGATGAGGTCGAGGGCGAGTGGGTTTGCGGGAGATGGTGAGAGGTTGGGGATTGGCTCATCGAAGGCGAGGGTGATGGAGCCGCCGAGGGAGCCGAGGGAGACGATTTTGGAGTTATCGGGGGATGAGGTGCTGCCGCCGAGGGGTGGGCCGAGTGCGGCGGCGGGGTTTGTGAAGCCTGCGGTTGCGCCTGGGCTTGGGGTGTAACTCAGGACGCGCGTGGCGAAGGGTGAGGCGTGGGAGCGGGGTGCCGTGGTGGTGGCGATGGCGAGTGCGGTGAGGATGTTTTTGTGCATAAGAAGGCCTGGGGTGTTTGGGCGCGTGGGGAGTTGGTGGGATGTGGGTTAGGCGTAGAGCGTGGGGTTGATCAGCGTCGGCGGGGTGTTGCCAGGAGGCCGAACGCACCGAGGATCATGGCGGTGGCGGGCGCGGGGATGGTGTAGCGGTAGGCGGTGCCGTTCTGGGTGATGAGTGCTTCGTTAGTGAAGGTGTTGAAGGCGACGTCGTAGCCGCCGGTGGTGCCGGCGGGTGAGAGTGCGGTGCGATCGCCGGTGAGGATGTTGATGGCGAGTGCGGCGCCGCCGTCGAAGCCGCCGACGAGGAGTGTGCCGTTGGCGTCGAAGGTGAGCGTGCTGGCCGAGAGCGCAGGGCCGCCTGGGATGGGTGTGCCGGTGGCGTAGTTGGTTGGTGTGGGGGAGGTAACGAGGGAGAGGAGGTCGAAGCCGCGGATATCGCCGGCGGGGAGGCCGTTGCCCTCGAAGCCGACGCCTGTGTAGAGGCGTGGGCCGGTGGGGGTGTTGATGAGGGCGACGCCGCCGGATGCGCCGCCGATGCCTGTGAGGATGCGCGTGGAGACCGGGTCGGTTGTGTTGTTGGTGAAGGAGATGCGGTTGAGGAAGGGGACGAAGTCGTTGCCCGCGCCGGAGACGTAGAACTGGCTGCCGAGCCAGGCGCCGGCGTAGTTGGGGGAGAGAACGCTGGTGGTCGGGGAGGGTGTGGGGCCGAGGTCGGTGGTGGAGACGAAGTAGATGCGTGCGGCGGGGCCGAAGTTGTTGTCGCCGATGGCCAGTCGTGTCCCGTCGGGGCTGATGCTCAGGAACGATGCGCCGTAGATGGGGATGGTGCCTGCGGGCAGTGAGCCGACGGGTGAGTAGGTCGAGGCGTTGAGGGCGGTTTGGCGGAGGATGGTGGCGTTGGGTGTGATGGCCCAGATCAGGCCGTCGGGGGCGATGCCCCAGGTGCCGTTGGGGAGCGTAAAGGAGCCGTTGGGGGTGTAGGTGGATTGTGCCGCGGCGATCGTGGGGATCGTGGCGAGGGATAGGAGCGCTGTGAGGATGAGGGGGCGTGGGGATGTGATAGCCAAGGGACGCATGGGGCACCGACCTTTCCGTGCCGAGTCGCGCGGCAGGAAACCCGCGGGTTGAAGCCGGTCTTTCGACCGGTGGACGCCGTGCGAGGGGGGAATGGTGTCAACAGCGGCCAGCACGCGCGGGGGGGCGTGGGGGCATCTGCCGACGCCCCATCTCGCGAGGGCGACAAGCACACAGCCGTCGGCAGGTCTTCCGGCTCGGGGTTTGAGGGCTGGCCCGCCTTCCCGCTGAAGATCAGCAGTGGCACATGGACCAGACCCAGCCCCTCACGGCGGCGCGTCCGCGGTGGAATCAGCGTTGGTAGCACGCCTTACCACACTTCCCTTTTCAGCACCGACCGGCGTTGTAGAGGCCGGGGATGCACCGATGGCGGGTGAGGGTAGGCGGGTGGGGTGCGGTGGATCAGGGCTTGATGCAGTCGTCGGTGATGAGGTCGGCGGGGTCGCCGTAGGAGGGGGGGACGCCTGGGGGGGTAACTTGCTCGCCGGAGTCGATCGCCCTGGCGACGGCGAGGTTGAGGTCGAGGAGTTGCTTGAGGAGGTCTTTCTTGGGGCTGAAGCCACAGGCATCGAGTACGGCGGCGTGGAGCGCGGCGTGGGCGTCCTTGAGGGGGTTTGCGCCGGGGAGTTCGAGTATGCGGTAGAGGACGCGAAGGCCCCCCTTGATGGTCGGAAGTGATTGGGCGCGGATGGCTCGGATATCGCGACCGGCGGCGGCGACCCGCTTGATCTGCATTTTGGTGGGGGATTGGGGCCAGGGGAAGGTGTCGAAGACGGATTCGGGGGTGTAGCGGAATCGGGCTGCCAGTTTAGAGCATTTCGTGATGAACCACTGCCAGTGTGCATCAGATTGCAGCAGGCCGAAGGAGTAGTCGTCGTCGAAGGCAAAGGTCTGTAAAGCCCCGTCAGGGAAGGTTAGCGTACGGAAGGAGGTCGCACGGCGGTGGGGTTGTGGTCCGGCGGGTGGGGCACCTTTGTGCTGGCCCTCCGGAGGGCACCAGTGGCCGCTGCCAATTCTTCACGAGACGCTCTCGCACGAATCGGAGTTGGCGTGATCGTTGTGCGGTAGTATGGCTGCGTGTTGTGAACCTCACGGTCGTGAAGTGGTCAGCAATCACTCAAGGAGCGGGTAACTAACGCCGGTTTGGCGAACGGCTGGAGTACGCGCTGGCTGAAGAGCGTGGCCGCGGGGATCGACGCTGGCGAGCGGGTTCAAGTGCAGGCACGAGCGTCTAATAGCGTGGGATGCTCGCATCGACGGCGATCGACCACAGGTCGATCCCCCCGGCCATGGAGAGGACGTTGCTGAACCCGTGCCCGCGCAGCGTCGCGGCGACGCGCAGGGAGCGCACGCCGAGGTGGCAGTAGACGATGATCGGCCGTGCGCGGGTGGGGTCGATGTCGTCGAGTTCGTCGAGTCGCTGCTCGATCTGCTGCATCGGTATGTGCAACGCGCCGTCGATCCGGCAGGCAGCCCACTCCTCGGGGCGCCGGCAGTCCAACAGGATCGGCGGGGTCGCTGAGCGCATGGCGTGCTGGACCTGGCGGGGTGAGGATTCCCAGCCCGGCTTGAGAGTACTGCCGACGGGGAGGCCGTCTTGGTTGAGCGGGGGTGCTGGTGGAGGCGTTGGGGTGTTGTCGATTGGTGCGGGCATGGAGGTGCGTTTGGTTTGTGGGTGATGAGGGTGAGGTGGTGTGATGGTTGTTGTGATGGTTCTTTGGTGAGATCGGGGTGTGTTGTGTGTGCCAACCCAATCGCTGCCTCTCCCCTTGGGGGAGGGGTTAATGCGATTTTGCGCGGCAGTCTGTCCAGGGTTTGACAAGGTTCAAGACCTGCTGATGCAGGCGTGGGTTGCAGGCTATCGCGTCGCCGGCGTGGATACTTGGCTGCCCGGTCCATCCGCTGAAGACGCCGCCGGCCTCGGGCAGGATGACCGCAAAGGGGCCGCTGTCCCAGGGGTGCATGATCGGGTCGATCGCGACGTCGATCCGGCCTGTCGCGGCGAGTGCAAAGGCGTAGCAGTCGCTCCACCCGCGGACGCGCCCGGCGGCTCGAGTGATCTGCACATAGGCCTCCTGTCGGGCTGCCTGGGCGTAGTACTCTGGGCCGGAGGTGCAGAACAGGGCACTGCCCAGGTCTTGGCAGGTCGAGACACGTGCGGGGATGGTTGCTTTCCCGGCCCGCTGCCACCATGCGCCTGCACCCTCGGCGGCCCAGATGCACTCACCGAGTGCTGGCAGGTGGCAGACGCCCGCACGCACACGGCGGCCTTGTGCGTCCTCGTGCTGCAGGGCGATGAGGACGCCAAAGAGCGGCACGCCGGCGGCAAAGGAAACGGTGCCGTCGATCGGGTCGATGACCCACGTCCAACCGGTGGTCGATTCGTGCGTGCCGTGCTCTTCACCGAGAAGGCCGTCGTTGGGGAAGTGGGCGGAGATGGCGTCGCGGATGAGTTGCTCGGCCTGCCGATCAGCGATCGTTACAGGCCCGGCGGCCCCCTTGCTGTGCACTACGAGGCCAGGGTGCTGGAAGTGCCTGATCACTAGTTCGCCGGCTTGCTGAGCGAGATCGAGCATCAGCTGGGTGCGGTGGGAGAGCTCGGGGGCGAGGCGATCGAGTTGTGCGGGGTTGGCATCGTGCATTTTATTTGTGTCCATCGATCAGGTTTCAACCCACCCGCGCTGGCGGAGGAGCAGGATCAACGCCGGGCCACCGATCAGGGCGGTCAGGACTCCCAGTGGCAACCTTCCCGCGCCCAGGTTCACGCCCTTTACGATGCAATCGGCACCGACGATTATGATCACGCCGAGCATCGCGCTGGCGGGCAGCTGCCAGCGGTGGTTGCTGTGCGGCACTCTAAGCAAGAGGCGGGCGGCGTGCGGAGCGATGAGGCCGACGAAACCGATGGGCCCGGCGATCACCACGGCACCGGCCGAGAGGGTGCCCGTGATTCCCAACAGAACCCACCGTGCCCGCGCGACATGCACGCCGACGCTCTCGGCCTCATCCGGGCCGATGACCAGGGCGTCGAGGGTCGGGCCTTTGAGCCAGGCAATCACAATGCCGGCGAGTGTGGCGACGGCAACGAGCACCAGCACGATCGAGGGCGTATCGTCGGAAAGCCCGCCCATCAGTAAGCGAGCGGTGGCGAACCCGGCATCGGGCATGAGGTATTGCAGGAACATCACTGCCGCGCCGCAGAGCACCGAGACGACCACGCCGATGATCACAAGCCCGGCAGGGTCAAGACTCCCTGCACGCCTGCTGAGCGTCAGCACCATGGCCAGCGCCCCCACTGCCCCCAGCAACGCCGGCCCGGCGTGCCAGGCCGCGCCTGCCAGCGTGCCGACTACTCCACCGGCCGTGAGCCAGATGCTGGTCATCACGCCCAGCGATGCGCCGCTGGAGACACCCAGGATGTCCGGGCTGGCCAGCGGGTTACGCAAGAGCGTCTGCAGCAAGGCACCGGCGACCGCCAGCGCGGCGCCAACCGTCGCCCCGCAGGCGAGGCGGTTGGCACGCAGTTGCCAGATGATCCGATCCTCCGGCCACCCTCCCGACGCCGCCCACCCCCCCCCCGCCGTGCCGCTGACGAGCAGCCTGGCAGCGCAGAGCAGCAAGGTGGCCAGGGCGAGGATCGACAAGATGACCACAGGGCGGCGCACGGCAGACGCTAGCCCGGCTGGGCATCGCCGGGGACGTGCGCTACCCAAGCCCGGACAAGGCACCTATCCTAAAACCATACCCGGAGGTTCCCTTGGCTGACAAGAGTTTCCAGATTCGGCTCGTTACCCCGCAGGGCAAACTCCTCGACGGGAGGGCAATTTATGCCTCAGTCCCCGCGCACGACGGGCTGATGGGCTTTCAGCCGGGGCGAGCCCCGGTTGTCTTCAAGCTCGGGCTGGGGGAGATGCGGGTAACGTTTGCCGACGAGCGCGGTGTGGGCGGCGGCACTCGCAACTACGTCATCGAGGGTGGGTTCGGGCACATGACCGCCGACAAACTTACGGTGCTGACGACCCGTGCCGTCGCGGGCAGCGATATCGTCCAGGAGGAGGCCCAGAAGGAACTGACAGCGGCCCAGGCGAGCACCTCCGGCAACCTGGCCGAGATGGACCAGATCACACGACAGCGCGACCGGGCTCGCTTGAAGGTACGCGTTGCACAGTCGGGTGTTGGCCGGGGGATTTGAGAGAACTTTGGGATTCCTTCTATTTAGGTGGAGCGGGCTTGCAGCCCGCGCTTCCAGTCTCAAACAACCACAATCGCTACCGATGAACTGAGGGCGTTTCTGAGCCGCAACACCTTCGGTAACCCCACCCCTGCCCCTCCCGCCAGAACGTTCTAGGGGAGGGCTTTGATGCACAACAAACCAGTGATTAGTTTTGTATCGCCGCGGCGAGCATGGCCCCGACTTGCACGTTGTGCTTGACCAGCGCGATGTTCGCCGAGAGTGTCCGCCCGGCGGAAACATCGTGCAACGCGGCAAGTACGGCCGGCGTAACACCCCGACCGGTGGCGCCCGAGCTGCGGGCCTTGGCCTCCGCCGCGGCGAGCCAGCGTGCCCAGTCGTCGGCGTTGATCTCATGGTCATGTGGGATCGGGTTGGCGATGATGATTCCGCGGTTGCTGTGGGCCAGCGTGGCGCGGACGAAGCGGGCGAGGGGGGCGATGTCGTCAAAGCGAGCGTCGGTATCGGTGCCACCGTCGCGCTGGTAGAAGGCGGGGAAGCGTGCGGTCTGGTAGCCTATGACGGGCACGCCGAGTGTTTCGAGGAGTTCGCGCGTGCCACGCACGTCCAGGATGCTTTTACACCCGGCGGTAACCACCGCCACGGGCCAGCGTGTCAGGGCGATCAGGTCTGTCGAGATATCCAGCACAGCCGATAGGTCTTTGTGCACGCCACCGATCCCGCCGGTTGCAAAGACCCGGCAGCCGCACCCGGCGGCGAGCTCAATGGTGGTGCTGACGGTCGTCGCCCCGCTGCGCCCCTGCGCGATCGCCGCGGCGAGGGAACTGGTGTTCATTTTCTCGACGCTCGGCTCGTCTAGGAGTTGTGCCAGTTGCGTTTCGGTCATCCCCGCGATGGGCTGGCCGCGGAGGACGCCCATGAGCGCCGGCTCACAGCCGTGGGCGCGGGCGAGGCCAGCGAGTTCGAGTGCCAGCGGCAGAGCGCTGGCGCGGGGGACGCCGTGGGTGAGGAGGGTGGTTTCCAGCGCCAGGCGTGGGGGTGGAGGCATGATGGGCAGGGTAGTGCGTGCGAAGGTGCGCAAACATCGCGCACAAACTCCGATGAGTTGATTGGGCTTGGGGATCAGGCTGCAAAGATCCAACCCCACCCCTGCCCCTGCCCTCGGGAGAGGGGTTCTGGTGTTAACCGCTGAGGGCTATCAGAGCATTTGTTTGCTGGCAGAGGCCTGGTTCTGGGCTTCGATGGCTTTGTTGAAGTCGGTCAGGGAGAGGTCGGTGATGTTGGCCTTGGCGAGGATGGCGTCGAGTGCTTTGTGCTCGCGGATCTGGCCGTGGATGCTGGCGGCCTGGCCGGACTGGATGAGCTGCTGGCGCATCTGGTCTGGGCGGACGCCGCGCTCGATGGCCATCTGGGCGATGCGGCCGTTGATCTCAGCCTCGCTGACGCTGACGCCCAGCCCCTCGGCAGCCTTGTCAACGATGAAGAAGAGTTTGAGGTCGCGCACGGCCTCGCCCGCACTGGCGGCGCGGAGCTCGGCGATCTGCTGCTCGATGGCGACGGGATCGACACCGCGGTAGAGGGCTTCCATGCGTCGGCGCTCGAAGTTTCGTGCCGCCTGCTCGCTGGTAACGCGCTGGGGGAGGACCATTTTGGTCTCCTCGAGCAGGTAGCGAGCCACCTGCATGCGCATGGCCGACTGCTGGTCGATCTTGACGCGGGCCTCCATGCGTTCACGAAGCGCCGCACGCAGGGCGGGCGCATCGGCTAGGCCGAAGCGTGCGACGAGGTCATCTTCCTTGGCCGGGATGATGCGGTCGACGCGGACGACGGTGTATTTGATGCTCAACGGCAGGTCGCGGAGGGCCTCGTTCTCGTGGCTGGCCGGGCCTGTGGTCTTGACTGTAACAACATCCCCCGGCTTGGGCAGACCGATCTGGGTAGACAGATCATCGACGACCAGCCCGACGATCATTCCCTTGGGAGCCTTGTCGGCGGGGGGGACCTGCACGACGATCCCCTCGGACTGGAAGTGCACCTTCCCGTCGGGGCCGGTCATCTCGGCGGTGCCGGTGAGATAGTCCCCAGGCTCGGCAACGGTGCGCTCGTCCAGTGATCCTTCCTGGATACAGAGTTTAGTTACTTCGCTATCGACCATCGCGTCAGCGACCTCGATCAACGGGCGGTTGACGGGGATGCCATCGAGCTTGGGCAGGTCGAACTCGGGGAGGACCTCGACCTCGATCTCGAAGGCGAAGGGCTTGCCGGGGAGGATCTCGCTATTGGCCAGGTCGCGGGCGAAGGGGTTGCCAAGCACGCGGAGCTTGTGGTCCTCGACGGCCTTGGCGTAGGCCTGACTGACCATCGCCTCCTTAGCCTGCTGATTGATTGCACCGCCGAAGCGTTTTTCGACGAGGCGTTTGGGAACACGACCCTTGCGGAAGCCAGGGATCTCGGCCTGCGTCAGCAGCGTGTCGAGCGTCAGGCCCAGCGACTGCGCGACGGTCTCGGCGGGGATTTCAATGTTGATCTTCTTGCGGCTCGGGCCCGCGTCGGTAACGGAAACTTTGTTGTCGGCCATGTTCTTGACTCCGGGGTCCAGGGCCACGCGCAACAAGCACGTACGCCCCCCACCCGAGGTGCGGAAGGGCCAAGCCTAGGCCAGAAAGGGTGGAGAAGGGCCGGGGATTCGGAGGATGATGATGCCGAGATACCGCGGGAGGGCGTGTGGGGCGGTGCTCAGGGGGGAGGCCAGAAAATCTGGTCGTTCGACATCTGCTCTTTGGGACTGCGTCCTGGCGACGGGGGTGCGGGGACGAGTGTCCCGTCGCCGTGGTTGTCCATCTGATTCTCGCCGACGCTGTAGAGGACCGGGGTTGGGCGGTTGGCGTCGGGGGGGAGGTACTTGATCGGCTTGCCGTCCCACGGGTCGAGGGGGATGGCGGGGAGATACGCCGGGACAAGCTCGGCGAGCGTGGCGGGGTAGGTGCCGTGGGCACGGCGGTAACGCTCCAGGGCGATGCCGGCGACGGCAGCATCGCGCTGCGTGGTGGCCTGGGTGAAACTCAGGCTCGCTCTGCCGAGCGCGGGCATGACGATCGAACCGGGGAGGTGCCGGTCATTCAGGGCCGAGTCGTCATAGCGCTGCACAGCCTTTGTCCACGCGGCTTGCTGCTGCGGCAACGGGAGCTTGGCGATTTGTGCCGCGCTTGCAAGGAGATCGTCGTAGGCCCGCTGCATTTCAGCGCGGGTGGCCGTGACCTGAGAGGCGATCGGGCCATTGATCAACGGTAGATAACGCGTGATAGGGGTAGAAATTGAATCGCTCGTGCGGTTTATTGCTTCGAACATCCGCATGGCATCGATGTTGACCAGCCGTCCATCGCCGTGGCCATCATCGGTGTAGGTGCGCTGGAGCAGGTCGTACATCATGGCGCGTTCACCTTCAAGATTGATCGAGTCATCATGCCGAGAGGGGTTGGCTCGCCATTCGCTAAAACTTTCAGAGATGGTCCGCAGGTCGGCATCGGAGAGAACGCCGGGCCAGTTGGCGATGATCAGGCCGAGTGCATAGGCATTGTGCCCGTGAATATGATTGCCTACGAGCTGACCGAAGAGCATCCCGCTCGGGTCGCTGGCGTGGCGGGCCAGGGCGTTGACGGCTTGGAGGTTGGCGACTACACGAGATGCATCCCCCTGGCTCGCGGCAAGGCGGGCGTCGAACGTCAGCAGGCGGGCAAAGTGGCTGTACACCCCGAGATTTGGCATGGTCATGCCGATCAGGGAGCCATCGAATTCACGCAACGCCTGCGGCTGGTTCTCTTGCTCGGCGATGGCACGCTCCGCTATTGGCATGTCGACGGGTCTGCGGCCCGGCCGGTACACAAAGTTGAAGAAAAGGTTGAAATCGGTGGATCTGTCCGCGAGGTGCCCGGCGATGGGGAGTTTGGTTGCCGCGCGGATTTGCGCGACGATGAGGGCGTTTTCCTGGACGTATCTGGCCGCAAGATCCCAGTCGGGCGTGCCGGGCTCGACGCGACCAACATCAATTTGGTACCCACCCTGAGCATCCGGCGCTGTAGGCCGATCGGGCAGATTCATGATCGCGTCGAGGTAGATCGGCCATGCGCGTTGCTCGACCGGCGTCGCCAGCGTCGAGGCGTTGAGCTGTGCGAAGTAATCCACCGTGATCGTCGGCCGGCCGCTCGCATACCGGATCGCAAGCCCGGCGTACAAGGTACACAGTGCCAACAGCGTGAACCCGAAACCCCGCGTGAGCTTCCACCACACCGGGCGTGACCGGCGCTTCGCCCGGCTGATGAGCCTGGCCGTGTGGGTGGGGTCGCCGAAGTCGGTCAGCAACTGCTCGGCGGTCTGCCCCTTGGCAAGCCCCTCGGCAAAGTGGCTGACCAGTTCGTGCGCCACGTCGATGCGTTCGCGCTTCCAGAGGCGGAGCTTGCCGGTGATCTCCAGCACGCGCCGGCCCAGCGGCTCGGGCAGTCCGCTGTCGGCAACAATACTCGCGGCGCTGGCGCGCGACCTGCGTGGCGCATCACCCCCAGGGGAGGCCGTGGCGGTGCTCATGCCCCACCCCCTACCGCCAGCCCCGCCGGCGCGGCGCCCGACGCCCCCGGCCCGAGCACCCCGAGACCCGACATCGCCCCCGCCACGGCCTGCCACTGCCTTACCTCCTTGGCCAGACGCTTGCGGCCCTTGGGGGTGAGCTTGTAATACTTCCTCTCGCGCCCGCCCTCGGCCGCCGGCGCGTCCTTGACGAACCCCTCGATGAGACCCTTGGCCTCAAGGTTGTACAGCATCGGGTAGAGCGTGCTCTGGCCCATGTCCAGCACACCCTCGGTGCGGGCGTTGAGGGCCTCGGCCAGTTGGTACCCGTACTGCGGGCCGTGCTGGAGGAGTTTGAGCACCGCCACAGGCCCGGCCCCCCGCATCAGTTCACGCTCGATACGCATGGTGATCTCCTTATACTCGGCGTGCCAATGTTTACGCAGCAAAGTAAGGGCCGGTTGCGGGTTTTTCTTTACCGCAAGGCCCGGCCAGGAAACCTTTCCCCACCCCTGGCACCGGCCCCCCCCACCAC
>JBKDDT010000056.1:0-8391 GCA_046339895.1 bacterium | reverse complement strand
TGCCTCGCACCAGCCCCAACGCGCCAGCAGCTATCAAGCGGGTGGCACAGAACATCGTCAAACATGCGTTCATCTGGAATCACCTTCTTTACGCTGCCGCAGACAGAAAAACCCGGCGGAGCCTACTTTCACGACGCAGTTTACTACACGATCCACGCGCAAACCAGTGAATAAAAGGAAAAATCTCAATGCAAGCACCCATAACCTCCTGTGAAAATGAGCGCTTTGGGTAAGTTCAAAAAGTTGCTCCCCTCACCCACGCCCGATCCAAGCCCGGCCTTGAGCACCCACCACTTACCTCCCCCACCGCTCCAATATCTCCCCCAGCTCCCGCCCCACCACCCGCAGCCCCGGCCCAGGCACCAGCCCCAGCTCATCATCAATCACCGCCACACGCCCCGCACGCACCCCCGGCAGGTCCAACCTCCCCAACACCCCCAAACGATCCACCGCACTCACTCCCCCGGCCAAACCCCCCCTCCCCCTGGGCACGATCAGCACAATCCCCTCCGGCGCAACCCGAGCTACGTCCTCGGCATCGAGCGTCATATACGCCTTCCCCTCTCCCACACCCAACGCCGGCACACCTCCCAGCCGCACCAACAGTTCCTGGTGGTACGACCCTGGCCCCAAGACCGTCGGCGGATCAACCCCCGCCAGCAACACCACCCGCCCCCGAAAAATCTCCCCAGGCCACGCCTCGGCCAACCGCCCCCCCCCCGCCCCCACGGGCACACCCAAAAACGCCCGCACACGCCCGTCGGCCTCCTCGACCTCCTCCAGCGTCAGCATCGGCACCGCCAGCACCCTCCACCCCCGAGCCGAGGCCAGGGCCGTCAATCGCTCGGGCACCCCCCCCGCCCCGGCTTGCAGCAGCACGTGCGTCGGGGCCGAGGCGATCAGGGCCTCATAGTTAATCCCGCTCTGGTCCCCCACCGCCGGCAGGTGCGCATCGCTCCAGACGTCAAAGGCATGCCGGGCGACGATCCGATCCCCCAGCCCCATCTCACGCACCATCGCCGAGAGCCCCGGAGCCAGCGCCGCCACGCGCAGGCCACCAGCGCCCTGCCCACCCGCCGGTATCTCCCCCCGGCACCCTGCCAGCAGACCACCTAGCAGCGCACACAACACCAGCACGCACGCACACCCGCGCCACCGATTCATACACCCATCCCCTCGCGCACGGCCTTGGCCAGCCCCAGCAGCGCACCCCGCGAGTGCAACGGCCAAGGCCACGTCCGGTCGCGCAGCAAACCCTCCCGCGCATACGCCCCCGAGAGCGCTTCGGCACGGGCCTTGATCGCCCCCATCTGCCCGGCACTCCCAGCAACAACCCCATCGAGCAAGCCGTGCATCTGCCGGTACAGCCGGGCGCGCTCCCCGGCGTCGTTGCTGGCGCGGATCTGCCCGACCAGGGCCTCCTTCTGAGCCTGCGCCGACGCGTTGCCCAACAAGGCCGGCGTGTGCCGAGCGCTGTGGATGAGCCTGTGCGCCTGGCGCACGTCCTCCAGAGACGCCGTCGGCGGCGTGCCCAGGTCCAGCAAGAGCGTCGCCGAGGCCACCACGCTCGGCACCAAGGTGATCCCCAGCCACCCCTGCACCCAATCCTCGGCCACCCGGTCGTACCCGGCCTCATCGCCCGCCGTGCCAAGGGTCGTTGCCCCCCCCCCGGTGCCGTGGATGAACAGGTCGCAGGCGAAAGCGCGCAAAAACGCGGTCATCAAGAGCGCGCGGGGCGCGAGTTGCTCCGGCGGGATTCCCGCCAATGTGTGGGCATAGACCCGCTGCCGGGGCATCGGGGCCGATCCACCCCCACTACCCCCGGCCAGCCCGGGCGGCAAGCGCCACAGGGGCAGCTCATACCGCTTGCGGGATTCATCCATCCCCAGCGGGGCGACGCCAAAGACCGCGTGCTTGCGCACGGCCTGGTTGTACGCCCCCACACACGCGCCCGGGTCGGCCTGCATCCGACCGATCCAAGATCGCATCGCCACTGTGTCGCACAACTTCGAGGCGAACAAGACCGTCGGGCCAACCGCAGGAGCTGGCAGCAAGGAGGTCGCCAGCGCGATGCTCGCCTGCCCGACCTGGGCCCCGGCTGACGCCGCGCCTGTGTGCAGGCGCAAACAGTCGTTGATTGCCCGCAACCCGCGCTCGGCATCGGGCGTCGCTGCGTCGGTGGGGATGGGCTGTGGGGTGAAGGTGGGCAACGAGGCCAGGGCGCAGTCGGCACGCTGGTCCGCAGCGAGCTTGGCCGGTGCGCTCTGCCAGAGGCCGCGTGTAATCGACCCATCGCCGGCACGGGCGGGGTACGCAACCTGCGAGAACGCGTTAGAGTCCTGGTCGACCACAACCCACCCGGCGTGTGCATCCCCACGCCTGGCCAGGGCGTCCAGAGCGAAAAACTTGGCCAAAATCCCCGCGTGCCACCACGACGCCTGGTGCCCGCTGAGGACGACCGGGCGATCGGCAGGCAGCCCCAGCTGCCAACGCAGCTGGGCTCGCTCGGCATCTACAGGGTTGCCCGGGCGTGCCAGCATGGGCCACCAAGGCCCCTGGGGCAGCAAAATGACGCTCGGCACAGGCACGGGTGCAGCGTAGTGCGCTGCCGGGCTGGCAGGGATGGGGGTGTGGATAGGTTTGCCCTCTCTACACAAGGCCCGGGCCGTTTGCGTCGATATTCTCGGGCATGGCCATGCGCAAACCAATCGTCGGGATCGATCTGGGTGGGACGAACATGCAGATCGGCGTCGTCAGCCCGCAGATGAAGATCATCGGGCGGGAGAAGTCCAAGACGCGTCCCAAGCAGGGCGCGCGGGCGGTGATTGACAGGCTGGCCGACGACGTGCGGAGCGCGTGCGCGCAGGCGAAGATCCCGGTCCACAAGCTCGGTGCGATCGGCATCGGCGCGCCGGGGGCGATCGACCCGCTCACCGGCACCGTCCTGCAAGCGCCCAACCTGCGCTGGAGCAAGGTCCCCCTGGCCAAGATGCTCGGCCAGCGTTTGGGGGTCAAAAAAGTGGTCGTTACCAACGATGTCCGTGCCGCGGCCATCGGCGAGCACGCCCTTGGCGCGGGCAAGGGGGCCAGCGACCTGCTGTGCGTCTGGATCGGGACGGGGATCGGGGGGGGGTTGATTCTGAACAACCAGATTTATGCCGGTCATTTCAACGCCGCGGGCGAGATCGGGCACATGACCCTCCTGCCCGGCTCCCCCCCCGGCTCGCGGACGCTCGAGCACAACTGCTCGCGCACCGCGATCGTCGACCGGCTCATCCGCCTCGTCCGCGCACACCACCCGTCCATGATCCCCGACATGCTCGACGGCGAAGCGATGGACATCGACTCGGTCAAAGCCAAGATCGTCTCGACCGCATACGCCAAGGGGGACGAACTAACCCGTCAAGTCGTCGACGACGCCGCCCGCTTCCTGGGCATCGCCATCGCCAACCTCTCCAGCGCGCTGAGCCTGCAACGGGTGGTGCTCGGCGGCGGACTGTCCGAAGCAATGGGCGACACACTCGTCCGGCTCGTGCGGGCGAGCTTCATCGAGCACGTCTACCCGCACGTCAACCGAAAGTGCGAGATCGTCAAGACCAAACTGGAGGCGGACGCGGGTGTGTTCGGGGCGGCGATCTTGGCGGGATCGCGCTAAGAGAGGTTCAAGCCGCGTCTGCTGGTCATCGAGCACAGCACGGGGGGCCATCCGTTGGCCGTAGGAAACCACATGGCGACGAGGCCCACGGCACTTGCGATCTTGTTGGCGGTGCACCGGCTGCACACTCGGGCCGACGAGCAGGGCGTGTTGGAGCGGTAGAAGCGGCATTGAGCCGTGCATCTAGGGGGCGTGTGCCCTGCGGGGACTCAGGCGAAAGCATATCATGCCCATCATGTCGCTCTTGAGAAACGTTCGGGTCGCGGTTCGCAATCGGATGCCGATCTTCGGCAGGGTCGACGAGGCTCGCGAACAGCTCTTGCTGACGCGCCAGCGACTGGCGGCGGTAGAAGCGCGATTGGCGCTTGGGGAGCTTGGGCGCAAGCCGCGCTACCCGGTGGAGTTCCGTTCGCAGTTTGGCGAGGACCTGTGGATCTGGGACATTCTCGGAGGGCAGACCGAGGGGTTCTTCATTGAACTTGGTGCCTTCGACGGCTACCACTATTCGGTTACATACGCCCTGGAGTCGATCGGGTGGAACGGGCTGCTGATCGAGGCCCTCCCAGGGCCTTACGCATCGTGTGCACAGCGGCGCAAGCACAGCCGAGTGGTGAATGCCGCCCTGGGCAAGCGGGGCTCGACAGGCACTGTGAAGTTCGTCAACGTGCAGGACCAGTACGGCGGGATGCTGTCGTACAAGGATGCCGACAGCCAACACGCCCGGGAGGTCAAGGACATCAAAAAGGTAACGATCGAGGCCAAACTGACCTGGATGGACGAACTACTCAAGGAACACCAAGGCCCGATCGATGCGGTCTCGATCGACGTCGAAGGGGCGGAGCTGGATGTGCTCGATGGGTTTGATCTGGAGAGGTATCGCCCGCGCGTCATGTTGCTGGAAGACAACGCCATGGGCAAGGACCCCGCGCTGGCCAACTACATGGCCAGCAAGCCGTACGTGTTCGCGGGCTGGCTGGCGGTCAACCGGCTGTACGTGCGGAAGGATGAGGCAGCGCTCTTGGAGCGGCTGAAGCGGTACTGACCGGCGCAACGGCTCGTGCGGGTGAGCTTCATCGAGCACGTCTGCCCGAACGTCAACTAAAATTGTCAGATCGTCAAGGCCAAACCGGAGGTGTATGCGGGGGTGTTCGGGGTGGCGATCTTGGCGGGGGGTAAACAGATGCTGCTCTTTGTCCTTTGTTATGTCCTGAGTTGTGGACAGACATGGGCAGTATAAACCAAGTTCTGTCAAAAAATGCAAACTACGATAGAACTTGCCCGGGTTGTACCGTTGCCGACAGAACTGCTGGGACGTTGTCTGTTCCCTTGATGATGCCTGGAACAATCGTGGGCGGAGTGGGCCACAAATTGGCCGCTGGACCGTCTGCCCTCGGTCGCTGCGCCGGGGCGTTGAGCCTGGGTTTGGATGGGGGCACCTACGCTTGCCGCGCACGGAGGGTACATGTTCCAGCGGACGATCGCGTTGATGAACCAGAAGGGTGGCGTCGGCAAGACGACGACGGCTGTGAACCTGGCCGCGGGCGTGGCGGCGCTGGGCCGGCGTGTGCTGCTGGTGGACATGGACCCGCAGGGGCACGCGAGCCTGCACCTGGGGCACGAGCAGGGCCAGGGGCAAGGGAGTGTCTACGACGTGCTGATGGACCCTGGCACGCCCATCGGGCGGGTGGCGCGTGTGGTGCGCCCGAACCTGACGCTGTTGCCCGGCGAGACGGACATGGCCGGGGTCGAGAGCGACCTAGCGGGCGCGCCCGATCGGCTGACGCGGTTGCGCACGGCACTGCAGTCGGCGCGCGAGCAGTTTGACTTTGTCCTCATCGACTGCCCCCCGTCGCTGGGGTTGCTGACGCTCAACGCGCTGGCGGCGGTTCGGGAGGTGCTCATCCCGATGCAGGCGCACTTCCTGGCTCTGCAGGGGCTGGGCAAACTCCTCGATACCGTCGGGCTGGTCAACCAGTCGATCAATAAAGAGTTGGGTGTCTCCGGCGTGGTGCTGTGCGCGCACGATGGGGTTACCAGTCATGCGCGCGAGGTGGTCGCGGACATCGAGCAGTTCTTTGCCAGCGCGCGGGGCGGGCAGGGAGCGTGCCGGTTTGCGCGGGTCTATCGCCCGGCCGTTCGGCGGAACATCAAACTGGCCGAGTGCCCGAGCTTTGGCAAGCACATCTTTGAGTATGCGCCGTGGTGCCCCGGGGCGATGGACTATCGGGCGCTGGCCGAGGTGCTCGTGGCCGAGCAGGACATGATGCGCGCGGGCAAGGGCCTGGGCGAAGTCGTGAGCGTCGCGGGCAGGGCGGGGGCGTTGTTGTGAGCGTGATTGCGCGTGCAACGGTGGTGGTGGGGATGGAGGTGCACATCGAGCTTGCCTGCCGAACGAAGGTCTTTTCGCGTGCGCTCAGCCCGGCAGGCTTTGGGCATGCCGAGGGTGGGGCCAACGAGTGCATCGATGCGCTGGTGCTGGGGCTTCCGGGGTCGCTGCCGGTGTTGAATGCTGAGGCGGTGCGGATGAGTATTGCGGTGGGGTTGGCTCTCAACTGCGCGATCGCGCCGCAGACGCGTTGGGACCGCAAGGGTTATTTTTACCCGGACATGCCCAAGGGGTACCAGATCAGCCAGTACGACGTGCCGTTGTGCGCCGATGGGTTTATGGATGTGCCCGCGCCGGTGCTCGGTGGTGGTGATGCCGGGCCCATCGCGGTTGACGAGGGGGCTGAGCCGGTGCGTGTGGGGATCATCCGCGCGCACCTGGAGGAGGACGCCGGCAAGTTGCTGCACGAGGCTCCGGGCGGCAGCGCGATCGGGCACTCGATCGTGGACCTCAACCGCGCGGGCACGGCACTGCTGGAAGTAGTAACCAAGCCAGACTTTCGGTCGGCGCAGAGCGTGGTGCTGTTTTGTCAGCAGCTGCGTGGCATCTGCATGGCGCTGGGGGTTACGCGTGGCGTGATGCAGCGTGGGCACATGCGCTTTGAGCCGAATATCAACTGCGAGTTGACGTTGGATGACGGGCGTGTAGTCAAGACCCCGATTGTGGAGGTCAAGAACCTCAACTCGTTCAAGGCGGTGCGTGGGGCGATCGAGTTTGAGGCCCGCCAGCAGCCTGCGCGGTGGCTGGCCGACGGGCGCGAGATGGGCGTGGGGACCAAGCAGACGCGAGGCTGGGACGATCGGCGTGGGGCGACGTTCCTCCAGCGGCAGAAGGAGGACGCGCACGACTATCGCTACTTCCCCGACCCGGACTTGTTGCCGGTGCTGATCAGCGAGGAACTGGTGCAGTCGGTGCGCCGCTCGCTCCCGGAGTTGCCGGAGCAGCGGAGGCAACGCTACCGCGAGGCGTTTGGCCTTGGCCCCAAGGAGGCCTCGGCCCTCTCGGCGGATCTCCACGCGGGCGCGTATCTGGATGCCGTGGTTGACCATGCCGTCGCGCACGGCGTGCCGGCGCAGCGTGCCGGGAAGGCCGGCGCGAACCTGATACTCAACACCCTCTTCCGCATCGCACAAGAGGATGTGCCCGTGAGCGAACTCGGGATCACCCCCTCGGCACTGGCGGGCGTCGTCGTGCTGCGCGACAAGGGTGATATATCAGCGCAGAGCGCCGATGATCTGCTCGTCAAGGTGCGCGAGGGTGAAGGCGCGACGGCGACGGGTGAGCAGGTTGCCCAGCTCGCCAAGGGGCTGGGAATGATCCGTGTGCGGGATGCCGGCGCAATGCAGCAGTGGGTGGAGCAGGCGATCGCCGGGAACCCGCAGGCCGCGGCGGACGTGCGTGCGGGCAAAGACCCGGCGATCGGGCGGCTCGTTGGCGCGGCTATGAAACTCGCCGGAGGTCAGGCTGACGCGGCGGAACTGCGGTCGATGATCCAGACGAAACTGCGAGGGTGAAAGAAAACAAAGAGGTTCGCGGAGGGGGCAGAGGTAGGTGGAGGGACGCGCAGCAGAGTAGTGCCTGTCGTGTGTGCGTTTGGAGCTGCACAGCCTGAGCGTTCGACCGGCAATCGGCCGTAACACCTAACCCCTAGCCCCTTTCCTAGCAACCCACAAAGAAGCGGTTCAAGAAGACGATGATGTCGTCGGCGGTAAACTGCCCATCCGTCGTGGTGCTCTGGCCTGGGCCTGCGACGTCTGCCCGGGCGTCGCTGGCGAAGAACCAGTTGAGGAAGACGATGATGTCGTCAGCCGTGAGTGCGTTGTCGGAACCGATGGACTGGCCCGGGCCGGCGACGTCGCTGAGGCCGCAGCTCTGGTTGCGGATGGTTCGATAGGCCCAGATGTCATTATTGACGCCAGCAAGGACCAGCGTGCCATCGGTCCCGAGGATGGGGCCACCCTGGTTGAGGTTGTCCCCGGTCCCGACGGACCAACGCTCCGTCAGATCGGCGTTGAACGAATAAAGCATTCCGGTGTTCGGCCAAGTCGGGCCGCCCCCGTGGCCGTTGGATACGTAGAGCACCCCGCGAGAGTCGATAGCCATGTGAATCTGCATGTACCCGGCACGGATGGTGGTCGTTGACTCGTTGATAACGGCCCCTGTAACGGGGTTGAGACGTTGCAGTTGCCCGTAGGACTCGGTGTTGATCGGCGTACCCGTCCAGGACATGGAATAGATCGAGCCATCCGGGCCGACGCCCCATCGGGCGGCAGCCCCACCGCCGTGGGCAACGACTGCCCAGTTGCGAACGATCTCGGTGCCCGTGTCGGTGAAGCTGTGGAGCAAATCT
>JBKDDT010000055.1:0-3939 GCA_046339895.1 bacterium | reverse complement strand
GGGCGACGACGTGGCAGGCCCACCCGCAGAAGAAGCGTCCGAAGATGAGGGTGGAGAGGATCGCGGCGGCGAACATGACCATGCCAGCGGTGACGCGGCCGGTGTCGAGGGTGACCATGCTCTCGCTTGGATCGTCGGGTGAGTGGTTCTGGAGGAGGCCGGCTCTCATGCCTGAGTTGAGCCACTGGTTGATGTGCGCGATGATGTCGAGGTGGATGATGATCAGTACAGCCGCGCGGCGTGGGCCCATCTTGCTGGGCTTGATACGGGGGTTGGCGGTGGTGGGTGAGGGTTTGGGGACGACCGTCAGGGGTAGGTCGGGGGTGGTTGCACAGGAGTTTTGTGCGCGCCGCTGCGCGGGTGTAGACGGCATCGTCTCAGGGTAGAAGGGGTGGGGGTAGAGCGGGTGAGCGTTGGGGGGCATTAGCCGAGGAGTTCGACCATGCTCCACATGGGCATGAAGATGGCGAGGGCGACGATGAGGACGACGCCGGTGATGAGGACGATGAGTACGGGCTCGATGATGATGCTGAGGTTTTTGGTCAGGTGGCTGGTCTCGCGTTCGTAGTGCCTGGTGATGACGCCGCACATGCGGGGGAGTTCGGCGGCGGACTCGCCGGCGATGAGCATGCGGCGTGCGAAGGGAGTGAGGTAGGTGCATCGGGGTAGGCACTCGGCGAGGCGGCCGCCGGTGCGGACGTGTGTAACGAGTTTGTCGACGTCGGTCATGAGTGTGGGGCGTCCTGCGGAGCGCCCTGCGAGCTCGAGGCTTTCGATGAGGCCCAGTCCCGAGTGGACCGAGACGCCCAGGACCTGGGTGAAGCGTTGCACGGCCAGGCCGACGAGGACGCGGCGGAGGACGGGGACTTTGTGCACGAGCAGGTCGATGCGTTTGCGGCCGTGCGGGTTGGCCCAGGCGGCGCGGAGGGCGAAGAGTGCGCCGGCGATGACGGCGAGGTAGATGTACCAGTACGACTGGATGGACCAGCCGAACTCTTGCAAGGCGGTGGTGAGCATGGGCAGGGGTACGCCGCGGTCCTTGAACATGGTTGCGAACTTGGGGACGACGAAGGTGAGCAGGAAGATGACGGCCAGTCCGAGGGCGACGAGTACGCAGGCGGGGTAGATCATGGCGGCCTTGATCTGTCGGCGAGTTTCTTCCTGGCGTTCGAGCATGTCGGCGAGGAACTCGAGGGCGGCGGGGAGGTTGCCGGATTTCTCGGCCGCGCGGACGGTCTCGACGTAGATGCTGTCAAAGACGCGTGGGTGGTGCAGGAGTGTGTCGGCGATGGTCTCTCCGGAGGCGACGCGTTGGGAGATGTCCTTGACGAGGGCCTTGACCTTTGGGTCGGTCTCGGCCTCGGAGATGGAGTAGAGGCCTTCGCTGATGGAGATTTTGGCCGAGACGAGGACGGAGAGTTGACCGGTGAACTGCACGAGTTGGCGGAGGCCGATGGTGCTGGCGCGGGTGCTGCGGCCGCCGGCTTGGCGGATGGTCAGGGGCGTGAGGCCCATGGCGGTGAGCTGGCGGTAGGCTTCTTTTTCGGTGCGGCCTAGGACGGAGCCGGCGCGGCGTGCGCCGGCGGCATCCACGGCGCGGTATTCGAAGCTGACGGCGCTCATGCGGACTTCCTAGTCGGGGGAAGGGCCGGGGTATCGAGCGGTTCGATGGTGCCGGGAGTTTCGCTCTCGGTGGCCAGTACGGCGACGACGCGGGCGACCTCGGCGAGTGTGGTCAGGCCGACCTTGGCTTTCTCGACGCCGTCGATCCACATCGGGCGTAGGCCGTTGTTTTGAGCGATCATGCGGAGTTGCTGGATGGTGGCGTTTTCTTCGATGGCGTTCTGGACGGGCGCGGTCATGCGGAGGAGTTCGTAGCAGCCCAAGCGGCCCTGGTACCCGGTGCCGGCGCAGCGTGGGCAGCCGGGGCCTTTGACGTAGGTGCCGTCGTTTGCGGCTTGGCCGAAGTGTTTGAGGAGGCTCTCGGGTGGCTGCTCGGGTTGGGCGCAGTCCCGGCATGCCCGGCGGAGGAGGCGTTGGGCCATGACGCCCAGCAGTGCGGCGTTGATGGCGAAGGGTGGGCACCCGTAGTCGCGCAGTCGCGGGATCGCGCCGGCGGCGTCGTTGGTGTGCAGCGAACTGAGGACCAGGTGCCCGGTGAGGGCCGACTGGATGGCGATGCGGGCGGTCTCCTCGTCGCGGATTTCCCCGACCATGACGACGTCGGGGTCCTGGCGGAGCATGCTGCGCAGTGCGCCGGCGAAGGTCATGCCGATCTCGGAGTTGACCTGCACCTGGCGGATCAGGGGCATGCGGATTTCGACGGGGTCCTCGATGGTCATGACGTTGAGGCCTGGCTGGTTGAGTTTTTTGAGGCAGGTGTAGAGGGTGGTGGTTTTGCCCGAGCCTGTGGGTCCGGTTACGAGCATCATGCCGTGGGGCTCGTCGAGTATGCGTTCGAGGGCCGATGCCGTCTGCGGCGGCAGTCCGAGCTCGCTGTAGCCGCGGATGTTTGTTGCGCTGCTGAGCAGGCGCATGACGATGTTCTCGCCGCTGACGGTGGGGATGATGGAGAGGCGGATGTCGACGGCGCGCCCATTGTGGCTGAAGCGGAACTTGCCGTCGTGGGGCCTGCGGCTCTGGGTCAGGTCGAGGTTGGCCATGACCTTGAGTCGTTGGACGATGCCGGCGTGCGCGGACAGCTGTGGGCCTTGCTGGGCCATGAGCTGCCCGTCGATGCGCAGGCGCAGGTGCAAGGTGGATTCGTCGGCGCCGATGTGGATGTCGCTGGCGCTTTTGTCGATGGCCTGGGCGATGATCTGGTTGACGGCGGCGACAATCGGCTCTTTGCCGGTTGTCAGGTCGATAAAGGCCTCGCCGGCGGCCTTGGCGGGGGCCTCGGTGTCCTGGCCAGCCATGGTGTAGGCGCGGTCGATGAGGCCTTTGAGCGCGCGTGGCTCACACAGCACTGGCTCGACCTCGCAGCGGAGCAGCGCGCGGAGTTGGTCGACGGCGTGCAGGTCTAGCGGGTTGGCCATGCCGACGGTTGCGACATCGTCGGTGATGAACAGGGGCATGACCTGTAGCGACTCGGCCATCGCCTTGGGGACCTTGTGGGTGTTCTCCAGGTCGATGGTGTAGTGCTCAAGGTCGGCGTAGGGGACCTCGCTGATCTGCGCACGCGCTAGTGCGACCTCGCGTGGCGTCAGCAGCGTCTGCTCGATGAGCACTTCGCAGAGGCTCTGCCGCTGCTCGATGGCGACCTTGCGCAGCGGTTCGACGGCCCCGGCGGAAAGGCGGCCTTCTTCCAGCAGAAGGGCGATGATGTAGTCGTCTTGCTCAGGCAACCCTTCTGCCCCCTTCGCCGACGGTCGCGGCGTTTGCGGGTTGCGTTGCGGCGATGTGCGCGATTAGGCGCGTCATGGCCTCGGCCTGGACGGGGGTGAGTTCGATGAACGAGGTACCGAGTTCGTACGTCGGCTCGCGGTCGGCCATGACGACGCGGGCGATGGTCGATTCAAGGGAGAGCGCGGGGCGGTGTTCGGGTGCGGCGGCCTGCGGGTCGGTGATGGTGATGATGATGTGTGCGTGCTTGGGGAGGTAGACCTTGGTGCGGAAGGCGACCCCGCCGCGGGAGATGTCGGTGATCGTGCCCGGGAGAACGCCAGCTGAGTCGAGTGCGTTGGGGGCCAGGACGATGGCCGAGGCGTGCGTGGCGGCGATCTCGGCCTGGGCGAGCAGCGAGCAGCGGACGCGCTGGTGTGCACGGACGACGAGCGCATCGCCCTGTGTGGGGGTGCCGGGGGTGGGCTTGATGGTTCTGGGCGGTTGCATGGTCAAGGGCGCAAGTGGGGCGCAGGTGGGGCCCACGTGGGGCGCACGGGAAAGCTGCCGATAGCATCGGACTTTTGGGGGTTTGGCGTCATGTGGTTGGGTGTG
>JBKDDT010000054.1:0-5373 GCA_046339895.1 bacterium | reverse complement strand
ATGGCATCAAGACTTCCTTAGAGAACGTGGTTTCTGCGGTTACCGGCACAGATGTCAGCACGGGAGAGACCCTCACAGCATACGAACGCGGGGAGAGGCTTGGTGCTTTCTTCATCGATGCGCTGACCGCAAAGATAGCTGCCGACGGGGCTGGGCGACCGACACGCGGAACTGCACCGGGCCAGCCGGCGAGCGGTGCTGAGAAGGGAGGAAGCTGCGGGGGTGGGGGTGGTAACTCGGGAGCGAAGCCGGGAAGCTACCGCCCGGATGAACCTCTTCCGCGAAATCCAGGTGGAACTCCAAAACCAAGTTCTGATCAGCCCCATACCCAAATCGGCACTCGGACCGGACGAAGCGGGGACTACACCCAAGCTCGAGAGTTTGGTGAGAATGGACGAGTCATTCGCGACATAGACTTCACCGATCACGGGAGACCAGATGTGCCAGGGCACACCAATCCACACCAACACCCTTACAACCCTAACCCGACCGGTGGCACACCGAGCAGGGGGCCAGCGGAGCCATTCGTGCCACCAACCGGCCCATTTTTATGAGAGCTGTATGAGCACAGAATCGAAAATCGTTGTTCGAAATCAATCGGAAAACGGTTGTCTAGTTGGGCTGCCATTTGTTCTCCGACTCTTGCCTCCCACTTCAGTTACTCATTGGATTCTTCGTAATGTTACCGTTTGCTGTATGACGAGCATGTTTGGAAATGCGACTGATATCGAAGCCCAATCTCGTTTGCCTGCAGGTTTCCAGATTGACAATGCTAAAATTCTAAAAATCTCAGACGATCATATCACAATTATCGATGGCTTAATTGAGGGGGCCGATTCTGATGGAGCAGTAGTTGTCAGACTCGACTGTATTGACTCGTCACAATGGGAGATAACTGTACGCGACAATGCAGTTGCAAATATAATTCGAGACCGGTTAGGTCGTATAAATATACCGTGACAAACGTTGTTTTCCCGGGATACCTTTTGGCGTGTATGACTCCACGACCAGACCGACCGCACGATCGACCTCTTCCGCAACGGCGATGTCTGGCCGATTGCCTCCTTCCAGTACAACGGGCTAGGCCGGCGGATTTCTGCCGCGTATGACACCAATCTAGACGGCCGGATCGACCGCCTGGACTGGCGTGAGCGGTATGGCTATGACCACATGTGGCGTCTGACGGCGATCTGGCGTGAGGCGCCCGCGTCGAGCGAGACGTCCAAGCGGCCCAAGCCGGTGTTGTATCAGCAGTACATCTACCAGAACAGCGGGCGTGGGGCGCTGGGTGGGGACGCCGCGCGCGGGTTGCTTGACGGCGTGGCGATGCGTCGGCGCGACACCGATGGCGACGGGGTGCTCGACGAGACGCTTTATTATATTCAGAATACGCGTGGCGATGTGACGACGGTGCTGCGCACGCCGAATCTCTTGCGGGGGAAGACCCGCAACCAGCCGAGATTCAGTCCGCGTCCATGCGGATCGAACCTGCGCGGCCGCGTCACGCCCCGTTGTCGTGAGCGTCACCCTCATCGCCCGGCCATTGTGCTCGTCCGGTACGCGTCGCACCAGACCGAGCTCGTGCATGCGTCGCAGCACCTGCGTGGCGGCGGTCTCTCGCATCCCCAGACACTGCGCCACCTGAACCTGCGTTACGCCGTGTTCAGCGTCCACCAGCACATCCAACACCCGCCCCTGCCCGTGATGCAGCCCCAGCGGCTCAAGCTCGGAACGGATCATCGCTTCAAGCAATCGTGCCGTGTGCAGGATCAGGTGCAGGAGCGGCCGCTGATGACCCGCCAAAGACTCGCCTGCATCCGGTCCGGCTTGCGATTTCGGTTTCTTGGCGGCCATTGCTTTAGTACTGTAGTATTTCCGATTGCCGTGCCAAGCCCTTCAACCGGTGCATGGCCAGCCGCTAATCACGGACGTGGCTCGATCCGCTCGAACAAGCCTCGGAGGAGCCATCGCGAAGTCTGGTGCTTGTTTGCACTTCGCGCGGCAGATCGTTAGGTGCCCATCGCTTGAACCTACCGCAGAGCCGCAGTCCCATGGCCTGTATCTGGGTTTCCGAAATGCACGTCATCATGCCACTCCACACCCTCTATTGGCAGAACCCCGGGGTCGCAAGGCTCGGGGGTTGTCGTTTTTGCTGAGCACTTGCTGTGACTGATCCTCATGATACGACCACGGCCCGAGCGTGTGCCCGGGCCGTGGAGAATAAAACTCAAGTTGTGCGGTCGCTGCAGAGCGAACTCAGCGACGACGACGCGCGGCGAGGAGGCCGCCCATGCCCAGCAGCGCGACGGCGCCGGGGGTGGGGACGAGCGTGTAGGTGAAGTTCGAGACCATCGCACTCGCGCTTGACGAATCGGAGCCGATCTGGATCATCATTCCAGTGACGGCGCTCAGGTCAAAGCCGGGTTCAATGTACGCGGTGCTGAAGTTCAGGGTCTGAGTGCTGGTCCCCGTCAGAATGACCGGTGCACCAGCCTGAATGAGATTGAGGGGGCCGTTGTTGTCCTCCAGGTACCAGTTCAGGCTGACCGTACCGGTCACGGTGATGTCGAAAGACATCGACGCAATCCCGCTAAGATCGATTGTCGAGTCGTCAATGTCCTGCCGATAGGCGAGAATGGCAGTGCCGTTAGTGTTGGTGAAGGCGAACGACCACGCACCGCTTCCGACGGAGGCTGTCGAGTTGTTGAACCTCTGCACACGCCGCTGCGCAAACAGCGAACTAGGGATGCTCGACCAGGTTGCGGAGGCACCGCCCCCAACCTGCGTGGTCGTGAACGGATCCACGATGCCTGCATTCGCAGAACCAGCGATGGCCGCGAGGGCCAACGCGCCGATAGCAATCGAAGTCTTCATGCTCTCTCTCCTAGGCCGCTAACATGCGGCGATGGTTGCCAACGGCTCGTGCAAGGAAACAGCCAAGCACAGGGAAACGCCGCACGGATAAGTATACCCTCCGCTCTCCCTCTTGTCAACCTCCCTTCTACCGATCCTCGTGAAGATTGTGCCATGTGAAGATGGGTAAGCACTGGTTGGGGGGGCGTGGGCGGTCTGACTTCAAGAGTCGCGTCAGATTCCGGAAAATCGCCCTCCCGTTTCGGAGCCCCTGGGCATAGCCAAGACACGCCTTACCCCCGCCGGGCGGCGACATCCGGGCGTCGTGTCTCCGGGGCTGTGGAATCGATGCAGTCAGACCACCCTTGGCCCTCTATTACCGGGCCGGTTGCGAAAGCGACCGGCCCTTTGGTTTTCAGGCCACCTTCAAGTTTGGGCCGCCGAGAGACCTCGGCGGTGTTTTCGCGTTTTGGACCACGTTTGGCGAGGGTCGTCCAGCGTTCCTAACCGCGAGCTTGGCCTTTGCAGCGTGGCGCGTCAAAATCAGCACCGGCTTTGCAATTAGCCAAGGGTTTCCTTTGGGCCCTGCCTCTTGCCGGGTTCTTGTCGCCGGGTGTGAGGCCTATAATCCCTGCGGATGTACAGATCCTCGATCCGCCTCATCGGGCTGCTTCTGGCTTTGCTGTCGACAGGTGGCTTGGCGCTGCTGTCGTGTCGCTTGGTTCAGATCTGCACGCCGTCGGGCTTCGATACATCACACTTTGAAGTCGCGACATGGTGCCAAGGCCTCATCGATGGCGACGAACGTCCCTGCACCGTTGTCAGCGTCGAACGTGCTGGTGCCACATCGCTGTCCGCTGACGCTTGCTCGCATTCGCTCCGATTCGTTGTTGGCTGTCGCACCGACTGCGAGCCAGCGGCGCAGCCACCGACCATTGCCCTGTCTCACTTCAAGTTTCATACCTATCAGACGCATGAAGAGTGTCTGGTGGGATCGATGGGTGCTTCTGAGCGATCGAACCTTCGACCTCGCGGGCGATTGACAAGCCCGGTTGGTTTGCCGCGACCTCCGCCGATCACGTGAGTTGATCAAGCACGTCGTCGAAGTCATCCGGACTCCCAGGCAGTCTCACCACGTATTCTCACAGGCAAACCGCTCATATGAACAATAAAGATAACGATCCCGCGCAACCGCGCGGGTTGCAATCGCATGGACTCTCCGGCAGTTCCCCCAATGTTTATAGCCGGATGTACGACAGGCTGTACAGATTTGGATATCACCGCAAGTCCGATTATTCCCATGCGAAACAGCTCTCCGTGGCCGCGTACAACCGCTGCCAGCCCGCCAGCGTGCTCGACGTCGGATGCTCCCTTGGTTGGACGCTCGAGTTCTTCGGCAGCAAGGGCGCGCGAGCCGTTGGTGTTGATGTTTCACAGATCGCGGTGAATCGTTGCCGGAAACTCGGCCGCGACGCCCGCGTGGCGTCTGCATCGCAGCTGCCATTCCAGGACGGCGAGTTCGAGCTTGTCATCTCGACCGATTGCCTTGAGCACTTGACACCCACGGATGCTCTGCTCGCGGTCCGCGAGATGGCGAGGGTCTCGCGAAAGGGCATCGCGATCAAGGTCAATCCGCGACCCGATCGCAACCGCTGGTGGAGGTTCATCGCCGGCAGCCCGCTTCATCTGACCTGTATTCCGGTGGCTACTTGGCTCGATCGGTTCGCCGACGCGGGCTTTACGTATGTGGAGCGGAACGACTCGCGAGAGGAGTACCTGCTCGCGCGCGATGGATGAACTCGCCTCTGGCCGGCGTGTCCCGCACGTTTGCGGCCGCTTATTGCGACGTGGTCGTCCCGGCATCCCGCCCTTTGGTATTCAGCCCACCTTCAAGTTTGCGTCGCCGAGAGACCTTGGCGGCGTTTTTGCTTCTTGAGGGGTTCGGTGTTCTATCAGAGCGTTCGGCGTTAGCATTGACCCTGATGGAAAAGTCCAGCGATCAATGGCCTGAAGTCTTCAGCTCCCTTAAGCACCGATTGGCGGAGATGGGAGATCACCTCGCATTCGCCGAATCGTGGGAAGAGAAGAAGAAGCCGTACTCTGGTCCCGAAAACCGACCTGTGGATTGGTCCGCGAGGATGAATACGAACCGATCACCGGCGACCCAGAACTGGGGCATGAGGTTGACTGCACCGCGCAATACCCGATCGCCTGTGTTCAGCATTGAGAGAGTTAGCGAGTACCACCGACCACTGCCAACGCGAATGAAGTAGCACGCGCGAGCGTCCTCCCAGGTGCGATGAGAATCGTCACCAAACGTGGCGTCGAACTCGCCGTTCCACCCGCCCTTCACGTCTGCGGAACCTCTTGTTGGCACTGGGAATCTCTGAACAATCGCGCAACCGTCTCGTGTGAATGATCGTATCGGATCGAGGCCCGTTCGGTGGGCCGGTCTGGAGGCGATCATGGCGGTTGGGAAGAACGAGTCGATGGGGTTTGTGGACGCGGCGCTCGACGGGC
>JBKDDT010000053.1:0-30621 GCA_046339895.1 bacterium | reverse complement strand
GGTTCACGTCCGTCCCCTGCGCGCCGGTGAGGTTGATCGAGGCAGGCCCGGTCGTGTAGCTGCGGGCACCACCGGTCAGGCGGTGGGGGAAGGTCGTGTTTGTCGAGGACGTGCCACCGAGGATGAAGCCCCCCGCGCCGTTGCTCACGGCCGAGCGGAAGTTGCTCCCGCTAAACGTGTTGTTCATCAGCGTGTAGGTAGTCGAGGCATAGTTGGCCGGCACGCTGGCAACGATCCGCGGCACGTTGGCCGCCGCACCCGTGTTGGTGTTGCCGCTGAAGTTGAACGTCGTGGCGACCGAGCCGCTGGCGAAACCGGTGTTGCCGCCGCGCCCGATCCAGGTGTTGTACCCGCCGATCCCGATCGTCGCGCGATCAGGCGACAGTGTGATTTGCCCCTCGCTCGTGGCCGCCCCCGACAGCACAAAGCTGTTCGGCACCGTCGTATCCGACTGGCTGGCCGCGGCCGGCAAGTTGAACAGCCGCAGCGCGTTGGGAGCAGCCGTCAGCGGGCCGCTCAGGTCAAACTGCTGCAACGACACCGACTGGCCCAGGCTCGTGTTCGTCGGCATATTGACAACACTCACCACCAAATTGTTCGGCGTAAACGACT
The DNA here is from genome assembly GCA_046339895.1 of bacterium. GTDB lineage: Bacteria > Planctomycetota > Phycisphaerae > Phycisphaerales > UBA1924 > JAJTGZ01. The sequence continues at coordinate 30,009 of JBKDDT010000053.1, read as the reverse complement.
GACCCAGCGCAGCCGACGAAAACGAACCAGCCACGGCCAGCAATGCAACGATGCGTGCAGACATAATTCTCTCCCTCTCTCAGTTCCAATAGACCCAGCCACACCGGCACACCCGGCGCGGCCATACCCACGGCACCCTCAAGATAACACCAACTTCGCCCCCGTGCCAGCAAATACACCCCAATCTCGCAAAACTCCCCAACCCCCCCCAAGAGATACTCGAAAGCAGCACCTTCCCGACCTATCTTGCCCCCATCGTGCCGGTGTTGACCGTCTATTCTCCAAACAAAGCCCAATCGGAGCCCCCCATGCCCCTGCCCACCCCAGCCACAGACTCGGCCAACGTCGGCCTCATCGGCCTGGAGGTTATGGGCAAAAACCTCGCCCTCAACATGGCCGACCACGGCTTCCGCGTCGCCGTCTACAACCGCACCACCGCCAAAACCGAAAAGTTCGTCCAAGAAAACCCAGCCGCCGTCTTCGGCAACACCGGCGGCAAGCTCGTCCCCGCCGCTGAGCTCAAAGACTTCGTCGCCAGCATCGCCAAACCACGCCGCATCGTCATCCTCGTCAAAGCCGGCGGCCCCACCGATGCCACCATCGACGCCCTCGTCCCCCTCCTCTCCCCCGGCGACCTCATCGTCGACGGCGGCAACGCCCAGTGGCAAGACACCCAACGCCGGGAAAAAGCCCTCGCCGACAAAGACCTCCTCTTCGTCGGCTCGGGCGTCTCAGGCGGCGAGCTCGGCGCACGCTTCGGCCCCAGCCTCATGCCCGGCGGCAAGCCCCAGGCCTGGAAACTCCTCGAACCCGTCTGGAACAAAGTCGCCGCAAAGGTCAACGCCAAAACCGGTAAACCCATCGAGGGTGCCCAGCCCGGCAAGCCCGTAACAGGCGGCGTCCCGTGCACCACCTACATCGGTGCCAACGGCGCGGGCCACTATGTCAAAATGGTCCACAACGGCATCGAATACGGCGACATGCAGCTCATCTGCGAGGCCTACGACTTCCTCCGCCAAGCACTGGGCCTCAAACCCCGCCAGATCGCCCAGGTCTTCGCCGACTGGAATACAGGTGAACTCGACAGCTTCCTCATCGAGATCACCGCCGACATCCTCGCCCAGACTGACCCACGTAATAAAAAGAAGCCCTTCGTCGACATCGTCCTCGACGCCGCAGGCCAGAAAGGCACCGGCAAGTGGACCATCAACAGCGCGCTGGACCTGGGCGTCCCCGCACCAACGATGGCCGAGGCCGTCTTTGCTCGCAACGTCAGCGCAATCAAAGAAGAGCGCGTCGCCGCGAGCAAAAAACTCAAGGGTGCATCCCCCGCGTCCCTCACCTCCTTCGGCCTTACGCTCGGCAAGAAGAAGACCGACTGGGTACAGGCCGTGCGCGGCGCCCTCTACTGCAGCAAAATCTGCTCCTACGCCCAGGGCTTCGCCCTCATGACCGCCGCGGCCAAGGACCAGCAGTGGGACCTCAACCTTGGGCAGATCGCCAGCATCTTCCGCGGCGGGTGCATCATCCGCGCTCGCTTCCTCCAAAAAATCACCGACGCCTACACACGCAACCCCAAACTCGCCAACCTCCTGCTCGACCCTTACTTCACGGGCGTCGTCAAGAAAGAGCAAGTCGCCTGGCGAGCCGTCGTCGCCCGCGCCGCCGTCGCGGGCATCCCCGTCCCCGCCTTCAGTAGCGCGCTCTCCTACTACGACAGCTACCGCGCACCGCTCCTGCCGGCCAACCTCCTCCAGGCCCAACGCGACTACTTCGGCGCCCACACCTACGAACGCACCGACCGCCCCCGCGGCGAGTTCTACCACCTCGATTGGCCCGAACAAAACCGCCCCGAACTCCGCGTTTAGTAACCCCTCCCCCAAGGGCAGGAGCAGGGGTGGGGTTCATTCCTGCGCGAGCAGTGCAATCGCTCCCCCGCCCCCTCACGAAAAAAATGGAGCCAACCAACGACAACGCACGCGGCCACCCGCGTGCGTTGTCCTGTCAACAGGCTGCGGCCCGCGTGCAGCGCTAGGCCTTCAGGTCGCCCAGTGCCGCCCCGAAGTTGATGTGCAGCGCCGTGTTGTCGATCACCAGCGCGGGGACCGACTTGACCCCCCTCTTCTCGGCCTCGGCGATGCGCCCCTTGTGCTGGCCCAGGTGCACAACCTCGACGGTGAACTTCTTCGGGTCCAGCGAATCGGCAAGCGTCCGCTCGGCATCGACACATACGGGGCATCCAGCGTGGTAGAACGTTGCGGTCTTCATAAAAACTCCTTCTCAAGCCTCTGTAAGGCTCTGTTTGCTCGGCCACGACGCCGACGGGAACGCCCCGCCGGGCCGCACGCCCTCAACGAACGACTGCCAGAGTCGCGGGCGAAGTTCCGGAGCAACACCCGTGTGCTCTTGGCAGTCAAAACGTAGATCGGTATCCCCAAGCGGCGCATCGACGTACGCGCAGTGATGAGGCCTGGACGCACCCGCGTGCGCGTGCGGCCGGAAGTGGACGCACGATGTGCACATCCGCCCCACAGGGATCTGCCCCGCCTCCTGCAGCGTGTGGATCATCTTCACCAGCGCACGCGCAAAGACCACACGCTCGGCTTCGTCGAGCGTGTCGATCGCGCCGAGCAGCACATCGGGCCACCGGCACGCGCCCGCCGCCCTCCGCGCGCCCGAAGGGGTCAGACGCACAAGCACAACTCGCGCGTCGCCGGCCAACTTCGCCTTGCACACCAGCCTCTTGCGTTGCAACGCGGCGACGGCATCGCTCACGGTCGGCTGCGTCACCGCCAACTCCGCCGCGATCGTCGAGATGGAAACACCTCCCACGCCGCGCACGGCAAGCAGGGCCAGCACCTGCGACTGCGTCGGTGTCAGACCGCTCAACCCACCAGCACTCCAGGCTTGGTGCCGCATGACCAGACCCAGCTTGGCCAGGCCAGAGGCCAGCTTGGTGTTGACCTCGTGCCGGGCAGACTCGACGGGTACTTTCATAGGACTCCTATACGAATTAGCTGGGCCACGGTTCACCCAGCTCGAAAAATCGATGCCTTTTATTTTAGTACAAAAATACGAATAAAAACCGATCAAAAAACGAACAAAAAACAATCAAACAGGTCAAAAATACCCAAGTTACCATCATTCTACCTATTTCCCCTTGTGCTTTTCACAAAAACGAGTACGCTCTAAGCAGTTGAGCAGACTCCCACCCCTCGGCCTTCCACGGCCAGGCGCAGCGGAACCCGGCCAGCGCGCCCACACACCATGCCGACGCATCGAGACCTGCCATGTTTGAACCCACCCCACGACAAGACCCCTCCCAACACTCCGACGCCCACCTCGCAACTACACACGCACACAAGCTCGACATGTCCGACACCGAGGCCGTCCGCCCCCTCACCGTCGCAGAGTATTGCGAACGCGTCTACGCGCAGGCCCAGGGCGACCCCGACCGCATCCCCTGGCATCACGGCCACACCGACGACGTCCTCCTGCACTGGCTCAACCGCGACGCACCACGCCTGGTCCGCCCAGGCTGCCGGGCCGTCGTCGTCGGCTGCGGCCTCGGCGACGATGTTGCCGAGCTCGATGCACGCGGCTTCGACGTCCTCGGCTTCGACGTCTCCGGCACCGCGGTCCACTGGGCAGGCCTCCGCCACCCGCGATGTGCCCAACGCTTCATCCGCGCCGACCTCCTCGACCCACCCGCACGCATGACCGGCCGCTTCGACCTCGTCATCGAGGTCTCCACACTCCAGTCCCTTCCGCCCGAAATCCGCTCCATCGGCGCCGCCAACATCGCACGCCTCACTGCCACGCGCGGCATCGTCCTCTCCGTCGACTGCGGCCGCCTCAACGAAGAGCCCGGCGACAACGCCGAGGGACCACCCTGGCCACTCTCAGCGAGCGAACTCGAATCCCTCCTGACCACCGCCGGCCTCGGCTGCCTCTGCCGGCCGCAGGCCCTCCCCGTCCCGGGCGAACCAGACCACGTCCGCGTTATGGGCGTCTTCGTCAAGGGATAACCCAACTCGTATTTCTTCTTATCACCCCCGCCCCCGCACCACCCCAGGCCCAAACGCCTCCCGCCGAAGCCCGCACAGCGCGATCGCCAGCGCATCAGCCACGTCCGGCGGCTTGGGCAACTCCGCCAGCCCCAGCTCACCTTGCATCGCACGCTGCATCTGACCCTTGCTCGCGTGCCCGAACCCCGTTGCCGACTTCTTCACCTCCGTCGCGCGCAACTCCAGCAGCCGCACGCCCGCCTTGCGCACGACCAGCAGAATAATCCCACGCGCGTGCCCCATCACGATCGCCGTCGTCGGGTGGGCGTAGTGCGAGTATAACTGCTCGACGGCAACAACATCTGGCCGAACACGCCCGATCAACCCCGTCAGGTCCGCCTCGAGCTCCACAAGCCGCTCGCTCACGCTCCTGTTGCCATCTAGACGGATCACCCCGGCCTCAACCACACGCACCCTGGCCGCTCGCGCACCGCGCACCTGCTCGATGCACCCATACCCCGTCAGCCGAAGCCCTGGATCAATCCCCAGCACGCGCATGGCACGTTCATCGGCCCCGCGTGCCGATCCTCCACAGCAAGCAGAACACACAATCGCCCCGCCAAAAAAACCTACAGCAACGGCTTCCCGGGCGGCAGGTCCATCAGCCCCGCCATCCACGCCGTCAGTTCCGTGTTGTCCATCCCCGCCCGCACCGTCTCGCCCCCGGCACCGAGCACCAGCATCTCCACTGGCTCCCCCGTGTGGTCCGGGCTGACCCACTGCACACCAAACCCATTGCCCACAATCGACCCCATCACGCTCGTCAACTCATTTCGGCGGATCGACGGGTCCACCTGCTCGCCAGCCAGTTTGCGAGCCAGCACCTTCCGCCCATCACTGCCAATATCGATCCCCGTCGCCTGCTTGAGCAGCTTGGCAAGCTCCCCACCCTGCTGCTCGGGCGTCAGCGTCCCGGGCAACGCCCCAAACTTCTGCATCACCCACTCAAAGCTCTTGCTCGCACCGCTGAGCTTCTTGATGCACTCGACCCCGTGCCGGCCATAGAACGTCGCGCTCGGCCCACCGGTGCCGTGGTCCGTCGCCGCGATCAGCAGCGTGTCATCCCGAGACAACGCATATTCCGCGGCCAGCCCCAGCACCGTGTCCAGCTCCAACTGCTCGGTCAATATCCCGCACACGTCATTGCTGTGCCCGGCGTGGTCCACACGACCACCCTCGATCTGCAGAAAGAACCCGTCGGCAAACGTCCCCAGGTGCTCGATTGCCGCACGCGCCATCTCCACCAAACTCGGCTCATCATCCCGCCGTTCCAGCGACATCGAAATATGCCCGTCGTTGAACGTCCCGATCACGCGCTTCGCCCGCACCGCATGCTCGCTGTCGGCCCACGCCTTGAGCTCCTGCCGGGTCTGTACCCGCTGCACGCCCGCCCCCTCGGCCGCATCGGGCACATACACACGCCCGCCGCCGAGGGCAACATCCACATCCCGCTCGACGAGCTGCACCCCAACATCCTTCTGGTCTGCCCTGTCGCTGACGTTGCAATAAAAACCCGCAGGCGTCGCGTGCGTGATCGTCGTCGTCGTTACGCACCCCACCGCCCGCCCACCCTGCTTCGCCCGCATCAAAATCGGTGCCGGCGTGCTCCCGTCGGGCGCCACCGACAGCGAGCCATTCCGGCACTTGACCCCGATGCTCCACGCGCTGCTCGCCGCCGCCGAGTCGGTTACAACCGAGTCATAACTGTGCGTCGTAACCACGCACCGCCGAGCACCCGCCTCCGACGCCAGCCGCAACCAGTTGGTCTGCTTGCCCAGCACAACCCGCGAATAGTGCTCGCTCAACCCCAGCGTCCCCGCGCCCATCCCGTCAGAGACTAAAAAAATCACATTCCGCACCGGCCTGGTCGCGCCCCGCCGGCCAACGGCAGCAACCCCCGCAGGCACACCGGCCCGAACCGCAGCCCCACCGCTCAACAGCAGCGAACCAACACCCAGCACCCCCGCCTTGAGCACGCCGCGACGAGACAACCCCCCCCCGCCAGCCCTCGAAACTTCTGAATCGCTCGGGTCGCCTAGCTGCATCGTGCATCAATTCTGTAATCGCTTAGGGCTTCCCTAAGTGCCCCGGCTTCAGAATGACCACTCCAGACCCAGCGAGACCATCGGCGCAACATCCACGCTGTTATCGCTGATCTTGTTGCTCCCCTTGTTGTAGACCTCGAACTCCTGCCAAACCACCGCACCCGCCCTGAACGTTATATCTATATTCTTGCCCGGGCTCCACACCACACCCGCCATCACAGGGACGTTCTTATCCCGGAACGCCCCCCCGCTCTGCGGCGCATCCTCCCCAAGACGGAACTCACGGATTTGATACTCCCCATCAGCTACAAACCGAAGACCATCGGCTATGCCCTGCTTGAACCGCAGCCCAAGCCCACGCGTTGCCAGCGTCGTCTGCTCGCTGATCTTCCACTCAAAGCCGACAATCGGGATCACCGACAGCGAGTCCTCTAGCCGCGTCGAAACACCCACACCCACCGTGAAGTTGAACGAATCACTCACCATATACTGCACCGCGCCGAAGACATTCCCGGTTAGTGAGTCAGAAAAATCCGCCCCGCTCTCGCCGCTATAGGTTACCTGACCGCCCAGAATGTACGCATACTGGCTCCCCGGCGCCGCATAGATCAACTGCGGCCGGATAAACAACTGCTCAAACTGGTTCACCGGGTCCACCGCACCGGGGATGATCCCGCTGGCGTTGTTGAAGTTGTACCAATACATATCAGCCCCGATCACCCCCGACAAAATCAGGTTCTGGCCCAGGTTGTAACCCAGGCTCAACGCCGACCCCGCCTGCGTTACTGCAACCTCCCCAGGCCCGTCAGAGAGATCCGTCCGAAAAGCGTGGCTGCCCGTAAACTCCAGCGATGCACGCACCCCCTCTTCACGCCGCTCCAAAGCCTCCCGCGTCGCCACACCGGGCGAGGGGATCGGGCTGGTCGCTGGCACGTCCCCCTGGCCAAAGACTGCAGGCGAAAGCGCAACTGTCGTCAAGGTTGCAATCACCGCCGGCAAGTGTGCGATCTTCATATCGCCGAGTGTACCAACCCGACCCAAATCGGTCAACCCGACCCACACCTATCCTCTCGCGTGCCCAAGCAGACGCTCGACACCCCGACCATCGAGAACCGCAAGGCACGCTTTGACTATGAAATCTCCGAGACGCTCGAATGCGGCATCGTGTTGGCAGGCAGCGAGGTCAAGGCCGTGCGCGAAGGAAAAATCTCCATCGCCGAGGGATGGGTACGCGCCGACGGCCCCGACACCCGTGGCGGCCCGGGCCTCTACCTCCAAGGGTGCAACATCGGGCACTACGGCCCCGCCGGCAACAACCAGCCCGAGGCCCTCCGCGTACGCAAACTCCTGGCCCACAAAAAAGAAATCCTCCGCCTCGCCAAGGCCACCATCGTCAAGGGCGTCAGCATCCTCCCCCTGAAAGTCTACTTCAAAAACGGGTATGCCAAGTGCCTCATCGGCGTCGGCACAGGCCGTAAAGCCCACGATAAGCGCAACGCCATCAAAGACCGCGAAACCCGCAGGGACATCGACCGCGCCATGGGCCAACGCGACCGCAAATAGTTATACGCTTACACCCCCTTCAGAACCCCTCCCCCGCAGGGGAGGCGCAGTGGTGGGGTCGGTGCACGCAATGCTCCAGAAAAACACAACACCCACCACGCTCGGCTCGGAGAGCCGACCTACCCATCATTTCGGTCTTTGCTCGGCATCTCATCGCTCTCTGCGCAGATACCTACCCCCACCCGACCATCCTTTTTCAAGTTTTGTCAACCCCCCCCGCTCGACTTGGGCCAGCGAGGGGCCAATACTTCCCCCCCTGGTGCGGAGCCGTCCGCCAAGGGTAGCGTTGTCGGCACGTTCCCCGCGAGTACCGCACCGTGCCATGTGAATAAGTAGCAGCAGGCCAGGATCAAGAGGACTCACCCATGAAGGTTCGCGCCAGTGTCCGTCGGATGTGCAACCTCTGCCAGATCGTCCGCCGCAAGGGGAAGGTCCGCGTGATCTGCAAGGCCGACCCCAAGCACAAGCAGGTGCAGGGCTGATCCAACCGATCACCCCCGCGGCCAACCCCGCCCGCCCCGCATCGATCCCTCATCAACCCGCCTTCATCGAGGCAAGCCGACCGAACTGATTCAAAGAACATTGGGAGCCAACCGTGCCGCGTATTGCTGGTATCGACATTCCTGAGAACAAAAAGATTTACTACGCCCTGCAGTATGTCCACGGCATCGGGGCGAAGTTCGCCCGCGACATCCTCGCCGAGGCCAAGGTCGACGGCGACCTCCGCGCCAAGGACGTCGACGACCAGGCCGCCGCTCGTATCAGCGCCATCATCGACGCCACCTTCCTGGTCGAAGGTGCCCTCCGCCGCCAAGTCAGCCAGAACGTCCAACGCCTCAAAGACATCAAAAGCTACCGCGGCGACCGCCATCGCAAGGGCCTGCCCACACGCGGCCAGCGCACACGCAGCAACAGCCGCACCCGCAAGGGCAAACGCAAGACCGTCGCAGGCAAGAAGGGTGTCAAGGGCTAAACAGGCCCCAACGCCACTCCCACATCACCAGCACACGACCCCGATCACCGCCCAACGCCCCCACGAGACAAACACATGGCCAAGAAGGTCAAAAAAGTCCGCAAAAACGTCGTCCGCGGCATCGCGCACATCCGCGCAAGCCAGAACAACACCATGGTCACCATCACCGATACCAACGGCGAGACCCTCGCCTGGGACTCCTCGGGCACCATGGGCTTCAAGGGCACACGCAAAAGCACCCCCTTCGCCGCTACACGCGCAGGTGAGTCCTGTGGCAACAAGGCCCGCAAGGTCGGCGTCTCGGAGATAGAAATCCGCATCAAAGGTGCCGGCGCAGGCCGCGAGAGCGCCGTCAACGGCCTCTCGGCCGCGGGCCTGCGCATCACCGCCATCGAAGACCACACCCCCGTACCACACAACGGGTGCCGACCCTCCAAGCGGCGCCGCGTCTAACACCAAAACCCCGCGGCAGACGGGAACAACAAACCCCGCCGCGATCGTCTCAAAAACCGATGCCGAAAGAGAGGCCCCCCTTGTTCCGACGGGAGGGTGGGCCTGACAACGGCACCGGCTTGGCCCGAACATTTGGCCCCCGTCGGGCAAGGCAGGATGAAAACATGCGGATCAAATGGCGAGGCCTCGAGCTGCCCAGCAAAGTAGTCGCGGACACCAAGTTCAAAACCGGAACCTTCGGCCGGTTCATCGTCGAGCCCTTCGAGCAAGGCTTCGGCGTAACCATCGGCAACTCTCTCCGCAGGGTCCTGCTCTCCGCACTCGAAGGTGCCGCGCTCACCAGCATCAAAATCAAGGGCGTGCAGCACGAGTTCAGCAGCATCCCGGGCGTCATGGAAGACGTTACCGACATCGTCCTGAACGTCAAGAGCCTCATCGTCAAAATGGAAGGGGACGAACCCAAAACCATCAAGCTCGCTGCCCGCGGCCCAGGCGAAGTCACCGCCGAGATGATCGAGGCCGACCCCTCTATCACCATCCTTAACCGCGACGTCGTCATCGCCACGCTCACCGACCGCATCGACTTTGAGATGGAAATCAAGGTCGAAAAAGGGCGCGGCTACGTCCCCGCCAGCGACCGCTACAACGCCGAGGCCGAGCAAGACGTCGGCACGATCCTCCTCGACGCCGCGTACTCCCCCGTCCAACGCGTCCGCTACGCCATCGAAGAGACCCGCGTGGGCCAGAAGACCAACTACGACAAGCTCGTCATGGACATCTGGACCAACGGGACCGTCACCCCCGAGATGGCCCTCGTCGAGGCCGGCAAAATCCTCCGCAAGCACCTCAACGCCTTCGTGCAATACTTCGAGCTCGGCGCCGCACGCGTCAGCACCGAGGCCGCCGCCGCCGCCAGCGTCGATGAAGACCTCATCCGCAAGCTCAACATGCCGATCGCCGACCTAGACCTCTCCGTCCGGGCCAGCAACTGCCTGGAGTCCTTCCGCATCATCAAGGTCGCCGATCTGGTGGTCAAGAGCGAGCCGGAACTGCTCAAGATCCGCTCCTTCGGCCGCACCAGCCTCCGCGAAGTCCAGGCCAAACTCACCGCCATCGGCCTGGAACTGGGCATGCCCCTGCCCGAGGGCGTCGCAACAACCCTCGGCAGCGGCGAAGAGCAGTAAGCCTCCGTTCGTCAACAAGTCAGTCAGTTCGTCCGTCAGTTCGTCAGACAGTACAAGCCCCCAGCCGGACAACCCCGGCACGTTTGCAAAGGGTCTACCCATGCGCCACGGCAAAGCAGGATACAAACTCGGCCGCACCAGCAGCCACCGCGAGGCCACCCTCCGCAACCTCGCCGCATCCCTCTTCGAGCACGGCCAGATCGTCACCACCATCCCACGCGCCAAGGCCGTCCAGCCTTTCATCGAAAAAATCGTAACCAAAGCCAAGGCCGGCTCCCTCCACGCCCGACGGCAGGTCATCGCCAAACTCGGCTGGGACCGCCCGGCCTTCGAGTGGCTCTACATCGCCAAGGCCGCCACTGAGGACGAAAAAGCCGCCGTCAACGCCCTCCGCGACCGCGCAAGCAAATACTTCGACGTCCCCGCCAGCGACCAGGTGGAGCGCAACCGCTATGGTGAGCTCCGAAAGGCCCCCAAACTCGTCAAGCACATCTTCGACCACGTCGCACCACGCTTCAAGGACCGCAACGGCGGCTACACACGCATCGTCAAGCTCGGCAAGCACCGCATCGGCGACGGTGGTGAGCTCTGCGTCCTGCAGTTCGTCGGTGCCGAGCAAGGCCCCGAGATCGGCACAGGCGGCACCAGCCAACGCAAGGCCATCGCCAACCGCCGAAAAGCCTTCGCTAAAACACTCGCCCATCCAAAAACCTAACCACTGGCACAGGTTTCCAACCTGCACCCCTACCCAAACCCGCCCCTCAGCCCCGCCCAAGCGGGGTTTTTTATTCTTTCACCACCCACCGATCCAGCACGCCCCGGCCGACGTACCATTACCCGTGCCTGGTGCCAGGCACCGGCTGTTTATTTGGAGCAGAGTGTCTTCCGCTCCCAGCCTGCCTCAACCCGTGCCCTGACCGCACAAACACATGGAGTTTCCGATGAACAAGTTCCTCGCCGTGACCGCCCTCTTTGCCGCATGTACCCTTGGCGCCTGCACCATCGACGGGGCCAACACCGGCAGCGCACAGAGCAACAAGATGGCCAAGTCCTCCTCCTGCTGCAACGGTAACGCCGAGGCCAAGGCCGCAAAGATGGCCAAGGGTGAGAGCTGCTGCGGCAGCAAGGTCTGCTCGGACAACGAGGCCAAGGCCAAGTCAGGCTCATGCTCGGGCCAAGCCAAGTCCTGCGGCTGCTCATGCGAAGCCAAGTCCGGCGGCTGCTCAGGCGAAGCCAAGTCGGGCTGCTCGACCGGCTCGACCAGCTGCAACAAGTAATCCGGCCCAAGCTTCATTGCTTCAACGCCTCCACCAGAACATTCTGGCGGGCAGTGCCAGCAGTGCGGTTCGCTCGCCGTGGTGCAGCCTTCAAGCCTCCACAGCAAACAAATCACACCACCCCACGGCCTGCCCCCCGGCAGGCCGTTTTCATATCGATCGCAGCAATCTCAAACAAACCGTCAACTGTCCATCTCATCAACCCCTCCCCCAAGCGGAGGAAAAGCGGTGGGGTTAGCCACTTGGCACACACGACTTTCACTGCCCACCCACCTCACCCCGGCTCAAGGGCGAGCTCACCCGCGAGCCACTTGGCAAACTCCCGTGCCGTTCCAACAGACGAAAAACCCATGGCGATCGGCCCAACCTCACGCTCACCGCCGCCGCTGAGCACCAGGTGCACCTGCTGCGTCGTCGTCCTGCTCTTGCCCGACCCACGCGTTACCGCCAAGATCACCAGGTCCACAACCTCCGCCATCGGCACGCTGATCGACTCTGACTCAAAGGCCTTTGGCGTAACGACGACCTCCTTGTCATAGTCCATCACCAAGTCCCCCGACGCGGGCCGGTCGCGCAGCGCACGCTGCACCAGCCACAAGGGCACCGCAACACCAAGCCCCGCCGCGAGCGTGCCGACAACCCACAGCGCACTGCCCCCATCGAGCACGTGGGCCAACGCCCCTACCACCACCGCCACCACCGCCCCCGCATACAGGCTCCCGGCCAGCGCGCCGCACGCCTCCTGCCTGCATCGCACCGGCGGGCCCAGGATGATCCGCACCCCGGCCACGTATCCATTCCCGCGCCGACGCGTCAGGTGCAACGCGTTGGCCAGCATCCCAACAACCACAAGCCCCCCGGCCACGAGATAACCCGCCTCGCGCCACTCCCCCGCGCCGATCCCAGGCTCGAGCAGCACCACCCGCGGGTCCGCCGGGTCAACATACACCGGCACGCGGTTGCCGATCGGGTACCTGCTCAGCCGAGTCTGCGCCCACGACCGGCTCTTGGCAGGCTCGGCGGCGCTATGGATGCGAGTCCCATACCGGGTTTGTCCACCAGGCGTCGAGTACGCGTACCGAATCTCCGGGCGGTACGACCGCCTCCCCTTGCTCCCAATCACCTCGGTGATCCGCTGGTCCGTGATCGTCCCCTGCACCGTCGGCCAGGTTCGGGCATCTTCCAGTTCGATGGCCCGCGAGCCCCAGAACAACGCAACCCCCGCCCACACCAACAGCGCAACGAACGCGAGCAGCCACATCAATAGAACCTTGATCATGGACATACAAGAGGATATCAACCCGCGCACACCCCGCACATCCCCGCAAATGTGCGATCAAAACCGGAGATGCACCCAGATGCCCCAGGAGCCACCCGGCGGGGTCGGGTGGACATCTGGACCCTCCCAAAACGCGCGCCCGGCAGACGGGCTGCTAGGGGCCGCCGTGCGGGTCGGCGCAAAGATGCGGAGATCGCAACGCCAAATCTTTGCGCGCTCACTCCACCCACTCCAACCACCGCAGCACCGCCATCGTCGGCGGCGACAACATTCCTGGGTTGTTTGCCAGCATGGTGTGCACGTCCTGGGGGCTGGCCCAGGCCGAGTCGATGTATTCCCAGGCGTGCGTGCCCGTGTGGCAGAGGGTCGCATGGGGGTTGACGGCATCGGGCCAGTCGATGCGGGCGATGAGGTCGACCGAGCGGGCGATCGGGTCGCGCACGGCGGCGACGATGCGCTCTTGCACGCCGGGGGGCATTGTCAGGCCGAGCTCTTCGTGCAGTTCGGTGAGTAGTGTTTCGCGCACGGCCTGGTGCCCGAGGAGTTGGCGGACGTCGATGCCACCGGCGGGGGCGGTTTCCCAGAGGCCCTGGTAGATGCGCGTCTGGCCGCCACGCCGGGCCAGGAGGATGCGCTCGGTGCCCGAGGCGTCGCGGCCAACAAGCAGCCCCTTGACGCCGAGGAGGCGCACGCCGAGGTCGCCGATGCGTGGGTCGGCCTGCACGGCCAGGCGCTTGTACTGGTCCGCTTGGACAACGAGTGCGTCTGGCCCGATCGAGCGCACGGCCCAGATCGGCCCGTCGTGCAACTGGCCGTTGGCGTCGAGCATCTCGGACCAGACTTGTTCGTGCGTGGTGCTCCAGAACGCGGCTGAAACATCGGCATCACGCGGCAACACACGCACCGGCGGAATGCCCGCAGGAAGATCAATCACCTCTGGCCCGGCACCCTCGCGCATCGACGCATCATTGCCCCGAAGAGGGGCCGATGGTGGGGCTGGCAGAAGGCGACGCGTTGCCGAGGAGGGTTTCTAGGCCCGGCAGTTCGGGCAAGCCGAGCGATTTGGCCTCGCGTGAGATTTCGCCCATGAGCAGTTCCTTGGCCCGCTTGAGCGCGGCGTTGGTCGCCCCGCTGATGAGTTGTTGCACCCTCGCACGCCCCGGCTCATCCTGGCTTGCGGCCAGCAGTGCCGGGGAGAGGGTGATGCTGACGATATCGAGCTTGCCCGAGGCGATGACGACGATGCCGGGGGTGCCGTCGGGCTGGCGGGCGCCCTCGACGGTTACGGTGCGGGACTCGAGCTCGCGCAGCACGCGGCCGAAGGCCTCGGCGACCGCCTCCTTGTTCTTGACCAGCGCGGCCATCGCGCCCATTGCTTTGAGGGAATCGAACATGGGTAAGCCCTTCCCATTACCGCCCCGAGTAGTCGATGAGCCGTGCGATTTCGTTGCGGAGGTCTTTGCGTGGCACGACGCGGTCGACCATGCCGGCTTTGAGGAGGTATTCGCTGCGTTGGAAGCCGTCGGGGAGTTCTTGGCGGATGGTCTGGGCGATGACGCGAGGCCCGGCGAAGCCGACGAGGGCCTTTGGCTCGGCGAGGATGACATCGCCGAGCATGGCGAAGCTGGCCGTTACGCCGCCGGTGGTCGGGTCGGTCAGGAGGCTGATGAAGAGCCCGCCGGCGGATTGGAAGCGGTGGAGGGCGGCGGAGGTTTTGGCCATCTGCATGAGCGATAGCCCGGCCTCTTGCATGCGTGCGCCGCCGGAGCCTGAGACGACGAGCAGGGAGATGCCGCGCTCTTGTGCGCCCTCGATGGCGCGGGTGACGATCTCGCCGACGACGGAGCCCATGGAGCCCATCATGAAGTCAAGGTCCAGGACGGCGAGCATGACGGGGCGGCCCTTGATGAACCCGACGCCGGCTTTGCAGGCGTCGGTCTGGCCGGATTTGGCTTGTTCGGAGCGGAGGCGGTCTTTGTAGGATTTGAGGTCGCGGAAGGAGAGTGGATCGGTGGGTCGGAGGTTGGTAAAGAGGGGCTCGAAGGTGCCGGCGTCGAGGAGTTGCTCGACGCGTTGGGTGGCGCCGACGCGGTAGTGGTGCTGGCACTCTGGGCAGCAGTGGAGGTTGGCCTCCATTTGTTTGCGGTAGATGAGAGCCGAGCATGCGGGGCATCGGAGCCAGAGGCCCTCGGAGACGACGACCTTGCGCGTGGGCTTGACCTCCTGCCAGGTAGCCGTGGCGGTGCCGGCGCGGGAGGGTGTAGAGGTGGGGTTGTTGGGGTTGTCTGAGGCCATGTCCTTGTCCTTGGAGATGGGTTGTGGGCTGGGCTGGGGCGGGGGCTGGGCACCTTTGGGCTTCCTGCCCTGGAGGTGCGTGTGTGGATGGTGTGAAGGGAGTTTGAGGAAGGGTGGCGTAGAAGTCAAGAGTGCACAGCGAACAGGTTACTAACAGATGCCCTGTGGGTTGTGCATGGACTATACACGCCCGGGGTCGGACGGGTGCGGGGTGGGGGTAGAAATGGTCAAATGGTCAAATGGCCAAATGGGCAAATGGGGGTGGATTATGGGGGGTGAGGTATTCTAGGGGGTGGGTCTTGAGAAGAGGTTCGCGGAGGTGGCGGGGGGAGGGGAGAGGCGCGGAGGGGGAGGGTGGGGTAGAGACAGAGCGACATAGGTTCAGAGTGGCAAAGGTGCAAAGTGGTGGGGGGCTTGGGAGTGGGTGACTTTACTGATTTGTCGCTTTGCCACTCTGTTTAGTCGTCTGGTCGCCCCGGGCATTTGGGTTGCCGCGCCCCAGCCCCACCCCTGCCCCTGCCCGCCGGAAGGTTGTGGGGGAGGGTTTCTGGGGAGGGGCGTGGGTCGTGGTTTTCTGGAGCGCACGCCGTTCGGCTAGACTGGGGTGCATTTCTGGGGTTGTTGCGTGTGCTGGAGTTGCCATGACTATGAGCGTTGGAACGTGGAAGAAGGGGCTGGAGGACGTGGTTGCCACGGGGACGAAGATTTCGTTTATCGATGGCGAGAAGGGTGTGCTGGAGTATGTGGGGATTTCGATCGACGATCTGGCGCGGAACAGCACGTTCGAGGAGACGGCGTTTTTGCTCTGGAACGGTCGGTTGCCGAGCGCTGGGGAGCTTGATGGGTTTACCAAGGACCTGCGTTCGCGGTACGAGTTGCCCGCGGGGATGGCCGATCGTCTGACGGCGTTGCCCAAGACCGCGCAGCCGATGCACATGCTGCGGACGATGGTCAGTGCGCTTTCGATGCACGACCCTGAGCCGAACAAGGTGGACGTTGCGAGCGCGCGGGAGAAGGCGTTGAATATTTTGGCGCAGGCACCGACGCTGGTGGCGTTCTTTGACCGGTACCGGCGTGGGCTGCCGTTGGTGCAGCCGAGGAAGGACCTGAGTTTCGCGGCCAACTTCCTGTACATGCTCAACGGGGTGGAGCCGACTGAGACGATGGCGCGTGCGTTTGATGTGTGCATGATTTTGCACGCCGACCATGGGCTGAACAACAGCACGTTCACGGCACGGGTGATCTCCAGCACGCTCAGCGATGTCTACTCGGCCATCACGGGGGCGATCGGGAGCCTGCGTGGGCCGTTGCACGGGGGTGCTAACGAGGGCGTGATGGTGATGCTTGGGGAGATCGCCGGGGTTGCTGGGTGTGAGAAGTATGTGCAAGAGCGGCTGGCGAAGAAGGACAAGATCGCGGGCTTTGGGCACCGTGTGTACAAGGCGTATGACCCGCGTGCGACGTACCTGAAGACGCTGGCGAAGCAGTTGGCCGAGGACACGGGGAACCAGGAGTTGTACGCCAAGAGCGTGGCGGTGGAGGGCGTGATGCTGCGTGAGAAGGCGGCCAAGGGGATTTATCCGAACGTCGATTTTTATAGCGCAACGACGTACCACTCGATCGGGCTGAAGCTGGACTTGTTTACGCCGATGTTTGCGCTGTCGCGGATTTCGGGGTGGGCGGGGCACATCATCGAGCAGCTGGCGGACAACCGGCTGTACCGGCCGGACGCGGAGTACACGGGGCCGCACGGTGTGGCGTATAAGGGGATTGGGGAGCGGTGAGGGGCGGGGGGGCTAGGCCTGCCAGCGGTCGAGGACCTCGGCGAGTGGGTCCATTTTGGTGTCGGCGATGAGCCGGTAGTGCACGCGTGCGCCGTCGTGGCGGATGAAGGTGCCGACGGGCCTGCGTCTGTAGGGCTCGGTGAGTACCAGGATGGAGTCTTGGGGGGTGAAGGTGAGGAGGCCGGCCTGGTGGCGTGCGCGGTTGATGGGCCAGAACCTGCGGAGGAAGCGGTAGTCTTCTAGGCGGCCTGGGGTGAGCATGGCCGAGCGGATGGGGGCGACTTTGGTCAGGAAGAAGGCCCCGAGGATCAGCAGGGTGGGTGCGAAAACAGGTGTGATTATCAAGATGAAGACGCCCAGGGGTATGCCACCGCCTGGGGTTGGCGCAGTGCGGAAGAGCCAGACATAGAAGAAGATCGAAGCGCCGAGCATGAGGGTGATGCAGATCGCGCTGAGCCAGAGCATTTTGCTCCGGCGTGGGTTCTGGCGGAGTTCGAGCAGGTTGATCTCTTCGCCCGGTGCGGTGGGTGGGGGTGGGGTCGCGGAGTCTTGGGGGAGGTGGACGCCGAGGGAGAGGATCAGTGGACGGGGCTGGGGGAGGGCGCTAAGGAGGGCCTTGGCATCGATGCCGGAATACATGCGGGCCGGGACGTAGAACCACATGGAGCGTCGGCGTGATTCCATGCTTGCGATGACGGCCTGGCGTGCCGGGTCACCCTCGGCGATGGCGGCGGCTTTCCTGAGGTCCCGGCGTGCCAGGAGCTTGGCGGAGATGATCAGCACAATGAGCCAGGGTGTGAAGATGAAAAAGCCGGGGACGAACCCGAGGACCATCCCACGGGCAAAGGTGAGCGTGATGGTGTTGGGATCAGGCGTTGGTGGTGGGTTTGCAGTGGTTTGCTGGATGAACCTGAAGCCTGGTTTCTTGACGGCATCCGGCAGGAGATAGAAAAGCGTGAATATTGCAATCATGGCCAGTGTGGTGGCCAGCATGGTTAGATAGATCGCCCGCTTGAGTGGGTGCTGGGTGAACTGGATGATGCTGCCGGGGGGGTGGGGCACGGGGTAGGTTAGAGGGTGTTGGGTTGTGTGTTCTTGTTGGTAAGGCTTCAAGGTGGGTGGCTTGGCGGGTCGATAGGCTTTTGTATGCGCCACGTTGATCTTTGCGTGATTGGTTCGGGGCCTGGGGGTCAGAAGGCGGCTATTCAGGCCGCGAAGTTGGGCAAGAGTGTTTGTGTTGTTGAGAAGATGGACGTGGTGGGGGGTGTGGCGATCAACACGGGGACGATCCCGAGCAAGGCGTTGCGTGAGGCGGTGATGGCGGTGACGGGGGTGCGGATTTTGATGCCGAGGGTTGAGGAGTCGTTGAGCGGGCCGAATCGGCTTGGTGAGTTGATGGGGGCGTGCAATCGAGTGATCGCGGCGGAGGTTGCGCTGGTGCGTGGGCATTTTCTGAGCAACGGGATCGACGTGGTCAACGGGCACGGGTCGTTTGTGAATGCCAACACGGTGCAGGCGGACGGCCCGCGGGGGGTGGAGATGATCTATGCCGAGCACGTGGTGATCGCGGTGGGGACTGCGCCGTCGAAGCCTGCGAGCGTGCCGTTTAATCGGGATGATGTGATTACCAGCGATGATGTGCTGGGGATGTCGCAGTTGCCCAAGAGCATGATCGTCGTCGGCGGGGGTGTGATTGGGACGGAGTACGCGAGCATGCTGGCGATGCTGGGGGTGCGGATGACGATCGTGGAGGGTCGCACCCGCTTGTTGGACTTTATTGATGCGGAGATCGGCGAGGCGTTGCAGTATCAGTTGCGGCAGAGCGGATGTACGCTGCGGCTGGGGGAGAAGGTGGCGACGATCAAGTTGGTCGATGCGCCGGTGGGGTCGCGTAGCCGGGATGGGAAGATAGTCGAGGCGTTGCTGGAGTCGGGCAAGTCGATCACGGCGGATTGCCTTTTATATTGTGTGGGCAGGCAGGGTTCGACGGCGGGGTTGAACCTGGCGGCGGCGGGGTTGGAGACGGATAGCCGGGGGAGGATTGTGGTCAACGGGGAGTATCAGACGAAGGTGCCGAATATTTATGCGGTGGGGGATGTGATCGGGTTCCCTGCCTTGGCGAGCACGAGCATGGAGCAGGGTCGGATCGCGGCGATGCACATGTTCGGTCAGCGGCACGAGGGTTATGCGGACCTTGTGCCTTATGGGATTTACTCGGTGCCTGAGATATCGATGGTGGGTTGGACGGAGGAGCGTCTGACGGCCGAGGGCGTGCCGTTTGAGTCGGGTGTTGCGCATTACCGGGAGATTGCGCGTGGGCAGTTGCTGGGGGACACGACGGGGATGCTCAAGCTTTTGGTGCACCCTGAGACGCACGCGATTTTGGGCGTGCACGTGATCGGGACGAACGCGACGGAGCTGGTGCACATCGGGCAGGCGGTGATGGCGTTTAAGGGTACGGTGGAGTACTTTGTCAACACGGTGTTCAACTACCCGACGCTGGCCGAGTGCTACAAGGTGGCGGCGATGAATGCGCTGAACAAGTTTCGGTCGGTGTGAAGAGGAAAATGGTCAAATGGTCAAATGGGACAGTTCATTTGGCTGTTTGGCCATTTGGTCATTTGACTATTTGATGACCTCCCCTCGGGGGAGGGGTTAGATGCAAACTACTGGCGTTCTATACATAGTCGTAGTGGATCGGCGCGTCGATATCGGGGTGGAGGCTGGCGTGGACGGGGCAGGTGTGGCCGGCGCGTTCGAGGCGTTCGCGGAGGTCGGGGGGGACCGAGGCGGGGAGTTTGATGAGGACGGGGAGGCGGCCGATGCGGCGGGGTGCGGGCGGGGTGGTCATGTGTTTTTCGACGCTCGCGGTGGCGCCGGCGATGCTGGTGCCGAGGCGTTCGGCGACGATGGCGATGGTGGTTAGGATGCACGAGGCGAGTCCCGCGGCGAGGAGGTCCGTCGGTGAGAAGGCGGTGGCGTCGCCGCCGATGTCTTTGGGGGCGTCGGTGCGGATCGTGGGGCCCTCGGGGTGTGTGAGGTCGCACTTTTTGTTTCCGGCGTAGCGGACGTTGATGGTGAGCATGTGCAAGGGTAGATCGGCGTGGGGGTGAGCGTGGGGGTTGCGGGTGGGCAAGAATGGGGGATGCGTGTGTTTGGTCATGGCGTGGACATCATTGAGGTTGCGCGTGTGGGGCGGATGCGTGCCGAGCACGGGGGGCGGTTTTTGGAGCGTGTGTTCACAGCGCGGGAGTTGGAGGATTGTGCGGAGGACTCGAGGCTGGACCAGCGGCTGGCGGCAAGGTTCGCGGCCAAGGAGGCGGCGTTGAAGGCCTTGGGTACGGGGCTTTCGTGCGGGATCACCTGGCAGGACGTGGCGGTGCACACGCAGGCATCGGGCCGGCCTGATCTGGTGATTAGTGGTCGTGCCGGCGAGATTGCGTTGGAGCGTGGGATCGCCGGGTGGAGCGTTTCGATTTCGCACACGAAGGTGGTGTCGGTGGCGAGTGTGCTGGCGTTTGGGGGGTGAGGAACAATTGCCAAATGGTCAAATGGTCAAATTTCGGATTGAACTATTTGGCGATTTGACGATTGGGCAATTTTCATAACCCCACCCCTGCCCCTCCCTCGGGGGCGGGGTTTGATGCAGGAAAACCTTCGGTGTTTGCTACTGGAACGAGATGCCTTGTGCGAGCTGTATGGTGCCTGAGAAGTTGAGTGTGGAGGTTTGGCGGCGCATGTAGATTTTCCAGGAGTCCGAGCCGGACTCTCGTCCGCCGCCGGTCTCTTTTTCGCCGCCGAATGCGCCGCCGATCTCGGCGCCGCTGGTGCCGCAGTTGATGTTGGCGATGCCGCAGTCGGATCCGGAGCCGTCGTTGTTGAGGAAGGCCTCTGCGTTGCGGTAGCTCTCGGTGAACATCGCGCTGGAGAGGCCAACGGGGACGCTGTTGTGGATATCGATGGCCTGCTGTGTGGTTTTGTAGGTGAAGATGTAGAGGATGGGTGCGAAGGTTTCTTCCTGGGCGACGGGGAGTTGATTGGTTGCCGGGGCGCGGATGATGGTGGGCTGGACGTAGTGTCCACCTTTGAGGCTCGGGCGTTTGACGCGTGCGCCGCCGGCGAGGATGGTGCCCCCTTGGGCCAGCGCGGCGGCGATGGCATGCTCGAAGGAAGCGACGGCGTGGGCGTTGATCAGTGGGCCGACGAGTGTGCGGGGGTTAGCGGGGTTACCGATTTTGGTGATGACCTGGGCGTATGCGTTGACGAGGGTGTTGCAGACTTTGTTGGCGATTTTTTCGTGGACGATGAGCCGGCGTGTGGTGGTGCAGCGTTGGCCGGCGGTGCCGACGGCACCGAAGACGATGGAGGGGATGGCGAGTTTGAGGTCTGCGTCGGGGGCGAGGATGACGGCGTTGTTGCCGCCGAGCTCGAGGAGGGAGCGGCCGAGGCGAGCGGCGACGGCCTGTCCGACGGCGCGGCCCATGCGTGTGCTGCCGGTGGCGCTGATGAGTGGCAGGCGTTTATCGGCGACGAGTGGCTTGGCGATTTCTTCGTCTGTGCCGAGGAGGAGTTGGAAGATGTCGGGGTGGCCGTGGTCGGCGGCGACGCGGGAGGCGATGGCGTTGCAGGCGAGGGCGGTGAGTGGTGCGAGGAGGCTGGGCTTCCAGATGGTTGGGTTGCCACAGACGGCGGCGAGTGTGGCGTTCCAGGCCCAGACGGCGGCGGGGAAGTTGAAGGCCGAGATGACGCCGATGGGCCCGAGTGGGAGCCACTGCTCGATGATGCGGTGCCCGGCGCGTTCGCTGGGGAAGACGTGGCCGGGCAGTTGCCTGGAGAGGCCGACGGCGAAGTCGGCGATATCGACGATCTCTTGGATTTCGCCCTGGCCCTCGGCGATGATTTTGCCGACTTCGAGGCTGACAAGCATGCCGAGGTCGGCTTTGTGGGCGCGGAAGGCGTCGCCGAGGGCGCGGATGAGCTGGCCGCGGACGGGCGCGGGTACGGAGCGCCAGGACCGGAAGGCACGCTCGGCGGTGTCGAGTGTTCGAGCGTAGGAAGCGCGGGTATCGGCACGGACCCCGGCGAGGGTTTGTCCTGTAGCGGGGTTATGGGAGGTGATGATGGTGGTGCCGGGTTGGGCGGGTGGCTTGGCGACAAATCGTGGGTGGTTGAGGAGGCCCAGGCGTTTAAAGAGGGGTGTGTGGTTGGGCATGGGTGGGTCCGTGCTGTGCGTGCGGTGCGTGCGGTGCGTGTGAGGTGCAGGGTAGGTGGGAGGGCGTTGGGTGTGGTTTGGGTGTGCAAAGCGTGTGCGGCGGCCGCTACTATTGCCTGTTCGCGATGTTTATTCACACACCCGGCGATCCGCTCGACCGCATCGCCTTTGAGGCGGGACAACCATGACCATGACGCGATCTTCAACCCCGGTCCACACGCACAGCATGGGCGCAGCTGCGCCGGTGGTGGGTGCTCCGCCTTCAACGCCGACGGGCGGTAGTGGGGGTGCGGGTTCGATTTTAGATGCTTCGGACACCTTTGCGCGCCGGCACATCGGGCCGGGTGCTGATGAGATCGCCGAGATGCTTGCGGTGGTGGGGTTTGATGATATCGAGTCGTTTACGGATGCGGTGGTGCCCGAGGGGATTCGGAATCGGTCGGCGATGAACCTGCCGGTGGCGTTGACTGAGAGTGAGGCGTTGGCGCGGTTGAAGGAGATCGCGCGGGGGAATGTGATCGCGCGGTCGATGATCGGGATGGGTTACTTTGATGCGATCACCCCTGGGGTGATTTTGAGGAACATTATCGAGAACCCGGGGTGGTACACGCAGTACACGCCGTATCAGGCGGAGATCGCGCAGGGGAGGTTGGAGGCGCTGCTGAACTTCCAGACGATGGTCAGCGACCTGACGGGGTTGCCGTTGGCGGGCGCGTCGCTCTTGGATGAGGGGACGGCGGCGGCGGAGGCGATGGCGATGTGTTACGGGATTGGGAACCATGAGAAGCCGGCGTTTTTGGTTGCCGACGACTGCCACCCGCAGACGATCGCGGTGGTGCAGACGCGTGCGGAGAGCATGGGGATGACGGTGCGGGTCTCTTCGCCGGGCGAGATGAAGCTCGATGGGGATGTCTGCGGGTTGATCGTGCAGTATCCAACGAGCGACGGGCGTGTGGAGTGCTATCGAGAGTTGTGCGCGCGGGCCAAGGGTGCCGGGGTGGTGGTGGTTGCGGCGACGGACTTGTTGGCGCTGACGCTGTTGACGCCCCCTGGGCAGTGGGGTGCGGACGTGGCGGTGGGCTCGGCGCAGCGGTTCGGGGTGCCGATGGGGTTCGGCGGGCCGCACGCGGCGTTTATTGCCACGCGGGCCGAGCACGCACGGAAGATGCCCGGGCGGATCATCGGTGTGAGCCGGGATGCGCAGGGGAAGCCCGCGCTGCGGATGGCGATCCAGACGCGCGAGCAGCACATCAAGCGCGACAAGGCGACGAGCAATATCTGCACGTCGCAGGCGCTGCTGGCGATCTGTGCGGGGATGTATGCGGTGTATCACGGGCCCAGTGGGCTGGTGCGGATTGCCCAGAGGGTGCGGGCGTATGCGCACGCGCTCCGGGCCGGCCTGCGTAAGCAGGGGCACCAGATCAGCGATGCTGATTTGATCTTTGACACGCTGCGAGTGCGGCCGGTGGGTAAGAGTGCCGGGGTTGTGCTGGCCGCCGCGGAGGAGCGTGGTATCAACCTTCGCGACTTTGGGGATGGGAGCCTGGGGATTTCCTGCGACGAAACGACCGACCGGGCGTGCGTGCAGGGCGTGCTGGCGGCCTTTGGCGGGTCGGGGCGTGAGGACATCGACGCGCTGCTGGGCAAGGGCGTGGTGCCGGTGCCGGGGGTTTTTGCGCGTGCGGACGCGTTCCTGACGCACCCGGTTTTCAATACGCACCACTCTGAGCATGAGATGCTGCGGTACATCTTCCGTCTGATGGGGCGGGACTTGTCGCTGGCGCAGAGCATGATCCCGTTGGGTTCGTGCACGATGAAACTGAACGCGACCAGTGAGATGATCCCGGTGACGTGGCCGGAGTTTGGGCGGATGCACCCGTTCGCCCCGGCGGCGCAGGCGAAGGGGTATGCGCGGTTGTTCCAGGACCTGGAGACGTGGCTGGCGGAGATCACGGGCTTTGATGCGGTGAGTTTGCAGCCCAACGCGGGGAGCCAGGGTGAGTATGCCGGGCTGCTGGTGATACGGGCGTATCACCACTCGCGTGGCGAGCAGCACCGTGATGTTTGCCTGATTCCCGATTCTGCGCACGGGACGAACCCTGCATCGGCGGTGATCGCGGGGATGCGGGTTGTGCCCGTCAAGAACGATGCGCAGGGGGACATCGACCTGGCGGACCTTCGGTCAAAGATCGACGAGCACAAGGCCAACCTTGGCGCGCTGATGGTTACTTATCCGAGCACGTATGGGGTGTTTGAGGAGTCGATCAAGGAGATCTGCCGGCTTGTGCACGAGGCGGGCGGGCAGGTGTATATGGACGGGGCGAACATGAACGCGCAGGTCGGGCTGACCAGCCCGGGCGTGATCGGGGCGGACGTTTGCCACCTGAACTTGCACAAGACTTTTTGCATCCCGCACGGCGGTGGTGGGCCTGGGATGGGTCCGATCTGTATGAAGAAGCACCTTGCGCCGTTCATGGCCGGGCACCCGGTCGCGTCGCCGTTTGCGGGCCAGAGCAAGGTGAACAGGGAGGCGGGTGGTGGCAGGAGCGCGACGGGGCCTGTTTCGGCGGCGCCGTTTGGGTCGCCGAGTATTTTGACGATCAGCTGGATGTATATTGCGATGATGGGTGCCGAGGGCCTTCGGCGGGCGACGCAGGTGGCGTGCCTGAACGCCAACTACATGGCCAAGCGTCTGGAGGGGCACTTCCCGGTGCTGTTTAGGGGCAAGTCGGGGTTGTGCGCGCACGAGTTTATCTTGGATGTGCGTGGTGCGAACGCACGGGCGGGCGTGAGCGTGGACGACATTGCCAAGCGGTTGCAGGACTATGGGTTCCACGGCCCGACGATGAGCTGGCCCGTGGCCGGGACATTGATGATCGAGCCGACGGAGAGCGAGGACCGTGCGGAGCTGGACCGCTTCTGCGAGGCGATGATCGGCATCGGTCGTGAGATCGAGGAGGTCGCCACGGGCAAGGCGGACAAGAGCAACAACGTGCTCAAGCACGCGCCGCACACGCAGGAGGTGGTCGGTGCGGATGTGTGGGAGCGGGCGTATGGGCGGGAGAAGGCGGCGTACCCGGCGGCGTGGCTGCGGGTGGCGAAGTTCTGGCCGCCTGTTTCACGAGTGGATAATCCGTATGGGGACAGGAACCTGGTGTGTACGTGCCCGCCGATGAGTTCGTATTCGTGAGGGTGGTAGTTGGGTTGGTTTGGTAGCGTTTTCTGGTGCCTTTGGGGTGAAGCAACACCACCCCTGCCCCTGCCATCAGGTGAGAGGTTCTGTAAGAGAGCAGTGAAAGGTTGAGAATCGATGATGAGCAGTTTCGGGACGTTCAAGGGCCGGCTCGGATTGATGCTGGCGGTGCTGGCGGTTGCCGGGGTCGGGCTGGTGGCGATGGCGCGCGAACCGGGGAGCAAGGCGCCGCCGGCGCGGGGTGAGCCTTCAAGCGTTGAGGGGGCGATGAAGACGATGGGCCGGTCGCTCAAGGCGCTGCGCGGGGTCGTCGGTGATGCGAGCAAGAAGGAGGAGGCGCTCGGGCTTGTCAGCGAGATGCAGCGTGCGTGCTTGTGGGCCAAGAGTGCGCCGGTGCCGGGTGATGTGCTTGACAGGGCGAAGGACGATGCCGAGCGGTCGGCGATAAAGGTTGCGAACCGGGTCAATCTCATCGCGGTGCTGCAGCGGCTGCTGGCGTGCGAGCAGAACATCATCGACGGGAATGTTGAGGCGGCCAGCGCGGACATCAAGGCTGTAGCCGAGCTGCGCGAGAAGGGGCACCGTGCGATTGGGATCAAGGATGATTGATGGGGGGCGTTGGAGCGCGGGCTGGAAGCCCGCGCCACCGGCTGGAAGCCCGCGCCACTGGCTGGGAGCCCTCGCCACCCGGCTGGAAGCGCGTACTCTTGGCGTTGTTGACATCACCCCAACCAGCCCGGGCACATGCGCACGGCAAGGACGCCCCAGGCGTGGTTGTTCGGCGCTGGGCGCCCGGCGATGGGGTCGGGCAGGTAACGGCTCTCTTGCACCGGGCGTATGCCAAGCAGGTGGGGATGGGTCTACGGCCGCTTGCGGGCCGGCAGGATGAGCAGGTTACCCTCCGGCGTCTATCAAGCGGTGAGTGCTATATCGCTGTGTGCGTGCCGGGGGCGGGCACTTTGTCGGCGGAGGTAGGTGAGCAGATTGTGGGGGTGATTATCCTGGCCGAGAAGGAGCCGGATGAGGGGCCGCCGTTTTTTATGCGTGCGGGCGTGTTGGCGTTTAGTCAGTTTGCGGTGGACCCGTGGTTGCAGGGCGCGGGCGTGGGTGGGAAGTTGCTTGGCACGGTGGAGGCGCGGGCGGTTGAGCTTGGGAGCACGGAACTGGCGTTATCGATGGCCGAGCCGGACCATGGGCTGCGAGATTACTATTTGCGTCGTGGGTACCGGGTGGTGGGTGTGTGGAAGTGGCCGTATACGAATTACAACAGTTTGGTGCTGAGCAAGCGGCTGTTGGGTGGCGAGGGTGGGTGATCGTCGTGGGTGTGTCTGTCGACGTACGCTTTGTGCATGCTCCGGACCAAGGATGAGATCGTCCGCGACTGGCTGCCGAGGTACACGGGCCGCCGGCTGGAGGACTTTGGGCAGTATATTTTGCTCTCGAACTTCACGGATTATGTTGACCGCTTTGCCGAGCGGTTCGGGGTGCCGGTGCTGGGGCGCGACCGGCCGATGCAGTCGGCAACGGCAGAGAACATCACGATGCTGAACTTTGGCATGGGCAGTGCGATGGCCGCGACGTGCATGGACCTGCTGTCGGCCGTCGAGCCCAAGGCGGTGCTCTTTCTGGGCAAGTGCGGCGGTCTGAAGAAGGCGCAGGTGGGGGACTTTGTGCTCCCGATCGCGGCGATCCGCGGTGAGGGGGCGAGCGATGATTACTTGCCGCGTGAGGTGCCCGCGCTGCCGAGTTTTCGGCTCCAGCGGGCGGTGAGCCAGTCGATCATTGAGCATGATTGTGATTACTTCACGGGGACGGTGTATACGACCAACCGGCGTGTGTGGGAGCATGACGAGCCGTTCAAGGACTATCTGCGTCTGATCCGTGCCGAAGCGATCGATATGGAGACGGCGACGATTTTTATTGTGGGGTTTGTCAACCACATCCCCAAGGGGGCGTTGCTGCTGGTGAGCGACATGCCGATGACGCCCGAGGGGGTGAAGACGGCCGCGAGTGATGCGGTGGTGACGCGTGAGCATGTGCTCAAGCAGTTGGAGATCGGCATCGACGCGCTCGCGGACCTGCGCGACAGCGGCGAGAGCGTCAAGCACCTGCGGTTTGAGTAGCCGGTATTGGTCGTGGGGCGGGCGCGTGCTGGCGGGGGTGGCGATGAGAACCCAGATCAGCAGGCGTAGCTGGGCCTGTCGCGGTCGGTCTGCCAGGCGTCGACAAAGCCACACCCGTAGGCGAAGATCGTAAAGGCGCTGCTGCCGAACGATACGAGCAGGGCGATCGACGGGGTGTGAACCTGCTCCCGGCTGAGCACGCGCCGGCGCAGGCGTGCACGCTGCACTTGGTCGTACTCGAAGCGGAAGTCGTCATGGATGGGGGCGGCGGCCATGGTTTGCTCGTGCCGGCCTGGCCGGTGCCACCACTTACTGCTTGGCGTTCGGGCGGTTGACGCCCGGGACCCAGAGGATGTCCCCCGCGCCGTTCTCGTTGGCGACGCGGGCGAGGACAAAGAGCAGGTCGCTCAGGCGGTTGAGGTAGCGGATCGCCTCGGGGTTGGTGCGGTGCTTGTCGGCCTCGTGGAGGGTGACGGTCAAGCGCTCGGCACGCCGGGCGGCGGTGCGGGCGACGTGCAACGCCGCGGCCAGGGGGGAGCCGCCTGGCAGGACGAAGGAGTTGAGCGGGGCGAGGTTGTCGTTGTGCGCGTCGATGGCGTCTTCGAGGCGTTTGGTCTGCGCGGCGGTGATGCGGAGGCGTTTGCCCGTGGCCTCCTCCTTGAGGATCGGGCAGCAGAGGTCGGCGCCGACGTCAAAGAGGTCGTGCTGGATCGATCGGAGCAGGTCGGCGATGCGGGAGGTGAGCGTGCCCGGTGCGGCCTGCGCAGCGATGACGAGGGCGACGCCGAGCTGGGCGTTGGCCTCGTCAACGGTGCCGTAGGCCTCGACGCGCGGGTCGTCCTTGCGGACGCGCTGACCATCGCCGAGGCCGGTGCTCCCGGTGTCGCCGGTTTTGGTGTAGATGCGGTTGAGCTTGACCATGACAGAGTGCTCCGGGCGTGCCGGGGTGGGCAGGCTGTCGGAGTGTATCAGGGGGCGGCGTGCAGGCCATGGCCAGGGCCTTGGCTGCACGCACGTCCGCAGCATCGGCCAAGCCACCTTCATACTCAAGGAACTGAGTTCTGATTCAACCATGCAACAGCAACTTCTCCAGAGCCCTACGCATGCTCTGCCGGGAGAATCCTCTGAGCTCATCGTGGCTCGATGCGCCGGTGAGCGCCAAGGGTGGGCGACCGGCGATGTGCAAACGCGATGCGTTGCGAGGCATCTTCTGGATCTTGGACAACAGGGCCAAGTGGAAGGACTTGCCGCGTGGCTTCGGATCGAGTAGTGCCGTTCACCGTTGGTCACCAGTTGGGTCAGAGCCGGTGTGTTTGAGGCGATCATGCGCGATGCGGGACGGCTGGTTGGCTCCTGAACAACCGCCTGTTGTGCATCCGCTGGTATACATCCAGTACGCTCTTCCAAGACTCCCTTCACCTTAACTGCTCGATCATGCTGATCAGACAGGTTTAGGTATAGGACCTAGAGATTTTCAAGGTAAAATTGTGCGAATCGCGATGAAAATCTTGACAATCTCAGGAAGTCTGGTAGAATGTGGTTGTGTTCAGGTATTTGACGTGCTTGTGCCAACTAGTAGTTGGACATGATCCCACGGCATGAGTTCCGCTTAATTGCGGCAGAGAAAGAGGAGAGAGATGAGCATGTTCCGTCGATCACTTTGTGTCGCGTCCGCACTGTCAGTGGGCCTAACGGCCTGCTCGGCACTTGCCGACCTTCGTCCCCTTCAATACTTTGCTAACGCCGCCCTGAGCATTGATGGGCTTGGTGTCGAGGGCTCAGGGACCGGGCAGTTGCAGGCCAATATACCCAGCGGCTCCCAGATTCTCGGGGCGTATCTCTATACGAGCAGCATCTGGGGGGAAAGCATCTCTCCCGCTACCGTGTTCCCTGTCAGACTCAATGGCACTCTGCTTAATCCGAGCGCTGGCACGCTCCTGAGTCCGAACCTCAACCCGGTCAACACAGTCCGATATGACGTAACCAATATCGTTCGCTCGGCGACCCAGGGCGGTCCAGGTGGCCTGTATAACTTCAACCTGCAGGAAACCGGCGACAACGATGGCTCCGTGCTCGTCATCGCTTACCGCAACGCGGCTACGCAGGGACGCTCCGCGCTCATTTACGACGGCGAGCTGCCGACCACCGGCGATACAACCCGGCTGAACTTCGCCTCCCCGTACACCGGCGGTAACCTCAACATGTCCCTCGCATCGTCCTTCAGCCGCCAGCCCTCGTTTCAGTTCACCCAGATCGATGTCAGGACCAGCAATAACCCCACCGCTCGACGCTTGACGACCAGCGCGGGCGGCAATGACGATGGGGAGCGGATTAACGGAGCTTTGATCACAGTCGGTGGTATAGGCGACAGCCCGGCGAATCCGAGCCCATTCACTAAACCAGGCGATAATCCGAATGTGGACGACGAACTCTACAACCTCGCACTTGGCAACTCGGTCGACGCGAACCCGTTCATCACACCCGGCGATACCTGGGCCGAGTTGATCACCATCAACCCGTCCAACGATGACAACGTCTTTGGCGTCTTCATCTCGGCGGAC
>JBKDDT010000052.1:0-21676 GCA_046339895.1 bacterium | reverse complement strand
TCTGTGGCACTTTCCCGCGCCCCCAACCCAGGGGTGGGTGGGTGTTACCCACCACCGTGTCCTGCCGTGCTCGGACTTTCCTCCGAACGGGCAACGCCCGCCGGCGGCCGCATGCCCGCACGGGGGATGGTAGGAGGGGGGGCATGGGCGGGGCGTGCGGAGGACGGGGGATGCCGCCGCAGGGCCGGCGGTGGACAAATATTTTCGTTATTTTTGGAAAGTTCGGGGTTTTCGCTTGACAGGAACGACGACTTCTGGCAGGTTACCAAGGTGTCGCAACTTCTAGCAGGGTGTTGATCTACCCGTGCTGTCACGTCAACTGCTCCGAACCGCGGCCGATCTTATGGTATTCGGCAGGGCGAACTCGCCTTTCTTGGGCTTCGGTCCCGCGTTGTGTGTCGCCGGTTCGCATCGCGACTCGTGGCGTTCAGCGGTCGCTCATGTCGCCAGCAACTTGCTCATTCGGATCAGATTCAGGGTCCCCAAGGCGACGTCGGCGAGTTGCTGGAGTTTCCACCGGCCCGTCAGCCTCGCGCGTCTGAGGCCGCCGAACTGTTTCAGCCAGCCGAAGATCTCCTCGTTGAGTTTCCGTTTGCGTTGGCTCAGTTCGAACGCCTTCTCGCCGACGCGACGCTGATGGAACCACCTCGCCCACGCCGCGTCAGCCTCGACGCCCGGAACATCGCGTTCCTTTTTGCTCTTGCACGCGGCGTGCGGTTCGATGCCGCGTTCCTCGAGGGCCAACACAAAGTCCTCCGTGTCATAGCCCTTGTCGGCGCCCAGCGTCGCCGGCTCGATTCCCAGACGCCGTTTCACCCGGTCGAGCATCCTCAGGCAGCACGTGCGTTCGGCGTAGCCGTCGGCCTTCCCCACGCGGATGTCCACGCCGATGCCGTGGCGATTCTCCATCAGCACGTGCATGCTGTGCTGCACGTACGCCACGCCGGTGGTCTTGGTATACAGCCTCGCCTCCGGATCAATGACGCTGCGATGCGTCTTGTTGCCGCGTCGCTCCCCGCAGAAGTCGACACAGGGGTTGCCGACCTTCCTGCCGGCGTCGTTCCAGTCGTCGTCTCGCTTCTCGGCGGCGGCCTTCTCCCGCTCGATCCGCTTCAGACTGTTGAGTGACGCGTGGCTCTGCAGCAACGAACCGTCGATCGAGAAGTGGTCTTCGCTCAAGAGCCCCGCGTCCATAGCCATCATCACGATGCGGTCGCTGAGCTTCTTGGTGGCGTCGAGTCGATCGAGCCGTTCCCGGTTGAGGCTCAAGACGCTGTGGTCAAAGCACGGCTCGTCGTGATTCATGTCGAGGAACCATCGGAAGAGCATGTCGAACGTGATCCGTTCACACAAGGCACGCTCGGACCGCACGGTGTAGAGGCTCATGAGCACCATGGCCTTGAGCAACCGTTCGGGCGGGATGCTCGGGCGTCCCCCCTTCTCGGCAGGGGCGTACGGCGCGGTCAACGTGCGGCTCATCGAGGCCAACGCCTCGTCGGCCATCCGTTTGATAGCCCGCAGCGGGTGATCCGCCGGCACGAGTTGTTCCAGGTTGAGCTGCACGAACAGGTTGGGCTGACGGTTGGGGCGTCCTCGCATACCCCCATCTTCGCACTCCAACGGCCGCCGGTTGCGCGTCGATGGTGCGATTTGGTGGGTTTTTCAACACCCTGGTAGAGGATTGACAAAGAGGCCGCGGAGTTGGCATGTGCGGAGACATAGGTTGAGGATGAACGCTCTAAGGAGTCGGAAGCAGGCAAATGGAGCGAATCGGTGGCTTGTCGCTGGCCCCGGTTTATCGCACATGGGTCCGAGCCTGCCGTGCAAATCTAAGCGTGGCCCTTGGGTGTGGGTAGGCCATGAAGGCCGGAAAAGGTGCGGGCTGAGACGGCGTGGATATAGACCGCTTCCCCTGCTGAAAGCCCCAGTGTATCGTAGTGGGCACGCGGGATGTCCGCCTCGACCTCCGGGTCCGTCTGCGTGGTCAGGATCAGACGCACGATCGGGCCCAGAAGGTTTGCCCGCAGCACTGTGGCACGCACGGCCGAAGGGTTGCTTGTCTCTCGCTCGACACGCAGCATGTCGGGCCTGACGAAGAGGAACTCATCGTGCGCGGCCGAGTGGGCCTCCCCCTGGTGAGTGGAGAGGGAGAACAGCTCGGCTGGTTTACCCACCGATGAGTTGAGCAGCACCTGCCCGGACCGCACCCGTCCTCGAAAAATGTTTACACGCCCCATGAAGTCGCAAACAAAGGGGGTCTTGGGATTGTGATAGACCTCGTCGGGGGTGCCGACCTGCTCGATCCGTCCGCTACGCATGACCACGAGGCGATCGGCGACCTCCATGGCCTCATCCTGGTCGTGGGTCACCAGCACGGTAGTGATCCCCATCTGATCGTGCAGGCGTCGTAGCCAGCGGCGCAGCTCAGAGCGGACCTTTGAGTCCAGTGCACCGAAGGGCTCATCGAGCAGCAGCACGCGAGGCTCAACGGCCAGGGCCCGCGCCAGCGCCACCCGCTGCCGCTGCCCCCCCGAGAGCTGGGACGGGAAGCGGTCGGCCATGCCGTCGATCTGGACAAGCCCCAGCAGTTCGTCTGTGCGTGCACGGATTGCGGCCTCGCTTGGGCGGGTGCTCTTAGGGCGCACGCGGAGGCCGAAGGCCACGTTCTCGCGTACGCTCATGTGCTTGAACAGGGCGTAGTGCTGAAAAACGAACCCGATGCGGCGTTGCTGAGTTGGCAAGTGTGTGTGGTCTTCGCCGGATAGGTAGACCTCGCCGCTGTCGGGCCGCTCGATCCCTGCGATCACGCGCAGCAGCGTGGTCTTGCCCGAACCCGACGGTCCCAGCAGCGCCAGGAGTTCGCCGCTCTGGACGTGCAGGTCTACACCCTTGAGGGCGTGGAATAATCCGAATGACTTGGAGGCGTTCCTGACTTCAATGGACATGGTTTGCTCCTTGGGCTTGCCCCGCGGCTGCGGTGTTATCTTGTTGGTCGTTCATCCGTGTTGAGAGCCACCACTTGACCATCGCGACCACCGTTGAGATGATGATGAGCACCGTGGCAACCGCGAAGGCTTCGGTGAAGCGAAACTCAGAGTGGAGGGACTCCACCTGCAGCGGCAGCGTCATGGTCGAACGCTCGATATGCCCCGAGACGATCGAGACGGCCCCGAAGTCGCCAATAGCCCGCGCCCAGGCCAGGAGCGCGCCGTGGAGCATCGCCCACCTGATGTTCGGCAGCGAGACGCGGAAGAGCGTCTGCCAGCCGCTGGCCCCGAGCGAGAGGGCCGCCTCCTCCTCCTCCCGGCCCTGCGCCTGCATAAGCGGGATGACCTCTCGAGCCACGAAAGGCAGCGTCACTAGGATCAACGCGATCACGATCGCTGCTGGGGTGTAGAGCACCTGGATGTCCATCGCGTCGAGCACCGGGCCAAGCGGGCCCTGGCGGCCGATCAGCAGCACTATCATCATTCCCGCTACCACCGGCGAGATGCTAAAGGGGATGTCGATCAGCGTCAGCATGATCGAACGGCCTGGGAAGTTGCACTTGACCACGGCCCATGCGGCCGCGATCCCGAAGACTATCGTCAGCGGCAGTGCCACCAGCGAGCACGCCAGGGTTAGTGCCAGCGCCGAGAACGTCTCCTCCGACAGGACCGCACGGACGAAGACCCCGGCGCCGGCACCGAAGGCTTCGACGATCACCAAAGCCAGCGGCAGGACCACCACCAGCAGCACGAAGACGACGGCCACCGCGATGAGCGAGCGGTCGAGCCAAAGCTTCAGGCCCTGGGTGAGGGGGCGAACCGATGCCACCGCGTCCGCGAACGATGTGGAGGCTTGGGCGTTCATTTGGAAATCCTTTCCGCCAGCCTGGCCTGCAGCGTGTTGACCACCAGTAGCAGCGCGAACGAGAGGAGGAGCAGGCCTATGGCCACGACTGCCGCCTGCGGGTAAGCGAACTCTTCGAGCCTGACCATGATCAGCAGCGGCGCGACTTCCGTCAGGCCCGGGATGTTCCCGGCCAGAAAAATCACCGCGCCGAACTCGCCGATCGACTTGGCAAAGCTCAGGATGAAACCGGTGATCATGGCGGGCAGCAACTGCGGCAGGAAAACACGCCACAGGATGGAGGCGGGGCTTGCGCCCAGCGAGGCGGCCACCTGCTCTACCGAAGGGTCCAGGTCCTCCAGGACCGGCTGCACGGTGCGGATCACAAACGGCAGGCTCACGAAGACCATCGCGAGCGTGATGCCCAGGTAGCCGGTGGAGGTATCCAGCCCGAAGCGAGTGAGATACGAGCCGAAGAGCGTCCCCGGGCCGTAGAGCGTTACCAGTGCGATCCCCACCACGGCCGTGGGCATCGCGAAAGGCAGATCAATCAAGGCGTCGATCAGTTGACGGCCAGGGAAGCGTTTGCGCACCAGAACCCAGGCCACAACCGATCCAAAGACGAAGTTGATCATCGAGGCGATGAATGCCGGGATGATGCTCGCCTTATAAGCCGCGAGGGTGCGGGCATCGGTCAGGGTGCGCCATATCTCCGCTGGCGGGATCTTGAGCGCTACTAGTGTCAGCAGTGCCAGAGGCAGCAACACCAGCACTCCGAGATAGGTGCTCGACAACCCCAGCGAGAGGGCGAGTCCAGGGATAATGGAGTTTCTTCGCTTCAAGCCTCTTCTCGATATTTCCGTGCTGATGTTTGAGGTGGCCATGGTGCTTTCACGGTGTGTATACCTTGGGTTCTGCGTGGAGATCTGGTCGCCGCGTGATCTATCGCCGCTCTGCTGTTAGTGTGTCCAACATCCGATCGAACTCACCACCGGAGGCGAAGTGGCGTTTCTGGGCATCGGGCCAGCCCCCGAAGACCTTTCCGATGGTGAAAGTCTTCATTGCCTCGGGCAGGGGGGGCACGGCCGGGCCTTGGCTCTGACCGTCGCGAGGTATGTAAGGTCGGAAGTGATGCTGCGTAATAATTCTCTGCCCGGCCGGTGAGTAGAGGAAACGGATGTATCTGTCCGCCAGTTTCCTTGTCCCGAGGCGATCCACGTTTAGATCGACGATGGCCACGGGGGTCTCGGCCACGATCGTCTCTGAGGGATAGATGACCTGGAGCTGCATCTTGGGGAACTCGCGTTTGAGCAGGATGGCCTCGCTCTCCCAGGCCAGCAGTACGTCCCCGTGGCCGCGTCTTACGAAGGTGTGTGCCGACCCGCGGGCTGAGGTGTCGAGCACGTTGGCATTACGGAAGAGGTTCGTGACGAACTGGCGTGCGGCCTGCTCGTCTCCTCCCGTGGCGTGCAGGCGAGCGCCCCAGGCGGCAAGATAGTTCCAGCGGGCACCGCCGGAGGTCTTGGGGTTCGGGGTCACGACTCGCACGCCCGGGTTGGCCAGGTCGCTCCAGTCGCGGATGTTCTTGGGGTTCCCCTCGCGGACTACGAAAACGATCAGCGAACTGTAGGGGATCGAGTTGTTTTCGTGCTGTGAACGCCAGTTCTCGGCGATGAGCTTGCGCTTGGCCAGCATGTCGATGTCCGACGAGAGAGCCAACGACGCGATATCCGCTGGTAGGCCGTCGGCGATCGTTCTTGCCTGCTTCCCGGATCCGCCGTGCGACTGTCGGATAACCACGCGGCGTCCGGTCTCTCGCAGATACTCGTCCGCGAAGGCGTTGTTGATGTCGTCATAGAGCGCTCGTGTCGCGTCGAAGGAGGCGTTCAGGAGAATGTCATCAGTTTTCGCCGCGGACTTGGCGAAGGTGGTCAGTGCGAGCAGGCCCAGGACAAGGGCGGTTGCGATGAAAAGTGCCCTCCAAAGGTGCGGTTTCATAGGCGAGGTCCTTGTAGTTGAGGGCTGGTGCAGCAGCGGGGAGAGGCCAGCAGGCCCGCCGGTCGTAAGCTGGTTGCGGTGGTGCGAAGTTCCAGGAGTGATTCACGGGCGGCAGCGATGGTCCGGTCGATCATGGACTCGTCATGCGCCAGCGAGACGAACCACGACTCGAACGCACCGGGGGGGAGGTGTACGCCGCGATCGAGCAATCCGTGAAACCAGCGGCCAAACTCCTCGGGTGACCCCGCACGCACGTCGTCGTAGTTCTCTGCTCGCTGGATTCCCAGGAAGACCGTGAGCATCGAGCCGACGCGGCTAACAAAGCCGGTTGCGTCTTGTTCACGCAGCGCGTCGGCCAGGCCGCGATGCAGCCGTTCCGAGAGCGATTCCAGGCGCGTGTAGGCCGCGTCGTCAAGCAGATCAAGCGTCGACAGGCCACCGGCAACCGAGATCGGATTGCCCGAGAATGTCCCGGCCTGGTAGATCGGTCCCGCCGGCGCGATCAGCTTCATGAGACGGCGCGAGGCGGCGTAGGCACCAATGGGCAGGCCGCCGCCGATGATCTTGCCGAATACCCAGATGTCCGGCACCACACCTAGCAGAGCCGAAGCGCCCCCACGCGAGACCCGAAAGCCGGTCATGACCTCGTCGAAGATCAGCAGCGCCCCGCGCCGGTGGGTCGTCTCTCGCAAGGTCTGTAAAAACCCCGGCTGCGGCGCGACCACGCCCATGTTCCCGGCCACCGGCTCGACCACAACCGCAGCGATGGCACCGGGGTGTTGGTCAAAGAGGGCTTCGACCGCTGCTGGATCGTTGTACCGCGCCACCAGCGTGTCGGCGATCGCGCTGGCCGGCACCCCCTGCGAGTCGGGCAGAGCGAGAGTTGCTACGCCGGAACCGGCGCGGACGAGCAGGGCGTCGCTATGACCATGATAACCACCCTCGAACTTGATGACTTTGGATCGACCCGTGGCGCCGCGGGCCAGACGCACAGCGCTCATGACGGCCTCGGTCCCTGAGTTCACCAGCCGCACCATTTCAACGCCAGGCACTCGATCGATGATTCGCTGGGCAAGTTCCGCCTCGCCAGCGGTGGTTGTCCCGAAGCTGAGCCCGTCGCGAACTGCTCGCTCCACGGCCTCGACAACGTGCCCGTGCGCGTGGCCGGCGATGGCGGCTCCCCACGAGCCGATATAGTCGATGTATCGAAGGCCGTCTACGTCGATGAGCTCTGCGCCTGAACCGCGGGCGATCACACGCGGTGTCCCACCGACGCCCTTGAAAGAGCGGACCGGCGAGCTGACGCCCCCGGGCATAACCCGCAGGGCCTGGGCGAACTGGCGGGAAGAAAGTGTCATGGCAGACCTCCTCTGGCGAGTTCGTCCGTCTGGTTGACGGCGGAGTGCGGCCGTGCCAAACCCCAGGCAACGCTGCGCAGGCGGGCGACGGCATCGCTCACGCTGCAGAGGTCCGTCCGGAGATCGATCTCGGCACGCAGCGGCCGCTCGTACGGCGCATCTACGCCGGTCAGACCGCGCAGCTCACCAGCCAAAGAGCGTCGGTAGAGGCCCTTAGGATCGCGCTGACGCAGGACCTCGATGGGCGCCTCGACGAGCACCTCAACGAAGGGAATCCCGTCGCTCTGGTGCGCTTGGCGGGTGCGTTCGCGGTCGGCACGGAAAGGGCTGATGACGCTGGCGATCACCACGGTTCCCGACGAGGCGAACAGACGCGCCACCTCGCCGATGCGGCGGACATTTTCATGGCGATTGGCCTCTGAGAATCCCAGGTCAGCGCACAGGGCCAGACGCAGGTTATCGCCGTCGAGCCAAACAGCGTCGAGCCCCTCGCACAGGAGTGTAGCTTCGAGCGCCGCGGCGATCGTGGACTTGCCCGTACCGGAAAGGCCGGTCAGCCAGATGGTGCCGCCGCGCTGCCCGCGTAGGCGCCAGCGTTCGTCTCGGCTGATGCTCGCAGGGTGGGGCACCACGGTTTTGTTCTTGGATTGGTCAGGGTCTTTGGTCATTGGGTTTCCTCGATCGGCTCCACGAGCATGGCACCGCCGACGGTGCCCGTCGTGATCGGGTCGATGAGAATGAACGAGCCGGTGGCGCGGTTGATCGCGTAAGGGTCGAAGACCATCGGACCGCTGGTCCGCAGGTGTACCCGGCCCACGTCGTTCTCGTGCAGGACCAGACTCGCCGGCTGGGAGTGGTGATTTTCTGCTGTCGCCTGGCCAGTTTGGCCTGCATGGTTTGCTTGGGTAGGTTGGCCTGCTTGGCCGGCTGGCGCTGCCGGGCTCAGCGTCAACAGGTCCACCCTGTGCTCGATACGGTCGATGATCGCGCGGAGGATTCGCGGCCCTTGCTTGACTAGCACGCGTGCGCCGGATTTGAGCGGTTGTTTATCGAACCAAACCACGTCGGCCACGGCGCGGTCGGAGACCGTCGGCCTTGGGCCGGCCACGAACAGATCGCCGCGGGCCACGTCAATCTCCTCGGTCAGCGCGACCGTGACGGCCCGCGAAACCCCGGCGCGTTCGAGAGGCCGATCACCCAGGGCCAAGGACTTGATCCTGGTGCGCAGGCCGGAGGGAAGAACCTCAACCTCCTGCCCCACCCGCAGCTCGCCAGCCAGCACCAGCGCACCGTAGGATCGCGGTGCCCCGTCACTGCCGTTGCCGGGCCGGATCACCGACTGCACCGAGACTCTCAGCCCAACGCCGTTCCTAAACTCGTGCTCGTGGCCGCCTTCGGTGGCAAGTCCGGGGGACTCGTAGGGCTCGTAACTCTCCAGAATCTCTAGCAGCGTGGGGCCATTGAACCAGGCAAGAGCAGGGGAGCGTGTGGCGACGTTATCACCGTTGAGGGCCGAGATGGGCAGAACCTCCAGCCCCGCAGAGTGCGGGGCCAGGGACTGGACCTCGGTCTTCAGCCGCTCAAAGATGGCCTGCGGGTCGTCGATAAGATCGACTTTGTTGACCGCCACGACGAGCTTGGGGACGCGGAGCAAGGTTGCGATGAGTACATGCCGCCGAGTTTGCACCGTGATGCCGTGCCGGGCGTCGATGAGCACGATGGCCAGGTCGGCGACACTCGCGGCGGTGGCCATGTTCCGGGTGTACTGCGTGTGCCCCGGCGCATCGGCAACAATAAAGCGGCGGCGGGGCCTGCCGAAGTAGCGGTACGCCACGTCGATGGTTATCCCCTGCTCGCGCTCAGCGCGGAGGCCGTCGGTCAGCAGCGAGAGATCCGGCCCGCTCTGGCCACGGGCGAGGCTGGCGCGCTGGATGGCCTCCAACTGATCCACAGGGATCGAGCCAGTGTCGTACAGCAAACGCCCGATGAGCGTCGATTTGCCGTCGTCCACCGACCCGCATGTGGTGATGCGCAGCGGGGGCAGGCGATCGGCCTTTTTCAAGGAGGCGGCGGGATCGGCAGGACTCTGCGCCATCAGAAGTACCCTTCTTTCTTGCGGTCTTCCATCGCCGCCTCGGAGGTTCGATCGTCCAGACGTGATCCGCGTTCGCTGGTATTTGAGGAGGCCAGCTCAGCGATGATCTCGTCGAGTGTGCCCGCGTGGCTGCCGACGGCCGTGGTGCACGTCAGATCCCCCACGGTGCGGAAGCGAACGGTCCGGCGACAAGCGGACTCGCCGACCAGCGGGGGCGTGAACTCCGAGACCGGGACCAGCCGGCCCTGCCGCTCGACCACCTCACGTTCGTGGGCAAAATAGAGCGATGGGAGCTCGATCCCCTCGTGCTTGATGTAGTTCCACACGTCCAGTTCAGTCCAGTCGCTGATTGGGAAAACCCTCATGTGGTGTCCGCGGCGTAGCAATGGGTTGAAGGTGCGCCACAGCTCAGGGCGCTGGTTGCGCGGGTCCCACTGGCCGAACTCATCACGCACAGAGAAGACGCGCTCCTTCGCCCGTGCCTTTTCCTCGTCGCGACGCCCGCCGCCGAAGAGGCCCTCGAGCCCCAACTCCGCCACGGCCTCGAGCAGCGTCGGGCTCTGGGCGCGGTTCCGCGAGGGGACCTGGCCGGGGTCCTCGGCCGCAACGCCGCGGCGGATTGCATCCTCGACCGACCGGACGACGAGTTGCGCGCGGGCTTGTGCCGCGGCGCGGTCGCGGTATTCCAGCGTCTCGGGGAAGTTGTGCCCAGTGTCGACGTGCAGCAGGATGAAGGGGATCGGGCCGGGCAAGAAAGCCTTCTGGGCCAGGCGGAGCAGCACGGCCGAGTCCTTGCCACCGCTGAAGAGAATGGCAGCCTTTGTATACGCCCCCGCAGCCTCACGCATGATCGTGATCGCCTCGGACTCCAGTGAGGCGAGTTGGTCCGACGCGTCGGTGGAGGGACGGGCGGCCCTAGAAGTTCCTAGCACTTCGGTCTCTGCGCTTTGTTTTTCGGTCCTCATGCGTCGCTCGATCTTGGTTTTCATGGTTCTGCCTGTGTGGAATGAGCCGAGGATTTCCCGAGGCGATCGCCGTGCGAAAGCGAGCGGGGGAGATGGTTTGGTTCGGGTGCAATGGGCAGCGAGAGGCTGATTGCTACCATCCAGACGGGAGGTTGTGATTGATGGGGCCGCGCTGGCCTTCGCGTGCCAGCTCATCAGCACCGGCTGGGTTGTATCGGGTTCTCATCCGATACTGCTGCTGAGCGATCAGTTACAGCAACAACAACACGGAGTGTGCAACGCGCCCGAGGAGCAGGTGCAGAGCAACTCGCGGCAGAAGGCAAAACGCAGGCAGAGGCTAGCCCTCTTCGCTTGGCGAAGCGAGTGTACATCTGCGTGGGCGATCGTCCGCTTAAGTTCCATGGAGGTTAACTATTGACCTTGAAAAGGATCAAGTCAAGGGCCGATCCAAATTTTCTGTTGAGAGAGCACGCTCTGCGCAAGGATCAACTTGTAGCCCGCCGCACCGATCCAGTGGTAGATCGCACCGACCAATTCGAGGGCATACATCGATATGTCGTTCTGTCAGGCACCCGCAGCATTCATCCCTCAGAGAAAACACAGTCGCACACGGAGCCCTACCCCCCAGCAGCGGCTACAAGATGATTTGACTCGGGCCACATGGGGGCCTAGCGTGTAGAAATATGCACAGCGCAAACCACACACCAACCGCGCACATCCCGAGAATGCCTGCGGCGAAGTGCTGGCAGTGTCGCCTCGTGGGTCTTTCGCCGCTTGGTGTCCGGTGTCGTGCCTGTTGTTGTTATCGCGCCCGTACTTGCCCCTGCGATTGGTGATCTTGTGCGGGAAGACCTCTAAGGCAAGCGGAATATCGACAGGACCGTGTAGGCACGATCTCTCAACTGACAGACGGGTTTCTTCTAGACGTTATTTTCATCGGGCAGTTTTTCAGCCCGGCTAAACGCTCCGCTCCCACTCGGTATGCTGGGGTGCCGCGGCGCTTGGAGTTCTCATCGTGAATCTACCCATTGCCGTCTCCTCTGCGAACAAGCCCCAGCCCCCCAGCGCACCCGGCGTACGGCCTTGGCCAATCAACCGTTCGCCGGAGGAAGTCATCGGGAGTGTTCTGCGGCGGCTCCCACAGAACGGGTTGGTGATGACCACAAGCTTTGGCATGGAGGGTGTCGTGCTTCTAGAGATGCTGTATCAGGCCAATCTGCCGGTGCGTGTCGCATGGATCGACACCGACTTTCACTTCGAGGAGACCTATGAACTTATCCAGCGCGTCCAGGCCCGGTACTCGCGGCTGGCCTTCGAGCGATTTTCTCCAGCCCTCTCCCCTCAGGAGCAGGCCCGTGTCTACGGTGAGGCACTGTGGAGTCGCGACCCGGACCGCTGCTGCGAGATCCGCAAGGTCGAACCGCTTCGGCATATCCTCGATACGGCGTCGGTCTGGATCACCGCCCTGCGGCGCTCGCAGTCACCAACCCGAGCGGGGATCGAGCACGTCATGTGGGATTGGCGGCATAACGTGCTAAAAGTTTCCCCGCTGGCCGACTGGTCGCGGGAACAGGTATGGGAGTTCATCCAGTCCCACGGCTTGCCATTCAATCCTCTGCACGAGCGAGGCTATCCATCTATCGGTTGCACGCACTGCACCAAACCCGTCGCCGGCGCGGGTCCGGCGGACTACTCCCGGCAGGGCCGCTGGCAGGGAACGGGCAAAACCGAGTGCGGCTTGCATGGGCGATACCCCGCGGCCGGGCATCCCGCTTCTGCGGCCACCACCGATCTCCAACACGCAGCCGAGCGTAACACACCGGGATCGGCCTGACAGCAACACGCATCTTGCGCTGCCTGGCTCCAGAGCGGGGTGTGCGCACGGCACATAATCCGCCGCGCCGCATTCGAGCTCACTACCTTTCGCTTTCAATTTCCCCCCCATCCCTCCAACAACCTCCACTCGCAAGAGCACACCACAGAGGAACCGCTTATGTCAGAGGCTTCTATGAACTCGCCGAGCTCCGCCCCGAAGCCCGTCGCCCCTAGCGCAAAAGCCCAGGCTAGCACCGAGCACACAGAGAACAATGCCAATCCAAAGGTCGAGAACAAAGTCGAGGCCGCCAAACGCGCTAGCAACTACCTGCGGGGGACGATCGCCCAGACCCTGGCGGACCCGGCCAAGGCCTCGTTCTGCGAGGACGACAACATCGCGATGAAGTTCCATGGCATTTACCAGCAGGACGACCGCGACAGCCGAGCGGCTCGGGCCAAGCAGGGGCTCGACAAGGCCTACTCGTTCATGATCCGCATCTGCGCACCTGGCGGCATCGTGACGCCTGCGCAGTACCTCGATATC
Source organism: bacterium (assembly GCA_046339895.1). Classification (GTDB taxonomy): domain Bacteria; phylum Planctomycetota; class Phycisphaerae; order Phycisphaerales; family UBA1924; genus JAJTGZ01. The sequence goes on along the minus strand of JBKDDT010000052.1, from coordinate 9,070 downwards.
GACGCGATCTCACAGGAGCACGCCAACGGGACACTGCGGCTGACGACCCGCCAGGCCTTCCAGCTTCACGGTGTGACCAAGGGGCATTTGCACACGACCATGGCCGCGATCAACCGCGTGTTGATGACCACCCTGGCGGCCTGCGGGGATGTTCCCCGCAACGTCATGGCTTCGCCGGCGCCATTCGTCAGCGAGCCACACCGGGCCACACGCTTGCTGGCCAAGGAGTTGGCCGTTGCATTGGCGCCAAAGACCGGGGCGTACCACGAAATATGGGTCGACGGCGAGCGCTACAAGCACCCCAGCGCCGCGGGGAATGAACCTCCTGCACCGGCCGGGGATCGGGAAGAGGAGCCGCTCTACGGCCGGCAGTACCTGCCGCGCAAGTTCAAGCTCGGCATCGGCATCGACTTCGACAACAGCATTGACATCTACGCCTATGACGCCGGGCTGATCGCGGTGACCAAGGACCACCGCGTCCTAGGGTACAACCTGGTCGTCGGGGGGGGGCTGGGGATGACTCACAACCGCCCCGAAACGATCGCACGCATGGCCTCGCCGATTGCCTTCGTCCCGGTCGAGCTGGCCGTTGCTGCGGTTCGTGCCGTCGTCGAGATCTACCGGGACCACGGCGAACGGATCGAGCGGCGGCAGGCCCGCATCAAATACCTCATCGAGCGCTGGGGTGTTGAGCGTTTCCGCGGCGAGCTCGAACAACGCTTGGGCCTGAAGCTCGAGGACCCACGGCCGACGCCCCAGCCCCGCCAGCTCGACCACATCGGTCGTCATCAGCAGGGGGACGGCCGCGAGTTTGTCGGCGTATTTGTCGAAAATGGCCGCATCGCAGACACACCCAAGGCACGCTACCGATCCGCGTTTCTCGAGATTATCAGGAAGTACGCCCCTGGGATCCGTCTGACCCCGATGCAGAGTATTCTATTCGTCGATCTCGACAAGGAGGCCGCCGACGACGTCGAACGCATCTTGCTCACCCACAGCGTGCCGCCCCTGAAAGCACTCTCACACGCGCGCCGATGGTCGATGGCCTGCGTCGCGCTGCCGACCTGCGGCCTGGCCCTTACCGACGCCGAGCGGCAACTCCCCTCCTTGATCGACGAGTTCGAGCGCGAGTTGGAATCCCACGGCTTGGCCGATGTCCCGCTGACTATCCGCATGACCGGGTGCCCCAACGGCTGCGCCAGGCCGTACAACGCCGACATTGGCCTTGTCGGCAGAAAGCCCGGCGTGTACCACCTCTTCCTCGGCGGCGGTCTGGGCGGCGACCGGCTGGCCGACCTGTACCTAGCAGACGTGCCGGTCGAAGAAGTCATCGAGCGCCTGCGTCCACTCCTGCAACGTTTTGCTCGGGAGCGCAGGGTCAGCGAGAGCCTCAGCGACTACTACCGCCGCCTGTACCAGCGTCCAGCACAGCGCACACTGCTGACGGGGCGCGAAGATTCTACCGCACCGCTTGTGCAGCTGACGGTGTCAGCATGAGCGGCGCGGTTGTTCACCTGAGCCTTCCGGTACGCGAGGACTTTCTCGCCGTGCGGGCCGCCCTGGCCCGGGCGGGGGTGGGGCCTTTCGCCGGCGAGCTCTTCGCGGCGTTGAATACTTCTGGACCAGGCTCGGTCCACTGCGCGGTGCTGGCCACGTGTGAGCGTGTCGAAGTCTTCGCCGCGTCGGCGCAGCCGATTCCGGGCATTGAGCGGTGTGCGACGCAGACGCTGCGTCTGGTGACAGGTACGCAGCTCTCGCCGAGTTGGAGACGAATCGAAGGGGAGCCAGTCCTTCGCCACACGCTGCGTCTGGCGGCGGGGCTGGAATCCCGCATCGTTGGCGAGAGCGATATCCTGTGTCAGGTCCGCGACGCGCTTGCCCAGGCTCAGCGCGATAAAACCTCGGGTCCGAGCATCGAGCGTCTGCTGAGTGTGGCCATCAAGACCGGGCGCCTTGTTCGTGCCAAGACCGAGCTGGGCCGGCACGACCTCGGGGCCGCCGCCGCTGCGGTTCACGCTCTTCTTGCCGAGCCGACAAGGCATGTAGCGCTGCTGGGAAGTGGCGCGGTGGCGCAGGCGTGTGTGCGCCACCTGATGACATCCGCCCCCCTCACCCGGATTACCCTATACGCTCGGCACACCGAGACAGCGCGGCAGCGTCTGCCGGAGTCCATCGGAGTCCGCCCGCTGCAAACGCTCCGGCACGAGCTGGCCCAGGAGCTGGAAGCTGATCGGATCGACGCCCTGATCTCAGCGACGAGCTCGCCGCAATTTCTCCTGACGCCCGATTCCCTTGTGCACCGCTCGGCCCCGGTGCGGCTGATTGATCTGGGGATGCCACCGAACATCCACCCTGGTGTCGGCAACATTCCAGGATTTGTCCTCCGAACACTCTGGAATCTGCCGATCGACCGGGGGCCGGCGGAACGATCCCTGGCCGCAGCAGAGGAGATCGTCGAGCTCAACGCGCGGGCCCTGGCACGCTGGTTCGAGTCCCGCCATGCCGCCGCTTCTCTTACCGCGAAGAGTGGAGGCGCCCAATGAGCGTCCCAGCGAGGACAGAGCTGCTCCTAGCCGCGCACGGAGCTGGCGATGATTCACCGGCCAACCTCCAGGTTCTCGCGTTGGCCCAACGTGTCGGGCAGGGGCAAGCTCCGAGCCTGCGTGTCGGGGCTGCATTCAGGCTTGGTTCACCCGCGTTCGCCGACGCTGCGCGGCAGGTCGATTGGCGCACCTCCGCCGTGGTGCCCCTGATGACCAGCGACGGCTACTTTGTCCGCAACGTGCTCCCGCCAGCCCTGCGTGAGGGAGTACCCCAAGGTGGCACTGTGCCGCACGTAACTCCGCCGATCGGTCTAGACCCGCGCGTCCGTGGGTTGTTCGTTCATCGCCTGGCCCCGCTCTTGCGTCAGCTCCACGCTGGGGGTGGTAGACCCGTGGTGCTGGTCATCGGCCATGGCACCGCTCGGGCTCTCGGCAGCGGGACATCCACCTATGCCCTGGTCGGCGAGATCCGCGACGCCTTCCCCGGTGTCGACGCCCGAGCGGCTTTTCTTGACCAGGAACCTTCGCTCGAGTCCATCAGCTCCACGCTGGTGGGCCGCAGCATTCTGGCCGTGCCCTTTATGCTCGGCGGCGGCTCGCACGCGTTAATCGATATCCCCGAACGCCTCGGGATCGTCGCCGGGAAGGGGTCCGTCACGGTCCTTGAGCCGCTGGCCGAGCACCCCGAGCTCCCTGGCATCGTGCGTTCGATTGGGCTGAAGCCTCTACCGGAGGGATTGCGGCTGGGGACGCGGACATCCCCTTTGGCGCTGTGGCAGGCCGATCAGGCCGCCGACGCGCTGCGGCAGTGGGGTATCGCATCGAGGATCGTGCCGATCTCCACTAGGGGAGATCGCGATCTGGAAAAACCATTAGAAGAGATAGGGAGCGACAGCGTTTTCACCGACGATCTCGCCGCGGCCCTGCGTCGGGGGGAGATCGACGTGGCCGTACACAGTCTTAAGGATCTGCCGCTTGATGACGATCCCGCGCTGGTGCTGGCGGCAATGCTCACGCGGGCTTCCAGCGCGGAGGCGCTGGTCTCTGCCCGCGGCGTGCCGCTGCGCGACTTGCCCTCCGGCGCAGTGGTGGGCACGTGCAGTATTCGCCGGGCGCGGCAGTTGCATCGCCTGCGTCCGGATATACGCACCGCCCCGATCCGCGGGGATGTCTCCGCACGGATCGCGCAGGTGCGCGCTGGGCGATTTGAGGCGACGGTTCTGGCACTGGCGGGGCTGCAACGCCTGGGACGCTCCGACGAAGCGGCCCAGATTTTCGACCCCGACGAGTTGCTGCCCGAGGCCGGACAAGGTGTCATCACGCTGCAGACCCGCCGTGAGGATTGGTCGGCCACCGCCTGGTGCGCCCGGGCCGACGACCCCGCTACTCGCATGAGCGTGCTAGCCGAGAGGGCCTTTATGCGTCGGATCCAAGTGAACCCCGCGTTGGCAGCGGCCGCATGCGCGTCGTGGTCGACCGACGGCGGGACTCTTCGCGTGCGCGTGCTTAGCGGGGCAGAAGTATTTGACGCTGTTCGCCCGGGAAGCGACCCTTTCGTTCTGGCTGACGAGTTGGCGGCCGCGGCGCTCGCCTCGTTGGAGCCCCGTGAATGAACGCGCTGGCCGGGACCATATATCTTGTCGGAGCGGGCCCGGGAGACCCTTCTCTGGTTACGGTGCGCGGTGCCGAGCTGCTGGCCGCTGCGGACGTGGTGGTCTACGACCGACTTGCGGCACCGGAACTGCTCTCGACGGTCCGCGCCGACGCTGAACTGATCGATGTGGGCAAGTGCCCGGGCGACCACACCATGCCGCAAGAGCGGATCAATCAGGAGTTGGTGCGCCACGCGTTGGCCGGCCACGTGGTAGTGCGGCTGAAGGGTGGCGATCCGTTCATCTTTGGGCGTGGGTTCGAGGAGTTGCAAGCGGCCCGCGAGGCAGGAGTGCCATGCGAGGTCGTGCCGGGCGTCTCCAGCGCTGTGGCCGTTCCCGCCTCGGCTGGGATACCCGCGACCTGCCGGGGGGTGGCACGCACCTTCGCTGTGGCGACCCCACAGACTGGCACCGGCATGCCGCTGGGCGAACGCGACTACGCCGCTCTGGCTGGCATCGACACTGTTTCGTTTCTCATGCCCCTCTCCGAGTTGAGGACCTTGGCAGCCGGGCTGCAGAGGGCTGGCCGGAACGCTGATACCCCCGCGGCCTTGATCGAGCGCGGCACGACCCCGCGGCAGAAGCAGGTCCTCGCAACGCTCGGCACCATCGCCGACGCCGCCGTCAAGGCCACTATCTGTTCTCCCGCCGTTCTCGTAGTCGGCAGCGTTGCCGCGCTGGCCAGCGACAGCGCCGTGGCGGGAGGTCCCCTGGCCGGGCAATCCATCGTTGTTACACGCCCGCGGACGGCAAGCGGCGAACTCACGCGCCGCCTCCGTGCTCTCGGGGCGAGCGTCATCGACGCCCCACTCATCCGCATCGAGTATCGCGATCCACCCGACACATCCTGGAAGCGTGGCCCGTGGGGCTGGGTCGTTTTCTGCTCGTTGCACGGAGTGCGCGGTTTCTGGCGTGCCCTTCGCCGAGAGGGGCTCGATGCACGCTGGCTCGCCGGGGCAAAGATCGCCGCTGTGGGCCCCAAGACCGCCGCCGAGCTGCGCCGTTGCGGCCTGGAGCCCGATCTGGTCCCCGATGAGCACCGCGCGGCCGCTCTGGCCCGGCTCTTCAACGATCCGGGTTCGGGGCCCTCGACACTCCTCTTCCCTTGCGGCACACTGGCGCGGGAGGAACTCCCGGAGGCTCTACGGGCGCGGGGGTACAGCCCACACCCTATGCTGGTTTACAACACTCTGCCGGCCCGGCTCGACGACGACACGCTGGCAAGCCTCCGCACCAAAGTCAGCGCCGTGCTGCTCTATAGCCCAAGCGCAGCGCAGAGTCTGGCGGCCTGCCCGGTTGATCTCGGCGGCGCGCAGGTCGTCTGCTTGGGGCCGACCACCGCTGAGGCCGCTCGCCGTGCCGGCTTTGCTAACATCGCCGTGCCGGGGGTCTATGGCGACGACGGCGTGATCGGCCTGCTCCTCCAGACCATCCCGCCAGCACGGAGTTTGGCTCATGGCGTGTGAGAATGATCCACCCACCCCTTTCGCCTCATCGCCGTTCGGGATGGGGCCCATGCGGCTGCGGCGCTCGCCGGCCCTGCGGAGGCTTGTGCGTCAGACCGATCTGTTGCCACGCCACCTTGTGCAGCCGTTGTTCGTTGTCGAAGATGCGACGCTCGCTGGTCCGATCGACGGCTTGCGCGATCAACGGCGGCTCACGGTGGATCAGGCCGTCGAGGCCGGGGTTCGAGCGCAAGGGCTGGGGCTTGGCGGCGTCCTCCTCTTTGGCGTCCCGGCAAATAAAGCACCCCACCCCGAAACCAGCGGGGAATTTTTGCTCAAAGCGATAGCTCGCCTGCGTGCCGAAGTGCCCGAACTGCTGCTCATCACCGATGTCTGTCTCTGCCCGTACACCGAGCATGGGCACTGCTGCGTCTACGGCGGCGATGGTTCGCCGGACCTTGAAGCCACGCGCCGGGCCTACGGACGTCTGGCCGTCGAGCAGGCCGGTGCCGGTGCTCAGATGGTGGCCCCCAGCGGGATGATCGACGGGACCGTGGGCGCCGTACGCGGGGCGCTGGATGCTGCGGGGATGGTCCATATGCCGATTATGGCCTACAGCGTCAAGCACGCCTCGGGGCTGTACGGACCCTTCCGCCACGCGGCGAACTCAACCCCCGGCTTCGGCGATCGCCGCTGGCACCAGATGGACCCGGCCAATGCGAGGGAGGCCCTCGCCGAGATCGAGCTGGACCTCGCGCAGGGGGCGGACATCGTTATGGTCAAACCGGCGGTACACGCGCTGGACGTGATCGCCTCCGCACGGCGCGACTTTCCTCGCGCAACGATCGCGGCCTATCACGTCAGCGGGGAGTTCTCGATGCTGTCGGCTGCGGCAGAACGTCGCTGGGTTGATTGGCCCACCGCACTGCACGAGACGCTCTACGCGATTCGCCGGGCCGGTGCCGATATCGTCATCACCTACGGGGCAATCAATTGGGCGAGCCAGCCGGAGCCCGAGCGGAACTGCTCGGGAACAACTTGATACTTGACCAGATAGTCGGGACGCACTGTACCTCGCTGTGCTTGCCGCCGCAAACCTTGCGGATCGCCTCGATGCGGGCCGTCTCGGCGAGTGCCGCGGCACGGATCTGCTCGGGCGTCTGCTCGGTCCCAGTGACGGGGGTATTCGCGGAGGGAGACTGAGTGGGATTGGACTCGTCGGCCATGATCTCCCTCCCAGCCGCGACCTTCTTCCGGGTCGCGGCTTTCTCTTCGGCCACACCGTTTGCCGGGAGTCGCTCCGCCTTGCGGCCCGTGAACTTCTCCCAGCGCTGCACGATGACATCGCAGTAGAGCGCGTCGAGCTCCATGAGGAACGCGTGCCGCCCGGTCATCTCCGCGCCGATGAGCGTGGAGCCGCTGCCGCCGAAGAGATCGAGCACGTTCTCGCCGGGGCGCGACGAGAACTCGATCGCCCGCCGCGCGAGTTCCACGGGCTTCTCAGTGAGGTGGACCATGCTCTGCGGGTTGACCTTCTTGATCGACCAGGTATCCGGCACATTGGCCGGGCCGAAGAAGCGGTGCCCATCGCCTTCCTTCCAGCCGTAGAAGCACCACTCGTGGTTGCCCATGAAGTCCTTGCGGGTGAGGACTGGGTGCTCCTTGATCCAGATGATCGCCTGGGCGAAGTAGAGCTCGCAGCGCTTGAGCACCGGCGGGTAGTTGCCGCAGTTGGCGTAGCCGCCCCAGATGTAGAACGTGCCGCCGGGGATCAGCACGCGGGTGATGTTCCCGAACCACGCCGCGAGCAGACGGTCGAACTCGTCGTCGGACACGAAGTCGTTGGCGAGCGGCCGGTCTTTGGCACGGAGCTTCTTGTGCGTGGCCCGGCTCTTCTCCGGGTGGCGGTTGAGATCCGCGCTCTGCTGGTCGTGCTCGTTGGCATTTGCCTTCTTCCCAAGCGCAAACGAGCTCAACCCTGCGACGATCGCGTTGTTCGAGCGGGGCTCGACCTTCACGTTGTACGGCGGGTCCGTGTTCACGAGATGGATCGGCTGGCCATCAAGCAGACGGTCCAGATCTTCAGGCTTCGATGAGTCCCCGCATATCAGGCGGTGGTTGCCGAGCACCCAGATGTCGCCGGGCACCGTCGTCGCTGCGTCCGGTGCGCCCGGCACGTCATCGGGATCGGTCAAACCCTCACTGCCCGCGGGAGCCATGATGGCGCTGAGATCCTCGGCGCTGAAGCCGAGCAGCGCGAGGTCGAAGTCCACGCCCTTGAGGTCGGCCAGCTCCAACGGCAGCAGTTCCATGTCCCACGACGTCAGCGTGGCGACCTTGTTGTCGGCGATGCGCAGCGCCTTGACCTGTTCCGGCGTCAGATCATCGGCGCGGATGGTCGGCACCTCCTTGAGCCCGAGCTTCCGCGCCGCGCGAAGCCGCGTGTGACCGGCGATGATCACGCCGTCGGCGTCGATCAGGATCGGCACCTTGAAGCCGAACGCCTCGATGCTCTTGGCCACCGCGTCGATGGCGGCGTCGTTGATGGTGCGGGGGTTGCGGTCGTATTCCTTGACCGCGTCGATGGGCAGCGTCTCGATGTTCATTGCAATCTCCGTCGTGGTTGGGGGCGTGGCGGTGAGCGCCGGCCCGAGGCGTCGTGGTGGCCCGCCGCACATGCAGCGGGTCCGGGGGGTCGGTGGTTGGCTGGATCGCTCGGGCAGTCGGGCCCGTCCGTTGGGGGGCTCCGCACCCCGATTCCCGCCCGTTACGGGCCCCGCCCGTTGGCCACGGGTCCGCCCACGTTGGCCCACGTCTCGTTCCTGGCGTGCGGGCGTACCAACCCCGCCAGATGCCCGCCACGCGCTCGGACAAGCGAAAGAAACTCTGTCTCCAAGCGGCGCTGTTCCCGCGGGCATCGCGTTCGACCGTCCCCCGCCAAGTACCTACGCACCGGCCTGGAGGGGCGTCTACGTCTACAGAATCCCCGCCCGCAGCGGCGTGGTCGCGGGTTCTGTATGCGTAGACGCGCAGACGCCGCCCTCGTCCCGCCACGTTGGCCCGACGTGCGGCCGTTGGGCCAAGTCCGGAGTCGGGGCCAGCGCCGAGCCGGGTCGCCCGTGGGCGATTGTCGCGGGACGGGCGCGGGAGCGGGAATCCCGATCATTCGCGGGCTTGTGCAAGCCCGTGTGCAAGCGAACGCGGGGTGCGTCGGAAGTGGCCAGATTCACGGGGCTTTTGATCGTGAGCCCGGGCGTTCCCAAGCTGAATGTCGGGAGTTCGATCCTCCTCGCCCGCTTTGTCTGCCGCCGATGTCACACGATGACACCGGCGGCTTTTCGTTGACAAACCCCGCAGAATCCGCGAGTTCTGGCGACGCGGGCGAGGGCGGCGGGATCGGGACCAACAGCCGGACGATGACAGGGAATGA
>JBKDDT010000051.1:0-47152 GCA_046339895.1 bacterium | reverse complement strand
TCTGTGGCACTTTCCCGCGCCCCCAACCCAGGGGTGGGTGGGTGTTACCCACCACCGTGTCCTGCCGTGCTCGGACTTTCCTCCGAACGGGCAACGCCCGCCGGCGGCCGCATGCCCGCACGGGGGATGGTAGGAGGGGGGTGAACCAAACGCAGCGGAGCGGCCCGGTGGGATCGGCCATACTCTCAAATCGAGACGCCCATGCTGCCCTCGACACGTTCATGGCTCGTCACCATAGTCGCTTTAACTGTGGGTCTCGCCGCAGGTATCATCTCCCTCATCTTCGACTGGCCCAGCCGTTACACCAGGTCAATCCCTCCACCAGGTTCGTTGACCTCGATTCTCGTATTTGTCGTCTGCTCCACTGTGGCGTTTGTCCTGATTGTTGTTTTTACTACACGCTGGTTCAAGCACAACCGCACCTACACGCCTGTGCAGACGAGGCGGATTGTTGAGATCAGCCTCGTTGCCGTCGTAATCATGATTATCATCACGGGCGTGCGCAGCATTCTGAACTTGTACAAATAAACAGCCCCGCTGCCGCGCGGTGCAAGCACTTGAGTGGGTTATGAGCAAACGCAAGGCCCGCCTGTCTGGGCCGCTTATCCCGGAGTGGATCCGCTTGCCGCTCGATGGGATGCGGGTTGCTCTGGCTGTGCCGTGCACGTTCTATTTCGTCTTTGGGTTCATTCCCCTGCTCTTGCCAAGGATGCCCGGCGGCCCCTTTGACTTCGCCACGCCACTGAGTTGGCTGGTGATGCTGGCGCTGCCGGTGGTTGCCGGCGTGGTTGTCTATCTCGCCTGCCGGCGTGTAGTTCGGCTGCGATTGCGTGCGGCCGTTGCTGCAAGGTTCCTGGCGTGCACGCACTGCGGGCACTCGCTGATAAAGATCGCGCCGCTGCTCGTCTGCCCCGAGTGTGGCAGGCCGGCGTCGCGCACGCACAGCCGCGAGCGGTGGATCAACGCCGCGAGGTGGTTCTGGGGACGCCCGCGCAAGGGTGCTCGCGCCGTGCATTGAGCAAGCCGCCGAATGGCCTTGGCGAGCGGTTAGTTGTTGGCTTTCGCCCTCGGCGCAAAGAAGACCTCCCAGATCCTCTCGACCTCTTCCTCCGCCTCCTGGCGCTCGATATTCCGCACCGCCCCGGCGTGCCCCGCGACGTTCACCCACGCGTACGTCGGCGAGAGCACCACCCCCGGCTCGGGCGCGTCGCCCGCGGTGAGGTGCGCGTCGTACTCGGCGCGCTTGGCCGGGTCGATCAGGATTTCGTAGGCGCGTTGCACGGTGCCGAAGCGCTCGGCCGCGTCGGGGGCGCTGTTGACGTCTGGGTGCAGTCTGCGCACCAGCGCGCGGTGTGCGGCACGCACCTGCCTGGGCGTCGCGGCCATCGTCAGGCCCAGCAGGTCGTAGAGCGTGCCGGGCTTGGGGGTGGTGCTCATGCGTGGTCCAGTGCCGGGCCGATCAGCCCGCCGGCGGGCATTCCCACCCGGCGTATTCGCCGTCGAGTTCTTGGGCGAGTTGGTCAAGCAACTCGGCGGAGGTGAGCAGGGCTGAGGCCTCGGGCGCTTCGACGCGTTGGAAGGCCAGGCGGAAGGGGAGGTCTTCGCTGGCGTCGCTGGTTTCTGAGACGATCGTGTACCCCAGCTCGGCAAGTTTTTGTTTGGCGGCGTCGGCGGCGTTGCGGCCGGGTAGATTGATCTCGTGGGCGATCCCACGCGGGATGCTCAGGTCATCCCCGCCCTCGGCCAGCAGCATCAGCGCCCGCAGGCCCAGCGCGCGGCGCATGTCCCCCTCGGCGGGGAAGAGCTCGTGGTACATGCTCCACGTCGGGTCCTCACGGATGATGTAGTCGCCCTCAAGCGGCGAGAGGCCCACGCCCAAGAGCATCTCGGCGGCCTGGGCTTTGGACGCCGGGAGGTAGAAGACCGCGTCGTAAGTGCCCTCTGAGCGCATGGTCGCGGCAAAGACGGCATCGCACCCGCTGGCGAGCACGCCGTGGATTTCTTCGATGACCGCGTCAATGGCGTCGACTTCCTGTTGCTCGCCCATGCCATGCTCGCCGGGGGAGCGCAGGGGGACGGAGGCGACGACGAGCGTGCCGCGCCCGGCGTCGGCCCCGCTGTTGGCCAGGTCAACATCGATGATGACCGAGGCGGGTCCCTCGCCTAGGTCGGTGATGAAGGGGATCCAGTTGGCCATGCTGGGTTGATGGTAGACTGTGGTGGAAAAGCTCAGGAGGCGGGCTGGGAAGCCCGCCCCACCAGGTCAATCCAAGGCAGGCAGGCTGGGAAGCCCGCCCCACCAGGTCAATCCAAGGCAGGCAGGCTGGGAAGCCTGCTGCACGCTGGGGTTAGAAGGGTTCAAGCCGCGACGGCTTGCTGGACGATCCCGTTGCGGCCGCCATGCTTAGCGGCGTATTGCAGCTCGTCGGCACGCGCGAGCATTGCCTCTGCGCTCGGCGGGGGTGTGGGGAACGTCGCCACGCCGATGGAGAAGGTAACCGGCCAGTCGTGCGCCTGCATGGCGATGGCCAGGACGTTGCGGATTTTCCCGGCCGCCTTGAACGCCGCCTCCGCACCCGCCTCGGGCAGCAGAACCGCAAACTCATCACCGCCGATCCGTGCAACCAGGTCATTTCGGCGGACGGTTGTTTCGAGCGTGTGGGCGATGGCACGCAGGAGTTTGTCCCCGCTGGCGTGCCCGAAGCGGTCGTTGATGAGCTTGAAGTGGTCGCAGTCGAGATAGACCAGGCTCAGCGAGGCCCGCGTGCGGCCACTCCGGCTGATCTCCAGCGTGATCGCGTCGAGCAGCGCACGCCGGTTGGCCACGCCCGTCAGGTCGTCGGTCGTTGCCAGGGCACGCTGCTGGTCATAGAGCTCGCGTAATGCCGCGACGAGCCAGACGACGAGCATGAAGAAGGCGACCCTGCTGACACAGGCCCAGAGCTGGATCGCCGCGGGGGTCCCCGGCGGGAGCAGGGGCGAAAAGTCCCAGTACCAGGCAGCCCCCGCCGCGGCTGCCAGCGCAACGCCCACCGGGCGCGAGACAAACCAGGCGACCATCGCCAGGGGGATCAACTGGAAGACCGCCAGGGATGTCGAAGGCCCCGACGCGCGGTCGATCGTCGCAATCAAGACGGCGATGCAGAGGCCCAGCGCCGTGTGCGTCCATGCCGGCCAACTCCCTAGGCGCATGAACACCAGGGCAACGGGGTCGCGCATCGGGCGTCGGGGAAAGGATGCAGGGCGCATGGAGAGGCTATCGGCCCATCAACAAGCAACGAAAAGCACTCCTGACCCTTCGGCAGGCAAATCCCCTATACGGGGATTCCGACACCCTTATGAAGCCACAGAACCAGCCTTGAAAGGGAGATGTTCGTGTTTGTCTTTGCGCTGTTGCGTCATAGGGATCACCCCTGCCTGCGCCATCGGTGCGGAGGGTTGGGCAGAGGTTGGATGGACAATCCTTGGAGTGTGTAGGTGTTTTGGGGGATAGCAAAGACCCCCGCGTGCGGGCGCACGCGGGGGTCTGGTCGATGCAGTGTTGGGGTCGATTGAACTAGGCGCGGCGGCGGCGGGAGGCCAACAGGCCGCCGAGGCCAAGCAGTGCGGCGGCGCCTGGGGTGGGGACGGTGTAGAGCCGTAGGGAGATGGCGCTGTTTGCACCCACTGTGCGCCCATCGCTCGGGAGGAAGTTGCCGTCTGTCTGGCCTGAGACGTTGCGGAAAAACCCGAAGTTCGGGCTGATGCCGTTGAGGTTTGTCCCGACGGCCAGGGGGACGGTTGCCCGCACGGCGGTGGTCAGCGCGTCGGAGTTGACGAAGCCCGCGCCCGTGCCGGTGTCGATCTGCCAGTTGAGTGTGATGCCAACGGGTGAGCTAGCCGGGAGGGCGACGGGTGTGGTGAACGTGAACCTGGGCACACCCGCGGTCGCGCTCTGCAGTACATAGATGCCGTTGAGGGCCAAGGAGGTCGAGCTGAAGTTGAACGATTCGGTGTAGAGCAGGTTGGAAAAGACCGGCGAAGTGGTAGGGGAGAATCCGCCCCAGACAGAGACATTCAGGCGCAGCAGGCCGGTCTGGGCCGCCCCGCTGAGGAGCACGGTGTCAAAGCCTGTTAGGGTCAGGGGGGCCGAGGCATCCAGGCTCAAGGCCTGCCCTATGAAGGAACGCCCAGGGGAACCTGGGAAGAAGAAGGTGTTTGTAACGCCGGTCATGGAGTCCCAGGCGATGGTATCAGCCTGAGCCGATGTCCCGGTTGGACCGGCCAAGGCCAAGCCCGCGACCGCCAGCATCAGGGGATAACGCACACTGTCATTTGTCAAGCGAGCCATCTGTTCTTCTCCTCTATCAAATGGTTTTCACACGCTTAGCGTTCCATTGGGCAAACAAACCCATATGGAGACGGTGCGTTGCTCTCTGTCCACAGACTGCCGACACAAGACCCTACTGACGAAGTAGAGAATGGCTTGTCGGCAGCATGATTGGATAAACATGCCACGTGTTTTGGTCTGTGGCAAGGTGGAGCCCGGATTTTTCTAAAAAAGGAGCTCTGGGGTGGCCTGTTGGACGTGCGTTTGTATGGAGTTCTCCCAGTCGCCCGGCTTTTCGGTATCAAGTTCGCCAACGTGCCCCGGGGCCTGCTAGTTATCGGGCCGCTTGCTTGTTGTGTGCCAGTGGGCCGAGGCGAGAGCGGTAAAAATCATTAGATGTGAGCATATACCAGAGGGATGGAGTTCCAATGGTCAGTGTGGGGGTTGGGAGGTGGGGGGTCTGTGTTCGGCGTTGCTGATCTGGGGTATTCATCGGCGTTGCGACTGGCTGAAGCGCAGGAGCAGGTAGACGAGTGTGAGGATCGCGCTGAGCGTGGCGGCGACGTAGGTCAATGCCGCGGCGGAGAGGACCTTGCGCACCGCGGGCAGTTCATCCTGTGAGACCAGCCCCATCTGCACCAGGGCGGTCTTGGCGCGATCGCTGGCATCAAACTCGGCGATGAGGTTGATGATCTGGAAGAAGACGACCGCAGAGAACAGGCCGATCCCGCCGAGCATGATCCACTTGGCCATCTCGGCCATGGCGGGGGCCTTGGTCATGGTCGAGAAGATCAGCCCACCCATGAAGATCATCATCCCGGCCGAGGAGCCGAAGCCGGCCAGCGGGACGATCATGTTTCGTACAGCCAGCGGGGCATAGCGTGTCTGGTCTTGGATGGCGTGCCCGACCTCGTGGGCGGCGACCGCATAGGCGGCCAGCGAGTTGCCGCCGAAGACCTGGGGGCTCAGTCGCAGTACTTTTTGCCTGGGGTCGTAGTGGTCTGAGAGGTGCCCTTGGCTGGGCTCGATGGGGACGCCTTGCAGGCCGTGGTGGTCGGCGATTTTGCGAGCGACCTGCGCACCGGTCAGGCCGCGCGGGGAGAGCATCCTGCTGGCCGATGCGAAGCGGGTCTGGACCATTCGGCTGGCGATGAACGAGAGGATCATGGCCGGGGCGAGGAGGATGAAGTAGAGTGGATCAATAAAGCCGAGCGTGGTGGGCATGAATGAAACCTCTAGGTGTGCGGGTACAAACGAAAGCCAGACCCAGACAGGTAATAGTAAACCAGAGCGTAGAACTAGTCCAAACCATACACCTATGGCATTCCTCGATGTCTAGATCTACTGCCCTGGCCCCAGACCGCTGCAACCGCGCGCTGGCGAACCAGTAGGTTGCCATTGCCGTAACACTCGCCACAAGGCTGGCGGGCATGGTCCCTTAAGCCAGGGGCTTTGCCAGTGGCCCGGCTCGATGACAGGGTGCAACTTCGATAATCAATGAGCACGCACGCACACACAAGGAGGCACAGATGATCGTACACAACCAAGGTCGTTCTCAAACTCGCTTGGCGTCGCGCTTCGCAGTCGCCGTGCTGCTTGCCGGGGCGCTCGCGTTGCCGCTGGCGCCGCGGGCGCGTGCGGATGACGCGCCGCGTACATCATCGTCGTCGCAGTCGCAGTTGGACCTGGCGATGGGTTTTTCGGAGGCATTCGAGCGTGTTGCTGCGGAGGTCTCGCCCTCTGTGGTGAGCATCACGGCGACCTACGGCCCGGAGCAGCCCCGGATTCAGCCGCGGGCGCAGCGTGGGCAGCCTCGCCAGCAGCCGCAGCAGCAGATCGACCCCAAAGAGATGATGCGCCGGTTCTTCGGCGATCAACTCCCCCCGCAGCTGGGCCAGCAGCCTGGGCAACAGCGGCGTGGTCAGTCGTTCGGGTCGGGGGTCATTGCGACGGCTGATGGGTACATCCTGACGAACAACCACGTCGTGGAGAACGCCGACCGCATCCAGGTCAGGCTCTCCAACGATGCGACGTACGACGCAAAGGTGATCGGGACCGACCCGGACACGGACACGGCCGTGATCAAGATCGAGGCGACGGACTTGCGCCCGGTCAAGTTCGGCGACCTGGCGCGCGTCAAGCCGGGCCAGTGGGTCCTGGCTATCGGTTCGCCGTTTAACCTCTCTCAGACCGTAACAGCCGGGATCGTTTCTTCCGTCGGGCGTGGCGGTGTGAACCTGACGCGTTACGACAACTTCATCCAGACCGACGCGGCGATCAATCCGGGCAACTCGGGCGGGCCGCTGGTCAACCTCCAGGGTGAGATGATCGGGATCAACTCGGCGATCTTCTCACGCTCGGGTGGGAGCATCGGCATCGGGTTTGCGATCCCCATCAACATGGCCCGCAACACCATGGACTCGCTGATCGCCACAGGGAAGGCTCAGCGTGGGGGGTTCCTGGGCGTGAAGATGCAGGACCTCGAAGAGGCGACGGCCAAGAGCCTCGCCTTCAACGGCACCGACGGGGTTCTGGTTACCGAGGTCGGCGATGACTCACCCGCCGCCGCCGCGGGCATCAAGGTTGAGGACATCATCACCAGCATCGACGGGCTGCCCGTACACGACCCTGGCTCGCTCCAGACCGTCGTGCGCCGGCTGACGCCGGGGCGGAGCGTGCCCGTCGCGCTCGTGCGCGAGGGTAAGCCCATGACCCTTCAGGTAACCCTCGGCCAGAGCAACACCAAAGAGGTGGCCAAGGAGATCGCACCCGAGGGGAAGCTGGACATCACCGTCCGCGAGAACAACGCCGAGGAACTGGCGCGCCTGGGTGTGAAAATGCAGAAGATCACCGGCGTGATCATCGCCGATCTTGGGCCCAAGAGCGTGCTCAAGGAGTGGGGCGTGCAGCCCGGGGACCTGCTGCTGTCGATCAATGGCCAGCCCGTTGGCTCGGCCGAGGATTTTGCCAAGATCGAAGAGAAACTCGAGCTCGGCAAGCCGGTGCGGGTCCGAATCGTCAGCACCGGCGGTGTGACGCGTGTGCTGACGTTCCCGCTCGGGTCGTAAGGGGGGAAATCGGGAACAGGCAATCGGGAATAGGCAATAGGCAATCGGCGCAGTTGGGCAAGCGTGAAGTACATGCCCTCGTGCGCCTATTGCCTATTCCCGATTGCCTAGCCCGGCTCACTCCTTGAGTGGATCCGGCCTGAAGAGTTTCGTTTCCAGTGCCCACTGCTTGTCCGTGAAGTTTCCGCCCATATCCCCGGTAAACGCCCGGTCCGGGCGTGCGGCGTTGAGCGCGATGAAGGTCTTGGCGTCGAGGTTGTCGAGCATTGCCACCAGGATCGCCTCGGGCGTTGCGGGGACTTTCGCCGCGCCAAACTCTGGCTTGTCGTGGTGGCTGAGGATGATGTGCTGCAGCACCATCACGGCGTTTTTGGGCAGTCGCTGGCCTGTTGCCCGCATCACCAACTGCGCACGGTCGTGCAGCATGATCGCACCCTCGACGATGTGGCCGATCAGTTCACCCCGGTCGGAGTATGTAAACGAGCGGTCCCAGACCAGCTCGCGCGTCTTGCCCAGGTCGTGCAAAAACACCCCCATAAGGATGATGTCCCGGCTCATCTTCGGGTAGAGCGGGCAGACGGCCTGGGCCAGGCGCAGCACGCTGAGGGTGTGCTCGAGCAGCCCGTGTATATATGCGTGGTGCATGGACTTAGCCGCGGGCGCGGCCTTGAAGTTGTCCATCAACGGCTTGTCTTCAAGATAGACTTTCGCCAGTGCTTTCATCCCTGGGTGTTCGAGGGTCTGCAGGATGGCGACCAGTTGGGCAAACATCGCCTCCGGGTCGTTCTCCGAGACGGGCAGCAGTTCCTTGAGTTCATCGAGGCCCGGCTCAACGGGGTCGATGCCGCGGATGACCAGTTGCAGGTCCCCCTGGTAGGCCTGCGTCTCACCCTCGACGGCCACGAACCCCTCGCCGGGCAGCCGGCGGAAGTGCTCCGGGTCGATCGACCACATCCGACCGGGCATCTCGCCGGTTTTGTCTTTGATCAGGCACTTGAGGTACGGCTTGTCCGTCTTGGTCCGCCCCAGCTGCGCGTTGCTGATGCAGAAGACCCCCGAGATGTATTCGGCGGGTTCCATATCGCGGATAAACCGGCGTGTGCGGGCGGTCGGGGGCATGGCGGTCCTTTCAATGGGCCTGGGATGGGCTTGGATCGTAGAGGGCAAGGCCTGTGCGTGCGGCCTTTGCATCTCCCTACGCTCATGGCCAGCGCGCGCCGCACTGCGCGTGCGCGCCCGAGTCAAGCCCGATGCCACGCCTGCTCAAACTTGCCGTGCCGGCGTTGGCGGCCTTGGCCGAGCAGTTGCGGTTTGCGCCTCCCCCGGCCGCGCGCGGGCATGTCCAGCGTGCCGAGCGTCTGTTGGCGCTGATCGACCCAGCGCAGGCCTATCCCGAGGATTGGGTCGCCTTCCAGCTCACGGGCTTCCGCCCGGCGATGGGGACGCCCGAACTCATCCCGGGCGAGGCCCTGGCCGGGGACATCGCCGGGCTGATCGACCGCCTTTGCGCCGGCGCAGGTTTCACCGCCGACGAGCACGCATCCCCGGGGTGGCTGAGCACGGCGGAGTTGTGCCAGCGTTGGGGCGTGTCGCGTAAAACCATCGAGCGCCTTCGCCGGGCTGGCCTTGTCGGTCGGCGTGTGGCAACCGGGGGTGGGCGTGCGCAGACGCGGTTTGCGTTGCCTGTCGTCGAAGGCTTCGAGCGTGCGCACGCGCGCCGCCTGGCCGGGGCGGGCGCGCGCACCCGGCTGAGCGATGAGGACAAGCAGAGCATTGTTCGCCAGGCGGCAAACTACCGACAAGCCATCGGGTGTACACGGACGGCTGCGGCGGGTCGCATCGCCCGCACGCTGGGGCGCGCCCGCGAGGCCGTGCGCCGGGTGCTCATCGAGCACGACGAGTCCGCCGCCAAGCCGATCTTTACCCCTAAGCCACGCTTGGGCGTCCGTCAACGGCGGTTCATCCTGCGTGCACGCGGTGCGGGGGCCTCGCCGACGAAGCTCGCGGCCCGGCTGGGTATTTCGGTGTCAACAGTCCACCGGCTGTCGGCCCTCGCCCTGGCAGAGCGCCTGCGTGCGGTGCGTGTGTCGATTGCCGGCGAGCTGCTGGAACTGGTTACCAAGGAGGAGGCATCCATCCTGGCCAACCCGGCGGCCTGCGCGCCGCTGGGTGCACCGGCTGAACAAACCCTGGGCGAGCACGCCGCCGCGGCTTTGGTTGCCGGTCAACCCGAGCGCTCGCGCGAGCGTGCCCGTCTGCTGGCCTATTTCGCGTTGCTGGCCCGCGCCCAGCGTGTGGCGCGTGGGCTGAGCCGGACGCACCCATCGGCGCGTGCGATAGACAAGGTGCTCACAGACCTGCGCTGGGCCGCACGCCTAAAGGCCGAACTCGCGCGCGACTTGCAACTTCTGCTGCTTCGCACCATCGAGGTGCAACTCGCCCAGCACGGCACTTGGCCGCGTGGGCTTCTGGGCCTGCAACCCTGGCAGGCCGGCCCGCTGCTGCGCGCGTGCATTGATGCGATCGCTGCCGTCATCGACCGCTTCGACCCCGGCAAGGGAGGCCGGCTTGCGGCTCCGGCGGGCATCGAGGTCAACCGCGTCGTCGCCCAGTGGCTGGCGCGCACCGCACCCATGCCGGGCGCATCGGGGGGTGCACCGCTGCAAGATTGGACACGCCGGGTCTGCTCCTGGCAGGCCTTCACCGAGCCGCCGACGGGCACGCGAGCGATCTTGCCGAGGCTCCCGCCGGCGCACGCGCAGATACTCACCTGGCGTCTGGGCTGGTCCGGCCCCCCGCGCACGCGGGCGGAGATCGCCCGCACGCTGGGCACCACCGACGCGGCCATCGCGCGCCTGGAACGCCGACTGCTGCTGATGCGCTCAACCGCTTCCACACCCGGCCCCTGCCCTGCGCGCTAGCCGGGGACGCCCTTGGGGCCAACGATCACCCATGCCGACGCCCACACCTTCAACCCTCTTGCGGGCCAAGACCGTTGTGATCGTGCTCTTGGCCTGCGGCGTGTGCATCGCGCTGGCGCACGCGCTGGACCCGTGGGCCTATCAGGCCTCGGCGCGTTTCGTCGGCTCGCTGAGCAAGCCGGTGGCAATGTTCGATTGGTACCAGCAGCTGCGGCAACTCGGCTCGGTTGTCCCCTGGATGATCCTGGCGCTGGTCTGGTGGCTGGCGGGGGTGGGCGCACGCGCGCGGCACGAGCTGCCCCGTCCCGAGCGCGTCCCCACGGCTTTGGCATTTGCGGTGGTGATCGCCGGCGTGGCGGCCGAGCTTGTCAAGCCACTCATCGGGCGGATGCGTCCGGAGGATACGGGCGGGGTTTACCTCTTGATGCCCTTGGGTGAGCGTGCGGGGCGTTGGTCTGACCTGGGCATCCCGAGTTCGCACGCGGCGGTGGCCTTCGCCGCGGCGTTGGTGCTGACGCGCTGGCGCCCGCTGGCCGGGGTGGTCTTGATCCCGCTGGCCCTGGGCACCTCGCTGACGCGCGTGCTCAACGCCAACCATTTTTTCTCAGACACCGCCACGGGCGCGGCGATCGGCCTGCTCTCGGCGTGGGCGTCCTGGTCGATGTGCAAGGGTGGACGCGCCGAGTAGATGGGGGTGTGGGCACGGTGCTCGCGTTGCGGCGAAATGTGCCTTCTGCCCCAACGGGGCCGAGGGATGTAGCCACGGTGAAGCCCGCGCGGCGCGGGCGCAACGCGTGGAAGCCCAACCCGCTACAACCCGCAACCCCTTCGGGGTTGAAGATCGGATTGATTCGACAACACCCCCACCGCTTACCCCAGCGCCGCCGCGCCCGAGATGATCTCCGACAGTTCTGTTGTGATCTGCCCTTGGCGTGCGCGGTTGAAGTCGCGAGTCAGGAGTTTGCGGGTCTTTTTGGCTGCGTCTGTCGCGGCCTTCATCGCCACCATGCGTGCGACGTGCTCGGAGACGATGGCGTCGTTGAAGATTTGGAAGAGCGTCGCCTTGACCGTCTCGGGCAGCAGGTCCGCCAGCAGACCCTGCGCGTCCGGCGTGAACTCGTACAGCACCGTCTGACTCGTGGTCGCACCCTTGGCCACCGGCTTGAGTGGCAGCAACTGCACTACCTCCGGGCTTTGTCGGCCTGCCGAGACAAAGCGCATCGACACCACACGCACCCCGGCGATCTGCCCGGCCACGAACGCATCGATATACCGCTGCGCTAGGCCGCTGACCTTGTCGAAGGTCGGCTTATCCCCAAAGTTGGCGTGCTGCTCGGCCACGGGCACGCCGTTGTAACGGAGGAACCCCGCACCCTTTTTTCCGATGACTTCCACCCGCCCCCTCGGCGGCTTGAACTCGGGCGCTCCCTTGAGGTGCCCCATGAACTGCCGCAGCACCAGCCCGTTGTACGGCCCGCACAACCCGCGGTCGCTGGTGATGACCAGTGTAACCTCCGGCGCGCCCTCGGCACGCACCTCAGGCCCCTGGATCAACGGGTGCTGGACGTCCCCGGCCGTGGCGGCCAGCTCGGTAACGAGCGCGAACAAACCCTCGGTGTAGGGCTTCGTTGCCGTGGCCGCAGCCTGCGCGCGGGCGAACTTGCTGGTGGCGATCATCTGCATCGTCTTGGTGATCCGGCTGATGTTGCCGACCGCCTTGATGCGCTTTTTGATCTCGCGTGTCTTGGCCATAGGGTGAGGAGTTTAGGCCTCGCCGAGGGCTTCTTCCGCCTGCGCAACGCCCACCCAACACCTGCCCAAAATCCGCACCCTGGGCCCGTTACCCTTATCCCATGCACGCGACCACCTATCAGATCACCCCGCAGCAAGGCCAAGAGAACCCGGAACAACTCGACAAGGCCGAGTGGCTGCTGACCAACGGCCTGGGGGGCTTTGCCATGGGCACGCCGGCGGGCGTGCCCACGCGACGCTACCACGGCCTGCTGATCGCCTCGCTCCGCCCGCCGGTCAACCGGATCATGGCGCTCTCGTCGATTGCCGAGACGGTCATCCTCGCGCCCGGCACGCGTGCGCAGGCGCACCATGACCTCAGCTGCTTCCGCTTTGCGCCAGACACGCTGCACCCGCGAGGGGACAGGCTCATCACGCGATTCTGGAACGACACGGGCGTGCACTGGGCTTTTCAGGCCGGGGGTGTGAAGGTGACCAAGAGCGTGCATCTTGTGCGGCACCAGCCGACGGTAATCATTTCGTACCAGATCGAGACACCCGCTGCAGCCCGGCTGCTGCTGCGGCCGCTGGTGGGGATGCGCGACTTTCACGCCTTGCAACTGCGCGAGCTGTCCCGCGACCGCTTCCGCGTGCAGACCGACGCGCTCACGCCGGGCCAGGTCGATGTCCACGCCGAGGGCACCGGCACGCTGCGGATGCACGCCCGCAACGCCTGGTTTTCGCACGATGAGAACTGGTGGCACAACTTTCTCTATCGCATCGAGCAAGAGCGCGGCTACGACGCGCTGGAGGACCTCTACACCCCGGGCACATTCACGGCCGACCTGACGCCGGGCCAGCAGACCGTTCAGCTGCGGGCCTCGCTGGGCGTGCAGCCCGACGCCGATCTCCAGCAGCAGGCCGACGCGCAGCGATCGCGTTTGACGCGGATGATGGACGCGACGCGTGTAACGCTGGGCCCGGCGTTCTCGCGGATT
This sequence comes from bacterium, assembly GCA_046339895.1. Taxonomy (GTDB): domain Bacteria; phylum Planctomycetota; class Phycisphaerae; order Phycisphaerales; family UBA1924; genus JAJTGZ01. Next base: position 34,125 of record JBKDDT010000051.1, on the reverse strand, counting down.
GGCCCGCAGGGCAAAGGCCCTGTGCTCGACCGGATCGCCGCGCTGGTTGATGCCAGCGATGACTTCGTCGTCCGGCGTGTGCGCCCCGGCGCGATGCCCGGCGCCCCGGCCGACCGCGAGAGCATCATCGCCGGGTACCCATGGTTTGCCGACTGGGGTCGCGACTCGATGATCGCCCTGCCAGGCCTGCTGCTGACGACGGGGCGTCTGACCGAGGCGTGCCAGGTGCTGCGGACCTTTGCCGGCGCGTGCAAGGACGGTCTGATCCCGAATGTCTTTGACGATTATTCCGGGCAGGCGCACTACAACACGGTGGACGCGAGCCTCTGGTTCATCCAGGCCGCGTGCGGGTACTTCAAGGCGAGCGGGGACGACGATACATTTGAGCGTGAGCTGTTGCCGGCGTGCCGGGAGATCGTCGAGAAGTACCGCGACGGGACGCACTTTGGCATCGGGATGGACCCGGCCGACGGGCTGGTCCACGCCGGGGACGCAAGCACGCAGCTGACGTGGATGGACGCCAAGCGCGACGGCGTGGTCTTCACGCCCCGCCACGGCAAGCCCGTGGAGATCAACGCGCTGTGGCACAGCGGCCTGGCCGAGCTCAGCCTCGTCTGCGGCGCGCTCGCCCGGCCGTTTGCCGAGGTGTGCAAGGGGCTGGCCCAGCGTGCCGGCACCTCGCTGCGCGAAAAGTTTTGGAATGCTGAACGCTCTTGCCTCTACGACGTCCTCACGCCCGGCGGGCCTGACGCGAGCATCCGGCCCAACATGATCTTTGCCGTCAGCTTATCGCACTCGCCGCTGACGCGCCAGCAACAGCAGCAGGTCGTGCGCGTGGCGATCGAAAAACTCTACACCCCCCATGGCGTGCGCACGCTCGCGCCGGGCGAGCCGGGTTATCGCGGGCGATTCCGTGGGCGGATGTTCGAGCGCGACGCGGCCTATCACAACGGCACGGCTTGGCCGTGGCTCCTCGGCCCTCTCGCCGAGGCGCTCTGCAGGAGTGAGCAGTTCACACCCGCCGCGCTCATGCAGGCGCAGGCGATGCTCGACCCGATCGTCCAGTCGCTGCAGGACGGGTGCCTGGGCCAGCTCGCCGAGGTCTATGACGGGGATCACACACCCGACGACCCGCAAGCACCCGGAGGCTGCCCGGCGCAGGCGTGGAGCGTCGCCGAGGCTCTGCGGGCCTTGGTGCTGGTGACGCGCGTGCAGGCGGGCAGCGGCGAGGAATAAGCCTTCGTTTATGTGATCAGAAATGCCCCCGCCGTACTCACCGCGTTGAACCCGGCGTGCAGCGCGATGGGTACGGCAATGCTGCGGGTGCGGGCGAAGGTCATCCCCAGCGCCAGCGCCAGCACCACCAGCGTCGCACCCGCCGTGATCCACCCGTCGCGCGGGATCGCCCCGGCGTGCATGAGAACAAAGAGGACCCCTGACGCACCGATGCCCAGCCAGGTGCTGCCCAACGCCCGGCACAGGCCCGTTTGCAGCAGGCCGCGGAAGAGAACCTCTTCAACAATCGGCGCGCCGATGACCACGGCAACGATCAGCGTCAAACGCCACGCCAGCGGGGCATCGCCGTGGACGATCTGCGCCAGCAGCTCGTGCGCCAGCAGCGGGGGGCCTTGACCCTGGATGAATATTTGCACCTGCTGGCCCAGCACCCCGACGGCCCACACCACCGGCAGCCAGAGCAGCAGCGTCAGCAGGCCCAGGACCACGGCACGCCGGGTGCCCAGCACAGGGGCTGGTTTGATCCCGGCGGGGTTCCGGCAGAACGAAACCCATGCACCCAGGGCGAGCGGGATCGAGAAGGCGTATGTGATAGCCGCGACCTGGGCCTGCTGCGTCAGCGTTGGGGTGGTCTGCACCAAGGCCGTCGGAGTTGGAATCCCGGCAACCATCTGCCCGACATTGGCGATCAACCCGCCGATGATGAGCAGCGGTAGCATCATGCACAACGGCACAAGGACCGGCCTTGCGCTCTTGGGCAGCGCGTCGGGCCCGGGCAGCCGAAACCACCCGGCGCGGACCTGCCAGGTGATCGAGGCGACCGCCAACCCGACAACCACGGCAAGCAAAAGCACATCACCCATCCGCGAGGATAGTGGGCACGCCAGCCTCACCTCGGCGCACACCGCTCGTTACGGGGCCGAGGCACCGACCTCGCGTAACCGCAGCGGCCCGGCGGACTGATTCCCCTCTTGGAAAACCTCCAGCACCGACAGCCCCGGGCGGAGGAACAGTTCCGGCGGACGCCCAGGGTTGGGGGTCGTATCAACGCTCGTGAGCACCACGGCTGACGGCGCAACGGTGAAGGGCCCAAGCCCGCCACGGTCGCCCGGACCCAGGCGCCGCGAGCCGAGCGTCTCGGTCTGGGCACCACGCCGGGTTGCCACCTGCACCAAGAGCACCTGCGGCGTCTGGTTGCGCACGTCCACGCTGTAGGTGCTGCTGCACCCGCCAACAAGCGTGCACACAGTCGTTGCCAGGAGGACAGAGAGGATAGAAGTTTTCATGGCGTGGCTTTCGGTTCGTCGCACCCGCCGGATGCACGTGTGATGAGAATGCGGCCTCTGCCAGCACACCCGGCTGGGTCAGATATCTTCCCCCGCGCGTGCGACCAACTCCATAAGCCCGGCGTGCAGCCGGCGCGTGATCGGCCCGGTGCCGCCGTCGTGCACCGGCGCGCCGTCGATGTGTGTCACGGCCGTTACAGCCGCGGTCGTCCCCAGCAGCATCACCTCCCGTGCTGCGCGCAGGTCTGCCTCTGTAACAACGCCCTCTGCTAGGTCGGTGTTGTTGTCCAGCAGGATCTCCCGCGTGATCCCCGGCAGGATCGACGCGCTCTGGAGCGCGGGCGTGATCAGCACACCATCGGCACGCACCACCGCCAGGTTGGTCAGGCTCCCCTCGCTGGCAACCCGGCCGTGGGGCGTGCTTCGCAGCAGGATCGCCTCCTCGGCCCCCGCCCCGGCCGCCTGCATCGAGGCGAGCACATTGCCCAGCAGCGCAATCGACTTGATATCACACCGCAGCCAGCGCACATCGGCCCCCGTCGCGCAGCGTTTGGCCGGCGGCGTAAGTTCGGCTGTGTCGAGCCTTGGCATCGGGCGGATGAACGCAAAGACTGTGGGCGTCAACCCCGCCGGGGGAACGTGTGTCCGCAACGCCTGCGGCGTGGGCCCGGCCAGCCCTGGCACCCCACGCGTAACTTGAAAATAGATCAACGCCTCGCTCAGCCGCGAGCCCTCGATGAGCTGCCCCGCAACCGTGAGCATCTCCCCAGCTGGCCAGGGGATCGAGAGCGCACCGAGCGACCGCGCCAGCCTACGGACATGCCGGTGCGGCGCAACCACACGCGGATCGCCCCCGGCGCCGGCCATCGTTACGCGGAGAGCCTCATAGACCCCGTCGGCAAAGAGATACCCGCGGTCAAATGGTGAGACACGGGCGGCCTCGGGGGCACACAGTTCGCCGTTGACATACGCCAGCACGACGCCAGCGTAGACACCCCGCACCCTCCCGGCCTCACTCGGCGAACTTATCAAACGCCCCCTTGGCCTGCTGCTCCTGCACGTACTGGCGGAAGTCCGTCATCTTGTAACTGACAAAGCAGAAGACGTGCAAGAGCGTCAGGTATTCCAGGTCGCTCTCGTCCTTGGGCGCGTCCTTACGCAGGCGGTCAAGTTCGGCCAGCAGTCGTTCGGCTTTCATGCCTGATCGTTGCCACCCCGCACGCGCCAGGCGACAAAGAAACCGACTGTCAGCACCAGCACCAGGCACGGCCCGGGCTGCAGGTTCAACTGCAACGCCAGGGCCATCGATGCCACCAGCCCGCCCACCCCCACCAGCATGCTGATTCCGAGCACGTGCCAGAGCCTGGCCGAGCACTGTAAAGCGATCGCCCCGGGGAGCACCAAGAGTGCTGTCGCCGGCACCACCCCGGCCAACTTCATGCTCACGACCACGGCCACGGCCAGCAGCACCATCAGCACCCCTCGCACGCGGCGCACGGGCACGCCGAAGGCTTCTGCCGCGGGCTCATCGAGTGCCCAGAAGAGCATCGGCCTGCGAACAACCCATAGCGTCCCGAGCACAAGCAGTGCCGAGGCCCAGGCGACGAGCACGTCCTGGTCGCCGACAACCTGCACGCTCCCAAAGAGCACACTCTCCCACGAGCGTCCGGTTGCGGGCTGCCCGATTGCGCCAGCCCACTGGCGCGACGCATCGACGAGGAGCCCACCCAGGGCCATCGCGCCGACGAGCAGGACACCGATCGCCGTGTCTATGCGGATTGTCCGCCGATCGCTCACCTCGGCCATCAGTAGCGCGCAGGCAATACAGAACGCCAGCACGATGCCCAGCTCAAAGAGCCCACCCTCAACAGGCCGCAGGCCCAACCACGCCGACGACGCTACGCCCGCCAGCGCAGCGAACCCGATCCCCCCAAACGCCGAGTGCGAAACACCCTGCCCAACGAAACCAAGCCTCTTGAGCACGACCAGCACCGAGAGCGTTCCGCTCATGAGCACAAGCGCGGCACCGACCAACAACGGCCGATACACCAGCGCCCAGGCCAACGCAGGCTCACGCAAGTAGTCCACCAGGTTCACGCCTTCCCCCCCGGCTGGTTGTGCCCGTGCCCATGCTCATGCTTGTGCGGGTGCTCGTGCCCACCGGCAGGGCACGCCTCGCCCGCCCCGTGCGCGTGGATGTGCATCCCGGCCAGCGGGCCGCCGGCCGTCAGGCCCGCCACGTCGTGGGCGAAGACCTCCGCGAGGACCTGTGGCGTCAGGCCCGCCGGGGCGGCGTGGAAGTGCAGCGTGCGCGACAGGCACGCCACGCGGTCGCATCCTGCGGCAATTGCGCGGATGTCGTGGCTGACGATCACCATCGTGATCCCCAGCCGGGCGTGCACACCGGCGAGCAGATCGGCAAACTGCCCCTGCCCTGCCGCGTCTATGCCCACGGCTGGCTCATCAAGGATCAAAATCTCCGGCCCGCCAGCCAGCGCACGGGCGATCATCGCGCGCTGCAACTGCCCACCCGAGAGCCTCCCGATGGGCTGCTCGGCAAACTCCAGCGCACCGACGAGTGCCAGCAGTTCCTCGACCCGCGCGCGAACGGGCGTATCAACCCCGCGCCACGCCGGGGTTTGCCAGCTCGCCCCCAGCAGCACACCCTCGCGCACCGACAGTGGAAAGCCGATCTCGATCTCGCCACGCTGGGGGACATACCCGATCAACCCCTTTGCCCTCGCCTCGGCGGGGTGTTGCCCAAACACACGCACCACCCCGCTGCTGGGCGTCAGCAGCCCGAGGATGACCTTCAGCAGCGTGCTTTTGCCCCCGCCGTTGGGGCCGAGGATGCCGAGTCGTTCACCTTTGTTGACCACCAGCGAGACACCCTCGAGTGCGCTGGCACGCCGGCCTGGGTAGGTGTAACTGACGGCTTGAAGCTCGACGGCGATCGGCACGGGCGATCGTAGCGCGACAACAAAACGCCCCGGCATGGTCTTGATATCCTCGCCCATGCATTGGGCGATCCTCGGTCTGCTGCTGTTGGCCTTCGTCGTTGCCCTGCCTATGACCATCGCCGCGCGGGCGCTTGGGCGCCGCCTTGGCGCGCTCGACGGCGCGGGCGTTGCCGGGCAGGTCAAGGCCACACCCCGGCACGTGCCCAACACGGGCGGCATCGGGATCGCCGGGACCATCCTCCTGCTCGCCTTGCTGGGCCTGGCGATGCTGGCCACCCCGCTGGGCCCTGCGATAGCCCGCCATGTGCCTGGCCTAGCCGAGCACCTGCCTGGCCTGGCGTCGCGCGTGCCCGAGGGGCTGGCCCTCTTGCTCTGCGTGCTGCTGCTGCACATCGTCGGCGTCATCGACGATCGGCGCGCGTTGCCGGCGGTGCCCAAACTGCTCCTGATGTTCGCCGTCGCCCTCGCGGCGGTGCTGCTGACGCGTACGCGTGCGCTCACACTGCTCGATGCGTATGTCGGTGGGCCTTGGCTATCGGTGCTCATCACCGTCCTCTGGATCGTCGCCGTTACCAACGCGATGAACTTCATCGACAACATGGACGGCCTCTGCGGGGGCGTTGCCCTCATCGCCGGCTGCGCACTGCTGGCCACCGCCCTGATCCAGCACCAGTGGTTCAACGCCGCGATGCTCGCGCTCGTCTGCGGGGCGGTCCTGGGGTTCTTGCCGTTCAACTTCCCGCTGCGCAAACCCGCGAGCATCTTCATGGGCGACGGCGGCTCGCTCGTCTGCGGCTTCCTGCTGGCGGTCCTCAGTGCGCGATTAACGTACCTGCCTGTCAACGGCGCGCCCATCTCGGCGATGAACGCCCATGCCGTGCTCGTGCCTGTCGTGGTCCTGGCCGTGCCGATCTACGACCTTGTCAGCGTTACGTTCCTGCGCCTTTGGCAAGGCCGAAACCCCCTCGTCGGGGACCTGCAGCACCTGAGCCACCGCCTGCACCAGCGCGGGCTGACGCGTAGGCGTGCCGTGGTGGTCATCTGCGGGCTGACGGCGATCACTGCGACAGGCGGCGTCATGCTCCCGGGATTGCAACCCTGGCAGGCCGTACTGGTCCTTGGCCAGACTGCACTGGTGCTGGTGGTGCTTGGGATATATGAACTCGGGCTGCGGGGCAACTAAGCCAGCGCCCGGCACAAGAGATTCGCGGAGGTTGCGGAGGCAGTGAGCGCAACGCGGAGGAAATGCCCGGTGTGGCTTGCAGCGCCTTCAACCCCGAAGGGGTTGTGGCTACACCCCCCGGCCCCTCTGGAGCCGAATACCCGGCAGCGCGGGGATTGAGCCCCCGACGATTTGCATCTGGCTGTAGCTCTCCCCTCTGAGGTACCTGCCCCTACTTCTTCGTCCCAGGCTTCCCTTTTGCCGGGGTGGGCGCGGGCTGGTGCTCTCTCGCGGGCGTGGTGCTCGTGGCCGACCCGATAGTCGGGCGTTGCAGTTCGTTCTCGAACCGCCCGGGGCTGAAGCGGTAGTCCCCTTCCTGATCGTGTGATTCCAGGTGCCCGTAGAGGCCCGTCCGCTGCACCGAACTGCGCACCGCGTTCGGCGCATCTTCGATGAGCGGGCAGTTGGCGACCGTCCCCTCGACGGTCCCCCAGCGCACCAGTTGGACTGGCTCATCGCCGCGCGTTGCGAGCAAGACCCAGTCGGCGTTGTTCGCCAGCGCCGAGCGCTCGCTCTTGTTTTTCATGTCAAAGACCAGTGCTCCGGCAAAGGACTCATTGCCCTTCGGCGGCGCGCCGAGCTGGTCTCCCACCGGCCCTGTCCACTTGCCCTCAAAGCCGTTAAACACCACTACGACCTGCCCAGGCTGGAGCACGCACTTGGGGAACGTAAACCGGACCGCCCCGCTCTTGGCGTGCCCCTTCTTGTCTTTCTCGCTGGCCCGCTTGTCGCTGAGTGTGTAGCCCGCCAGGTCGATGGCGCGTCCGTGCGGGTTGACAATCTCGATGAACTCGTCCCCCGTTGCGTTCCGCGTCCCGTCGCCGTTGGCATCTCCTTCACTGCCCGTGGGCACGGCATAGAGCACCTCCGTAATCAGCGGGTGCGGGAAAGGGACCAACGGCCTGGCCTGCCCATCTTCACTCGCCTTGGCAGGCCCGGTTGCCTGGGGTTTGGATGCCGGGGGCTTGGCGGGCTCTTTCCCGGCCGCTTGCCCGGGGGTCGGGTCCGCTGCGGCCAACAGGCTCAGGAGCATGATCGTGTGTGCGAGCATGCCTTGAGGGTACACGAAACGGCGGGTTGGATATAGAAATTTTTGTGCGATCGCCACGAATTTGCACAATTCTGTGTGCCTCCGTATGGACACCGAGCAAAGACCTGAAAAAAACCAAAGATCGTGCTTTTGCATGTGGCCGATGCGTGCAAACGGCCTCTGCGCGACTGCGCTGATCCCCGCCGGCGCGCGCACCGGCGCGGCCCCGGGGCCTGCTGTGTCAGGAACCCGTAACAGCAGGAGCACGCGATGAACGCCACCGACCAGACCAGCTTTGCAGAGGCCGCCGACGAGGGGATTGATCCGGGCGTGCTGGCCCACGCCATCGACTCGCACGAACGGCACACCAAGCCCAGGCTCGCGATGCTCTGGGACTATTACCGCAACCCGATGACCTTCACCACCCCCGGCGTGCGCGACGGGCGCGGCTACCGGCTTGGCCAGGAGCGTGGCCTGCCGTTGCGGCTGAGCAATCCTGCCGCGCTGGGCATCGACAACGACGACCGCCTCCGCAGGCGCGAGGTCGTCATCGAGAACGACATTGCCTGGCGTGTGGGCACGATGATCGACTTTCTCTTCGGCAAGCCGATCCGTCTGGTCAGCACGGCGGCGGACGCGGTGCTGGCGCGCGAGATCGAGCGTGCGCTCGAGCGTGTCTGGGAGTCCAGCGGCGGGTTGACACTGCTGCAAGAGGCCGCGCTGTACGGGCACGTCTTCGGGCACGTTGACTTGCGTGTGCGCCGGGCCGATGAGCCTGGCGAGCGTGCGACACTGCCCGAGCACGCCGTGCGCATCGATGTGCTCGACCCGAGGCAGACGGTGGTGCTGCACAGTGCCGAGGCGTTTGACACCCGTGATGCGGGGCCGATGGGCGTGGCGATCCGGCGTGCGACGAAGTTGCCCGGGCAGCGGGAGGTCTGGCACACGCAGGTGCTCACGCCGACGGGCGTGCTGACGTTCAAGGACGCCGGGGACGGCGCTCGGCTGGTTGCCAGCGCACGCAACGGCGTGCGCCCCGGCGAGGTGCCGGTGGCGCACATACAGAACGCCGCGACGGGCGCAGGGTGGGCGGGCCTCGGCGAGGTCGAGCCGCTGGTGTCGTTGCAGGATGAACTGAACACACGCCTGAGCGACAGGGCCTATCGAGTAACGCTGCAGAGTTTCAAGATGTACCTGGTCAAGGGGCTGGGGCTGGGCGCGGGGGACCGGCCCGTCGGGCCGGGGCTGGTCTGGAGCACCGACAACCCCGACGCGCACATCGAGGCGTTCGGGGGGGACTCGGCCAGCCCCAGCGAGAGCGAGCACATCGAGCAGATCCGCGAGGCGATGGACAAGGTCTCGGCCGTGCCGCCGCTGGCGACGGGCGTCGTCCGGGCGCGGATCGGGAACCTCTCCAGCGAGAACGCGCTGCGGCTGACGCTGCAAGGCCTGCTGTCGCGCACGGCACGCAAGCGGATCGCCTATGGGCGTGGCATCACGCGGGCGTGCGGGCTGGTGCTCGATGCGCTGCACGAAGCGGGCGTGCTGCCCACAAAGCCGACGGACCGCACCGTCCGCATCGAGTGGCCCGAGGCGATCACCGGCGACAGCGAGAGCGCAGTCCGCGGGGCCAAGGAGAAGCTGGAGCTGGGCATCACCAGGGAGCAGGTGCTCACGGAACTCGGGTACGCCGCGGGGGACCCGGGGGTGCAGTAGACGTGCGGGCGGGCGGTTGACACAAACACAAAGACAGGCACACACAAAGGAGGCGGGCACATGAGCGATGGCACGGCAGGGCAGGGTGGGCAAGCAGGCGACGACGGGGAGGGGCTGGCGCAGAAGTTGATCGGTGAACTCGCGCAGGTCAAGGCGGAACTGAGGCGGGCGCAGGAGGCGATCGGGGGTGTGGAGCGTCGGCGCACCGTCGAGCGTGCGGCCGTCGAGGCGCAGGCGCGGGACGTGCAGGCGGCGGCGGACGCCATCGAGCAGCGTCTTTCGGCCGGTGCGACGGACGTTGCGCAGGCGTTGCGTGAGATCAAGCGCGAGCGGCCTGGGTTGTTCGGGGTGCCGGCGCGTGCGGGCGTGGAAGGGGGTGATGGTGCCGTGAGCCTGACGGCGCTGCGTGAGCGTGCGCGGACGGGGGATCGGGCGAGTTTGCTGCTGTACTTGCAGGCCCGTCGTGAGAAGCCGTGAGGATGTGGTGGAGGGTGTTGTGATGGGCGTGGGCGCCCGTCGGCAGTGATTTGAAGGTGTGGTGGAGTGGGTTTGGGTTGCACGGAAGAACAAAGGAGATTTGCACATGCCGTTTACAGGGAAGAGCAGTTTCAATGCTGGGGCGGACTTGCCGGAGATTGCCGAGGACATTGCGGATTTGGTGGGGATCATCTCGCCGAGCGAGGCTCCGCTGCTGGACCACCTTGGTGATTCTGGGCGGTCTGCGGTGAGCACGGTGCACGAGTGGCTCGAGGACGAGCTGCTGCCGAACACCGACACGATTAACCAGACGACGTTCGCGCCCAACGCGACGGACGCGACGGCGATCACCGTGGCCAACGGTTCGCGGTTCCGCGCGGGGGACACGGTGCGGCCCAACGGTGCGCGTGAGGTTCTGCTGGTTCTGGACGTTATCGGCAACGTGTTGACGGTGTCGCGCCGGTACGGGAGTTCGCCGGCCAGCGCGGTGAGCAACGGGCAGCGCCTGACGATCATCGGCAACGCGGCGCTGGAGGGGGACGACGCGCCGCCGGCGCGGTTTACCAACCGGGTGCGCAAGAGGAACTTCACGCAGATTTTCTCGGCCAGCGTCAGCGTGTCGGGCACCCTCGCGGCGGCGCGGAAGGTGGCGGTGGGCGACGAGGTGGAGTATCAGAAGGCTTCGCGTCTGCGTGAGTTGATCCGCGACCTGGAGAACAGCATGATCAACGGTGTTGCGCCGACGGCGACGCAGCAGGGGTCGGCAACGGTTCGGCGGACGATGAGCGGGATCTTGCCGCAGTTGACCAGCAACGTGATGGTCCCGGGCTCGGGCGGGATCCCGGCCGGGGGCGGGCCGGGTACGGAGCTGAACGAGGGCGTGCTCAACGCGGCGTTGAGGCAGATCTGGGACGGCAGCAGCGGGCGCGTAGACACGATCGTCGTGGGCGGGACGATGAAGCGGCGGATCAACGCGTTCCTGACGCCCTTGCGTGAAGCGAGCCTGAGCGAAGGGCGGTTTAGGGACATGGTCAGTGTCTACGAGAGCGACTTTGGCGCGTGCAAGGTCGTGCTGAGCCGGTGGATGCCAGGCGATACGGTGCTGCTTGTGGACAGCTCGCGTCTGGCGGTGCTGCCGTTGGCAGGCAGGAGCTTTGCGTACAAACCGCTGGGTGCGAGCGGGGACCGGGACAACGGGCTGGTTGTTGGTGAGTACACGCTGGAGTTGCGCAACGAGGCTGCGCACGGCCTGATCCGCGGGTTGACGTGATGTCGGCGGGGGGGTGGCGCTCCCCGCGTCGCGGCAGCGGCGCGGGGGGTTTGTTGGCGGTGTTGGTGTGGGGTTTGTGGTGCTTGCAGAAAGGGACGCATGTTTGCCACTGATCGGGACCTTCTGGTGATCGAGCCGCAGGCGTTTGCACGGCTGGCGTGGCTGGGGCAGCGGGTGTTGTCGGGGACGGGGAGCGTCAGCGGGACGGCGTTGACGCTGACGGGGGCGACGTTCGCCTCGCGCGGCATCGGCGTCGGGAGCGTGCTGCTGCTGGCGGGTGTGCCGGTGGAGGTGGTGGCGATCACCGGCGCGAGCACGGCGACGGTCTCGATCGCGCGTGCGGGGGTCAACGACCCGGCGATCGCCACGGGGCTGAGCGGGAGCGTCGCGGTGGCGGGCTTTACGTTCGGGCCGCAGATCGAGCTGGCGCACCGGCAGGTGATGCGGATGGTGGGCGTGGACCCGGACGGGGTGGTGCCGGGCAGTGTGGTGCCCGGGCAGGTCAAGAACCCGCGTGAGGTGGCATGGCTGGAGGCCCTGCTGGCGCTGCGGCTGATCTATGCGGCGCAGGCCACGGCGGTGGGGCACGAGGCGCAGATGGACCGCTCGCTGCGGCTGCTGGATGATCGCCTGCGCTCGGCCGTGGGGGAGTTGCGCGTGCTCATCGACACCGATGGGGACGGGTTGGCCGACGTGGTGCGTGTGGTGGGTGTGGCGGGCGTGGTGAGGAACTAAAAGGAGCGTGCGATGCTGATCCTGGAGCCGGACGAGGTTGTCTGTGTTGGTGTGCGGTTGTCGGGTGTGCAGAGTGTCTCCGTCAACGAGGAGGCGTTGGAGGTCGTGGCCGAGGGTGGGGATGGTGGGCCGCACCTGACGTTTGTGGACGTGCCGCTGCGGCGTGTGCGGGTGGATATCCGCCAGAGTGTGCCGGAGGGTGATGCGTTTGCGTTCTCCGTCGGGCTGGAGGGGGCCCTCTTGGTGCGCTGGTCGGCGGGGGGGCGTGGCGGGGCCGCGGGCGGGATCAACGCGCGGGGTGTGGTCGTCTCGTCGCAGTACACCTTCGACAGCGGCAAAGGGGCGACGCGGGTGGTCAGCGTGGTGTGCGTCAGTGATGACGGGTCGGCTTCGCCGGTGGTTGTGCAATAAAAGGGAGGGGTGGGCATTGGCAGAGACCTTTGTTGGACAGGATCTTTTCACGTCCGGGCCGAGGAGGTATGTTGTTGAGCCGATCGGGTTCATGGTCATCCCGCGTCTGCGGCTGAACCAGCCGGTCAGCGGGTCGGTCTCCCTGGGCCCGGCGGAACTGGGGGTGCAGGTCGTTGGCCGGCTGGTCGCCAAGGACGAGGCAAGCCTGGACGAACTGGTAGGGTCGATCCAAGAGCTCATGAGCGGCGCGGTGCCGGCGGTCGGGACGCTCATCGATATGCAGGGGCATACGTACCCCGACATGTCGCTGGTGAGTTTCCAGCGTCGCGGCGGCGAGAAGGGCGCGGGGTTCGTTGACCGCGGGCGGGAGTGTTCGCTGGCGTATGTCGCAAGGTTCCTGCGTTTGAACCCGATCTAGTTATGGATCGCTGATGAACATCGTGCGTTCAAAGTGGCCAACCCCACTGTTGCCCCTTCCTGCCAGAACGTTCTGGGGGAGGGGTTCGTTGCAAGTCGTTGCCGCCGTCTTTAGCGAGTCGAGTCGGCGCGTGCGACGATGAGTGTGCGGTCGTCGTCGATATTGCCGAGGTCGTGCGCGTTGACGGCGTCGAGGAGGGCCTGGAGGTGCTCCTTGGCCGTGGCACGCTCGGGGGCGAGGGCCTGGTCCAGGCGGTGGTAGCCGAAGAGGTGGCGGTCGGGGTCGAAGGCCTCGGTGATGCCGTCGGTGTAGAGTGTCAGCACGTCGCCCTCGGCGAGCATGATAGAAGTCTGGACGTAGTCGGCATCGGCGACAATGCCCAGCGGCAAGCCCTGGGCCTGATCCAACGGGATCAGCAGGCCATGGCCCGGGTCTTGGGGGTGCAGCGTGGTGGGTGGGGTGTTGTCTTCGGCGTCGATGGGCGAGAGGACGCAGGCGGGGTTGGCCAGGCGCAGGCGTGGCGGGTTGTGCCCCGCGCTGGAGTAGGTCAGCAGGCGCGTCTGCGGGTCGTAGAGGGCATAGACGGCCGTGATGAACGTGCCGGAGAAGCGGGTGTAGCGCTCGCAGAGCTGCTTGTTGACGTAGATCATCCACTGGCGCGGGGAGATGCTCGGCGGTGGGGCCTGGGTGTCGGCGGACTGGGTCCATGCCTGGTTGACGTGGGCGATGGCGTGGAGGATGGCCATGAGCACCGCGGCTGGGGTGCCGTGGCCTGAGACGTCGGCGATGAGGATGGCGAGTTTGCCGTCGGGGAGGTGGAAGAAGTCGAAGTAATCCCCGCCGGCTTGTTTGCTGGTCTGGTAGTGCGTGGCGATATCGAGGCCGACGTTGGTGGGCAGTTGCGTGGGCAAGAGTGAGCGTTGGATATCGGCGACGACGTGGAGTTCGCGGTCGATGGCGTCGTAGGCCTCTTTGACTTTTCGGGTCAGGACGAGGCTGGCGGTTGCTCGGCCGAAGAGGTTGGACTGCCAGAAGATTTCGGGGAAGCGTTCGGGGTCGAACCCGTGGGGCTGGTTTTTGAGCACGACGATCATGTTGAGCGCGACGCCATTGTCATACTGGGGGATGACGGCGATGGATCGCGCGTTGGCCAGGAGGTCTTCGGCGGGGTCGCCCGGGGGGACTTGGAAGTCTTGGATGATCTGGGGTGTGTCGGCGTAGAGGAGTTGGCCGAGGATGCCTTGGGTGTAGATGGGGAACTTGCCGGGGTTTTTCCACGGGTCGATGTTGACGGTCCAGGCGGTGGCGCGGGTGATTTTGTAGGCGGGTGCGTCGAGGTCTCGGCGTGAGACGGCGATCATGCCGTCGTTGCGTTGGAGCGCGCGGACGCGTTCGGCATAGGCGTTGACCATCGCCTGCGGGTCGGTCTGGATAGACATCTCGCGCATCATCGCGACGATCTGCTCGAGGCGCTGCTGCCAGGAGCCCTGACTGGACCAGGGGGGGGGGCCGTCGGGCATGGGGGAGGGTAGGGGGTTGTCAAATGGACAAATGGTCAAATCCTCCTCGACCGGATTGTGGCGTGCATCTATTTGACGATTTGGCAATTTGACTATCTGGCAATGGTGCCAACCGCACCCGCCAGAACGTTCTGTGGCCGTCGGTGCCCAGCGTGTGCTTAGGCGGCCTTGCGTTTGGCGTGTTGTTTGGGGCTTTCGGTGGGGACCTCAAAGCGTGCGGTGGTCCCCCGTGCTGGGGTGCTGGTCAGTTCGATGTACCCGCCCTGGGCCTCGATGAGGCGTTTGGCCAGCGGCAGGCCGAGGCCGTGGCGGCGGCCTGCGGGGAGGTCGGAGAAGAAGGGGTCGAATGCGTGCAGGCGTGTGTGCTCGCTCATGCCGCGTCCATCGTCGCGGACCTCGACACTGACGCGGCCGGCCGAGGCTGTAACGCGCACGTGCGTGCACTCGCGCGGCGAGGCCTGCAGGGCGTTGGTGAGAATCTCGATGAGCGCACGACCCGCGGCGGCGTGGTCGATGCTCGCCGATGCCGGGCCTTCCATCCGCACGCTGACGGGCAGGAAGACGCCCGTGCGCTGGCGGGCCTCCTCGACGGCCTTGAGCACCCAGGTCTGGAGGTCGACGCTCTCGCGCACCACGATCGGCGGGCGGCCGACCAGGTGCAGCTGCGTGATGAGGTTGGTCATGTCCTCGGCTGCACGCACAATGGCCTGCGCGTCGCGCAGGTCTTGGGGGTCTTTGCTCTTTTTGAGGCGCTCGGCCAGCAGTTGGGCGCGACCAGCGACGACCGTCAGCGGGTTGTTCAGTTCGTGCGCTGCGCCGCTGGCAAACTCGCCCAGGCGGGCCATGCTCTGGCGCTCGGCCAGGCGCTCTTTGGTCTCGGAGAGTTCGCGCGCGGTGCGGGCGAGGTTCTCAGCGATGCGGCGTGCGCCCTCGTTCTGCGTCGCGCACACGAAGGCCCAGGTCCAGAACGCCGACACCGTCTGCTCGATACTGCCGCCGGGCAGGGGGAACTCGGGGTCGAAGACGACCACGGCCGTCGGGCCAAGCGTTGAAGCGAGCGTGTGCACCGCGTGGCGGGGCGGGGGCTGGTTGGTGGCGTCTTTGCCGGTCTGGCCGGGGGCTGCCTGGTTGGGTTGTTCCTGGTCGATGTGCTTTTGCAGCCACGAGAGCAGGCGTGCGGAGTCGGCGACGGCGCGAGGGGCGGCGAAGCTGGCCAGGTCCTGCGTGCGGCCGAGGTGATCGTGCATCGGGGGGACGACCTGCATGGCGTTGACCTTGACGGCGGCGTCCAGGCGTGCAACGCCCCAGTCGTCGCCGGCGCGGTGCTGGCAGATCATGGCCGTGGGGGCGCGGCCGGTGAGTTTGGCCCATCCCTCGGCCAGGCGCGTGAGCGCCTCGGCGACGCCCACGCCGCTCTGCTCGCTGGTGGTGTAGTCGGTGATGGTCGCGACGGCGCGCTGGTGCTCGCCCGCGGCGCGTGCGGCCTGGCGCAGGGCGGTGCCCAGGTGGGCCAGGTGCTTGTTGGCCTGCGTGATCGACTCGATCATCAGCTGCTGGCTGGTGTGCTCGCCCAGGCCGAGCAGCGAGCAGCGCTGCGCGAGGGCCTCGTGGAGTTGGCCGTGGATTTGCGTCAGCGACTCGGCGGGGATGCCCAGCGCGGCGCACCACTGCTGCGCGGGCCGGCTGTCGTGCGGGCCCGGGGACCAGCCAAGGTGCAGGCTGTTGGCCAGGTCGTCGGCGATGGCGACGATGCCGATGGTCTGGCGGTGTGCGATCTCCGGCAGCGCGGCGGGGGGCTGCGCGTGCATCCACATCGCGTCTTGGAGCATCAGCGGAAGCCCCCAACGCTCCCCGAGGCGCTTGCCTGCCTGGTGGTGGTCCAGCCCGATGACCTGACGTTCCAGTTGTGCCAGCGGGACGCGCTTGGTCTGCGAGGCGGCCAGCACGCGGTCATACGTGCGTGGCAGGACCCAGTCCAACGCGAGTTTGCCAAGGTCATGCACAAGGCCCGCGACGAAGGCCTCGTTGCCCCGCACGCGAAGGTGCCGGGCTGAGGTGGCAATCAGGTCGGCGGCGCAGGCGACGGCGATGGAGTGCCGCCAGAACCCCAGCGCGTCAAAGCCGAGCACCTCCCGGTTCGGCTCACCCTCGGGGTGCTGGCGGAGCAGCTCGTAGATCTGCACCGACAGGATCGCCGACTGCACGGCCTCCCACCCGAGCATCACGACCGCACGCCGGACGGTGGTGATCGACCTAGGCACGCCCGTGGCGACGCGCTGGCAGATCGACAGGATCTTGGCCGTCAGCGCGGGGTCGGACTCGACGAGTTTGGTGATCTCGTCGAACTCCTGCTGGCTGGCCGACCCCAGGCGGATGGCGCGGGCGGCGATGGGCCCGAGCGTTGGCAGTGTGTCCAGCGACTGCAGGACCAGCTCGACTTGCCGGTGGTCGGGCGGTGAACGTGTAGCACCCTTGGCACGCGGGTCGGGGCGGTGCTCGGGATGCGGGTCCAGCGGCTCGCCTGGCATGTGCCCGCCATCGGGCCCCGCGAATGGGCGCGCAACGCCAGGCCACTGGACGGGCCTGTCAGGTTGTGCGGTCTGGTCGGGCATGGTTCGCTGGTGCAGTTAGGTGCTGAGTATGGCGTCGATGCGCTCGGCCAGGTGCGCGGCGTCGAAGGGTTTCTTGATGTACTCGTCGGCCCCGCTGGCCAGCAGGGTGTCTACGTCCGCCTGCTTGATCGCGCCGGAAATGACGATGATCCGCGTGCCGGCCAGCGCCAAGTTGCCACGGATGCGGCTGATGACGTGCTGCCCGTTGATGTCCGGCAGCAGGTAGTCCAGCAGCACCAGCTGCGGCTTGAAACTCTCGACAAGCATCCCGGCATCAAACCCCGTCGAGGCGGTGCGCAGGTCGAATCTCCTGTCGCGACCGATGGTGTCCATCATCAGTTCGATGATCCGCGGGTCGTCATCAACCGCGAGGATCCGCTTGCACTCGGGCACATCCAGAAGCCCCGTAGGGATCTGGTTGCTCTGCATGAAGTGGATGAGGTCGGCTCGCGGGATGCGCCGGAACCGGCTGCCCGGCACGCGGAAGCCGCCCAGGCGCCCGGCGTCGAAGCAGCGGATGATCGTCTGCTGGCTGATCTTGCAGAGTTCCGCCGCCTCGCCGGTGGTGAAGACCTTCTTGCACGCCCACGGGTTGCTCCCGGCGATCGGCGTTGAAGTTGGCGTAACGCTCGACGACATACACACGCTCCTTGCCAGCCCGGCCCGATCGATCAGCCGGCACGGCAGGGGCGGGCCCCGATGGGCGTGCACCTGGGGCTGGCAACGTGAAAAGTTACGTATCGTCCCCCAGACACCCCATCTTCACAGCCGGCGATGGTTATCCGATCAACCCGCCCCCGGCACAAGTGGTCCCTGGCAGGTGGCCTACATGCGCTTGCGGTCCGAGAAGTCGGTTGTGCGAGGCAGCGCAGGCCTGGGCAGTGCCCGGTGGTGCGGGTTTCCAACCCGCACGCTCTCAACACACACCACCGGCATCACCGCACACGCCCGTGCGTTGATCCCTGCCGGGCCGAGGCCCGATACGCTGGTGCATGGCAACTGATCTGGCCGGGGGTCTGGTGTCGGCGTTGGAGGCCCGTCGGGCGACGGTCGGGGTGATCGGGCTGGGGTATGTGGGGCTGCCATTGCTCGCCTGCCTGCACGGGGCGGGGCACCGGGTCATCGGCTTTGACATTGACCCGGCCAAGCCCGCGGCGCTTGGGCGTGGCGAGAACTACCTGCCGCACCTGGGCGTGGACCTCTGCCGGGGGTTTGTCGCCAGCGAGCGCTTTGCCGCGACGACCGACGAGCGGGAACTGACCCGCGCCGATGCGTGCATCATCTGCGTCCCCACGCCGCTGGGCGTGCACAATGAGCCGGACCTCAGCAGCGTGCACCGCACCGGCGAGATGCTCGGGCGCATCGGCGCGGCGGGCAAGTTGATCGTCCTCGAAAGCACCAGTTACCCCGGCACAACCCGCGGGCAGCTCTGGCCAGCCGTCGTCCGCGGGCACCTGGACGCCAAGCACCCCGGCGTGCTGCAACTGGGCGTCAATGTGCTGCTCGCCTTCAGCCCCGAGCGCGAGGACCCGGGACGCAAGGACCACACAACCAAGACGATCCCGAAACTCGTCGGCGGCGTCGACGCCGCCAGCACGCGGGCCGCCGTGGCGCTCTATGCCGGGGCGATCGACAAGGTCATCGCGGTGCGGAGTGCCGAGGTCGCCGAGGCCGCAAAGGTCTTTGAGAACGTCTTCCGTGCAGTGAACATCGCGCTGGCCAACGAGCTCAAGACGGTGCTCGAGCCGATGGGCATTGATGTCTGGGAGGTCATCGAGGCGGCCAGCAGCAAGCCGTTCGGGTTCATGCCCTTTTACCCCGGCCCGGGCCTCGGCGGGCACTGCATCCCGATTGACCCGTATTACCTGGCATGGAAGGCCCGCGAGCACAAGGTGCGCGCCCGGCTGATCGAACTGGCCGGGGAGATCAACACGGCAATGCCCGAGCGTGTGGTCTCGGCGGTGGCGCGGGCGCTGTCGGATCGCGGGCTGGCGTGCAAGGGTGCCAAGGTGCTGGTGCTGGGCCTGGCGTACAAGCCGGATATTTCTGATGTGCGTGAAAGCCCGAGCTTTGAGCTCATCGAGCGTTTGCAGTCGCGCGGGTGCGTGGTGCGCTACGCCGACCCGCACGTGCCGCGCACGTGGGCGATGCGCAAGCACGACCTGGGGCTAGAGAGTTCTGAGCCCACGCCCGAAAACATCGCGTGGGCCGATGCCGTGCTGATCTCCACAGCCCACTCGGCGTTCGACTGGCCGATGATCGCGCGGCATGCTCGGCTGGTGGTCGATACGCGCAACGTCATGGCCCCATGGGCAAACCTGATGGGGGAGAGGTTGCACAAGGCATAAAAGACCTTTGTCCTGTGCAAGGCGGGCTGGGAAGCCCGCCCCACCTGAAATCTCCCTTGTGGGGCGGGCTTCCCAGCCCGCCTCGCCGCGAACTTTCGGGCCGGTCAATCCCCGGGTTGTGCTGGCCGATACCATTTCCCCCGGCTACTCCGGCACGGGCACGGTCGTTGCAGGTGTGTTTGGTCGGCGGTTACCCTTATGTGCGGCATCTGCGGAGTCGTGAGCCAGTCCCCCCTCGGTCAAGCCGAGAAGGCTGCCGTGCGCGCCATGAACCGGGCGATGTTCCGCCGGGGGCCTGACGGGGAGGGGTTCTTCGAGGACACCCACTGCATGCTCGGGATGCGCCGCCTGGCGATCATCGACCTCACCGGCGGCTGGCAGCCGCTCTACAACGAGGACCAGTCCGTCGTCCTGGTGGCCAACGGCGAGGTGTACAACTATGTCGAACTCCGTGCCGAGCTGATCGCCCGCGGGCACCAACTCCGTACCAACAGCGACTGCGAACTGCCCGCGCACATCTACGAGGACAAAGGCCCCGAGTTCGTCCACGACCTGCGCGGCATGTACGCCATCGCCATCTGGGACAAGCACCGCCAACGGCTGACGCTCGTCCGCGATCGCATGGGCGAGAAGCCGTTGTTCCTCTTCGAGCGCACGCTGCCGGGGGGGCACAAGCAGCTCTGGTTCGCCTCGGAGATGCGAGCGCTGCTGGCCAGCGGCCTGGTTCCCTTCGAGCTTGACCCCGGTGCCGTCAACGAGTTCATCCACTTTCAGTGGTTGCACGACCCTCGCACGATGGTCCGTGGCGTGCGCAAACTACGGGCCGCCTCGCTGCTGACCGTCGAGCCCAGGGCGTGGAAGACCGACGAACGCGTCTACTGGCGCATGGAAGACTCCCCACCCATCGATGCCGAGCCTGGCCCGACGATCCGTGCCGAGCTTGACCGCATCGCCGAGCTGATCATCCGCTCGGAGGTGCCCGTGGGCGTGGCGCTCTCGGGGGGTGTCGACTCCTCGGCCGTGGCGTGCCTGTCGGCGCGGAAGTACCCGGGGATGATGAAGGCGTTCAGCATCGGCTGGGCCGGCAGCCCGGCCCAGGACGAGCGCGCTTTCGCCCGCAAACTCGCCAAGTCCCTCGGGATGCCCTTCATCGAGATCGAGATCGCACCCTCGGAGGTCGCATCCTTCTTCCCGCAACTGACGCTGCTGCAGGACGACCCGATCGCCGATATCACCGGGTATGCGTATTACGCGCTGAGCAAACTCGCGCGCGACCACGGGTGCCCGGTGCTGCTGCAAGGCCAGGGCGGGGACGAACTCTTCTGGGGGTACCCGTGGGCACGCCGGGCCCTGCTCGAAACGGCGTACAAACTCCGCCACGGGCACACCCGGCGTACACCGATGCGCGACCGCTTCTGGCCGCGCGACTTCACCCGCGGTGGGCTCGTCGGGTTCGCACAGCAACTCGGCGCATGGTTCTACGGCTGGTCGCCCCTGGGCCTGCCCAAAGACACCAACCGCGACCGCCTGGTCTACTGGGACCTGCTCAAACCCTTCCAGGTCGCCGACTGGGCCAGATCGCGCATCTATACCGATGACTTCGACCGCGCGCTCGGCGACCACGACGCCGCCGACTCCTTCACCGTACCCTTCCCACGCCCCGACCCGGAAATTCTCATCACCAAACTCCTCTGCCAGGGGTATCTGCTCGGCAACGGGATCAACCAAGGAGACCGCCTGGCCATGGCCAACTCCGTCGAGCTCCGCCTGCCGCTGGTAGATTACAAACTCGTCGAAACAGTCATCGGCCTGCGCAAGGCCCACAAGGGGGACCACCTGCTCGGCACCAAGGCCTGGCTGCGCAAGGCCGTCGAGGACGTCGTACCCCGTGAAATCTTCGAGCGCCCCAAACGCGGCTTCAACCCCCCCGTTACACAGTGGATCACCACCCTTCTTCGCGAGCACGGCGAGCAACTCGCACGCGGCAACCTCGTCGCCTCCGGCATCATCCGCAAGGGCATGGCCGAGCGCATGGGCCGCCCCGCCTCACGCCTGAAACCCTGGAACCAACTCTTCTTGTACTGCCTGACCCTGGAGATGTGGATGACCGGGATGAAAGATATCTGCGCCAGCGCACGTGCCGGGCACGCCGGTGCCCCGGCCGTCCTGGACGCAAGCCCGCTGCATGAAAGGACGATCGCTTGAAGCTTCTCATCACCGGCGGCGCCGGGTTCATCGGGCGATACTTCGTTGAACTGCTGCAACAGCGGGGTGTTGACATTGCTGTTCTGGACCTGGTCAAGCCAGCGTGGGACGCCGGGGGGATGCCGTGCCACGTCGGGGACGTGCGCGACCCCCAGGCCGTGCGCTCGGCGTTGGCGGGGCGCGACGCGGTGCTGCACCTGGCGGCGGCACACCACGACTTCGGGATCGACCGCGACACCTACTTTGCCGTCAACGAGCAAGGCTCGCGCGTGCTGTGCGAGGAGATGGACCGGGCGGGGATACGCAGCGTCTGCTTCTTCTCGTCGGTGGCCGTCTTCGGCGACGCGCCCGAGCCGCACCACGAGGATGCGCCCACGAGCCCGACGAACCCGTACGGGGCGAGCAAGCTGGCCGGGGAGATGGTCTTCAAGTCGTGGGTGGAGCGGGGGCAGGGCCGGTCGTGCCTGGTGGTGCGCCCGACGATCACCTTCGGCCCGCGCAACTTCGCCAACATGTACTCGCTGATCAGGCAGATCGACTCGGGGAGGTTCGCCCAGGTGGGCGAGGGTGCCAACGTCAAGAGCCTCTCGTATGTCGAGAACATCGTCCCAGCGGCGATGTTCCTGTGGGCCAAGCCCGTGGCGGAGGTGGCCGGAGCGGGGACGCGCCGGGCGTTTGAGGTGTACAACTTTGTCGACAAGCCGGACTTGTCCAGCGCGGAGATCGCGCGGGTGATCGCCGCCGCGCTGGGGCGGCGTGGGGGGCCGGTGCGTGTGCCGATGTGGGTGGCGCTGGCGCTGGCGTTCCCGTTTGACGTGGTGATCAAGTTGACGGGCAAGAACCTGCCCGTCAGCAGTGCGCGGATCAAGAAGCTGTTCGCGACGCGGACGCTCTTTGAGGCGGGCAAGCTGGCGCAGGCGGGTTGGAAAAGCCCGGTCTCCTTGGCTGAGGGTCTGGGGCGGATGGTCAAGTGGTACCTGGCCGAGGGAAAGGGGCAGCCGGCCGTTTGGCGCGTCCCCCCCAGGGAGATCGGGGGTGTGCCCGGGCTGACGCGGATGGGGGCCAAGGGGGAGAGTCAGGGGTGAGGTTCCCGGAGGTGGGGTTTTTACCCTTTGGTGGGCCTGGGGGTGGCGCGGACGGGGCGGCCCTGCTGGGGCTGTGCAAATCGGGTGGAAAGTTGTAACGCCTGCGCCGGCTGGTGCCGATAAACTACCGATCCGACGCGCAAGCGTGGCGTGCGGGCTTATCGGCGTCTACAACCGTCGCGGGCCACCCGGCCCCGGCGGCTTCCGAGCAATACAGTGGCATACCAGCAGGAGGCACCCATCATGGCCGAGGTCAACCCGAATATGACGATCATCTCCTCGGACACGCACGTCCGCGGCGAGCTGCTTATCCAGAACGCCGGGATGATCCTCGGGACCGTCGAAGGAAAAGTCATCAGCCAAGGGCGCGTGCACATCGGCGAAGGGGCCATCTGCAAGTCCTCCGTCGAGGGTGCCGCCATCGTCATCGACGGCACCGTCGAGGGGAACGTCCTGGCCCGCGAACGCCTGGAACTCAACGCCACCGCACGCATCAAGGGGGACATCATCGCCGCTAAGTTGATTGTCTCCGAGGGCGCAAGCTTCTCGGGCAACTGCTCCGTCGGTGCCGAGGCCGTCAAGAACGCACGCCTCGATGAGCCTGAAAAAGGCACCAAGCCCCGCGTGAAACTGGCCACCAACGACGCGCCGGGGCTGGAGAGCGCGCTGGCGGGCCTGGAGGCAAAGCTCGCTGGGTTCAACCGGCAGAAGCTGGCCGCAGGGGAGTAAGCGGCTCTCGGCAGGCCGGTTGTCATCGTTTCCAACTCCGAAGACTTTTTCCCTCTAACCCCGAAGAGGTTGTGGGTTGTAGCCACCGATAAAGTGCAGCCCGCGCCCCGCAGGCGCAGCGCAACCCGAGGAAAAGCACGCGAATTGCTCCCGGTTTTCCTATCAACCACCCGCCCCAGCAGGGGTGGAGCAATCCCCCACCCCTTCCCCTCGCCCCCAACACCCCCCCATGCCGATACTCCTACCCGGCACTCCTCTATGGTCCCATTCTTCTCCCCCAGCGCGCGTCGAACTGTCCGCTGCCTGCACTGCGCCCGCGCGTTCGTCGTCCCCGACTCGGCCACCACGCTCACCTGCCCGCTCTGCTACAAACGCGTCCGCGTCGATGACGTCATCCTCTCCGGCCGCCAGGGGCACCACAAAGTCGAGACCTGCGGCGTCATCGTCATCAAACCCGGCGCCCGCGTAACTGCCGACACCCTCAGCTCCGGCACCGGCATCATGGTCGAAGGTGAGGTCCGCACTCGCGTCAGCTCCGCCCCCTCGGTCGTCATCGGCCCAGAGGCCGTCTGGCTCGGCGACCTGCGCACCGACCAACTCACCATCGAACCCGGCGGCACCGTCCTCGGCGGCCGCTTTGACGTCAAACCACCCAAAGCACACCCCAACAAAATCACCACCACAACCCGCAAAGCCACCACCATCCGCTAACCCAGCGGCAATCCCAGTGGCAGAGGCGTCCCCAGTGGCACAGGCGTCCCCAGGTGGCGCGGGCGTCCCCGCCCGCGAGGCTTCGGCCGTCCCCGGTGGCACAGGCCATGGTGGCGCAGGCGTCCCCAGGTGGCGCGGGCGTCCCCGCCCGCGAGGCTTCGGGCATCCCCGGCAGCACAGGCGATGGTGGCACAGGCGTCCCCGCCCGCGTCTCTACCGTCTCACCTTCCCTCTCCCACCCCGGCGGGGCAGAGAACATGTCTCTGCCTTCGAAGCGCTTCGCCATCTTGTCGATTCCTCCGCCCCAGCCGGGTGGGGGGGCGGGTCCAAGATTGATCGACCTTCCACGGGTTCCGCTCCTCTCCACAGCGGCCACACCCCGACGCCCCGCCGGGGCGTTCTGAACCGATCACAACCCGGCTGAGCCGTCCTCAATCCCCATGACCCCGGCAAACGCGAGCGGGTGGGGGTGGTGCCGGGCACAGCGCACGTATACCACCTCAACTAAACTACAATGGTGCAAACCAGAATCACACACTGATTTATGAGTGAGTTGGCAGCTAGCAGCGAGGAAGCAATCGAAGTGAGCACCACACCCGCCCCTGAGTTCTCGAATGATCGATCCTTGTCGAGCAAGGCCGACGACAAGCTGAACCGCGCTGCTTTTGCAGAGAGAGTTGCTGGGGTTCTGCGCAGCCTTCCAAAAGGCACCGGGTTGGTCGTTGGCATCCACGGGCCCTGGGGCGACGGCAAGACGTCGGTCCTGAACATCCTCCGCGACGACTTGAAGGCGAATGACAACAAGATCATCGTGCGCGAGTTCAATCCGTGGCGGCTCACCGACGAGGAATCCATGCTCCGCGGCTTCTTCGGAATGCTCGCGGAGGCGATTAACAAGTCTTTGGCGACGAAGGTTGAGCAAACGAAGGCTGCTGCAGCCAAGTGGACAAAGCCAGTCCGATGGGTTACTAAGCCACTAGGATGGCTATGGAAGCCCGCAGAGACCGCAGACGACCTGCTAGCCAGGATCGGTGCGATCGCCGCCTCGGGCGACACGGTCGCTCTAGATGAGTTACGCGGCCGTATCAACAAACACTTGAAAGACTCTGACAAGCAGATCGTGGTCCTAGTTGACGACATCGACCGCTTGGACAAGCATGAGACTCACACGCTCTTCCGGCTCATCAAGGCCTGCGCGGATTTTCCCAACGTCTGCTACGTGCTCGCCTTCGACGACGTGGCCGTCGCCAAGTCGCTCGGGGAGCGGTACGGCGGGGGGGACGAGGCATCGGGCCGGGCTTTCTTGGAGAAGATCATCCAAGTGCCGCTGAAACTGCCTGTGGCGATGCCGGAGGACTTGCGGGCGCTGTGTCTTGACCAAGTCGAGCGGGCGTTGAACGCCGCTGGCGTTGAACTCTCCAAGGAGGAGGTCGGCGGGTTTCTATCGGGCTTCGACCGTGGAATCTCGATCCGGCTCGACACGCCTCGGGCCGCGAAGCGGTACGGTAACGCGCTGATGTTCGCCCTGCCCCTTCTCAAGGGGGAGGTTAACACAGTGGATCTCCTATTGTTGGAGGCGTTGCGTGCGTTCTATCCCGCAATATACGATTGCATCCGCGCCGACCATTCGGAGTTCTCCGGCGTGGAGTCTGAGCGTCGGGGGCGCGGCAACGATGGTCCGCGCGGCGCCGCCTTGCTCCAACCGATCATCAAAGCAATGCCGGAGGAAGAACAGGAGGCAGTCAAGTCGCTCCTCAAGGGCCTGTTTCCGAGGCTGGGCACCGCGTATGGGGGAGGTGGCTACGGGAGTAGCTGGCTGGACACGTGGAATCAGGCGAAAAACCTCTCCTCGCCGGATTACTGTCCTCGCTATTTCACGTACGCCGTGCCTAAGTCGGATGTCCGCGACTCCGAAATGGATGCCCTGTACATGAAGGCGGCATCCGGCGCCGAATCTGAGGTTCTGAGCACGATCGAAGGGTTCTTCACCAGCGGGAAGGCACGCCGAGTTATCCAGCGCATGCGCCAGCGGGAGAAAAACACCGATCCCCATGCAGTGCCCCCACTCTGCCTCGCTGTCGCATCACTGGCAAAGCACCTCCCCAATCCTCCCTCGCTCTTCAGTTTTGCGGAAGCACCTCATCAGGCCGGCATGCTCATCACGAACCTCATCAAACAACTTCCCACCAGCGCAACCCGCGTGGACCTCGCCAAGCGTGTGATCGGGGCGGCCGACCCACTATGGTTTGGTGATGTGTGCTTGCGCTGGCTGCATGTTACCGACGATGCGGAGAAGGCAGACAGGAACACGCTGACCAAGGATGAGGTTAAGGAGATTGGAAAAGCACTCGTTGAGCGCATTAAGGTGAAGGCGGCATTGGGTGAACCACTGTTCTCCATCGACGTCAAGGAAGAGCAAACGCTCCTCTTTGAGTGGTGGCGCGTCGAGGGACGAGAGCCGGTGCAGAATCACCTCGCCAAACTCTTCCAAAAAGACCCCAAGAACATCGCGTTGTTCCTTCAAGCGATGGCCCCGCGCACATGGGGTCAAGAGGACGTGTTGCCAAGGGTCGGCGAGCTCGACGGAGACCAACTCAAGAACATCAAGTTAATTTTCGACCTCGACGCGCTTGCCGATCTGATCCAGAAGCACCTTCCCGGCGACTTCGCCAATCCGCAGTGGTTCCCAGACAGCACCAAGCCCATTGAGCAACGGTTGGCCGAGCAGTTCATTGTCGTCTACAACAATTTGAAGAAGAAAGGCGAGCCACCCGACGCCGGATCGAAGGACGAAAGCACCCCCGAGGCGGACGATCCAATCAAAGATGCGGATACTGACGAAGAGAACTGAACTGCCGGGTACACCCCTCCCCCCTACCCGACAACTTCCACCCACCAACCGCCCCAAAAACCCCTCCCGCCCTTCCCACCCCACTTCCCGCCCCTCGCCCCCATAATCTCCACCCCTTGACTGCACTTGACCCCAGCACCGCCGCCACCTTCCAGCCGCGTAGGCCCGGCCCCACCATCGTCGAGATCGGCAAGCTCTTCGAGCGCACGCCCCCGGCCTCTATCGAGGCCGAGATGGCCCTGCTCGGGTCGATGATCCTTGAGCCCAGGATCATCGCCGACGTCATCAGCATCATCCGCGGGCCGGAGGTTTTTTACAACGAGACGCACCAGGCGATCTATGCCGGGCTTGTCCACCTGGCCGACAAGCACGCCACGGCCGACATCCTCATGCTCGGCGAGAAGCTCCGCGACCAGGGCAAGCTCGACGCCGTCGGCGGCGTGGACTACCTCTTCAAGCTCGCCGAGATCGTCCCCACGGCCGTGAACGCCAAGTTCTACGCCCAGCGCGTGGCCGAGAAGGCCAAACTGCGCAAACTCATCGAGGCCGCGGGGCAGACGCTGCACGAGGTGTATACGCAGGGGAGCACCGCGCAGGGTGAGAACGCGCGCGAGCTGATCGACAAGGCCGAGAGCAGGGTCTTTGCCATCGCCCAGCAGGAGCAGACCGGCGAGGCGCAGGACATGCAGACGCTGGTGATGGAGGAGTTCAAGCGCATCGAGGCGGCCACCGGCAGCCCGACGGGGATCATGACGGGCTTTGAGGAGATCGACCGGATGCTCGGCGGTTTCCAGCCCGGGGAGATGATCATCCTGGCCGCTCGCCCGAGCATGGGCAAGACGGCGATCGCGCTGAACCTAGCCGAGCAGATCGCGCTGGGGACCAACACGCCCCGCACGATCGTGCCGACGACGGGCCGGCAGCGCGTCCCGTGCGGGTTCTTTAGTTTGGAAATGTCCAAAGGCTCGCTCTGCCAGCGCATGCTCTCAGGGTGGAGCGGCATCGACAGCAAACGCCTGCGTTTGGGCCAGCTGCACAAGGCCGAGTATCAAACGCTGCTGGACGCGGCACAAGACCTGGCCACCGCGCCGCTGTTTATTGACGACACGCCGGGGCTGTCGATCACCGCGCTGCGGGCACGTGCTCGGCGGATGGTCGCGCAGCACAAGGTGCGGTGTATCTTCCTGGACTACATGCAGCTGCTCAGCAGCCCCGCGCAGGCGCGCGAGAGCCGGCAGGTCGAGGTCTCAGCAATCTCGCGCGGCGTCAAAGAGCTCGCCCGCGAACTGTCGATCCCGATCATCGCCCTCTCGCAGCTCAACCGCGGCGCGGAGAACCGCGAAGGGAACCGCCCACGCCTGAGCGACCTGCGCGAGTCAGGCTCGCTGGAGCAGGACGCCGACGTTGTGCTGCTGCTGCACCGCGAGGAGTATTACCACATCAACGACCACGACTGGGAGGCAAACAACCCGGACAAGAAGGGCCTGGCCGAGGTCATCGTCGCCAAGCAGCGCAACGGCCCGACGGGTGTGGCGAACCTCGCGTTCGTCAGTTCCGAGACGAGGTTCAAGAACCTTGCCGACGCGGGGATGAGCGCCGGTGGTGGGTATGGTGCGGGCGTTGGGTATGGCGAGGGGGCTTCCAATGCGGGCAAGTATCCGTACGACGCCGAGCAGGTGCGCCAGAGCGGAACGCTGGCGAACAAAATCAAGGCGGTGATCCCGGGCAAGAAAGACCTGGGCCCAGTGGGCAATCCGCCGCCACGCGCGCCGGGGGGCCGGGGCAGCTTCAGCGACAGCATCCGCCCCGGCGGCCCGATCGAAACCCACCGCGACGGCGGCGGCCCGGAACGGCCGATGCCGGAGGCGCCGGACACGGACGCGGACGAAGAAGCCCCGTTCTAAACGCCGACATCCTCAGGGTGGTGCGGGCCATTGCCGGTGGAGCGGTCCACTCTCGGTGGGGCGGGCAATTCCTGGTGGTGCGGGCAATTCTTGGTGGTGCGGGCTTCCAGCCCGCACGCCGCAACCCTGGTGGGGCGGGCTTCCAGCCCGCCGCCGCGTGGATGTACGTCTTGTTGCGCACAAAACCATCGATGCACCACGATGGCCCACAACCCCCGCCGAGGGAAGTTTGGACCTATAGGTCCACGCGGCGGACCCCGCCTGTAAACGAACGTAAACCCCCGCCGGGGGCATCGTGGCGGGTGGTCGGTTGCGCACAAGTGCGTACATCCACGGCGTTGCGCGCGGGCTCGACCCCGGAGGGGTTGCGGGTTGTAGCCTCCGCGCTAGAGGTATCAGCCAATAATCCGATGCCGTGCTCACAGGCCGACACATCCCCGACCCATTCAAGCCCAAGCGCGAGCCGTCGTATTGGCACGACTGGATTGTCGGTCTTCCCGGGTGGATGCTCCTGGCGGGGCTGAACATTGGGGCGATCCTGCTCAACTTTGTGCTGTTTGTGTACTTTCACAAGACGAGTTGGGTGTTGAACACGCCGTTGGCTTCGTTCACGGGTGTGAGTGGGGGCAACTCGACATACTGGAAGTATTTCAACTTCGCGAGTATTTTTCCGCTGCTCGGGTGGATTGCCGCCATCGAGGGGTACGGCTGGCAGACCTGGCGCGCCCAGCACGTCTGGCTCGCCCTGTGCGTGCTCGCGTTGCTCGGGCAGGTTGTGGTGCTCTGCTCGCTGCTGTGAGGGTTGGGAGCACGACGGAGGGATTCCGCAGCGGGCCTTCAACCCCGAAGGGGTTGTGGGTTGTAGCCACGGGTGGAGCGCAGCCCGCGTTTCGCGGGCGCAGCGCAACCCGTGGAGAGGTGCGTGGGTGAGTTCTTTATTATTATAAATTACCCGCCCCGGCAGGGGCGGAGGACTCCTCCGCCCCTGCCGGGGCGGGGCGCAGGGGGTGCCGGGTTCCACGGGTTGCGCCCGCGAAGCGCGGGCTTCACCCGTGGCTACATCCCGCAACCCCTTCGGGGTTGAAGGCGTTCCGCGGCCCCGTTGGGGCCGAAGACCGCCGAGGCGGGGCCGCCTCGCCTTCACCCCTGCGGTGTTTTCTGCCGGTTGATCGACGGGCGGCCACCCCGTACGCTCTCTCATGGAAGCCCACACCGATACTGCCCCCCGCTCATCAGGTGATCGCCAGGGCCTGCGCCCGGTCTTTCGCGTGCGTGTGCCGCTCGATCAAAAGATCGCCCTGGAAGGGATCACCTTTGACGACGTGCTGCTGCTGCCGCGGGCGAGCACGATTATCCCGAGCGAGGCGGACACCTCGACGCAGCTGACGCGGTCGATCCGCTTGCACATCCCGCTGCTGTCGGCACCGATGGACACCGTAACTGAGAGCGCGTTGGCGATCGCGCTGGCGCAGCAGGGTGGCCTGGGGATCATCCACCGCAACTTGCCGTTTGATGTGCAGGCGCGCGAGGTGCAGAAGGTCAAGCGTTCGGCCAACGGGATCATCGTTGACCCCAAGACGC
This sequence comes from bacterium, assembly GCA_046339895.1. Lineage (GTDB taxonomy): Bacteria > Planctomycetota > Phycisphaerae > Phycisphaerales > UBA1924 > JAJTGZ01. The sequence goes on along the minus strand of JBKDDT010000051.1, from coordinate 3,818 downwards.
TCAGCCCCGCCGACACCGTCGGGCACGCCCGGCAGCTGATGGCTCGCTACCACGTCTCGGGCTTCCCGGTTACTGAAGGTGGCATCGCCAAGGGCAAGGCGATCGGCATCCTGACGCGGCGCGATCTGAAGTTTGTCGAGGACGACTCGACGCTCGTGGGCAGCGTGATGACCAAGCACAATCTGGTCACGGCCCCGGCGGGAACGACGCTCGAGCAGGCCGAGCGCATCTTGAACAAGAACAAGGTTGAGAAGTTGCTGCTGACGGACCCTGCGGGAAACCTTGCGGGGATCATCACGATGCGGGATATCGACCGTCTGCACACGTACCCCGCGGCGTGCATGGACGGGCGTGGGCGTTTGCGGTGCGGTGCGGCGGTGGGGGTCGATCAGTATGAGCGTGCCGAGGCTTTGGTGGCGGCGGACGCGGACGTGCTGGTGGTGGACACCAGCCACGGGCACAGCGAGAACGTGCTGCGGACGGTGCGGACGCTCAAGAAGAGGTTTGATATTGAGGTCATCGCGGGGAACATCGCGACGGCGGACGCGGCGAAGGCGTTGATCGACGCGGGCGTGGACGCGGTGAAGGTGGGGATCGGGCCTGGGAGTATTTGTACGACGCGTGTGGTTACGGGTGTTGGTGTGCCGCAGTTGACGGCGATCTTCGAGGCCGTGCGCGGGGTGCAGGAGGCGGGTGCGGATATCGCGGTGATCGCCGACGGGGGCGTTCGGCAGAGCGGGGACATTGCCAAGGCGATCGCGGGGGGCGCCAGCGCGGTGATGATGGGGTCGTTGTTTGCGGGTCTGGATGAGTCGCCTGGGGAGATGGTGATACGCAACGGCAGGAGGTATAAGAGTTATCGTGGGATGGGCAGCGAGGGTGCGATGAACGCCGGGAGCGCGGATAGGTATGGGCAGGGCCTTGGCGCAGGCCCGGCAGCGAACACGGCGATGATCGGGGACAAGGCCAGGCAGAAGTTTGTGCCCGAGGGGGTCGAGGGGTTGGTGGGGTATCGCGGGCCGCTCAGTGAGTTTGTGTATCAGATGGTCGGTGGGCTCAAGGCGAGCATGGGGTACCTGGGTTGCCAGACGCTCGCGCAGGTGCACGAGCATGCGCGGTTCTGCAAGGTGAGCGGGGCGACGGTGGTGGAGAACCACCCGCACGACATACGGATCACCAAGGAGAGCAGCAACTATCTGCACTCTGGGGAGTGATGGGGGAAGTTACTCAGGGCACGAGGGGTCAATGCAGGAGAGCAGAGTGGGGGATTGGTAAAGGCTTGTGGGTGGGTTGTTCGGGAAGGGATGGTTATGGGTGCAGAGGCAGTGGGCAGGTCGTTGCCGCCGTATGGGCCGTTGGCGGAGCATTTTTTGGTGGACCGTGGGCGGGTATTTTTGAATCATGGGTCGTTTGGGGGGACGCCGATTGTGGTGATGGAGGCGCAGGAGAAGTTGCGTCGGCGTGCAGAGGCGGACACGGTGGAGTGGTTTGTCGAGTCGGCGGGTCCGTTGATGGAGGCGGCGCGGCGTCGGATCGCTCGGCTGGTCGATGCCGACGACGAGGGGTTGATGCTGATCCCCAACGCGACGGCGGGTGTGTCGAACGTGGTGCGGAACCTTCAGTTGCGGGCTGGGGATGAGTTGTTGACGGGTACGCACGAGTACAACGCGTGCAGCAACGCGTTGCGTTGGGCGGCGGAGCGGGAGAGTGCGCGTGGGGTGGACGTGCGGGTGGTTACAACCGCGCTGCCGTGCCCGATGCAAGGTGATGATGAGGTGGTCGCGGCGATTGTGGGGGGGATCACGGCGCGGACGCGGCTTTTGCTGCTGAGCCATATCACCAGCCCGTCGGGGTTGATTTTGCCGGCGTTGCGGATTGTGCGTGAGGGTGTGGCGCGGGCGCGGGAGTTGGGCAACGAGCGGTTTGAGGTGGTCGTTGATGGTGCGCACGCGCCGGGGTATATGGAGTTGTCTGTGCGGGAGTTTCTGCAAGCCGGGGCGGCGTACTACACGGGGAACCTGCACAAGTGGACGTGCGGGCCCAAGGGGACGGCGTTTTTGGCCGTTGGGCAGGAGCGGCGCGGGGCGTTTGCGCCGTTGATCATCTCGCACGGTTTCAACAGCGCGGTGCCTGGGCGGACGAGGTTCCGGCAGATGGCGGACTTTGTCGGGTCGGTGGACTACACGGGGTTTATGGTCATGCCGATGTGTTTGGATGTGCTGGGGGGTATGGTGCCTGGGGATGTTGGTGGGGATGGGCTTGGTGGTGTGCGGGCGTTGCAGAACGATCTGCGTGCGCAGGCCGTGGCGATCTTGGGTGATCGGCTGGGGGGGTTGGGTGGTGGGAGGACGATCGGGCCTGGGCACGCGTTGGGGGCGATGGCGGCGATCACGCTGCCGGGGGGTGCGGTGCCGGCGGTGCCGGACCCGCTTCGGCCGTTTGACCCGATCCACTACAGGCTTCGGCAGAAGTGGAAGATTCAGGTGCCGGCGTATTGGCTCGCGAAGACCGACGGCACGCGGCAGCGTGTGTTGCGGCTGACGGCGGGGGTGTATAACACGGTGGAGCAGTTTGAGTATCTGGCCGAGGCGCTGGTGAGTGAGCTGCAGGGTGAGAGTGGGGTGTAAGTCGGATCACCACTGAATGTCGTGTGTTCGAGGTGGTCAACGCCACTTCTGCCCCTGCTCTTGGGGGAGGGGTTCAGAAGGGGACCTCGGCGAGCGTTTGTTACTTGACGAGGCCTTTAAGCTCGCTGAGTTTGCTCTGGAAGGTGGCCCAGAGTTCTTTGGCCTTGGCGAGCATGTCGGCGGGGTCGCCGTTGCCGACTTTGTAGTTTTTGATCTGTGCGACGGCGTTCTCGATCTGGGGGACCTTGGCTTGGAGGTCGGCCAGGAGGGCCTGTGCCTTGCTCTTGAGGTCGGGGTCGGGGATGAAGCCGGCCTTGGCGGCGAGTGATTCGAGGGTTTTCTTGACCTGTGGCCACTGTTTCTCGGCCGTGTCGGTGATCCACTTGGAGCCCTCGGCCTGGACTTTGTCAACAGCGGCCTTGGCGGCGGCGGCAGCAGCGGCGGGGGCGTCGCTGGTCGAGGGGGTCTTCTCGCACCCGGCGGGGGCGAGGGTGAGGCCCAGGGTGAGGCAGGCCAGGGGAGCGATCATCTTGCTGGCTTTCATGGGTGTCTCGTTTTTGAATTTTGGTATGCCTGCAACGACGCGGGCGTGGGTGAAGAAAGAGGGAGATGATGGACCCGTGGTGTTTATTCTTCGCGTTTGATGGAGCCGATCTGCCCGGGCTTGAGTTTGCGGATCACGCTGCCGTAGAGGGTGCGAACGGGTGGTTTGGCGGGTGCGGGAGGGGTCGCAGGACTAGGCGGGGTGGGGGTGCTGTTGCTGGGGCGTGGTGGGCGGTTGGTGTCTCGGCTGGGTGGGCGGTCGTTGCGGTTGCCACCGTCGCGGCCACCTTGGTTGTTTGGTGGGCGTGGGGCGCGGTCGGCGTTGATTTGAGGGGGACCGGCGGTGGTGGGGGGGTTGGGGGCGTCGCCACCGCTGCCTCTGCCTCGTCCGCCGCGACGGCGGCGTCGGCGGCGTTTCTCGGCTTCGGTGCCTGTGGCCTGACCTGTGTTGGGGCCAGTGCCTGGGTTGCTGTCGGTGTCGGGGGCCTCGGTTGGGTTGGGTGGTTGGAGGGCGTCGGTGCCTGGGCCTTGGACGCCGATGCCGTCGGTGGGGGGGGTGCGAATTTCGGCGTTGGCAGGGGAGGGTTGTGGGCGGGGTGGGAAGCCCGCCCCACCAGGACGAGTGGGTTGTGGGGAGTGTGGGGGGTG
>JBKDDT010000050.1:0-89349 GCA_046339895.1 bacterium | reverse complement strand
CCGCCCCCCGGCGCCCCCCCGGGGGGGGGGGGGGGGGGGGGGGGGGGGGGGGGGGGGGGGGGGGGGGGGGGGGGGGGGGGGGGGGGGCCCCCCCGGGGGGGGCGGGGGGGGGGGGGGGTGGGGGGGGGGGGGGGGGGGGGGGGGGGGGCGGCGGGGCGGCCCCCCGCCCCCGCCCCGGGGGGGAAGCCCGCGTCGCTTTTATTCGATCACTAAGTGGTGGGGAGAGTGATGGTGAAGGTGGTGCCTTGGCCTGGGGTGGAGGTGCAGGTGAGTGTGCCTTCGTGTTCGAGGATGTAGCGTTTGCTGGTGGGCAGGCCAAGGCCTGTGCCGCCGGATTTGGTGGTGAAGTAGGGCTGGAAGATTTTATCGAGGTTTTCGCTGGGGATGCCTGGGCCGTTGTCTTGCACCTGGATGCGGACGTGTGCAGGGGTGTTGTTTGTGGCGGGGTGGTTGGTTGCGCGGAGGAGGACTTGGCCGCGTTGGGTGTTGGGGGCAGTTGGTTTGGTGGCGTTGATGGCCTGGATGGCGTTGAGCAGGAGGTTGAGGAGGGCTTGTTTGACCAGGCGTGCGTCGATGGGGATGGTCAGGTCGTTGGGAGTGCTCACGGGTGGGAGGTCGAGGGTGATTGTTACGCCGGCGCGCTCGGCCTCGGGTGTGAAGAAGTCGGCCATCTCGCTGAGTGTGGCGCGGAGGTCGGTGGGGGATTTTTCAAGGCGGAGTTGCCCGGCGTAGTCGAGGAAGTCTTGGAGGATGCCGCGGAGTCGGTCGGCCTCGCGTGCGAGCGCGCCGACGCGTGCGTGCAGGCGTGGGCGGAGTGGTTCAGCCTCGGGCAGCTCGGCGATCCCCTCGGCTAAGAGTTGCGCGTTGAGGCCGATGGTTGAGAGGGGGTTTTTGATCTCGTGCGCGAGGCCGCCGGTCATGGAGCCAAGCTCGGCGAGGCGCTCGGCCTGGCTTGCGCGCTGCTCGGCGGCGAGTGTGCGGGCGGTCTGGCGTGCGTGCAGGAGGCGGGCGACGAGCGCGCCCAGGAGCAGGCCGAAGGCGAGGGAGATGAGGACCTGGGTGGGCATGGGGGTTGGTTGAGAGGGAATGATGACAGACACACAGAAGAGAGAACCTCACCCCTGCCCCTGCCCGCCAGGACGTTCTGGGGGAGGGGTTTATTTCGGCAGCATGCCCAGTTGCCACATCAGGAAGATGCGGGAGTCGACGGCGTCGCGGATGCGTAGGTTGAGTGGCTTGCCCGCGCCGTGCCCTGCGTCGCGGTCGACCCAGAGGAGGATGGGGCGCTCGGCGGGGTCGCTGGCAGTGGCGGCCTGGAGGGCCGCGGCCATCTTGCGGGCGTGCAGGGCGTGCACGCGTGTGTCGTTCTCGCCCGCGGTGAAGAGGACGGCGGGGTACTTGGTGCCGGGCTTGATGTTGTGGTAGGGTGAGTAGGCCTTGAGCCAGGCGAGGTGGTCGGGGTTCTCGGCGGTGCCGTATTCGGGGACCCAGTAGCGGGCCATGAGGAAGTTTTGGTAGCGGAGCATGTCGAGCAGGGGCACCTGGCAGACGACGGCGCGGAAGAGGTCGGGGCGTTGTGTGATCATCGCGCCCATGAGCAGGCCCCCGTTGCTGCCGCCGACGGTGGCAAGCCTGTTGGGGTTGGTGTATTTGTTGTCGATGAGCCACTGTGCGGCGGCGATCATGTCGTTGAAGGTGTTTTGTTTGTTGGCAAGCATGCCGCCCTGGTGCCAGGGCTTGCCGTATTCGCCTCCGCCGCGGATGTTGGGCAGGGCAAAGACGCCGCCGGCGTCGAACCAGGGGAAGAGTGTGGGGGCGAAGAAGGGGGTTTGGGAGATGTTGAACCCGCCGTAGGCGTTGAGGATGGTGGGGTTGTTCCCGTCGAGTACGAGGCCTTTTTTGTGGACGATGAACATGGTTACGGGGGTGCCGTCTTTGCTCTTGAACTGGACCTGATCGACCTGGACGGTGGAGGGATCAACGGGGACCTGCGGGCGTTCCCAGACAGTTGGCTCGGCCTGCGGTGTGGCCAGGTCGACGCGGAAGATGGTGCTGGGGAAGTTGAAGCTGGTGAAGCTAAGGAAGGCCTCGGTGCGGTCGTCCTCGGCACTCAGGCCTGCGCTGCCGATGCCGGGGAGGTTGAGGGTGCCCTTGGGCTTGCCGGCGAGGTCAAAGATGTAGATTCGGCTGGTGGCTTTTTCTTCATACTCGGCGGCGATGAGGCCCCTGGCGATGCCGAGGGTTTGCAGCACGGCGTTTGGGTTTTCGGGGACGATGGTCTTCCAGTTGGTTTCTTGTGGGTTGTTGAGGTCGACGGCGAGTATTTGTTTGTTTGGGGCTTTGTAGTCGGTGATCACGAAGAGGGTGTCGCCGTGGATTTGGCCAAAGAAGTTGTTGTCAGCGCCGACTTTGATTTCGCGTTTGTCGAAGGTGCCGTCTTTGAACCACTTTCGGAGGTCGATGGCCCAGATGTCGTTGCTGCTGGTGCTGGTCCAGTAGGTGAGGACCATCCAGTTGCCGTCTTTGCTGACGGTGGCGCCTGGGCCCCAGGTGGTGGCGAGTTTTTCGTTTTCTGCTTTGGTGTACTGCTTGAAGAGGACGGGGTTAAAGCGTGGGTGGGTGCCGAGTTTGTGGAACATGATTCGTGCGGAGTAGGGGTCGTCGATGTTGTCGAGTCGTTCGTAGAAGAGGCCGGAGTTGTCGGGGAGCCACTGGATGGGCTGGGCTTTGGTCGTGAGTGTGTCTGGGAGCCATCGGCCGGTGTCGACTTCGAGGAAGTAGATGGTGGTGTTCTCGTCTCCTTTGCGGTAGAGGCTAAAGGCGAGGAGCTTGCCATCTTGCGAGGGGAGCATGCCGCCGAGGGCGGTCAGACCGGAGGGGTCGATCTTGGCGGGGTCGAGCAGGACCTGCGGCGTGCCGGCGTGGCCGATACGCATGAGCACGCGGGGCTGGTTCTCTGTGCCCTCGCGTTTGGTGTAGAAGTAGCGGTCGGCGGCCATGGCTGGCGCGCTGACGGAGCCGATCTGCATGAGGGGCCGGAAGGCCTCTTCGATGCTCTTGCGGGCGGGGAGGTTGTCGAGCACGGCACGGGTGTGGGCGTTTTGGGCGTCGGTCCAGGCGCTGACCTCATCGGTGACTTTGCCCATGCTGGTGGGGTCGGAGTTGTCCCCTTCGAGCCAGCGGAAGTTGTCGGTGATCGTGGTGCCGTGGATGGTCTCGGTTACGGGGCGGGCTTCGGTTTGGGGTGGAGTGGGGGGGGTAGCCGGCTGGGCTGTGGCGAGGGTTGCAGTCATGGCCAGGAGCAGGGCAGCGAGGGGTGTGGTGTGCATCTCCGGGAGTGTATGGGGGTGTGGGTGGGGGTGGGTGGGGGTGGGAGTGGAAGACGCCCGGCCCGGAGGTCCGGGGTACCCAAGACGGGGTGCCGGGGATTTGAGTAGCCCGGACCTCCGTGCCGGGACGGATAGAAAACAACCCCGGCGTGTTGTGCACAGCCGGGGTTGGGTTGTTTAGGAGGGTGAATGATGCTCAGCGGGGGGCGATTTTTTCGAGCGAGACGCCGACGGCTTCGGTGTAGGTGAGCACAACGGTGTCGCCTGCGCGGAGGAGGCGGACCCTGTCGGGGTTGGTGCGCTTGAAGGTGGCGGTCTTGCCGAGGGGGCCGCGGAGGGTTACGAGCATGTTGGGGACGTCGACAGACTGGATTTGGGTTACGATCCTAACGGCATCGATGACGCCCGCGCCGGGGGTGGAGCCTTGCGGCGTACGTCCCTGGGTGCGGGTGATGGCGATAGGGTTGGCGATTTCCTGTGCCGTTGGGGCGCGAAGCTCAGCGACGACGGAGGCGGTGAAGCGAGCCTGGACGTTGTCGCCGACCTTTACCTCGTTGAGGCGCTGGACCTGGTCCCCAACGCGGAAGGAGGTCTCGCGGCCGTCGGCGCTGACGAGGGTGACTTGGCGTGAGGAGTAGTTGATAGCCTTGACCTTGGCGGCGACGGTGATATCGACGGTCTCCTCTGCCGTGAGGTTCTTGCCCATCATGGGCGTCCCCTCTGGCTTGGGGCTGATGGTGCACGCGGTGAGGGCAGGGAGGGCAAGGCACGAGGCGAGCAGCAGTGTCTGGCGGAAGTTCATCGGGAGGCTCCTTGGTAGTCGTTGTTTCAATGCACACATGCCGCAGGGCACCATGCCATGCGAGTATGTGTTGATACTGTAGCCGTGATGCCTTGGGTGTAAGGTGGGGAGTGGTCGAGTTTGTTTAGCGCTTGCCGTCCTTGACCTCAAAGTCGGCGTCGATGACGTCCTCGCGTTGCGGTGCGCTTTCGGGCTTGGCCTCGGCCTGGCCGTTGGCGCCAGCGGCGGCGTTGGACGGGGGTGCGGAATCGTACATTGCTTTGCCGAGTTCCATGCTGGCTGTCTCGGCGGCTTTGAGGGTTTTCTCGAGAGCGTCTTTGTCGTCGCCCTTGATGGCATTTTCGAGGCTCGAGAGGGCGTTCTCGACTTTGCCGCGGATGTCGGCTGAGACCTTGCCGCCGTGCTCATCGAGGGCCCGGCGGGTCTGTATGACGAACTGATCGGCGCGGTTTTTGAGGTCGACGAGCTCACGGCGTTTTTTGTCTTCCGCGGCGTGTGCCTCGGCGTCCTTCTTCATGCGTTCGATCTCGTCCTTGTCCAGGCCCCCGCTGTTGGTGATCTTGATGTCGGCCTTTTTGGAGGTCTTCTTCTCGGTGGCAGTTACGGTGAGGATGCCGTTGGCGTCGAGGGCGAACTCGACTTCGATCTCCGGGGTGCCGCGTGGTGCGGGCGGGAGGCCGCCGAGGTTGAACTGGCCGAGGGTGCGGTTGTCTTTGGCGAACTCGCGCTCGCCCTGCAGGACGTGGATGGTTACCTCGGGCTGGTTGTCCGCGGCCGTTGAGAAGACCTGCTTTTTGCTCGTCGGGATGGTGGTGTTGCGTTCGATGACCTTGGTCATCACGCCGCCCATGGTCTCGACGCCGAGCGAGAGGGGGGTAACGTCGAGCAGGAGGATGTCTTTGACTGCGCCGGTGAGTACGCCGCCCTGGATGGCGGCACCGATGGCAACGACCTCGTCGGGGTTGACCGAGCGGTTGGGTTCTTTGCCGAAGATCTCCTTGGCGATCTGTGCGGCCTTGGGCATGCGTGTGCTGCCGCCGACGAGGACGACCTCGTTGATGTCGCTGGGCTTGACCTTGGCGTCGGCCAGTGCGCTTGTGCAGGGGGCCTTGAGGCGCTCGAAGAGGTCGTTGGTAATCGCCTCAAACTTCGCCCGGCTGATGGTCAGCTGCAGGTGCTTTGGCCCGTTGGCGTCGGCGGTGATGAACGGGAGGTTGACGGTGGTCTCTTGCATCGTGCTCAGCTCGACCTTGGCCTTCTCGGCGGCCTCCTTGAGTCGCTGGAGGGCCATGGGGTCTTTGCGGAGGTCGATGGCTTCCTTCTTGCGGAACTCGTCGGCGAGGAAGTCGATGACGCGCTGGTCCCAGTCGTCGCCGCCGAGGTGCGTGTCGCCGTTGGTGCTCAGGACCTCGAAGACCCCGTCGCCGATCTCCAGGATCGAGACGTCAAAGGTGCCCCCGCCGAGGTCGAAGACGGCGATCTTCTGGTTCTTGGCTTTTTTATCCAGGCCGTATGCGAGCGCGGCGGCGGTCGGCTCGTTGATGATGCGCTCGACCTTCAGGCCCGCGATCTCGCCGGCGTCTTTGGTCGCCTGGCGCTGGGCGTCGTTGAAGTACGCCGGGACGGTGATGACGGCACGATCGACCTTCTCGCCGAGGTAGTCCTCGGCGGTCTTCTTGAGGTCCATCAGGATGAACGCCGAGACCTGCTGGGGGGTGAACTCACCCTGGTTGACCTTGACCTTGACGGCGTCGTCAGCGCCGGGGGCGACGGCGTAGGGGACGTTGGCGACCTCGTTGCCGGTTTTGCCATAGACGCCCACGGCACTGCCGGAGACTTCAGAGAGCCGGCGGCCCATGAAGCGCTTGACGCTAAAGACGGTGTTCTTGGGGTTGGTAACCTGCTGGTGCTTGGCCTGCTGGCCGATGAGGCGCTCACCCTTTTCGGTGAAGCCAACGACCGAGGGCGTGGTGCGGGCGCCGGAGGCATTGATGAGGACCTTGGGCTGGCCCCCTTCCATGATGGCGACGCATGAGTTGGTGGTGCCGAGGTCGATGCCGATGATTTTGGACATGGGTGGGTCTCGCGGGGGGACGGGAGGGCCGAGGGGTGAGGGCCGAGGGATGAGTGTGAAGGCCGAGTGCTGGTTAGTTTGCTGTTGATAGGAGGCAACCTGTGTGCCAGAGGGTGGGGAGTGGGCCTGGGGGCGATCGGGCCTGATCTGGTGTGATCTGTGGGGATTTGGCCCGATCGTGTGGGGATGTGCGTGCCCGGGGGTGCCGAGTGGGGGCCGGGAGGGGGGATGGGCTGCCAAGATGGCAGTAGTGGGGGGTGAGGCATGCCGCGGGCGTTTAGAGGAGAGGTCTTTGCTTGACTTTCGGCCCTCGACGCCCCACGCGGAGCGTGGGGGTACCCAAAGGCATCCGGCCCTGAAACCTAAGACCTGAAACCTAAGCCCTTCCCGCTCAGCACCCTGCGAAGAAGCGGTTGAGGAAGAGGATGATGTCGTCGGCGGTGAACTGGCCGTCGGGGGTGGTACTCTGGCCGGGGCCGGCGATATCTGAACTGGCGAATCCCGCAAAGAAGCGGTTGAGGAAGAGGATAATGTCGTCAGCGGTGAGTGCCCTGTCAGGACCAAAGGTCAGGCCTGGTCCGGCGATGTCGCTCAGGCCGCAGGGGCACAATGCAACCGAGAGCCACGCGGGGATGCTAGTAACGCTGCCGCAGGCATTGGAGACGACACAGTCGTAGTACGACCCCGAATCGCTGAGTTGGAGGTTGGTTAGCGCGAGCGTGGTCGTGGCGGCGGAGGGGTTGACGGTGGTGTTGATGGCGACGGTGTTTTTACGCCACTGGTAGGTGAAGGGACCGGTCCCGGCGGGGGTAATGGAGAACGTGGCCGGGAGGTGCGAGCAGACATTCGCCGACACCGGCGGGGTGGTGATCGTCGGTGCGGGTGTGCCGGGGAAGTAGCGGGCGAGGTTGGGCGCCGGCACGCCACCGGCGGTGGTGAATCCTCCACCCACGATCACGTCTCCACCCGGCAGGACTGCTAGGGAGTAGACGCCGTTGTTCCCCAATCCGAGCGCGAGTGCCGACCAGGCGCCCGTGCTCGGGTTGTAGCGCGCGATGGAGTTCGCCGACACGGCCCCAGCGGCGCCGAATCCTCCCCCCGCGAGCACGTCCCCATCCGGCAGGACCGCCAAGGCGTAGACGTAGCCGTAGATTCCCGATCCGAGCGCACTCCAGACCCCTGCGGTCGGGTTGTACCGGGCGATGCCGTTCGCCGGCACGCTCCCGGCCCGTTCGAAGGTGCCACCCACGATCACGTCACCGCCGGGCAGCACGGTCAGCGCAGAGACTATGCCCGTATTACCGGAACCGAGCAACGAAACCCCCGCCCCGAGCGCTGACCAGACGCCCGTACTCGGGTTGTAGCGGGCGATCGAGTTCGCCGGCACGCCCCCGACGGTCGTGAACTGCCCACCCACGATCACGTCTCCATCCGTCATGACCGCCATGGTGCGGACGCCGCCGTCGATCCCTGGTCCGAGCGCCGACCAGACCCCCGTGGTCGGGTTGTAGCGTGCGATATTGTTAACTGGGACGTTCCCAGCCCATTCGAAGCCGCCACCCACGATGATGTCCCCACCCGGCAGGACCGCCAGGGACGTGACGGGGCCGCTGGTGCCCCGTCCAAGCGCAGACCAGACCCCCGTGGATGGGTTATAACGGGCTATGTGTTCTGGCGACCCCCCAGTGGGAGAGAAAAACCCGCCCGCGATCACGTCCCCATCCGGCAGGACCGCCAGCGCGAAGACTGTGCTGTTGAGCGCCGATCCGAGCGCCGTCCAGGCGCCCGTGCTCGGGTTGTAGCGGGCGATGCGCCTGGCCGGCACGCCCCCGGCGGTTGTGAAGTACCCGCCCACGATCACGTCCCCACCTGGCAGGACGGCCATGGCGTTGACCGTCTCATTGGTCCCCGGCGTGCCGATCCCGGGCACCCACGCCTCGCACTGGGCCTGCACCGCGTTTGTGCCGAGCAGGCCCGTCGCAAAGGCCAGTGCCATCGCTAGCCCCCTGATCTTGCCGCACAGAATACCCAGCACGCTGGCAACGATGCGGGTGGTGCAGAGGATCGGGTAAGAGTTGTTCATAGTTATCCCCTCACAAGTGAGCTTGGTCAAACGTGCGTAACGGCCCCAGGCGGGCTTTGCCTGCCAGAGTTTACTGCACAATCCGGGCGGGGGGTAGGAAAATATGGGTTGGTAATTTGGGGGGATTGGGTTGTGTGGTGTGGGAATGGGGGGTTAGCGGGCGAGTTTGGGGTGGGTTGGTGTGGCCGAACCCCACCCCTGCCCCGCCGTGCCTCTGTGCCTCGGTGGTGAAAATGTCTTTCCCTGCGCCTCTGTGGTCCTGTGGTGAGTGTCGATGATGCCCCACGCGGAGCGTGGGGGTACCCGGGTTTAGGCGGGCCATGCCCGCACGCAGACTGTGTCGTTCTGGCCGCCGAAGCCGAAGCTGTTGGAGAGGCAGACTTGGACGCCCCCTTGGGCGTTGACGTCGCGGGCGGCGTTGGGGACGTAGTCGAGGTCGCAGTCGGGGTCGGGGGTGTGCAGGTTCATGGTCGGCGGGAGCATGCCGGTGCGGATGGCCATGACGCAGGTTATAAGTTCTACGGTGCCGGCGGCCTGGATGAGGTGGCCGAGGGTGCTTTTGACGGAGGAGAAGGGGACCTTGGGTGCGAGGTCGCCGAAGAGGCCTTTGACGGCGGTGGTCTCGATTTTGTCGTTTTCTTTGGTGCCGGTGCCGTGGGCGCTGATGTAGTGAACGGGTGGCCGGCCGTCGGGGCCTGGGGTGCGTGGGTCGATGCCTGCTTGTTTGCACGCGGCGGCCATGCTGGCGATGGCGCCCTTGCCGTTGGGCTGGATGTCGGTGATGCGGTAGGCGTCGGCGGAACTGCCGAAGCCGGCGATCTCGGCGAGGATGGTCGCGCCGCGGGCCTTGGCGTGGGCTTCGGTTTCGAGCACGAGCATCCCTGCGCCCTCGCCCATGACGAAGCCGTCGCGTGTGCGGTCGAATGGTCGTGCGGCGTGTGTGAAGTCGTCGACGCGTCGGCTCATAGCGGTGAGGCGGATGAAGCCGGTCATGCCCAGGGGGTGGATCATGCTGTGCGCGCCGCCTGCGAGCATGACGTCGGCGTCGCCGCGGCGGAGGAGTTCGCAGGCCTCGCCGACGCTTTGTGCGCCTGCGGCGCAGGCGGTCATGCAGTTGCTGGCGGGGCCTCGGCAGCCGAAGCGCCAGGCGACGTGGCTGAGTGTGAGGTTCGGCTCCTGCTCGATCTCGGTGGTGGCGTTCATGCTGGCCAGGGCGAGGCGCGCGAAGGCCCGGCCGTCGCAGGATTGTGTCTGGGGGTTGAAGCTCCCGACGTGGGCGGCGGCGTAGTTGGTAAAGTCGAGCGTTCCTTCGCCGGCGCCCATGTAGATTCCGAAGCGGCGGGGGGAGAGGCCCTTGTAGCGGTCCAGGCCCGCCTGGCGCACGGCCTGGGCGGCGGCGGCGAGGGCGAAGTGCGTGCTGTGCCCACACTCGGCGTGCTCGTCGGCGTTGTCGATGTGGTCGGCGAGGTTGAAGCCCGTGGCCTGGGCGGCGAAGTTGGTCTTGAAGGTGTGCGCGTCGAAGCGGTCAACGCGGTTGATGCCGCTGTCGCCGGCGAGGATTCTTTGCCAGACGGTGGGTATGTCGCTGCCCAGGGGTGTAACCCAGCCCATCCCTGTGATGACAACACGCGGCGCGGTCATGTGGTGGTCGTTCCTGAGAAGTTAGAAGTGTGGGGGCTTTAGGGGTTGGTGTCGTGCTCGGCGGAGTCGTCGCCGCGGAGGGACTTGATTTTGTCGGGGTTGAGGACGCGGACGAGGCCGTCTTTCATGAGGCGGCCGCCGAAGTTGAGGATGAGGCCGAGCTCGAGGTCGGCGGCCTTGAGTTTGGCGCGCAAGCGGAGGCGGTCCCACGATTCGACCTGGCCGGGCGTGCTCATGACCTCGACGAGGAACTTGCCGTCAACGAAGATGTCGGCGGCGGCGGAGCCGACGGGCTGGCCCTTGTACTGCGGCGTGAAGAGTGCGCCGACCTTGACGCCGACGCCCTGCTCGGCGAGTGCGTGGGCGAGGGCGTCGATGTAGACGTGTTTGTCGAAGCCTTGGCCGAGGGTTACGTGGATGTCGCGTGCGGCACCGATGACCTTGTGGCTGACGGCGGTGAGTGCCGGGTCAAGCTCGGAGAGGGGGACGCCGCGACGTTCGCCACGGTCGTGCGAGTCGGGGTGGCGTGGGGAGTGGTCTCGGCGTGGGGTGCTGGTGGAGTCGCGGTGGTGATCGTCGTACATGGGTCTGCTCCTTGTAGGGCGTTGTAGAAGCCGGCACGGTGTATGCCGGGTTCGGGTGAGGGTATGCGTGTGGGTGGGGATCGGCGGTGGGGGCTTGGCCGGTGTGGTGGTTTTCTCGCGTATTGTCGTGGCGTGGCGAAAGTTGCTGGACAAACCGAGGGTGCGGGGGTGCGTGGGCTGCCGGGCGTTGGGACGCTGGTGGTGAAGATCGGCAGCGCGGTGCTTGCGCCGGAAGGCCGGCTCGATGAGGGGAGGGTGCGGGGGCTGACCGAGCAGCTGGCGCGCGTGCATGGGGCGGGGGTTGAGGTGGTGGTGGTGTCGTCGGGCGCGGTGGCGAGTGGGTTTGGGGTGCTGGGGTTTGCCAGGCCGCCGAGGGGGATTGCGCAGAAGCAGGCGTCGGCGGCGGTGGGGCAGCCGTTGTTGATGGGGGCGTGGGGTGCGGCGTTTGCGGCTCATGGGATCGCGACGGCGCAGGCGTTGTACACGGCCGAGGATTTGGACAAACGCCCGCGATATCTGAACACCCGGCGGACGCTTGGGGAGTTGTTGGCGCGCCGGGTGGTGCCGATCGTCAACGAGAACGACACGACCAGTTTCGCCGAGATCAAGGTCGGGGACAACGACCGCCTCTCGGCATTGACGGCCGATCTTGTGAATGCTGATCTGCTGCTGATTCTTTCGACGGCGCGCGGGTTGTATGCGCACGGTAACCCGAGGCACGTGCTGGCGGAGGTTGACCCGGAGGATGACCTGAGCGAGCACGTGCGTCCCGACAAGTCGGCAACTGGGGTGGGGGGGATCGCCACCAAGATCGAGGCTGCCCGCATGGCGGCGCGGTGGGGGATACCGACGATCGTTGCGCTGGGGCAGGAAAGCGATGTTGTCGCGCGGGTGCTGCGTGGTGAGGTGATTGGGAGTTTGTTTGCCGCGAGAGTGGGCAGGACGACTGCACGCAAACGTTGGCTGCTGGGGGCGGCGCGGTCGAGCGGGTCGATCACGGTTGATGAGGGTGCGGCAAGGGCGATTACGACGCGCGATGCGAGCCTGCTGCCGGGGGGGATCATGGGCGTTGAGGGTGGGTTTGCGCGCGATGCGACGGTGGATATACGGATGGCCGGGGGCGGGGTGATCGCGCGGGGGGTGGCGGTGTATTCGGCTGAGGAGGTTCGGCAGATCGCGGGCAGGAGGGCTTCGGAGATCGAGAAGATACTCGGGTATACCTATGCCGACGAGGTGGTGCATCGGAGTGATCTGGTGCTCACGCAGAGGCCGGCGGGGCAGGGGGGGCGGGAGGGATGAGCAGCACGCCGATGGAATCTCTTGGTGCGTTGAGCGTTGGGCAGATCGCTGGGGTTGCGCGAGCGGCCAAGAGTGCGGCTGGGCGCGTCGGCGTGCTGAGCACGCAGGCCAAGAACGCGCTGCTGCTGGACCTGTCTGAGCGGCTGCTGGCGCAGCGCGTGGAGATTCTGGAGGCGAACGATCGCGACGTGGCCACTGCGCGACAAGCCGGGCTGCCGGGGGCGAAACTCGCCCGGCTGACGCTGACGGGGGCCGCCATCGAGCAGCTCGCCGAGGGGTTGCGGCAGATCGCCGGGCTTGCCGACCCGGTCGGGGAGATCACCAGCGAGCGGCGTGTTGCCAGCGGGCTGCTGGTTCGGCGTGTGCGTTGCCCGCTGGGTGTGGTCTGCATGATCTACGAGGCGCGGCCGGGGGTAACGATCGATGCCTTTGCGCTCTGTTTTAAGGCTGGGAATGCCTGCATTCTCAAGGGTGGCCGGGAGGCGGCGGCGAGCAACGCGCTGCTTGCGGGGATCGTTCGCGGCGTGCTGGCGGCGCACGGTCTGCCTGTTGAGGCAATCACGCCGATCATCACCAGCGACCGTGCGGTGGTGCTGGAGTTACTCCAGCAGCGGGGGTTGATCGATCTGGTGATCCCGCGCGGGGGTGAGGAGCTCATCAGTTGGGTTGCACAGCACTCGCGGGTGCCGACGATCCAGCACGACAAGGGTGTGAACCATATTTATGTTGACCGCGACGCGGACCTTGCGATGGCGCAGCGCGTCGTGCTCTCGGCCAAGACGAGCGCCCCGGCGACGTGCAACGCGGCCGAGTGCGTGCTGGTACACGAGGGGGTCGCCGGGGTGTTTGTCCCGGCGATGCTGGGGGCCTTTGCCGGTGCGGGCGTGCAGGTGCGTGGGGATGTGCGGGTGCTGGCGTTGGCGGGTGGACGGCCGGTGGTGCCTGCCGAGGCTGGGGACTTTGGGCGCGAGTTTCTGGACCTGATCGTGGCGATGAAGGTCGTCGGCTCGATGGATGAGGCGATCGAGCACATAGGGGCCTATGGCAGCAACCACACTGAGGCGATCATCACGGCGAACGCCGCGGCGGCGGGGGAGTTCCTTGGCCGCGTGCACGCCTCGTGCGTCCTGCACAACGCCAGCACACGGATGAACGACGGCTCGGCACTCGGCCTGGGCGCGGAAATCGGCATCAGCACCTCACGCTTGCACGCCTATGGCCCGATGGGGCTGGAAGAGTTGACGACACGCCGGTTTGTCTGTACAGGCGACGGGCAGACGCGGTAGGGTCGTTGCCAGTAACATGTTTTGCTTATAACCCCTGCGCCTGACCCCGGGGGAGGGGTTCTGCACGAGAAACATCGGCGATCCGTATGAGTGCTCTTGGGTGGGGATCAACGCAAACAACCCACGGCAGGCCCGGGTGTGCCGGGCGTGCGGTGGGTTGTGCATCAATGGTCGCGACAGGGCTCGAACCTGTGACCTCAGCCGTGTGAAGACCGCGCTCTAGCCAACTGAGCTACGCGACCGACGGGAACGTGCCTGTTGCTGGCGGGCAAGCCGGTGCAGCACAGGGCGTGGGAACGATACGCCGGGGGGGCGGGTGGTGCAAGGGGTGGGTTTCACTCAGGGGACGGATGGGTAGAGTGGAAGTGGCAGAGTTGTAAAGTGGCACAGTGGCATCGAGGCGACATATTCCTGCTTCTCTTTGCGTCCCTGCGCCAATCTTCGCTCCCTCCGTGAACCTCTTCAATCGTGCGACTTTGGTGAATATCAAGCCCACCGCTGCCCCTGCCCTCGGGGGAGGGGTTCTGATGCGAACGTAAGGGGTGCTTAGAGGTTTCCGCGTTTGCCCTGTTCGAGTTCCAGGGCCTCGAAGAGGGCCTTGAAGTTGCCCTTGCCGAAGCTCTGTGCGCCGCGTCGGCAGATGATCTCAAAGAAGAGTGTCGGGCGGTCTTGCAGGGGTTTGGTGAACAGTTGCAGCAGGTACCCCTCGTCGTCGGCGTCGACGAGGATGCCCAGGCGTTTGATCGCCTCGTGGTCCTCGCGGACGGGTGTGTGCCCGTGCTGTGTGAGCATCGCGTCGACGCGTTTCCAGACGTTCTCGTAGTAGGCGTCCGGGAGTGTGAGGAAGTCGACGCCGCGTGCGCGGAGGGCGGCGATGGAGTGCAGTTCGTCGTCGGTGCGCAGGGCCAGGTGCTGGACGCCGGGGGTGTTCTGGTGCCAGTCAAGATACTCCTGGACCTGGCTCTTTTTTTTGCCCGCGGCGGGCTCATTGATGGGCATTTTGATCAGGCCGTTGCCGCTGCTCATGACCTTGCTCATCAGCGCGCTGTACTCGGTGCTGATGTCTTTGTCGTCAAAGTGCATGAACATTTTGAACTCGAGGACGTCCTCATAGAACTTGACCCAGCGGTTCATCTGGCCGAGCTCGACGTTGCCGACGAGGTGGTCGACGTACTTGAGGCCACAGGGGTTTTTGCGGTTGTGCTCGTTGATGCTGACGATGCCGCCGTTGCCCCCGCCGCTGGCTCCCCCGCCCAGGCCCGAATCCATCTTCTTGAACTTGGTATTGAAGAGGCCGCCCGCTTTGACCTTGGAGAGTTCATAGGCCCCCGTTCGGCTGACAAAGGAGTGGTTGACCCGGCCGTAGGTCTTGATCCCCGCCATCGTTACGGTGCCCGTCTGGTCCTTGAAGACCCTCGGCTCGTAGGCGCTCTCGGCACCGTTCTTGATTGCTTTCTCGTAGGCCTTGACGGCGTCAAAGACGGTGAAGGCGACGTCCTTGACCCCGTCGCCGAACATCGCGACCTCCATCGCCGCCGGGTGGGCCGCGGTCAGTGCGCTGGTGAGGATGAAGCGGATGTTCCCCTGTGTGAGCAGGAAGTGCGTCGCGTCGCGTGCGCCGGTGGTCAGGTCGCTGACCTGCTCGATCTGGAAGCCGAAGCAGTGGGCGTAGAAGAACGCCGCCTGCTTGGCGTTGCCGACGTAGAACTGCACGTGGTCAACATCGATCAGATGCAGCGGGTCGGTGCTCTGGACGGCGGCGGCTTGGGACATCGTGGCGGTCATGGGTTGCTCCTTGCATCGCAAGTGTAACAGCACCAGGCAACCGGGTGAAACGCCCCCCCCCGTGATGCCCCGGCGTGCACCCTACGCTGGCGGGCATGATGCTCTGGCTCTGGACTGCCCTTGGCGTGCTCATGGTGGCGCTCATCGTCGTCGAGGCTCTGCTGCTGCGCTTTGGCAAGCACGACCGCACGCCCGGCGAGGCACTCACATCGCTGGTCTTCTGGATCGTCTCGGCGGTGCTCGGCTTTGCCGCCATGATCTATTACGTCTACGAGACCAACTGGCGCGTCGTCCAGCAGGCGCTGATGAACGTCGCCCCCTCCCTGGGCGCACCACGCGATGCCCAGGGCCTCTCGGGGACCGATGCGCTGACGCAGTTCCTCACGGCCTATGCCACCGAGTTGACGCTGAGCCTGGACAACGTCGCGGTGCTGGCGGTGCTCTTTGCGTACTACAAGATTCCCTCCTGGCTTGTCAGCCGGGTGTTGTTCATGGCCATCCTCATTTCGCTGGTGCTCCGGCTGGCGCTGGTGCTGCTCGGTGCCGAGCTGCTCGCGTCGTACTCCTGGTTTGTCTATGTCTTTGTCGGGCTGCTCTTTGTGGCCATGCTCCGCACGCTCCTGCTGCCCGATGAACGGACCGACTTCAACGCCCGGTGGATCACGCGTGTGATCGGGCGTTTCGTGCCGATCGCCCCCGGGCCCGACGGGGCGCGCTGGTTCACCCAGGTGCAAGGCCGGCTTGCCATCACCCCGCTGCTGCTGTGCATTATCGTCGCCGGCGCGGCGGACCTGACCTATGCCGCCGACTCGATCCCGGCTGTTTTCTCGATCACGCAGGACCCGTTCCTGGCCTTCGCCTCACAGGCGATGGTGATCCTTTCGCTGCGGAGCCTCTACTTTGCCGTTGCGCCGGTTCTCGGTCGGCTGCGCTACCTCAAGGTAACGCTCGTCTTCCTCATGGGATACATCGTCGTCAAGACGATCTTCTTCCGCACCAGCCAGGTGGCCACCGAGGTAACACTCGGCGTCGTGATCGGTGCTCTCCTGGTGGCGGTAACGGGTTCACTGCTTGGCGCGCGTGGGCGGCAGGTCTTAGACCCGCGGCCAAGCCCCCTCGAAGACATCGCCGACGCCGCGCTGGCCACCAAACGCAACTTCCGCAAGGTGATGATCCTCATCGCGGGCACGGCCATCATCATTTTGGCCATCATCATCGCCCCCCTGCCCGGCCCGGGGCTGAGTATCCTCCTCCCCGTCGGCGTTGCGCTGCTGGCGACCGAGTTCGTCTGGGCCAAGACCCTCTTTGACCGTGGGAAGGTAATCGCCCTGCGTGTTACCAAGCGCTCTGACAGCGTCAGCCGGTCGCTGCCGAGGTGGGTCGTCATCCCCGTGCTGCTGGGCTTCTATGGCTTTTGGGTCTGCGTCTACTTTGGGTGGTGGAGTGATTTTTACTTCCACATCCCACCAAAGGCCGTCAAGGGCTTCGCGGTGGCGACTGCCTCGGGGCTGAGCTTCCCGGTCCTGGGCTGGGCGTACCGCCTGGTGCGGCGCCTTGGCCAGGCCAACCCGGCCGGCATGCCCACGCCCGCGCCCAAGGATGCAGCGGACGGGCCGTGAGGCTTACTCAGAGCACGCAGGGGCAGAGTAGAAACTGCAGAGTTACAACGTTACAAAGTGGCAGAGTTGCAAAGGAGCAAAGGAGCAAAGTGCGTAGCAGCTGCGGCGATTGAGAACCCCTCCCCTGAGTGGAAGGGTAGGGGTGGGCTTGATATGCGCAAAGACACATCATTCAAGAGGTTCGCAGAGGGGGCGGAGGTTGGCGGAGGGACGCGAAGTAGAAGCAGTGGTGTGTCGCCACTCCGTCACTCTGCCACTTTGCCATTCTGCCACTCTGCCACTTCTACTCCGCTCCTCCGTCCTCTGAGTGATTCCCCTTCAGGTTTTTTATCGCTCTGGTTCAACCCATCTGCCAGCGGTCATCCCACAGCATCCCCTCGCTCGGCATCGCGCTCGTGCCCGCCTCGACCATCGACGCCACGGGGTAGGCGCAATAGTCCAGCGCAAACGACCCGGCCGGGCGGTGGTTCCCGCTCAGGCCCAGGCCGCCGAAGGGGAGTTTGCTGCTCGCCCCGGCGGTGCCGGTGTTGACATTGATGCACCCGGCACGCGCCCGCTGGAGGAACTGCGCCGCCGACGCCTGATCGCGCGTGAAGATTGCCCCGGCCAGCCCGTAGCGCGTCGCGTTGGCCTGCTCAATTGCCTCGTCCAGCGAACGCACGGTCGCCACCCGCAGCAGCGGGCCGAAGACTTCGACATCACCCCCGGCATCGAACGCCCCGCCACCCGGCACGTCATCGTCCATTGCCAGTGTGCGAAAGCGGTCCACGCACATGACGCCTGGGGAGAGGTACCACCCCCCGCCGGGCTGCTCGATGGGGACGCTGGGCACGACGATCTCCGCGCCAGCCCCGCCGGCGGCGCGCTGAAAGGCAAAGACGCGCTCGCGTGCATCCTCATTGATAATCGGCCCGGCAAAGACCGGGTGCGTCGCACGCGGGTGGCCCATGATCAGGTTGCTGGCGATCTTGGCCACCAGCGTGATCAAACGCCCGGCGATCTCCTCGTGCACGATCAGCCGGCGCGTGCAGGTGCAGCGTTGCCCGGTGGTCGCAAACGCGCTGCGCACAACCTCGATCGCCGCGAGTTTCATGTCTGCGTCAGGCATCACGACGGCGGCGTTACTCCCGCCGAGTTCCAGTGCGAGCAGCCGGCCTGGGCGGTCGAGGTTCGCCCGCATGATCTGCCGGGCTACGGGCCACGAGCCTGTGAAGGCGATGGCGTCGATCCCGTCGTGCGCGACAAGCGCCGACGCCACGTCGGCCTTGCCCTGCAGCAGGTTGATCACGCCGTCAAAGTTACCCGGCACCCCGGCAAGTTCTTCCCTGATCGCCCGGTCGAACCAGCGCACCAGCAGTTCACCAACAGCCGGCGCCTTGTCGCTCGGCTTGAAGATAACCGTGTTGCCCATCGCCAGCGCGGGAACGATGTGCCCGTTGGGCAGGTGGGCTGGGAAGTTGAACGGCCCGAGCACGGCCATCACGCCGTGGGGCTTGAAGTGGCACGCGCCCGTGCGCGTTGGGCTCAGCGCCAGTTTCAGGTCCTCGACGCGGTGCAGCCCACCTTCGCGTGCGGGGTCGAGAGTGATATCGACCTTCCCGGCCAGAATCTGCGCCTCACCGGTGCTCTCCCAGAGCACCTTGCCGACCTCATCGGCGATGAGCGACCCCATCGCCGGGGCGTTGGCTTTGCTGATGAGCGCAAAGCGGCGCAGCACGGCAAAGCGTTTTTCCCTGGGCAGCGCGCTCCACGCCGGGAGCGCCCGCCGGGCGGCGTCCACCGCTTGCCCGACGTGCTCGACCTTGGGCGCACACGAATAAACCACCCGCCCAGGCTCGGCGGGGCTGCGCGAGACCAACGCATCGCCAGGGATCGCGACCCACTCCCGGCCGATCAAGTTGCTTGCAGTCGTCATGTGGTCCTCATGGGCCTCAGCCTCGGCGGCGGTGGGGGGGCCTGATGCTACTTTCTGACGCGGATGAGGGGCTTGCTCAGCACGACCGCCGACCCTGTTTCCAAGGGGCTCAACCCGACGTCCATCCCCGGCTCGCCGCCGAGCATCCGGGCAACGTCCCTGGGCAACACCACGCGCTCGTTCTTATCGAGTTGATACCCCGATGCCGTGGCGCGAAACTCACCCTCGGCATCAACAACACTGACGATCCCGTGCTCACGCAGGGGCGCGGGCTTGTCGGTCGGGGTGCCGAGCTTGCCCAGACGCGTCTGGCGGACCAGGTTGATCGAGTCGGTCTGCGCCTCCAGGTGCGGGCCGCCGTCGAAGGGGTCAACTCGTTGAAAGTGCGCAAAGCCGAGGCGTTCGAGGAGGTGCTTGGCGGGTGTGGTCTCTTCGCTGACGGAGCCGATGGCCGCGCGGGCCTCGGGGACCAGCAGCGTCAGGTAGATGTCCTCGCTCGGCAGCAGGCTGAGCATGAACTCCTTGCTCTCCTGGCAGAAGCGGTCGGCCTGGTCGTAGGTCATGTTGATAAAGTGCCGCCCGAAGTGCTCCCAGAACGGCACATGCCCGTCGGCGCTCATCGGGCCCATAAGCTCGGCGATCACACGGTCGGCAAACATCTGCCGGTACAGACCAATGTAGTGGAAACGGACCAGCGAGATCAACCGGCCCAGCTTCAGCCGGTGCCCGCGGAAACTCGGCTGCAAGATCAGCCCGCCGATCTCCGTCGGGCTGCTCTCGTCAAGGTAACGCCGAAAGACCGTGTGCGAGACGCCCGTCTGCAAGTCGGTGCTGAACATCTCCTTACGGGCCAGTTGCAGCGAGATATTCGGCTGCCCAGGACCACCCATCCGGCTGATGATCTGGCTCGTGCCGATCACCCCGCCACTCTCGACCTCCTCAAGGGCAAACATAAACAACGGCGACCGCCCCGTCAGCGTCTTGAGCCCCCCCGCCAGCACGCCACCGTGCGAAGCTGCCGCGTGCGGGGGTTGCTTGACGGCCAACCCCCTTGCGGGCTTCTTCCCACGGGTTGCCCCGGCACGCCCGGGCGTCTGCGTCTCGGCCGCGAGCATGAAGCACTGCCGGCTCCAGGAAACCTTCCCCTCAATGATCCCCCTGTCCGCCGGGAGGTTGATGAAGTGAACCATCTTCGCCAACTTCAGCAGCGTCCCCACGTCCTCAGCTTGAGCTCGGCGAACCAGGAACATGCCACCTCCCAGGGGAGTACACCAGGGTCCATCGGCCCATCTACCCCCAAGCCCCACACCACCGAGGATAGCCTTCGGCCCTTGGGCTATTCGTGGGCGTGGTTATGAGACGTGCGGCGGAATCCGTATCCTAACTTTAATAGAACAAATCCCCCTAGGGAAAGGCAGGGGTGGGGTTGGCAGAGCAGATGGCCGCGGAAAAACCAAGACCCCCGGCCCGGAGATCCCGGGTACCCCGGCCGGCTCGGGGAGCTGACCTATTCAGATCACCCCGATCCGCCGATCGCAAACCCACCGGCCCGGCAAAAGGCCGCGAAATCTTCGATTGTCTTGCGGCCACTGCCGCTGAAAAACTCATAGGCGTTGACCGTAACACCCGGCTGGAGCATCCGCAGCGGCTCATCAACATCCGGCAACTGAATCTCTTGGGCCACCTTGTGCGAGAGTGCATCATGCAACGGGATATCCGGCAGCGCATGGAGCACCGACCGCCCCATCTCCTGCGCGTCCCCCGCGACGATCCGCTGTCCCTTGGGGGAGAAGTAGTCCATGAAGTGCCAACGCCGGGTCCCTTCCTCGGTCGTGGCGATCCAGTCTTCGGGTGGGCGCACGCCCCAAGGCTTCCACCCGTGGTCGAAGGCGAGTTTGACGAGCAAACCCCACTGGAGGTTGCTGTAGGAGCGCACGCCGTGGGGTGCGGTGAGTTTGCGGGGCATGGGTGAGGGTAGCAAACGCGGGGTGTTGCAGGGTCAGTCGTTGGGGTTGCGCATCAGTCTCTTAAACAGGGGCGTCAGGACCAGAATGAGCACCGCTGCGCCTATGGAGGTTACGACGAAGAGGAAGAAGAAGTCAGCCTGCACACTGCCCGTCCCGGCCGAGAAGTTCCAGGGAAGTTTGACCGCACCGCTCTCGATCTTCTCGGTCTGTGCCGCGACCAGACCCCCGGCCAGGTTGGCGATGAAACTGGAGATGAACCAGATGCCCATAAGCAGGCTCACAAATCGCACGGGCGCGGCCTTTGTTACGTACGACAGCCCCGTCGGGGAGAGGCAGAGTTCGCCAAGCGTGTGCAGCAGATAGGCCCCGAGGATGAAGACGATCGAGGCCGGGCGGACAACCGCCGACGGGTCCGCCGGGGTGCCGACTTGGATCGTCCGTGCGCCCATGACCAGCAGGACAAAGCCCGCCCCGAGCAGGATCAACCCCAGCGCGATCTTGCCTGGCTGGCTCGGGTTGAGCCCCTTGCGTGCCAGCGCAGTCCACAGAAGCCCGAAGAGGGGGGCAAAGATAAAGATCAACGCGGGGTTGACGGACTGGAACCAGGGCGTGGGCATCTGCCAGCCGAGGATGCGTGTGTCGGTGTAACGGTCGGTAAAGAGCGTCATGCTCGAGCCGGCCTGCTCGAAGGCGAACCAGAAGAAGGCGTTAAAGAGCATGAAGATAAAGATGCTCGCCACCGGCCCGCGGTCCCCTGGGCGTTGCACGGCTACGAACCACACCGCCAGCACCAGAACCACACCGCCGAGGATGCCCGTAACAAGCGGGTTCATCAACCCGGCGATCCCCGACAGCAAGTTGTTGTGAAACAGCCACGCAAACCCCGCGGCCAGGACCAGGCCACCGACCAGGAAGACCGGCGAAAACTCCCGGGCACCCTTGGGCTTCTCGCCGATCCCCTTGAGGAACAAAGGCTTGCCGATCAGGTATGCTCCCAAGCCCAGGAACATGCCGACGGCAGCGGAGCCAAAGCCCCAGTGCCAACCGACCTTGACGCCCAGGGTGCCGCAGATGAACGCGCACAGGAACGCGCCCAGGTTGATGCCCATATAGAAGATGCTAAAGGCCCCATCCCGGCGTGGGTCCCCCTCGGGGTACAACTGCCCGACCATGACGGAGACCGAGGGCTTGAAGTGCCCGGTGCCGATGACGATCGTTGCCAGCCCGAAGATGAAAACGGTCATCCCGATCGGCGCGCCGTGCAGCGAGCCCATCCCCGAGACCGCCAGGGCGATATGCCCGAGCATGATCAGGATGCCCCCGACGAGCATCGACCGGTGCGTGCCGATGAGTTTGTCGGCGATGATCCCCCCGATGACAGGCATGAGATAGGCCAGGCCCGTATACCACCCGTAGAGCGTGCTAGCCGAGGCGTCCGACCACCCCGGCCCGGGGTTGAAGCCCGCGACCTGGCCCTGCGGGAGTTTGTCCAGCCGCACCCCCGACATCGGCGTGGTGAGATAGAGCACCAGCAGCGCCCGCATGCCGTAGTAGCTAAACCGCTCCCACATCTCGACCAAAAACAGCAAGAACAACCCCGGCGGGTGCCCCAGGAACGTCCCCTGCGCGGTAGGGATGAGACTTGGGCGCACAGGGGGATTGCTAGCAGTTGTTGCCAAGGTGTACCTCCGGCGAGAGGGCAAAGAAGCCCTCGGGCGTGGCCTGCGTGTTTACTGGGCCGTGTTGACGTCCCCGCCCCGGCGGTTGACCTGGTAGAGCGTCGGGAGGATGTAGTTGCGGCCCTTGTAGACAAAGACCTGCCCGCTGAGTGTGAACGTAACGCTCTCGCCGGCGCGGTCGAGGATTTTTTCCATACCCGCCAGGTTCATGCACGGCAGCAGGACCATCGGCCCATCGCTGCGACCCTGCGCATCGGCATCGAACGTAAAGAGGAGTTCCCCGGTAACCCCACGCGCGACGCGCCCACGGCGGGCCGTCAGGAAGGTCCCCTCGCGGAGGAGTTTGGTACCGGTCGTGGCCTGGGTGTCGGCGGGCGCCTGCGGCTGGTTGGCCGGCGGGGTAACAGCCGGCGCCGGGGTAGTCGGGCGTGCGCGTTCGAGGTCCTTGATGATCTGCTCGGGTGTTTCAGCCTGGGGCTGGGCCGCCGGGGCGGTGCCCATGAGCCACGCGGCAGAGGTGAGCAAGAGCAGGGCGCAAGCGAGCAGTGTTGGACGGGCCATAAGCGACTCCTTGCCACGACCGTGTGGTACGCTGGCGGGAATCGTATCGACCCGGCAGGGCGAGGGCGATCGAAAATGGCCTCTGGTACTGCTACCCCGGATCCGGGGTACCCATCCGCCTGCCCCGGAGGTTCGGGGTACCCGATGCAATGCGCGTGTTCCTTCCGTGATCCATACCATGCTTGCTCAACATCAAGCACCCCAACCTGGCGACGACGCCGGAGGCCCGCATGAATCGCAGAACCATCCTCGGCAGCGTCATCCTTCTAATCGTAGTAGTGGGGGTCTTGGGTGGTTTGGGGCTGTGGAAGTATCGTCAGTTCACCAAGGCACGCGAGGCGGCCGAGGCCACGCCGTGGGACCCGAGTGAATCCGTCGCCTCGGCCACCGCCAGGCTTATCCCCTTCCGCATGAGCCAGTCGGTCGTCGGCACGGTCTCGGCTGTGCGGTCGATCACGCTCAAGAACGAGCTGGTCGGGGTCGTCAAAGAGGTGCCCGTACAGTCGGGGCAGGTCGTTCAGGAGGGGGACGTGCTGGTGGTCCTGGATGCGAGCGTCGATCAGGCCCAGATCGCTGCGGCCGAGGCGAGCGTTCGTGCGGCGGAGGCGAACATCCGTGCCGCGGAGGCGGAACTTGAACTGGCCAAGACCAACGCCCGCCGGTTGGAGGGTGCGGTGGCCTCCAACGCTGCGCCGCAGGCGGACCTTGACCGCGCCCGCGCGGAGGTCGATCGGGCCAAGAGCGGGCTGGAGCGCGACCGGGCGATCGTCCAGCAGTTGCGCGCCGCGGTGATGCCGTTGCAGACGATGATGCAGAAGAAGACGATCAAGGCCCCGTTCGCGGCGCGCGTAGGCCTGGTGGACACGCACCCCGGGCAGTACCTGGCCGAGGGCACCGAGATCACAACGCTGCAAGAGATCGCCAAGCGTGTGTATATCGACTTCATGGCCCCGCAGACGCTCGCAATGACGCTCACCCCCGGCAGCACCATCACCTTGACCGACGACGACGGCACCGCGCTGGGCACCGCCTCGGTGCAGGCCGCCGACGCACGCGTCAACCGTGTTACACGCAGCACGATGCTCCGCGCAGTGGCCGACGGGGCCGTTGCGGGCCTCTCGCCGGGCGCATCGGTGCGAGTAGCAATGCCCGTCGGGCCTGAGCGTCAGGTGGTTGTCGTCCCCGTTACGGCACTTGGGCGCGGGCCGGAGGGGGACCACGTCTTTGTCCTGCAACCCGACGAGAAAGGGAAAACCCGCGCCAAGCTCCGCCCCGTCGTCGGCGGGGCGTCCATCGGCAACGAGGTCATCATCCGTCAGGGGCTTGAGCCTGGGGAGATCGTCGCGGCCAGCGGCAGTTTCAAGCTCCACGACGGCGTCGGCGTGGACATCGCACCCGCCGCGGGTTCACCCCCGCAGGCCACCACTACAGGTAAGTAACACCATCCTTCCTACCCGCGCCCCTTGCACCGGCGTCAAAACGAGCACCCAGCATGAAGTCCTTCACCGACATCTTCATCAAGCACCCCGTCCTGGCGATCGTCGTCAACGTGGCGATCCTGCTCATCGGGCTGCGGGCGAGCATGTCGCTGCCGATCCAGCAGTTCCCCAAGATCGAGTCCTCCTCGATCGTCATCACGACCGTCTACATCGGCGCCAGCGCCGAGAACGTCCGCGGGTTCCTGACCACACCCATCGAGCGAGCCGTCTCGGCGATCTCGGGCATCGACTACATCGAGAGCAGCAGCACCGCCGGCGTCAGCGTCGTAACGATCAAACTGAAACTCAACCACCCGCGAACGGAAGCACTCGCGGAGGTCAACGCCCGCCTGCAGCAGATCCGCGGCGAGCTGCCCGCCGAGGCCGAGCCGCCGACGATCGAGGTCCAGCGCGCCGACCGCCCGTACGCGACGTTCTACATCGCCTTCAACTCCGACACCATGTCGATCCCCGCGCTGACCGACTGGCTTACTCGCCAGATCCAGCCGCAGTTTGCCACGCTGGCCAACGTCCAGCGCGTCGGCATCGAGGGTGGGCGCACGCTGGCGATGCGCATCTGGATTGACCCGCAGCGCCTCAGCGCCCTGGGCCTGACGGCCGGGGACGTCTCTGAGGCCCTCCGCAGAAACAACTTCCTTGCCGCCGTCGGACGCACCAAGGGAGAACTGACGCAGATCGACCTCTTGGCCAACACCGACCTGCGCACCGTCGCGGAGTTCGAGCAGCTCATCGTCGAGCAGCGCGATGGCGCGACCATCCGCCTCGGCGACGTCGCCCGCGTCGAGCTCGGCACCGACGAGGCGATGATGATCGCCAAGTACGCCGGAAAAGAATCCGTCTACCTCTCCGTCTGGCCCCTGCCCGGCGTCAACGAGATTGCCATCAGCAACGCCATCAAGGCCAAGATGGACCAGCTCCGCCCCACGCTCCCGCCGGGCACCAACATGGACTTCGCCTGGAACGCCACCGTCTTCATGGAGGCCTCCCTCAAAGAAATCAGCAAAACCCTCGCCGAGACCGTTCTCATCGTCGGCCTGGTCGTCTTCCTCTTCATGGGCTCCATCCGCACCGCACTTGTTCCACTCATCGCCATACCCATCTCCCTCGTCGGTGCAGGAATCTTCATGTCCTTGATGGGATTCAGCCTCAACTTGCTGACGATCCTGGCCATCGTCTTGGCTGTGGGGCTGGTCGTTGACGATGCCATCGTCGTCGTTGAGAACGTCCAGCGGCACGTCCGCGAGGGCAAGAGCCGCACCGATGCCGCCCTCATCAGCGCACGCGAACTTGTCGGCCCGATCATCGCCATGACGATCACCCTAGCTGTGGTCTATGCCCCCATCGGTTTCCAGGGTGGGCTCACGGGCGTGCTCTTCCGCGAGTTTGCCTTCACGCTCGCCGCGGCGGTGATCGTCTCGGGGATTGTCGCCATCACACTCTCGCCGGTGATGTCCGCGGCGATGGTGCGTCAGGGTGGCAAGCAGAGCGCGTTCACCCACGTTGTCAACCGCGCTTTCGACCGCGTGCGCGACGTTTATTCCCAGATGCTCGAGAGTGCCCTGCGCATGCGCTGGGCGATTGTTGCCGCCTCGCTGCTAGTTACCCTCGCCGCCGTGCCGCTGTACATGTTCTCGGGGCGCGAGCTTGCACCGGTCGAGGATGAGAAGCACGTCTTTGTCATCCTCCAGGGCGCGCCCGACTCGACGCTGCAAGAGAGCAGCAAGCAGGCCAGCACCGTCGCGGAGATGTTCAAGCAGATCCCCGAGTCCAAGGGTGTTTGGAGCATCGTTAGCCCCGGCTCAGGCTTCGGGGGGATGATCGCAACCGACTGGAACGATCGCAAACGCAACACCAAACAGATCGCAGGCGAGGCCTTTGGCATGCTCTCGGTCCTACCGGGCGTGCAAGCCTTCCCCGTTACACCACCGCCCCTGCCAGGGGCCGAGCAGTTCGATGTCGAACTCGTCCTCAAAAGCCAGCTCCCACCCGAACAACTCCTCGGCGTTGCGCAGCAGGTCCTGGCTGAGGGGAACGCCGCGGGCATCTTCATGTATGTTGACACTGACCTGAAGATCGACCTGCCGCAGGCACGCGTCATCGTCGACCGCGACAAGGTCGCCGACCTGGGCATGGACCTAGCAGGCGTCGGGCAAGAGCTCGGGGTCCTGCTCGGCGGCGGCTACACCAACCGCTTTAACTACTTTGACCGCAGCTACAAGGTCATCCCCCAACTCGGGGACGAGAACCGACGAGGCCCCACGGCACTGCTGGACCTCAAGGTCCGCTCACCCAGCGGGGAACTCATCCCGGTCTCGAGTTTCGCCAGCATCCAGACGACGGCCGCACCACGAACACTCAACAAGTTCCAGCAGCAGAACGCCGTGCGCATCAACGCCGGCGTCGTGCCGGGCGTAACCAAAGAGTTTGCCCTTACCAAACTCGAAGAAATCGCCCGCAAGGCCGGCGGCGGGGACATCACCCTCGACCACGCCGGCGAAAGCAGGCAGATCCGCAAGGAAGGCTCGGCCATGGCCTCCTCGCTCGGGCTGGCCATCGCGCTGATCTACCTCGTCCTGGCCGCACAGTTCCGCAGCTTCCGCGACCCGCTCATCGTCCTGCTCGGGAGCGTCCCGCTGGCGATCTCCGGCGCGCTCGTTTTTAGCTTCCTGGACTTTACAACCATCAACATCTACTCGCAGGTCGGCCTCGTTACCCTCGTGGGCCTCATCGCCAAAAACGGCATCCTCATCGTCGAGTTCGCAAACGTCCTGCAAGAGCGCGGCATGGACAAACTCACCGCCATCGGCCAGGCCAGCGCCACACGCCTGCGCCCGGTGCTTATGACCAGTTTCGCCACCGTCTTCGGGCACCTCCCGCTGGTCTTTGTAACCGGCCCCGGTGCCGCGGCAAGAAACTCCATCGGCACCGTCCTCGTCGCCGGTATGACCATCGGCACCATCTTCACGCTCTTTGTCATCCCCGTCATGTACCTGCTGATTGCCGCCAAGCACAAGCAGGCACCCGAGCAAGCCGAAGAACCCACCGGCGCCAAAGGCCCGACCCCACTGCCCGCATAACCCATACGCCCATAGTAAGAAAATCCCTCCCCGCAGGGGATGGGCAGGGGTGGGGTTGTCTCCCGTTGGTGCGGGCTTCCAGTCTGCACAGCAAACAGATTCCACCACCGAGCCACAGAGGCACCGAGAAGAGACAAGACCTCTTGCTCTGTGCCTCGGCGTCTGTGTGGTCCAATGCCTCTGCCGCGCGGGCTGGAAGCCCGCTGCACCAAATACCCATTCCACCAAATGAAAGCCCCTCCCTTCCAGGGAGGGGCTTGGTTGATTCGTTTGATCGCTCACGCACGCACCCGTGCGCCCGGGATCAATCCACAATCTTCGGCACGCTGGGCTGGGCCGGGGCTGCCTGGTTGCCCAGCGGGATTTCGCCGTTGTGCTGCTCGAACTGCCGAATCACCTGCCCGAGGCTGATGGCCAGACGCTTGGCGCCGCGCCAGTTGAGGACCACGCGCGAGCCGATATCAAACAGGATCGCCGGCTGCCCGTCCTGGCCGGGCATCGGCATGTTCATGCCAAAGTCCAGCACCACCTCGTCGGGGGTCGTCGTCGTCCGGATGGTGTTGGCGTAGGTCGTCTTCATCCGGTGCTCCTCGATGCGGAGCTGGATCTGCTGCTGCTGCTGTTGCTCGGACATGTGTGCTCGCTTTTCAACTGCGGCCAATCGGCCAGGCCTCGGTTCCAACCTACAGGCACGCGGCCCACGCCGGGCCGCACGCCATCACCCCGCCGAACCGTCGGCAGGGCCACGAGGATAGTCCTTCCAAGCACCCCCAAGGGGATCAACGCAAAAAATTCGCGCAGGCAAACCCCCGCAGCGCACGCCCTGTTTAGACGTTCTCGCCACGCCCGACCGTCTGCCGGCTCTCGGGTGTTACAGGGGGAAGGTTCTCGCTCCGGTTCAGTTGCTGCCGGGGCTGGGAGGTCGATCGCACGTCCACCTCATCCTCTACGCCCTTCAGCCCCTTCTTGAACTCGACAATCCCGCGCCCCAGCGACTTGCCAACCTCCGGCAGCCGGCTGCCGAACAGCAGCAGCATGATCGCCCCGATCAGGATCATCTCGGGCAACCCGAAGTTCTGGAAAAAGCCCAGGCTCAAACTTGGCACCAACGCAACAGCGTTCATAATCTCCACCTTGCCGGCACCGCAGACGCCACACCCATTCCCTGGCCGCCCAGTCGCCGGAACCTCGGCAGCCGACACCAAACACCATTCACCACAAGCCTAACGAAGTCTACACCACTCCCATTGCCCACGTTCGCAGCCAGCGCCGATTTTCGACAAACCCCACCCATCCCCGTTAAAAACACCTACCAAAATCCTTCCTATTCCTCCCCCGCGATCCCCACCGCACGCTCAGCCGACCGCACCACGTTTAGCAGCAGCATTGTTACCGTCATGGGCCCCACCCCCCCGGGCACCGGGCTAATCCAACCCCCAGGCCCCAACTTCTCCCGCACCTCCGCAAACGCCACATCCCCGACCGTCTTGCTCTTGCCCATCTCCCCGGCCACGCGATTGACACCCACGTCTACCACGATCACCCCAGGCCGGACCATCCCCGCCGAGACCAACCCCGGCACACCCGCCGCCGAGACGATCACGTCCGCCTCCCGCGCCAGCCCCGCCACCGTCTCCGCCCCGGTGAACTTGTTGCAACTGATCACTGTTGCGTCCGTCCGCATCAGCAGCACGGCGATGGGCTTGCCCACAACATCACTCGCCCCGATCACCAGGCACCTCTTGCCGCGGAGTTGCACGCCCGTGCTCTCGAGCATTTTGACGACCGCCAGTGCCGTGCATGGGGCCAGGCTGCTGCGCCCATAGACGACGTTGCCGATGTTCGCCGGGTTGACGCCCTCAACGTCCTTCTCCGGCGCGATCAGCCGCTGCACCGAGTACGGGTCGATCCCCTCTGGCAACGGCATGTGCAGCATCACCGCGTGTACGTGCTCTTGCGTGTTCAGCAGCAGCACGCGCCCGGCGATGTCGTCGTACGTCGCCTCCTCCGCCTCCGTCCCCAGCTCGTGCAGTTTGTAACCGATCCCCACCGCGTTGCAAGTCTTGCCCTGGTTCTCGGCATAGACCCGCGCGCCGTTGTCCGCCGTGCCCACCAGCACGGCGTCCAAACGCACCTGCCCCCCCCGCGCCTGCACCCCCTTGACGCGCTGCGCAAGCACCAACCTGTACTGTTCGGCCAAGGCCTTGCCATCAATGATGCGTGCGGACATGGCCCACACTATACCTCCCACATCCCGCAAACCCTTCTCCTGGAACGATCTGGCGGGCAGGAGCAGCGGTGGGGTTGGCTCACACGAACGCCTGAAAAAAGAGGTTCGCCGAGGTGGTGGAGCTGAGCGGAGCAACGCCAAGAAAGTGCAAGTTGTGGCTGAGAACCTCTTCAATCCCGCTCTTCAACCCCGTGGCCCCGCTGGGGCCGAAGGCATCCCCGAATCCAACCCGGATGTACAACCCTGAAAACCTTCGCACCTGCGTGCTCTGAGTGATTCCCCCTCTTGGGCCACAGGGCCTTGGGAGTACAAACGATTACAGCAGCGTCGCCGCGAGGCTTGCCAGCTCGCTGCGTTCGCTCTTGCTCAGCGAGACGTGCCCGACGATGCCGAGGCCTTTCATGCGGTCGATGGCGTAGGCCAGGCCGTTGCTGGCAGCGTCGAGGTAGGGGTTGTCGATCTGCTGCACGTCGCCGGTGAGGACGACCTTGGTCCCCTCGCCGATGCGTGAGATGATGGTTTTGATCTCGTGCGGCGTGAGGTTCTGGGCCTCATCGACGATCATGAACTGGTGAGGGATGCTGCGGCCACGGATATAGGTGAGCGGTTCGAGGACGAGCTTGCCGGTGTCGATGAGGCTGGTGATGCGCTGCTCGGTGCTCTTGCTCTCGGCGTGCTGCATGGGCGCGCTGCGTGTGCTGAGCAGGTAGCCGACGTTGTCGAAGATCGGCTGCATCCAGGCGGAGAGTTTGTCGTCCTTGCTGCCGGGCAGGTAGCCGATGTCTCGGCCCATGGGCATGATGGGGCGTGCCACGAGCAGTTTGTCGTAGCGTTCCTCGTTGAAGACCTTGGCCATGCCGGCGGCGACAGCCAGGAGGGTTTTGCCGGTGCCCGCGCCGCCCATGAGGGTGACCATGCGGACCTCATCGTCCAGCAGCAGGTCCATGGCCATGGTCTGCTGGAGGTTGCGCGGGAGGATGCCAAAGGTCGGCTTGCGGGGGGCCGTTACGGGGATCAGGTGGTCGGTCTCGCCCAGCCTGCGGGCAAGGCCTGTGTGGTTCTCGTCGTCGGCATCCTTGAGGATGACAAACTGGTTGGCGTAGAGGTTTTTGCCGTTGCGTCCCTCGGCCTGCGAGCGGGCGTCGAGCGTGGGCTGGATGCGAGGGATGGGGAGCATGCGGTCTTTGTAGAGTTCGTCGATCAGGTCGCTCTCGGCGTCCAGGGTGGTGTAGCCTGAGTAGAGGGCGTCGGCATCGACCTTGGCGTTCTCGAAGTCTTCGCTGGTCAGGCCCAGCACGTCGGCCTTGATGCGTGCGTTGAGGTCCTTGGAAACAAAGACGACCTGCTCGCCGGAGTTGGGGTGGCCTTCGGGGGCGTAGCGTTGGGCCAGGCCGTAGGCGACGGCGATGATGCGGTTGTCGGGCTTGTCCTCGCGGATGGAGTGCGGGCGTGGGAACTCGCCGATCTCGATGCGGACGATCCCGGTTTTGCTCGGGTCGTCGAGGCGAGCCTTGGGGATCAGCCCATCGATATCGCAGGCCGAGCCCCAGGGGACGCCCTGGACGAGTTTGCCCATCTGACGGAGCCGGTCGAGGTGGCGGATGACCTCGCGTGCGTTGCGGCCACGGTCGCCCGCGTCGCGCTTGAACGTGTCGATCTCCTCGATGACCGTTACGGGGATGACGACCTCGTGCTCCTGGAATACAAACAGCGCGGCAGGGTCGTGCAGGAGCACGTTGGTGTCGAGCACAAAGTGCTTGGCTTTGCCCGTGCTATGGATGGGGCCTTCGACGCGGGCCTGGGGTGTGCCGCTGGCCTTACGCGTGCGCTGGCCGCTGCCGGGCTTGTGCGCGGGTTGCTCGTGGGCGTGTTTGTCTTTGCTGGCCGGGCGGGTGAGAGGTGCTTGAGGGGGCTGTCCGCGCGCGGAGGCATCGGCGTGGGTGCTGAGCATCTTGTCCTCTCGTGGTGCTTTGGCCATCCGTGGTTCAGCGTTCGCGCGGGGTGCGTAGGGCGGGTAGAACGTTCCAGCTACCGCGAGTATCGGGGGTTTTGCCGGTGCGCGTACAGTTTACTTTGCCACGGCGGCAAAGACGACGGTGGCCTCAGCCGTGGTCTCCAGCGTGCCCGACTCGATTGGAGTAGGGGTGGACCTAAAGGCTGAGGCGTCGGTCATCATCGCACCCGGGAAGTTGGGCGTCGGCCAGGGACGCTGCACTGCACCCGTGCTCGCCTCGATGACGCGGGTGATCCGCAGGCCCAAGGCGGCGGCGATCGCGTCGGCCTTGGTCCGGGCGTCCAGGGTCGCCTGCGTGAGGGCCTGCCCCTTGGCGGCAGCGTCGTTGATGAGCTGGAAGGTAACGCCCTGCAGTTGGTTTCCCCCCGCGGCGATCGCGGCGTCAATCACCCTGCCGGTCTGCTTCGGGTCGCTCAGCGTGATGCTGATGGTGTTGCTGGCAATGTACCCGATGATGCTGGGCTGCCCGGTGCTCGTGGGCCGGTTGAAGTCAAACTGCGGCTGGACGCTCACCCACTGCGTCTGCACCGTCAGGCCAGGAATGTTGGTCGCCCGCACGGCCTTGATCGTCGCGTCGATGATCATGTTGAGGTTGTCCTGGGCTTTGGCAGAGTTGGCGTCTGTTACCGTTGCGCCAAGATTGATCACGGCGGTGTCCGGCGGGGATGAAACGCTCCCCGTGCCCGTCGCGGTGATTGGGACGACGCTCGGGTCCGGGGCGGCAGTGGTGGCCGCGGGCGTGGTGCCGGCTAGCAGCAACAGGCCGAGCAGCGAGGTGGTGATGGCCAGGGTCGTCAACAGGCGTCTGGAAGTGAGCATGGGTGATTCTTGGCAGGGTGCGGGAGCTACGTTGGGTACCCGGGTCTAGGTACCTATCGGTTAGCCCAAAACGCGGTCAAGCTCGGCGGCGGTGGTAAGGCCCTTGGCGACTTTTTCCAGCCCGTCGTCCATCATGGTGCGGAACCCCTCGGCTCGTGCGGCGTGCATGAGTTTCATGGCGTCGGCGTTGGAGGCCGTGAGTTGCCGGAGGTGGTCGGTCATCTTCATCACCTCGAAAACCCCGACGCGCCCGTAGAAGCCCGTGCCCAAGCAGCGGTCGCAGCGGCCCGCGGCAAGGGTGCCGGTGCCCTGGCACTCCGGGCAGGTTCGGCGGACAAGACGCTGGGCGATGACGGCCAACAGTGTGCTGGTTACCAAATAAGGCTCGATGCCGATGTCCGACAGGCGCGTGATCGCGCTCGGCGCGTCGTTGGTGTGCAGCGTCGCAAGCACCAAGTGCCCCGTGAGGCTGGCCTGCACGGCCAGCTGCGCGGTTTCCTCATCGCGGATCTCGCCGACGAGGATCACATCGGGGTCCTGACGCAGGAGGCTGCGCAGGCCAGCGGCAAACGTAACACCCCGCTTGATGTTGACCTGGGTCTGGCTGATCCCTTCGAGGTGATACTCGACGGGGTCTTCGATGGTCATGACGTTTCGGCTGTTGCGGTCGATCTTGCCCAGCGCGCCGTAGAGCGTGGTGGTCTTACCCGAGCCGGTGGGGCCTGTAACAAGGATGATGCCTGTGGGCCGGCTGATGAGGCCGAAGAGCACCTGCTGCATGTCGGCGGTCATGCCGACCTGATCGAGGGAGAGTTTCGTCTGGCTCTGGTCCAGGAGGCGCAGGACGAGCCGCTCGCCGTAGACGGTCGGTACGCATGAGAAACGGATATC
The DNA here is from genome assembly GCA_046339895.1 of bacterium. Taxonomy (GTDB): domain Bacteria; phylum Planctomycetota; class Phycisphaerae; order Phycisphaerales; family UBA1924; genus JAJTGZ01. Next base: position 56,195 of record JBKDDT010000050.1, on the reverse strand, counting down.
GATCTTGCGTGCGCCGATGCGCACGGAGGTGTGCCCGTCCTGGGGTGAGTGGCGGTTGGCGATGTCCAGTTCGGTCATGACCTTCAGGCGCGAGGTGATGGCGGGTGCCAGGGCCAGCGGTGGTGTGAACGCGTCGATGAGCATCCCGTCGATGCGGAAGCGGATGACGAGCTTGCTCTCCATCGGGTGGACGTGCACGTCGCTGGCGCGCCGGCGGAGGGCCTCAAAGAGGATCATGTTGACCAGGCGGATGACCGGCGTCTGCCGGGCCAGCTGGAGCAGGTCGTTGGAGTCTTTGATGCTCCCGGCGGCAAGCTCGACGGCGCGCTGGTCCAGCGGGAGCTCTTCGACGATCTCGGTAACGAGGTCCTGGCGCTGCTCGAAGCCCCGGTTGATGAGGTTGGTAACGGCCGCCCGCGGCGAGAGGATCACGCGGACGGGCATGGCGAGGGTCTGCTCGATCATGCTGAAAATGGCCGGCTGCATCGGCTGGCTGGTGGCAATGTGCATCACCTGCCCATCGCTCAAGACGCCGGCGATCTGGTGCCGGCGCGCGATGGCTGGGGGGAGCAGTTCGTAAAAGCGTGCGGCACTCTCGCTCATGCGCGGCTCAGGCTCGAACTTCAGGCCCGTGCGGGCAGCCAGACGCGAGAGGCCCTGGTGCTCGTCGATGGCCAGGATCGACAAGAGCGTGTCCCACGGCTCGGCGTCGCTGCCGGGCAAGTCGGGGAAGGCGCGCAACTGTTCAGCCGAAGGGGCCAGGTCCCCCAAGAGTTGGGCGATGCGCGGCCAGTGGCGCGGCGCGGGCTGCGGCTCGGCAGGGGCAAGCCCGTTGGGCTTAGCGGAGGAAAATGTGATCGGGCCTTTGGCCATAGATGAGGCTAGCGGGTGGTCAGGGGGTGGTGGGTGCGGGTTCCATTGGCGCAGGCTCGGCGGGTGCTGGTTCGGGCGGTGCTGGGGCGGGTGCTTCTGATGCAGGCGCTGGTGCCGATGCGGGCGCTGCCGGCACGGGTGGGAAGCTCGACCGGATTTGCGGCGGTTCCAGGAGGATTTCCATCTGCTCGGGCTTCATCTCGGGCAGTTCGGTGTTGATATTGACGGCGGAGGCTGGGCCTTTGGTGAAGAGGCGGAGGTCGTTGCCCGTCGGGTCGCGCATGATGCGGGGTGTGAGGAAGATAAAGATGATGCGCTTGCGTTTGATTTTGTTGGTGCTCTTGAAGAGCTCGCCGATGAGGGGGATGTCGCCGATGAAGGGGACCTTGATAACAGTGTTGGCATCTTCCTCGAATGTCAGGCCTCCGACGACGATGGTGCTGTCGCCCGGGATCGTTGCGCTGTCGGAGCGGACCTTGTTTTCCTGGCGGTCGGGGGGGATGCCCAGGTTGGAGTCTCCGGTTCCGCCGAGGAAGCTGGAGAGTTCGACCTCGTACTTGAGGCTGAGAACGTCGCTGGTGCTGATGCGCGGCTTGACCTTCAGGCGCGGGCCAGCGGGCACATAGTCATCAAAGCTGGTTGTCGGTCCACCCGTGGGGTTCTGCGTGGTTTTGGACTTGGCTCGCTGCTCGATGCTGCTGATCTCGGCCTCTTCGTTGTCGTCAACGAGGATCTGCGGGCTGGCGATGATGCGCGAGTCTGTTACGGTCTGCAGGGCGTTGATGATGATGGGGACCTGGTCGCTCTTGATGATCGCGGTGGTCAGGCCGGCCAGGGGGTTGACGATGGGCGGGGTCAGCAGGCCGTTGTTGGGGCTTCCCGCTGAGGTCAGGTTGGGCAGGAACTTGGTGCGCAGGGCACCGCCCGTGCCGTTGGCGTTGAGGAGCATGGTCTCGACGGTGAGCCGGAAGTCGTCGGTGTCGGAAACTACGACGACCTTGGAGTCGATATACACCTGCATCCGGCGTTGGTCGAGTCGCTCAACGAGGCGTTGGAACTGCGCCTGCAGCCGTGAGGGCGCCTTGACGATGACCTGGTTGTTCCCCTTGTCCGGCAGGACGAAGACCTGGTCGCTGGCGACGATCTCGCCGATGGTTCCCTCGGGGGTGTCGGGGCTCATGGCCTGCCGGCCGATGTTGTTGACGCGGCTGGTGGCACTGCGGCTGCCTGAGTTTGAGCCCTGCCCGGGGATGAGCGGGCTTTCCCCCGCCGGGACGGTGTTGGTGATCATCCCGCGGATGATCTCGGCGGTTTTCTCGGCGTCTGCGAAGCGGAGTTTGTAGAACTCATAAATAATCCGTTCGGCCTGGATGGGTTCCTTGAACTCCTCTACGAGCTGTTGGACGCGGATGTGCTGGTCGGGCGTCCCGTAGTACATGAACCCGCGCTGCTCGGGGTCCAGAACGAACACCGGCCCGCTCTGGTCGCCGCTGCCGGCGGTCGGGCCGCGGAACTGTGCTTGCTGGCCCTCAAAGCCCTGCTGCGCAAAGGGTGAGTTCGAGTTGGTCCGCTGGCTCTGCATGATCGTCACGTCGCCCAGGCCTTGGCGCTTGGCCTGCTCGGCCAGCGGGAAGGCGGCGGGGCCGACGGGGTACCACTTCGGAACGAGGTTGTTGACAACGTCAACGACCCCCAGCAGACGCTCGATGAGGGTTACCTCTTCCGGCCGCCCGCGCAGGATCAGCGAGTTGCTGTTCCCCTCGGGCACCAGCCGGTCGGTGAGGTTCGAACTGCTGCTGCCGCCGATGTTCTGCTGCTGGGCCTGGATGGCCTGGTTGGGGTCCCCCGGGTTGAAGTTCTGCACAACATTGCGCATCGTCCGGCCCATGAGCTCGAGAATCCGCGCCTTGGCCGTGATCGCGCTGATGTGCCGCACCTCAAAGCGTGTGAACTGCAGTTGCAGCTGCTCGTCGGCGATCCGGTCGATCAGAGACTGCACCAGGGCAATCCGGCGTGGTGTGTCGTTGATGATCAGGATGCCCAGGTCGTCTAAGTAGGTAACACGCACCGCCCCCTGGACCTGCGGCTGGCCCGGCGCGCCACCACCACCACCTGCGGCCAAGAGCTGGGCGATCGCGCCCGAGAGGCTCGTCGGGCGTATCCCCTTGGTGGGCAGGACCTGAGTAGTGGAGAGTTTATCGACGTTCGGCTGGCCCTGCAGGTCCGTCACCGGCTTGATGACCCAGACAAAGTCGGCCTCGCGTGTGATGTACTGCCCGTTGCGCTCCAACAGATACCCCAGGAACTCCAGTAGCCGGTCGCGGGGCACGTCGACGTGGGTGAGTAGCCAGATTTTTTTGTCCGCCAGCGCGATATCGCTGGCGATAACCTGGATCTGGAGTTCCTGTGCGATCAAGTCGACGAGGAGTTTAACGTCGACAGGCTCGCTGTAGGGCCCGATGCGGTACGTGCCCGGCACCGGGGGCGGCAGTTCGATGTTCTGTACGCCGATGATCTGAGGAGCATCACCCGCAGCGGCCGGGGCGACGGCCGCGGCTGGAGCCCCCGCGGCGGGTGCTGCCGCCGCCGGGGAGAGCGAGTTGGCAGCCTTGCCCGGGGCACGCTTGGGCTCCATCGCCTTCAGTTTATCGGTCTTCTCATCGCCCTGTGCAGGAACGGGCCAGGCTGTGCCAGCCAGCAGCACGGCGGCCAAGAGCAGGCGGCCGGCGTGCGTGGTTGGACCGATTGGGCGCGGGGTGCGCATGCGTATCTCCGGGGGGCTTCGTCGGCAAACTCGGGCAAAGGGTATACAACCCCGGCGTCAACTGGTCGCAGCCTCAGCCGGGGTATGCTCCTATCGACACCATGGGCCAAACTCAACCACCAAACACCGACGGGCCGCCCGAGATCCAACCGCTGACACGCGCGGTGCAAGAACGCCTGCAACGCCTCGAAGAAGTAGCCATGCAGACCGACAACCAGCGCGAGCACCTCCAGGAGCATGTGCTCGACCTCACGCGGGTGATCGACCAACTCGCCCGGCGTGTGCAGGCCCTGGAAGGCCGGCTGTCGCAGTTCGCCAACCGTGGGCAGGATGACCCCGATAGCACTGGTCAATGACAAGCAATGAGTGCCAGGGTACCCCGGATCTCCGAGCCGGGCGTTTCAGTCAGGGTACCCCGGATCTCCGAGCCGGGCGTTTCAGTCTTCGCGGCTCATTACCACAACCGACCCCACACCTGCCCCTCCCCGCCAGAACCTTCTACGCAAGGGTTTTAGCGCGACACGGGCAGTGGGTCATTGGCCTGGCCGGCTGCCCAGGCGGCGACGCGGGGCAGGACGATCTCTTTGAGGACAATCTTAATGCACGCGGCGACGGGGATCGCGATGAGCAGGCCGTAGAAGCCCATGAGGATGCCCCCGGCGAGTGAGGCGAAAAGGATTGTTGGTGTGTTCATCCCTGTGCGGTCGCCCTGGATTTTGGGGGTGAGGATGTAGTCGTCGAGCACCTGTGCGATGCCGTGGATGAGCAGGGGTGCGGCAATCGCCCACCAGAGTGCCGACCGAAAGCCGTCGTCGGGTGGTGAGGCCAGCAGCAGGGCGGTGGCCAGTGGGATGCCGATGCCCGCGGCGTATGGAAGCGTGGCCAACACGCCGATGATCGGGCCGATGATCAGCGGGGCGGGCAGCCCGATGAGCCAGTACCCGACGCTGTAATAGACCATGAGGATGGCGCAGATGGTCAGCCGGCCGCGGATAAAGCCCGCGATCACGGCGTCCATCTTTGAGACCAGGCCGATCACGGTCCCCCGGCGTCGCTCGGGGATCAGCGTCTGCATGAAGCCGAGCATGTGCCCCCATCGAGAGCAGATGAAGAAGAAGAAGAAAGCGGTGAGGAAGACGCCCAATGCGGCTGCGCCGACGGAGCCGGCGATGCGTGTGACGATGCCGAAGATGCCCGCGCCGGTCGCCAGCGCGGTCCCGCCGAGGTCCTGGGCGTTGGTTCGTATCCAGTTGATGGCGCGGAGGCCCGCGTCGTAGAGGACCGCGGATAGACGGTCCGGTGGCGGCAGGTTCGGGTCTGGCTCCTGGCCGTTGGCTTGCGCCATGACGCGGATGTGCTCGGCCCGAAGGCTGATGAGCTTGGTGTTGATCTTGGCCCACAGAGGCCCTTGGGAGTCGATGCGCTCTTTGAGCTCCGGGTCGTCGGGGTTGTTGATGCTCGTGGCGAGCAGGCTGACCTTGGTGCTCAGCGTCTGCGAAAAAGACGTCAGCTGGATGCCGCCAACAACGGCCCCGAAGCCCACGGGTATCAGGATCACCAGCAGCGCGGCCAGGATAATCGACCCGGCGGCCATCGGGCGCGTGAAAGCCTTCCGGCGTGTGAGGAGTTGGACCAGCGGCTCGAAGAGATAGGCGAAGAGGATCGCCAGCAGCAGCGGGACGGTTACCAGGCTCAGGCGGTACCCCAGTGAGATGATCACAAAGATGGCCCCCAGGAGCAAAAGGTCGCGAATAGGCTGGATTTGCCACAGGTGCAGTGTGGCCCAGGTGGGGCGGTGCTTGGGTTGGGGGTCGGGGGTGTTGGGGCCGACCGCTGCGGGCGGAGTGGACATCGCCGGTGTATCGACCGTGCCGGGGGCGGCGGGTCAGTTTCGGGGTAGATCGGCGCTCCGAGCCGATCTACCCACCGGCAGGACCCAGAAGGGAATCACTCAGACGACTGAGGGGCAGAGATCTTCAGAGTGCTTTATTTGGACTTGGGTTTGGGGGCTTGGCCTTGCGGGAGGACTTCGGCCCCGTTGGGGTTCAATAGAATAGGATGCAAGCCCCAACCTCTTTGAGGTTCAAGGCGCTGTGAGCCACACCTGGTATGTACTCCGCGCTCCTCCACCAACCTTTGCGCCCTCCACGAACCTCTTCTTGAAAGGGTTGGTGTGAGCCTGCCCCACCCTTGCTCCTCCCCCCCTAGAACGTTCTTTGGGTGTGGTTCAATATTCAGAATTGAGGGGTCTGTTCACGGCGTCTTGGATGGCCGGCAAAAAGTCGGTTTGCACAACGTGGTCCCAGCTCATGCGTTGGGCGAGTTGCTGGCCGAGGTCAAGATTTCTTTGGCCGTGCGCGGCGGTGGTGGGCAGGCGTTTGGCGAGCTCCTGCGCGAGCTCTCGGCACACGTCCTCTTCGATCTTCAGGCGGGCCTGGGCGGTAAGGTTTTCGGGGTGGGGCGTGCCCGGGGGGATGGGGGTTACAAAGTCGGCTGGCAGCACGAGGTCGCAGGTCTGCATGCCAAGCTCGCCCATGGCGCGCTTCACCAGGCCCATGCACCCGCAGACGTTGCTCGTTACGCATATCGCCCCGGCGTGCAGCGGTTCGAGCTGGGCGATGCCGAAGGGTTCGTAGGTGCTCATGCCCAGTTCAACGTCCGCGGCCCGGCGGAGGTCGGCGGTCGTGAGGCCCTCGGGGGCGGCCAGCCCGAGCCTCTCGCGCGAGAAGCCGAACTGGTTGACCAGCAACGCGGTGATGGCCGGCCTGCCGGCGGCGGCTGCCTCCGCGGTTTGGTTGAAGGTGTTGAAAGTGGCGTCGATCTCAACTTCAGGCCCCACCAGATCGGGGTACCCCCGGTGGTGCTGGCGTGGCCACCCGTAGCTCCTGGCCATGGCGTTGGCGTCGTCGAAGGAGCGCGTCGGTGCGCCGCAGGTGAGCAGAAGATAGACGGCTCGCTGGTTGCGGGCGCGCAAGAGTGGTTCAAGGTGTGTGCACAGCGTTAGGTCGCGCCACAGGCCCTTGCTGGGCACGGGGCGGGTTACGTGCGTAATAAGGTAGTCGGGCGCGTAGCCGAGGACGTTGATAAGCCAGGTGTTCACAAGCAAGCGTGAGTCGGCACGCTGCTTTGCCGACACTCCGCGTGCCGGCAGGCCGTTGTACACCACACGCGTTCGGCTGGAGCGCATCTGCGGGCTCAGGAAGCGGAGCTCCTCGGCCGTCTCGGGCCCGACGGCCATGATCCCGTCGAGGACGTAGCTGCGCTCAACGAGGGCGTGCCGGCCAAAGTCGCTCTGGTCGCCGAAGACCTGGCCCACGCTCTGCCCCTTGGCCATCGCGGCGTTCATCGCCGGGTAGAACGCGGCGTCAAACCCCGGGAGGTTCTCGGTGATTCGCCGGGCCGTCGAGCATTCGTGGGCGTGGAAGAGCGTTCGGAAGCGCGCGCGGTCCGACCAGCAACGCAGTGCCGTGGGAACGCCCATAAATTCATGGGCAACGACAACGGCGGGCAGTTGGGAGAGTTGGCCGACGGCTGCGGGTGCGCCGACGGGCGTGCGGAGTGTGAGCAGTGCGCAGAGGGCGTGGTAGGCGGGCCCGGCCAGGCGTGTGTATTCCTCGTAATCCCAAGAGTGTTCGTAGCGGTGGCTCTCGATGTTGTGCTGCTCGTGCAGGAACCATTTAGTCAGGTCCAGGCGTGCGCGGTCGGGGTTGTTAAGGTCCAACAGGATGACCTCCGCGTCGGCAGTGTTGGCCTCGTCGCCCGGTGCGCTCAAGCGGCGCGTGCCGTAGACGATCTTGCTGCCAAAGGCCCACTCCACGGGCTTGAGCAACGCACCAAGAGCGTGCGGGTCGTAGGAGTCTGGGCCGGAGTACAGGCACTGCAGGGCGTGCTCCCCGAGGCGGTGTTTGGGGTCGGGGACCGGTCGATCAGGATAAGGCAGTGGGCCGACAAGGATGGACCGGCCGACCTTGGCCCGATAAGGGGTGCTTGTCAGGAGGCCTTGCAGAACGGTGCCGATGCCGCCGAGGTGGTCGATGGACTCGTGGGTAACGTGGATGAGTGTGAGCATGATTGTTCGTGGGGGCGTGGGGGCGTGCGGGCGTGGGGGCACCTGCCGGGCGTGTTGCGGGGCAGAGTCTATCGGTCATCGGGCGGTGAGGGGTTGGGCGGTGGGCCGCTCTAGCCGACGCGCTCGGGCTTTGGCTGGCGTGCCATGAGCGTGGCTATGGCATCGACCGGGTCGAGGCCCTCGAAGAGCACAGAGTGGACCGCGGCGGTGATGGGCATATCAACACCTGTGCGTTTGGCCAGGTCCATGACGCTCTTGGTGGTGGCGACGCCCTCGACGACGTGTTTGCTGCGTCTGAGGTAGTCTTGGAGTTTGGTCCCCCGGCCAAGGGCCTCCCCGCAGGTGCGGTTGCGCCCCTCAAGGCTGAAGCAACTCGTGGCCAAGTCCCCGACGCCGGCGATGCCAAAGAAGGTCTCGCGCGACGCGCCCAGCGCGGTCCCGAGGCGCGTGATCTCGGCAAGGCCCCGGGCCAGCAGTGCGCTCTTGGCGTTGTTGCCAGCCTGGAGGCCGTCGAGCATCCCCGCCGCAATCGCGATGACGTTTTTAGTCGCGCCGGCGAGTTCAACGCCCATGACGTCCTGCGCCGTATAGATACGCATCCAGCGGGTGGTAAACAGGCCTTGGACGATCTCGGCAAAGTGGGGCTGGTCGCTGGCGGCGACCATCGTCGCCGGGAGGCAGCGGGCCAGTTCGCCCGCGATGGTGGGGCCGGAAAGAACGGCCAGGGGGCGGGGCTTGGCGTCAGGGTCGTCCTGCAGTGCGTCGGCAATGACCTGCAAAGGGCGCATGAGGGTGCCGTTCTCGATCCCCTTGGCGACGGAGATGATCCCCGCTTTCTTGGGGATCAACGGACGCAGACGCGTGATCGTGGCGCGGAGAGACTGCACAGGCACGGCACAGACCAGCACGTCAGCGTAGTGCAGGGCGTCTTTGTCCTTCAGAGGCACACGCACATCGCTCGGGAGAGTGAACCCGGGAAGTTTGTCGCTGCGGCGGGTCTGTGCCAGGCTCCCGACCTGGTTGGCGTCGTGCCCCCACATGGCTACCGCATGGGCGACGGCCTGCGGGATGGCCTGGTGGGCCGGTGTCCGAGGGCGGTCCGCGTCCGTAAGAACCCCAGCGCAGACAAGGCCCATCTGGCCGATGCCCAGGATGGTGATGTTCGTGCCTAAAGGCTGGCCTGCCGATGGTGGGTTTGGCCTGTTCATGTCGTCATTGGCCGGTGCAGAACCCTGGGCGATGGGGGTACGTAGATACTCGGCGCAGCGGGTGTGCCCGTTGGGGCTACGATAGCCTCACACGCCCGCATGGGCACCCATGCCCGGTCAGGCCGCACGTTCGTGCGGCCGGGTTTGGGCCTTGGTCCAAAATCCACGGACGCCTTTCTTTACTCTTTTGGAGCCAGCATGGCCCAGCTCGATACGAAGCACCACCACGCCAAGGGGCACCACCACGCCAAAGCATCCGCCGGCAGTGATCCGACGAACTGCTGCGGGCACCTGGACGCAGAGAGCAGCGAGCGCAATATCCTGCTCTACCTGGCCGGTGGTGTGATGCTGATCGCGGCGTTTTTGGGGCGCAAGGTCTTCCCGGGTGTGATCGATGAGCGTGTGGTGTCGGCGCTCGCACTGGTGGCCGCCCTGGCACTCGGCTCGGTGATGGTCTGGGGGGCGTGGAAGGAACTGATCAAGGGCCGGGCGAGCACCGCCAGCCTCGCCAGCCTGGCAATCATCGCGTCGATCGCGATCGGGCAGTATGAAACCGCCGGCTGGCTCGCGCTTGTGCTGCTGGTGGCCGACCAGTTCCTTCGGCGGACAAGCATCAGCGCCCAGCGTGTGATCGCCGACCTCATCCGCCTGACGCCGGATGTTGCGCGGGTGGTACGCGACGGGCAGGAACACGAGGTATCCCTGGCCGACGTGCGGACCGGGGACGTTGTGCGTGTCCGCCCAGGCGAGAACCTGTCCGTCGACGGCGTGATCATCGCTGGGCGGACCACGCTGGACCAGGCGAGCCTGACCGGTGAGGCCGCGCCGCACGAGGCGACGGTCAACGAGGATGTCTACGCCGGCACCACCAACCTCACCGGTACCATCGACCTGCGGGTAACCAAACTGGGCACTGAGACGACCATCGGGAAGGTCACCGAGCTCATCGCCGCGGCCGAGCGGACCAAGACGGCCAGGCAGCTGCTCATCGAGCAGGTGGCGACGTTCTATGTCCCCGTCGCCATCTCGCTGGCCTTCTTGGCCTGGTTCCTCACCGCCGACGTGATGCGCGCGATCAACGTGCTGATCGTCGCGTGCCCGGGCGCGTTGCTCTTGGCCAGCCCGACGGCGACGGTCGCGGCGTTTGCCGCAGCGGCCAGGCTCGGCGTCATGATCAAGCAGCCCACGCACCTAGAGGCCGCGGCGGATGTCGACACCGTTGTCTTTGACAAGACCGGGACCCTGACCACCGGCAAGTTCACCGTCTCGCGGCTTGCGCCCGGACCAGGGGTTGACCCCGGGGACCTGCTGGCCGCCGCGGCGTGCGCCGAGCAGCACAGCAACCACCCGCTGGCCAAGAGCATCATGAACACCGCCGCGGCCGCTCGCGTCGTGGTGCCAGCAAGCACCGATTATGAGGAAATCCACGGGCGCGGCGTCAAGGCACGCACGGCTGCGGGGGTCCTCTATGTTGGCCGGGCGACCTGGCTGGCCGAACTCTTCCCAGCAATCAAAGGGGATATCGACGCCGTGGCATCGAAGATCGAGGGGATGTCCGGCGTGCACGTTGCGCGGGCACAGGATGGGCAGGACGGGCAGGGCGGGCAGTACCTGGGCGTTGTCGGGCTTGAGGACAAGGTCCGGTTCAACGCCAAGGCCGTCATGGACAAACTGCGCGAAATCGGGGTTCGTCGCCTGTCGATCCTCACCGGCGACCGGCTGAGCGTGGCCGAGCGCGTCGGGCGGACCGTCGGGGTCGATTCCGTCGAGGCCGAGTGCCTCCCCGAAGACAAGCACACCGAGATCAAGATCCTCGGCTCCCAGCACCGCAAAACGCTCATGGTCGGCGACGGGATCAACGACGGCGCGGCGCTGGCCCAGGCCGATGTCGGCGTCGCAATGCGGCTGAGCGGGTCGGACATCGCCGCCAACAGCGCAGGCATCGCGCTGATGAACGATGACCTCTCACGAATCCCGTTCATCCTCGAGCTCGGGCGGCGAAACCGGGCCGTCATCACGCAGAACATTGTGCTCGCCGTCGTCGTTGCCCTGCTGGGGCTGGCGCTGGCAACGACGGGCCGGCTGGACACCGTCGGCGCGCTCTTCTTCCACTTTGTGGGGGATGTGCTGGTGATCGCCAACAGTTTCAGGCTCTTTAGGTTCGGCGAGGCGTACAGCGTCGGTGGTGAGGAGCAGGCAACCACCCAGCCGGTGAAGAAGAGCGTCGGGCTCAACCTCAGCGGGACCCCCGCGCCGGCGTGAGTTCTCAATCGAGCTCTACTCCAGGAGCCCTCAGGACCCGCAGCACGAATTTGCTCAGAGAACGCAGGGGCAGTGGTTTTCTGAGTGGCTTTTGAGTTGTCTGTGTGGATTACTTTGGCCCCAGCGGCGCCGCGGGGTGCAGCCATAGGTGGAGCCCGCGCTTTGGCGGGCGCAACCCGTTGAAACCCGGCACTCGATGTGCGCCGCACCGGCAGGGGCGGGGTGCGGTTCCATCACTGCTTCCGCCGGTTGCGCTGCGCTCTACCCCCGGCTCTATCCCGCTACCCCTTTGGGGTTGAAAAGCATGCAACCTGCAAACTCTTTGAGGTTCAACGCGCTGTGCGTCGCACCTAGTTATTGCTCCGCGTCCCTCCGCCAACCTTCGCTCACTCCGCGAAACGCTTTGTATTGCGTGCTTTGCGTGTGCCAACCCCACCCCTGCCCCTCACCTCGGGGGAGGGTTTACATGTTGACCAGGCCCGTGGCCACCAGCGTCAGCAGGAGGGCTGCGAAAGCGATCCGGTAGATGCCGAAGGGCGTCAGGCCGTGGCGGTTGAGGAACCCGACGAGCCACCTGACGGCAACGGCCGCGCTGATGGCGGCCACGGCCATGCCCACGAGGACGGGGGTCCAGCCCAGCTGCTCGAAGAGGTTGGGCTGGCCCGTCTTGGCGGCGCGGTTGAGGTTCTTAATGAGCGCGTACCCCGTGGCGGCCAAGAGTGTGGGCATGCCCAGCAGGAAACTGAACTCCGCGGCAGCGGCAGGGCGCAGGCCGCAGAAGATCCCCCCGGTGATCGTCATCATGCTCCGGCTGGTGCCCGGCCAGAGGCTCAAGCACTGCAGCAGGCCAATCGTCAACGCGTCCCGCGGGGTCATGTCCGTCACTTCTTTGCCGTCGGCACTGGCCCCGGCGAATCGGCGGGGGCGGACGATTTTCAGGTCGACGATGATCATGTAGATCCCCCCGAGCACCATGGCTATGACCACGGCCTGCCAGCCGAAGAGGTGCCTTTCGATCATGTCGTGCATCAACAGCCCAAGCACGGCGGCGGGGATGAAGGCGATGGCGATGTTGACCAACAGCATAAAGCCCGCCCCGTCCCTGCCCAGCAGGCCGCGGAGCATCTGCAGGAACCTTGGAAAGTAAAGACCAAGCACCGCCAGAATCGCGCCGCCCTGGATGACGATCTCAAATGCGTTGATCGCTTCCCTGGCCGAGGCGTCTTTGAGCCCCAGCAGTTGGCTCGTGATGATGAGGTGGCCCGTGCTGGAGACGGGAAGGTACTCAGTGATCCCCTCAACAAGGCCCAGGATGATGGCTTGCCAGATGTTCATCCAGCGTGCATCGGCTGGGGGAGGGGAAATGGTCAAATGGTCAAATGGTCAAATGGACAAATAGTCAAATGAGTCGAATCAGATTTGGCAATTTGGCAATTTGACAATTTTGCCAACCCCTGCCCCTCCCCTGGGCGATGGTTTAGAGCGTCCGCACCGGCCGGAGTGTGAATCGGCCTGCGACGGCCGTGGCGTTGGGAATAGCTTGGCCGTCGGGGCCGCGGACGCTGGCTTGGCCTTTGAAGTCATAGGTGTCGCCCTCTTGCTTGTGCAGGCAGACGTCCACGACCAGGGCCTCGCCCGGGCGCACAAAACGGCCGTATTTGATGGCCCGAACGCCAGCGAGGGTAAGGCGGGGCGAAGTCGAGGTTGGCTCAACAAGCCTGCGTGCGGCTTGGACCATCGCCTCAATCATAAACACCCCTGGGAGCACCGGAAAGCCCGGGAAGTGGTCCTGGAGGTATTCCTCGGCCACACTCACAACCTTCAGGGTCATGATGCGGGTGGGGGTCTGCTCCAGGACGCGGTCGACGAGGTCAAAGTACATGGGTGTAGGCTAGGGAAGGACGATAACCCCGGGCGCGTAAGCGGGGGTTACCATCGTTCATGCGAGCGATACGCCCATCAACCACCCGGCCCGGCATACCCACTGTCAGCGGGGCACCCTCGCCGCACCGCTCCCCGGTGCTCCTCGAAGATTTCCTCGCGGACCTGCACTGGCCCAGGTTGCTCGGGGCCTGGCAGTTGGCGCTGGCGCCGGGGCGCGTGCTGATCTGCTTTGGGCTGCTGGTCGGGCTGGCGGTCCTTGACCGTTTGTATGCGCTGGTCGCGGGTTGGGTGGGGAACCGGTTTGAGGGAAGCCCGCTGCTGGGGGTCTTTGGCGAGCTTGGCGGTGAACTGCTGGCCCTGCCGCGCAACGCGGGGCGTGTCGGTGGGTTGACGTGGTACGCGGCGGGGACAAACGCCTATGAGCTGTTCATCGGCGTGCCGCTACGCGTGCTCGGTGCGCACTGGCCTTTGATGCTCCTTGTGGTCCCACTCGTGGTCGTGGCCTTTGCGATCACGGCCGGGGCGGTCTGCCGGTCTGTGGCCATGCAGGTATCCCTCGGAGCGACGCTCCCTTGGCGGTCGGCAAGCAGGTTTGGCTTCGGGCGGGCGCTGAGCCTGTCGGCAGCGCTGGCCGGGCCGGTGCTGTTGATCTGGTTGATCGGGGCGATCACGGCGGGGGTTGGGCATCTGCTGTTTGCGTGGAACGTAACGAGCGTGGTGGCTGCCGTGGGGTTTGGATTGTTCATGGTGGTGGGCCTTGCGCTGGCAGTGCTGTCGCTGGGGTATGTGCTGGCAAGCCCGCTGATCATCCCCGCCTTTGCCTGCGAGGGGACGGACACCTTCGACGCCGTGCAGCGCGGGTACAGCTACGCCCTGGCCAGGCCCGGACGGCTGGTGGCCTACTACCTGCTCGGCGGGGCGATAGTGGTTGTGGGCGCATCGGTGGCGGGGCTGGTGGTCTTTGTGGCCGGGGTCTTTGTGCAGCGATTGACGGGCGCACCAATGGACGCATTGGCGACGGTTGAGCAGATGGAGCGCGCGCCGAGGGCATCGGTCTGGATCATCAACCTCTGGCTGGCCGTGCCGATCGGGGTGCTCGCTGCGTATCTGCTCTCGCTGGTGCTCACCGTCAGCACGATGGTCTACCTGATCATGCGGCGGGTGGTCGATGGGCAGGATGTTGGGGAGTTGTGGGTCCCTTCACCGGAGGTGCCCGGTGTCGGTGAGCCAGCCGTTGCTGAGGTGGTGGCAACGGAACTGGTGGTGCCCGAAAAGGCGGATTACACGTGAGTGTCCAGATCGCTCTGGGGTTGCGGTTTGACCTGGCCGGGTTCCTGGCCGAGCGTGGGGTCGTTGAGCTTGTGCGGATGCCAGGCGGTGAGTTGTTGCGTGCCGGGGGGGTGGACCTGCCGGGCGTCCTGGCCCAGCTTGGGGGTGGGGAGTGGATCCAGGGCGATGGCTTCCAGATCCGGCGTGAGGGTGAGGAACTGATCGTCCAGGGTCCCCTCGCGGGCTTGGTTGGGGCTCTGGGGGGATAGGTGGAGTGTGCGCGGGGAGTAGTTGGGCCGCTATCATGCCTGCCGGAGTTGGAGTAGCCTCTCTGGTGCGCACCCCCCGGGACCGGGCCGAGAGGCCGGCCGTAGGAGATTCCTGTCATGCTTCCCAAACCGCCACCTCGCGACAATGGGCTTGGGTTTTTGTTCCTGCCGCCGTACCGGGTCGCGGGGACATCCGTCGCCGGCGAGGCCACGAGCATCATGGTGCCGGAGTTGGACGTTACGTTCGACCTGGGCATCTGCCCGCGTGCGATGCTGCCGAGTAAGTATGTGTGCATCAGCCACGGGCATATGGACCACATCGGCGGGCTTGCGTATTGGTGCTCGCAGCGGTACTTTCAGGGCATGGGAGTTGGGAACATCATCTGCCCCGAGCCGATAGCCCCGGCCATCCAGCGGATGCTCGAGGGGTACAACGATCTGGAGCGCCAGAAGACACCCTTTAACCTCATCCCGCTCAAGCCCGAGGGGACGCACGAGATCAAGAACAACGTCTTTGTGCGGGCGTTTGCCCTCGAGCACACAGCCCCGACGTTCGGGTATGCGGTCATCGAGCGTCGCAGCAAACTCAAGGATGAGTTTGTGGGGCTGCCGCAGGAGAAGTTGACGGAACTCAAGAGTCAAGGCACGGAGATCACGCGCTGGCTAGAGATTCCGCTTGTGGCGTACGTCTACGACACCGTGCCGGTGCCGGCGATGGTGCGCGAGGACGTGCGCAAGGCGCACTTGATTTTGTGCGAGTGCACGTTCTTTGAGCCGGGGGACCGGGCGCGTGCGAAGGTGGGCATGCACCTGCACGTCAGCGACATTGTCGAGTGGCTGAAGGTGGCTGAGTGCCAGGCGATGGTCATTGGGCACGTTTCACGCCGGACGAACCTGGCGATTGCCAAGAGCTTCCTCGTTCAAGCACTGGGCAAGGAGAAGGCCGACCGGGTGCACTTCCTCATGGACGGGAAGGCGAACAAGGAGCGCTTCGAGCGCCAGTTGCTCGACGCCGGCGAACATCCCACTCCGTTGCGCGGTGGTGGGAAGTTTGGTGCCGGGCCTTTCCGTGGGCGCCAAGGGGATGCGCGCGGGCCGGCCCCGGCCCGTGGAGTGGGTGGGGGGGGGTATCGGAGTGGGCCGACCAGGGGGTGAGGTAAGCGGGCTAGAAGCCCGCTCCACCGGGCTCCACCGGGCTCCACCGGGCTTAGTCAGATCGTCTCGACTTCTTTTTGCTTCTTCGAGACCAGGTCATCGGTCTCGGTCTCGTATTTCTTGACCAGGGCCTGGATTTCTTCCTTCAGGGTTTTGACCTCGTCCTCTGAAACGTGCGCCTTGGGGTCTTTCTCCAACGCGTCGGCGTGCTTGTTGGCGTCCCGGCGGGCGTTGCGGATGGTTACCTTGGCGTCCTCGGCGACTTTTTTGCAGTGCGCAACAAGCTGCTTTCGGCGGTCGCCCGAGAGGGCAGGGATGCTCAGTCGCACCTGCTTGCCCTCAACGATCGGGGCCAGGCCCAGGCCGGAGGTCTCGATCGCGCGTTTGATGTCGCCGATGGTGCTGGCGTCGAAGGGCTTGATGAGCAACTGGGTCGGCTCGGGCACAGTGATGGAAGCGATGTTCTTCATATCGCTCTGGCTGCCGTAATACTCGACCTTGAGGTGCTCGATGAGCGCGGGGCTGGCCCGACCGGTGCGGACGCCGCGGAGCTCTTTCTTGAGGTAGTCGATGGCCTTGGTCATCCCTTCTTCGCAGGTGAGCAGGATGGTGTCTGGGTCGGTCATGGTGTTGGTCCTTGCCTGTGGCGTGGTGTTCGACGGGGAACGGTAGGGGTTCTGTGCAGCTCGGCTCTGCGAGCCGACCGTGTTGGGGTTGAGGAGATCTTTTTTTTCAGGTTCCAAACAGTGGCCAACCCAACCCCTACCCCTCCCCTGGCGGGAGGGTTTCTGATAAATAATGGCTTGCTAGGCGAGCCTTTGCACCTTGGCGTTGAGGTACCAGGCGTGGTGCTCGAGATGGAAAGTAGCGTACTCAAGGATCACGCGTGTCGTCTGCTCGCCACGCTCGGGGTGCATGGCCTTGCGTTGCCACTGCGCGTCGCTGAGCGTGCCGAGCCACTCGGTCATCCACCGGCGCTGGGAATGAATAACCGCGACGAACGCGGCGACGGGGTGTTTAGCACTCTGGTTGGGGCCAGGCTCGGCACAGCCGTAGAGGGCGTGGTCGATGAAGGCCTCCTCATCCCACGCGGCAAAGAGAGGGTTGTCCTCGCCGACGACCCGCCGAAGGCGGTGCGTAAAGACAAGCTCGGCATCGCACAGGTGGCCCAGCAGCACCCGGCACGGCCAGCGGCCGATGTTGGCCTCGGGGCGGAAGGCGGTGTCCAGGCTGGCGTCGCTGAGCTTGAGCACGCGCGGGTCAAAGGCCTCTACGCCCGGCGCGTAGCGGGCGATGAGTTGCGCGTGCGTGAGCGTGGCAAGCGCGTCGCGCGTGGGGCGTGGTGCGGCCGGGTCGATCATGCCGGAGGATAGATGGGCTGCTTGGGGGTCTTGATCTCGATGACCACCCGGCGTGCCAGAAGGATGCCCGCAAGAGCGCCGGGTGCCGACAGGACGACCGCCAGGACCATGATGAGAGGCTCAGGGATCGGGGGAAATTCCTGCCCCCGCACAAAAAATCCCATCACCAGCGACCACGCGACGCCCGCAAACTTGGCGATGACGGCAAAGTCAAACCAGAGGCGCAGAGCCTTGTCGCCGGTTCTGACAGCGACAACCCGCCCGAGCAAGATGACCACGAAGCCGGGCAGCCAACCGGCAAGGTAACTGGTCGCGTGTGCAACTTGGCCACTGGCAAGGTGTTGAACCGCCAGGTCGATGAGGATGATCGCGATGACCACGGCAAGTATGCCGATGCGTAGACGCGTCAGGGCCAGCGCGCTGCGTTCAGGGCACATGACCGCGGCCAGGGCCAGGGCAACGAGGGTTGCACCGATGGAGACTTGGCCCAGCAATCCAACGAGCACATCGCCGCCGGAAAACGCCCCGAGGGCGGGCACGATCCAGAAGGTGAGCCGGTAGACCCCACTCACGGCCATCCCGAGTGCACCAATCGCGATGACATACTGGTGCGGCACCGGCAACTGCGCGAAGGTAGGCCTAGCCGCGGGGTTCGCCGCCGGTGCCCCGTCCTGGAAGGGGTCGTGCATACCGGGGAGTGTAACACGGTCAGTGCCGGTGAACCTCGCGGCCCAGTGCCATGAAACCACACCCCTGCGCATCCCCGCTAGAACCTGCTCAGCGAGGGGTTTTGATGCAGTGGTTCTGATTCGGTGGCACGGGCTTCTAGCCCCTGCAGGTGCGTTGCAACACAAAGCAAGTTTTACACCCAACGCCCAGAAAGGCCCAAAGAAGCCCGCAGGAAGACTGTTGGGCAAAGGATTGCCACTATCCCCGGCCGTCGCGCACACCATGCACCTGCCTTGACCAAACTCCACCTCCGGGCCATCGGCGACCTCTGGAGTAAAAAATCGAGTGTGAACACTCCGGAGCTGAGCTCCCGAAGCTGAACCCCCATCCAAATGCGGGCGACAGGACTTGAACCTGCACGGCCTCTCGGCCGCAAGAACCTAAATCTTGTGCGTCTGCCATTCCGCCACGCCCGCGCACGTACAACCGTACGCCCTTACACCACCCCGCGCGCACCACCAAGCATCCGCTCCGCACCAGCGGACCAGGACATCCTTCATCTACAGGTTGTGCATCCATGCCCCAGCCAACACCAGCCGGCCAACCTTCCCTGCGCCGGGGATCACCACAAGATAGCACCGATCAACCCCCAACGCCGGCCTCCACGCCAGCCCGCCTGCGAGCGTCGCGGGCAACTCATCGCACCATCTGATTTTTCCTGTTGACAGATTGTGCACTTGCCCGTACCGTGATCCCCTTGCCCATCGGAGACAGACTTGGCCGTGCAGAACCGCAGCTCGATCAAACGCAAACCACTCCGCGTCGACCCCGACGTGCAGGTCTGGACCTCCCTGCTGCACTACATGCGCTCCAGCCAGCCGGGCATATGCCGGCAGTGGTTCGACCAGCTCGAGCCCCTCGGCATCGCCGCCGGTGCCCTCCGCATCCGCGCCCACAGCAACATGCACCGCGACTATCTCCAGCGCGCGTGCCTGGCCCCCTTCAACGATGCCGCACAGTCGGCCACCGGCCGCCTCATCAGCGTCCGCTTCCTCGGCCCCGATGACCCCCTTGACCCGCAGACCCCCACAAGCCGGTCCGCGCCCGCCACACAATCCTCCTCACGCCCGCTCGACAGCGAGGCCCTCCCCCTGATCCCCGATCAGGCACCCCCTGCGCGCGCCGATATCAACGAACCACTCGACCACCTCTACGACGACGGCCTCGTCCTCAACCCCGACCACGGGTTTGACAACTTCGTCGTCGGCCCAAACAACCGCCTCGCCCACGCCGCCGCCATCGCCGTCTCGGCCAACCCGGGCGCGGGGTACAACCCCTTCTTCGTCCACGGCGGGGTGGGCCTGGGCAAAACCCACCTGCTCCAAGCGATCTGCCTGGGCATCCGCCACACCCGGCCCGGCGCGGTCATCTACTACACCTCCTGCGAGGGGTTCATGACGCAGTTCATGGACGCCGTCGCCGCCGGGGGCATGAACCGCTTCCGCTACAAGTTCCGCCACGTCGATGTGCTCGTCGTCGACGATATCCACTTCCTGGCCAAGCGCGACCGCACGCAGGAAGAGTTCTTCCACACCTTCAACACCCTGCACCAAAACCACAAGCACATCGTCCTAGCCTCCGACGCGCCGCCAGAAGAAATCCCCGACCTGCAAGACCGCCTCGTCTCACGCTTTAAGTGGGGCTTGGTCGCGCCCATCACCGCGCCGGACTATGAAACGCGCATCCAAATCCTGCTCAGCAAGGCCCGCATGCGCGGCTTCGAGATGCCCAAGGACGTCGCTGCCGCCATCGCACAACGCATCGACACCAATATCCGCGAACTCGAAGGCGCCGTGACCAACCTGCAGATGCACGCGGCAATGGAGAAACGCCCGATCGACCTCGAACTCGTCCGCACCGCCCTGGGCGAGTGCGAGAAGCACACCGAGCCGACCGTCAGCATCCAGACCATCATCGCCTCGATCACCGAGTTCTACGGCGTGCGCACCCCCGAACTGCAGAGCCGACGCCGCCAACGCTCCATCGCCCTGCCACGACAACTCTGCATGTACCTCGCCCGGCGGAACACACGCTACAGCCTCGAAGAGATCGGTGGCTACTTCGGCGGCCGCGACCACACCACCGTCCTGCACGCCATACGCACCATCGAGGGCCGCCTGGAAACCGAACCAGAGTTCTCCCAACAGGTCCACGCCCTGGAAGCCAAACTCCGCGGCGAGCCGGTGAACTAAAAATCAACAAACAAATTTTACTCCAGAGGCCCAGAGAGCCCAGAGGGGGGAATTTGGTCAATGCAGGGCTAAGTTGTGCACTACGGCCTGGGCGTCATGGCGTCTGACCCAAATTTCTTTCTCTGGGCTCTCTGGGCCTCTGGAGTAAAAACTATTTCTTCCCCTCGATAACCTGCCCCGTGCCGGTTGTGATCTTGCCGATGACATAGACGCGTTCGCCCTGCTTTTCCAGGTGCTCTTTGACGCTCTTGGCGAAGGTTGGCCGGACGATCAGGCAGAAGCCGATGCCCATGTTAAAGACGCGGCGCATCTCCGCCTCCTCGATCCCGCCGCGCTCTTGCAGGAATCTAAACAACGCCGGCACGGGCCAACTGCCCGTATCGATCGCCGCGTCCACGCCGCCGTGCAGCGCCCGGCAGAGGTTCCCGACCATCCCCGAGCCGGTGATGTGCGCCATCCCCCCGATCACCTTCTTGACCTTGTAACTCTTGAGCACCGACAGCACCGGCTTGACGTAGATCCGCGTCGGTGTCAGCAGCACCTCCCCGAGCGTCCTAGCCGCTGTCTTGGCCCTGGCCTTGCTCTTGATCCCCGGCACCTTCGCCGCCTCTTCGTCCAGCTCCGCGTACGCCGCGTTCAGGTCCAGTTTCGCATCCTTGACCACCCTGCGCACCAGCGAATACCCGTTGCTGTGGATGCCGCTGCTGGCCAGCCCGAGCACCACATCGCCCACCTCCACACGCCCGCCGTCGATCGCACGGTCCAGGTCCACAACTCCCACGGCAAACCCGGCTAGGTCAAAGTCCCCCGGCGCGTAGACATCGGGCATCTCGGCCGTCTCACCGCCCAGCAACGCACAACCAGACTGCACGCACCCATCGACGATCCCAGCCACCAGCGCGTTGAGCATCGCTTTGTCCACCTTCGGCGTGGCGATGTAGTCCAGAAAGAACAAAGGCTCGGCACCCTGCACGATCATGTCGTTGACGTTCATCGCCACCAGATCAATGCCGATGGTGTCAAACTTCTTCATCTCCGCGGCCAGTTTGAGCTTGGTCCCCACCCCATCGGCGCACGCGACGAGCACCGGGTGCTTGTAGTTGCGAGCGAAGAGGCGTTCGTTGTAGTCCAGCCGAAAAAGCCCGGCGAACCCGCCGGGGTTGTCGATCACGCGCGGGCCGAACGTCCGCCGGACCACCGAGGCGAGGCCCTCGGTAAACGAGTCTTTGTCCTCTAGGTTCACGCCGCTGTCGGCGTAGGAAAGGTTCAGCGTCTTGGCGGGTGCTTTCCGTCGCGTCGTGGTGCGGGCAGGGGGCATAGGTGCCAGGGTAGGGAAAGTGGGCAAACCGGGCGAGCGGGTTGCCCTGTCGGTTGTTCTCGCAGGCACGCCCGGCAAGCCCGACCCCCACGGCGGGCTTTACAGTCCATTACAGGCGGGCTTCGCCGGGTGGACCTACGGGTCTAAAAAAGCCGCCGGAGCAATCCTGGGCCATCGTGGTGCATCTCCACTTGCGGTCGCGGTTTTGTGGATATCGGCGGTGCTATGCCGGGACGATTTTGCTGTGCGTATCCCCTGGGCGTTGCGCGGCGACTAAACTTCCCTCCCGGCGAACTGCCGGCGTTGGGTAGTCGCCCGGCGTTTTTTGGAGCATTGCATGTCCAGCCGACTGTTCACGTCCGAGTCCGTCTCCATGGGGCACCCCGACAAGGTGGCCGACCAGATTTCCGATGCGATCCTCGACGCGATGATCGCCGACGATCCATACTCGCGCGTGGCGTGCGAGACGCTGTGCGCAACGGGGCTGGTCGTCGTCGCCGGTGAGATCACGACCAAGACGTATGTCGAGATCCCCGAGATCATCCGCAAGACGGTCAAGGAGATCGGGTACACCACCGGGGACATGCGGTTTGATTCTGAGTCGTGCGCGGTGATGGTCGCGCTGAACAAGCAAAGCCCCGACATCGCCATGGGCGTTGACCGCGAGGGCGCGGGGGACCAGGGGATGATGTTCGGCTTTGCGTGCAAGGACACGCCCGAGCTGATGCCGCTGGCGATCCAGCTCAGCCACCGGCTCGTCGAACAGCAGGCGCACGTGCGGCGTGAGGGCACGATCCCCGGCCTGCGTCCCGACGCCAAGAGCCAGGTAACCGTTGAGTATCAGGACGACAAGCCTGTGCGCGTCGATACGGTGGTGCTCAGCACCCAGCACGAGCCGATGTGGAACGATCGGCAGGCGGAGCTCAAGAAGGCGATCATCGAGCACGTCATCAAGCCGGTGCTGGGCCAGTGGTACAACGCCGGGATCACGGTGCACGTCAACCCGACGGGTCGCTTTGAGATCGGCGGCCCGCACGGGGACACCGGGCTGACGGGGCGCAAGATCATCGTCGATACCTATGGCGGGATGGGCCGGCACGGCGGTGGTGCCTTCAGCGGCAAGGACCCGACCAAGGTTGACCGCTCGGCGGCGTATATGGCAAGGTACATCGCCAAGAACGTTGTTGCCGCGGGGCTGGCCGAGCGGTGCGAGATACAACTTTCGTACGCCATCGGCGTGGCCGAGCCGACGAGCGTGTACGTGGACACCTTCGGCACGGCGAAGGTGAGCGAGGAGAAGATTTCCGAGGCGATCCGCAAGACGTTCAAGCTGACCCCACGCGGGATCATCGATAGCCTCGGGCTGCGGGTGCCGATCTTCGCCCCGACGGCGCGGCACGGGCACTTTGGCAGGCCGCCTGGGACGATCACGTACAACGGGAAGAAGTATGAGACGTTTACGTGGGAGAAGACGGACAAGGTTGACGCCCTGCGCGCGGCGGTGAAATAAGCCGGGTAGGTCGGCTCTCCGAGCCGACCCTCTTGGGCTTGAACGGGGGCTTGAGGTGCGCCGTGATTTCAGGGTGCAGGCAGTGGGGAACCCCACCCCTGCACCCTCTGCCCTTGGGGGAGGGGTTCTGGCAGAGGTGCGGCCCAGAGGGGCGCACCGCCTAAATCCCATACATCATGGCTTTTTGGCCTTGGGGCTTTTAGGCCTTGGCGACGTGCTTCATGCCGCGGCGGCGGTCGCGGATGCGGCGGCTCTTGCCCTTGCGTTCGCGGAGGTAGTAGAGCTTGGCACGGCGGCTGTCGCCCCGGCGGACGATCTCGACTTTTTCGACGCGGGGTGAGCAGACCGGGAAGGTGCGCTCGACGCCGACCTCATCGACGAGCTTGCGGACGGTGATCATCTCGGTCACGCCGCGGCCGGCGTGGGAGATCAGCACGCCGGTGAAGACCTGCGTGCGTTCCTTGTCCCCCTCGACGATCTTGTTGTGCACGCTGATGGTGTCCCCGATGGAGAGCACCGGCAGGTCTGTGCGGAGGAGCTCGGCGTTGAGGCTCTCGATGATCTGTTGAATACCCATGGTCGTGCTCTTTCCAAAGTGGAGTGGGGATGGTAGGCGTGCCGGGGTGGGGGGGCAATGGGTGGGGGGAGGATGGCGGGCTGGAAGCCCGCCCCACCAGGTTTTCCCGCTCCACCGGGTTTTCCCGCTCCACCGGGTTTGCCCGCCCCACCGGGCAAGCCCGCCAAGCCGGGAGGAAAAAGGTCTAGTCCTGGATGCGTGGGTCGACGACGCGGTAGAGGACGTCCACGGCGAGGTTCAGCAGGATCAGCAGCGTGCTGAAGACCAGGACGACGCCCATGATCAGGAACAAATCCTTGTTGAGCACGGCGTTGACGAAGTGCTGGCCCAGGCCCGGGACGGTGAAGACGCGTTCGACGACGAAGCTGCCGGTCATGGCCAGGGCGGTGGCTGGGCCGAGGTAGCTCAGCGCGGGTAGGAAGGCGTTTTTGAGTGCGTGCTTGAGGACGACGCGTGATTCGGGCAGGCCCTTGGCGCGGGCGGTGCGGATGAAGTCGGTGCCGAGCGCATCGATCATGCCCATGCGTGTCAGGCGTGCGATGTATGCGGCAAAGGGGAGGCTCAGTGTGATCGCGGGCAGGAGGATGTCCTGCGGCCTGCCCCATGCGGCAACCGAGCCGATGCCCAGCAAGACGGGGCCGACGAGCAGCAGCAGGGTGCCGACGACGAAACTGGGGAGGCTGATGCCCACGAGGGCGACGGCGAGTGTTCCGGTGTCGGCAAGTGATCCTGGTCGCACGGCGCCGAGGACGCCGGCGGTCAGGCCGATGACGAGGGCGATGATGATGGCGCATGCGCCGATGAGGATGGAGACGGGCAGAGCGCCGGCGAGGATTTCGTTGACGCGCCAGTCTTCGTACTGGAGGCTCGGGCCAAGGTCAAAGACGAAGCGTGTCGGGGGGGCGAGGCCGGCGGCTTGCATCTGGGCATCTTGGCGGGTGTGGGTGCCGTCGATGCGGCCGCGGATGTGGGCCAGGCCCGAGGCGTTGTTGAGGTAGGAAAAGTAGAAGGACCAGAAGCTATCGAGGTTGTATCGGGCCTCGATGGCCTGCTGTACTTCTTTGGGTGGCAGGCGTCCTTCACCCTTGTCCATGGGGCTGCCGGGGATGGCCCAGGCGAGTGTGAGTGTGAGGGTGTAGACGGCCAGCAGGATGATGGGGAGCTGGAGCAGCCGCCTGGAGATCAGCGTGAGCATGGCAGGAACGATACCCCGGCAAGGTGGGGTTGGTTCATGCGGCTTTGGGGACGAACACGCGGAGGAGGTTGTTGCCGGATCTTTGTGCTGATTGCAGCGCGCGGTGTGCGGTGTCCAGGACCGAGTCGATGGAGGTAAAGCGTGCGCGGGTGGCATCGTCCAGTGAGAGGAGCCCGGCCGAGAGGGTGACGGGGATATCGATCTTGACAAGGCCCTTGGGTGTTATGTGCATGGGCTGAGCCGTGAGGTCGTCCTTGAAGGCCTCGATGAGTTTGGTTGCCGAGAAGCGGTCGGTGGCGGTCATGACGATGGCAAAGAGGCCGCGGTCGAGGTTGAAGCTGATGATGGCCTGGGTCTCGAACTTGCGGAGGCGTTCGCCGAGGCAGAGGAGCAGTTCGTCGGTGTAGGCCTGGCCGAACTCTTTTTGTGTATTCTCGACCCCGTCGAGCGCGAGCAGCGCGAGGGAGAAAGGCCCGCCGCCGGCCTGGAGCTGCTCGACAACGGCGACGAGATTCTGGCTCAGTATGATGCGGTTGGGCAGGAGCGTGATGGGGTCGAGGTTGGCGGCGAGTGCGGCGTCTGGGTCGTTGGTCGGTGGTGTTGTGCGCGGCTGGCTCTGGATGGGGAGCGTTGCGCTGACGAGTTGCTCGTTGGCCTTGGCGCGGACGGTGGCCGGGTCGTCGTAGTCGGCAAGGTCGACTTCCAGGAAGCTGGCGACCTCGCGTGCACCTTTGGCGATGACTTCCATGAGTTCATCGGTGCGCGGGGGTGTGATGCGGAACCACTCCTCGCACTTGGCGTAGTAGCGCTTGAGCGCGACGCCGGGCTCCGTGGCCGAGAGGACATCGGCGGCCATGTTCCCAAGCCCGACGGCGTAGACGGCCTGGATGTGCGTCTGGGGGGCGGCCTGCGGGCGTTCGTGGTAGCGGATCGGCACGCTGAGCTCGGGGGGGAGTTTCCAGCGTGCGGCGAGCAATGCGCCGACGTCGGGGTGGGAGGCTTCGAGTTGTTCGAGCTCGGCCTTGACGAGCAGGCGGTGGTCGCCGTTGGTTGATTGAAGGATCGCGGCGTATTCCTTGCCGAGCGTCTGGTAGAGGGCGACCATGCCAACGTCCTGGAAGAGGCCGGCGAGGAAGACCTCTTCTTCATGGCCGATCTTGGCCTCATCGGCGATGCACTTTGCGGCAACGCCGGTGAGGAGGCCGCGGCGCCAGTAGGCGGCGTAGTCAAAGCCTTGCTCAGCGTGCTTTTTGAGCGAGCCGACGAGTGAGAAGCCCAGGGCGAGTGTTTTGACGCTCGAGAAGCCGAGCATGACGATGGCCTGGCTGATGGTGCTGCAGGGCTTGCTGAGGCCGTAGAAGGGGGAGTTGACAGTTTTGAGGACCTTGCCGGAGAGGCCCTGATCTTTGCTGATGACGTCGGCGAGTTCGATGATGGTGGTTTTGTTGTTGGCGGTCAATTCGATGATGCGTAAGGCGACCGCCGGCAGGCTTGGCAGTCGGTCGCAACGGAGCACGCGATCGAGGATCTCGGGGTTCATGCGGTCTTTAGGCTGGAAGAATCTCAGGCCTCGGTCAACATCGGTCCGTAGGGGGGGGGACTTGATGGGGATGGTGGTTGTTGGGCAGTTGCGTAGAGGGGCGTTGTGCTGGTTGGGGCTTAGCTGAGGGGTCCGTAGACGAGGGGAAGGGTTTTCGCCTCTGATCCGATCAGGTGCCGAACGTATGCTGCAAGGAGTGCGCCGGCGCGTCTGGTGTGGTCGCTGTGTGGCAGGTTTTGCGGGTTGTGCGGGTGATGCAAGGCGGATTGTCGGAGGGTTTGGAGGGTTGTGCCGCGTACGTGCCAGTGGTGTTGGTGCTCGGAGTGTTTGGTTGCGCTGAAGCCGCCGAGCTCGGGTATGAAGGTGAGGACCCCGACTGGTTGCAGGGGTGTGCCGGTGTGGATGTCAGTGTCGAGCCTGGGTGCGAAGCCGGACCACTGGAGGAGTTGGAGTTGGTAGTAGAGCAGTTGTGGGTGGAGGTTGTCAGTGGTGGTCAGTTGCTGGAGGCAGTTGAGCAGTGCATCGAAGAGTTCGGGGTGTGGGTCTTGGTCGCGGACGAGCAGTTGTGTGATCTCGCTGGCATAGAGAGCGGCGTAGTAGAGGTGGAGGTTTGTGTGCAGGGCGGGGAAGGCCTCGGCCAGGTCCCACTCGGTGATCAGGGCGAGTTCGCTGGCGGGCTTGATGAAGAACGCGGCGTGTGCGCGGGTGAGCAGCTCGATGCCGCCTGAGTATGCCGAGCCGGGCCGGCGGCTCCCCTTGGCGAGGCCTCGGACGAAGCCGTGGGCGCGGGTGAAGAGGCATGCTGTCTGGCTGGTTTCGGACCAGTCCCAGTGGCGTATGCAGATGGCTTGATCGCGGGTCGGCGGCACTGGGAAGGCTACGCGTTGGTCAAGGGGGGGCGTGGTGGTGCTTGTCTATGCTGTGCGGATGCGAAGAGCGGTTGCGACGTACGGCTTGATGGTTTCGGCGTTGTTTTTGGCCGGGCCTTTGGCGTGGGTGCTCACTGCGGGCGTGCACGATCCGACGGGTGGGCATGGGGGAACGGTGCTGCTGTTTGCCGAGTCGATGCCGGTGGCGTTTGTGCGTGGGGCGGGGGCGTTTTTGATTGCCGTGGTGGTGGGGCTGTTGTCGGCAAGGTTGGTGTCGCTGCGGTGGGGGTTGTGGAACGCGGGTGTGGTGATGGCGTGGGCGAGCGCGGGTGTGGGGACGGTGGACCAGGTGCTGCGGGCGCGTGGGTCGGCAACGGGGCTGCTGGGGGCCTTCGCGGTGGAGGGTGGCCTGCTGGCGGTCCTGGCGGCGGGGTTTGCGTTCTTGGCCGGCCGCGTTGTGCGGGAACGCTGGGGGGAGGAGGAAGGTTGGTCGCGTGGGAAGCGCGTGGGGATGATCGTCGCGGCGGTGGTGGCGTCGGCGGTGGGCGTTGCGGTTGGGACGCGTGTTGGGATGATCGATAACCTCAAGGGGCAGGCGATTTTTAGTGTGCTGGCTGGGAGCGTGCTGGGGGTGATATTGGCGAAGATCGTGTGGCCGAGGCACCCGGCATGGACGGTGGTGCTGGGCGTTGCGGTGGTGGCGGTGTTTGGGCCGTTGTACGCGATGGCGACGGTGCCTGCGGGGCAACTCGTCGAGCAGATTTTCGGGGGTACGCTGGTGGGGTTTGCGCGGATCACGCCGATGGACTGGGCGGCGGGCGCGCTGCTCGGGACGCCGATGGGGATGTCGATTGCCGGGGGGCTGATGGGGCGGGAACAGGTGGTCGCGGGGCGGGCGTAAGGGAGAGAAACTTTGCTCTAGAGGCCCCGAGGGCCCAGAGGGAGAATCACTCAGAGGACGCAGGGGCAGAGATTTTCAGAGTGGCTTTGGGGGCAGGTGTTCAGGAGGGGTCCAAGATATTGGCGAGGCTGGGGCCGAGGGTTTTGATGAGGTGCTCGGCTTGCTCGCGTGTGACTCGTTTGCGGTTGATGACGATGGCGGTCTTGGCGTTGCCGTCGGCTTGGTCCAGGAGTTTGAGGGAGGCGTTGCGGTCGAGCCCTGTGAGCGTGGCGATGACGCGGGCGGCGCGGTCGCGGAGTTTGTCGTTGCTGGCTTTGACGTCGACCATGAGGTTTTGATAGACGCGTCCGGCACGGACCATGAGGGTGGTGCTGATGGCGTTGAGGGTGAGTTTGGTGGCCGTGCCGGCTTTCATGCGTGTGCTGCCGGTGAGGACTTCGGGGCCTGTTGCGAGTGTGATGAGGTGGTCGCAGGAGGGTGGGTTGGGCACGCGGGCGCAGGTGAGCAGTGCGGTGGTGCAGTGCGGGGCGAGGCGTTTGGCGATGGGAAGGCTGCCGAGGGCGTAGGGTGTGGTGCCGCCGGCGGCGATGGCGAGTACGGCGTCGTGGGCGGTGAGGTGGAGGTGTGTGAGTTCCGGTTCGCAGCCGGAGGGGTCGTCTTCTTTGCCTTCGCTGCTGGTGCGGAGTGCGCTGTCGCCGCCTGCGATGAGGGCGATGATCTTGCCGGGTGGTACGCAGAAGGTGGGCGGGGCTTCAGAGGCATCGAGGACGCCGAGGCGGCCGCTGGTGCCGGCGCCGATGTAGATCAGCCTGCCCTGGTGGTGGGGGGTGCAGAAGTGGGGTTCGACGGCACGGATGAAGGCTTCGATCTGGGGGTGTGCCGAGCGCACGGCGTTGAGGGCGGCAAAGTCCTCGGTGGCCAGGAGTGCAAGACAGTCGGCGGGGTTGAGGGTGTGGAGGGTGTGGGAGCGGGGGTTGCGCTGTTCGGTGTCGATCTGGGCGCGGTTTGGTGGGGGTGTGGGTGGAATCATGGGTGGTGCTGGGGGTTTGGGCAGAGAGTGGAGGGAGGGTTTTTGCCGGGGAATGGGCGGTTTTTGTGGTTTGTGCATCCCTAGGCCGAGGGCATGACGTATAGTAGTTGGATGTTTACGCATGGCATTTGGTGTAAGGTTGTCGGTAAGGGGGAGAGCAAGTCGCGTCGCCCGGGTAAGTCTGCGTTTACGCTGATCGAGTTGTTGGTGGTGATCGCGATCATCGGGTTGCTGGTGGCGTTGCTGCTGCCGGCGCTGAAGAAGGCGCGGAAGGCGGCGCGCGAGACCAAGTGCATGCTTCAGATGAACCAGTACAGCCGGGGGATTGCCCAGTATGCGCTGGATTACAAAGAGCGTCTGGCGACGTACAGCTGGCAGGCGAAGACTAGGTACCGGGGGTTTGACCAGGACACGCCGTACTATGGACCGTTTGAAACCGAGACCGAGGCTGCAAGGGAGCAGATGAACTCGATGATCAAGGCGATCTCACCGGTGGTGTATGTGGAGACGGGTAACTTCATCCCGCACCCGAACTTGTCGCTGGTGATAATGCAGCAGTATATTTCCAACCGTATTCCTGACCCTATCGCGCTGTGCCCGGAAGATTTTTTTCTCAACAACCTGCGCGACCAAGCGGTGCAGACGCGGACAGCGCCGGATATCGGCTTTGCGCGTTCAAGTTACCAATACCCCATTCCGTTCTGGGGCCAAGACCGGGACTCGACGTGGAGTGTGCGCCCGTTGACTACAAAAGGTCTTCTAATATCTACCAATGCTCAGTTGGGACGCCGTAAGATTACCGAGATCGTCTTCCCGGCGACCAAGGCGTTGTTCTATGAGCAGTTCAGTTGGCACGAGAACCGCCCGACGCACTTCACGCTGCCGATTGCCGACAACCTGGTTACGGCGTGCGACGGCTCAACGCGGCGAATCTTCACGAAGGACGTGAACCCGGGTGGTTTTATAAACTCTGACGGTACAATCGATACGAGCAATAGCGGCCGGACTATCGTATACTCACCAGAGTCTGATCAGGGACAACCCCCGGTCCCACCAGGAATCCCATCGAGGAACCCGGTGCGGTGGTTCATGACGTTGGACGGGCTCAAGGGCACCGACTGGGGTGGGACCGAGCCGCTCAGGCCTGTGTCTTGAGGTGCAGTGTGGGGTGGGGCGGCCCGCCTGGTTACCTTGGCAGTTTTTTCGCCTCGTGCCGGACGATGTTCCCCGACTGGAGATAGATCAAATCCTTGGCGATGTTCTTCATCCGCAGGTCGCCGAGGTGTTCGAGTTCGCGGCCGCAGCGGTGGATGAGCAGGCAGGGGGCCTTGCTCTGGCGGTCGGTGGTCATGATGTAGACGCACTCTTTGAAGAGTTGTTTTTCCAGTGAGTCGATCGCGTTGTCGCGGAGCACCAGGTCGCGGGCCTGCTCGTTGCTCTCGCTGGCGAGGGCGGCAGGGGGAGGGTTTCGGCGTGGGTGAGGGTGTGGGAGGTGTGGGAGCGGGGGGGCCTGAGGAGGGTTTTTTGTGGTCTTTGCATCCCTTGGCCGAAGTTTATGGTATATATTCCAGTGCCTGCGTTCTGTAGGCTTGGCGTTGGGGTTGTTGGTGAAAGGAAGAGCATGCGGTGTCGCCCTCGGAAATCTGCGTTTACGCTGATCGAGTTGTTGGTAGTGATTGCGATCATCGGGTTGCTGGTGGCGTTGCTGCTGCCGGCGTTGAAGAAGTCGCGGAAGGCGGCGCGCGAGACCAAGTGCATGTTGCAGATGAACCAGTACAGCCGGGGGATTGCCCAGTATGCGCTGGATTACAAGGAGCGTTTGGCGACGTACAGCTGGGAGGGGGGCAAGTCGTACCGGGGGTTCGACTGGGACTTGACTATCTACTCTATGGCTGGCTTCGACAACATTGAGGCTGCAAGGGAGCAGATGAACGCGATTATCAAGGCGATCTCACCGGTGGTGTATGTGGAGACGCGTGACTTCATCCCGCACCCGAACTTGTCGCTGGTGATCATGCAGCAGTACATTTCCAACCGTGTTCCTGACCCGATCGCGTTGTGCCCTGAGGATTTTTTCCTCAACAGTGTGCGAGACGACGCGGTTGCACGTCGGGCACCGTCCCCGTTGTCGGGTCAGGATGGGATTGCCTTTGCGCGTTCGAGTTACCAGTATCCATTCCCGTTCTGGGGCCAGGACCGGGACTCGACGTGGAGTATGCGCCCGCTCAATACGAATTCTTTCAGGCCCCCTGTTGGCAATCCTCTGTTGGGACGCCGGAAGATCACCGAGATCGTCTTTCCGGCGACCAAGGCACTGTTCTACGAGCAGTTCAGTTGGCACGAGAACCGCCCGACGCACTGGTCGCTGCCGATTGCCGATAACCTGGTTACCGCGTGCGACGGCTCAACGCGGCGTATTTTCACCAGGGACGTGAACCGGGGTGGGTATCTTTTCGCTAACGGCACAATCGATTCGGGCTTTAACAACTTTACATACACGCCGAATCCAGATCAGCGGCAACCCCCGGTTCCGCCAGGAATGAGCGCGAGCAACCCGGTCCGGTGGTTCATGACCTTGGATGGGCTTAAGGGCACCGACTGGGGCGGGACAGAGCCGCGCAGGCCTGTGCCCTGACGCGAAATGCCGGGTGTTGCGGTGTAGGGTTCGTTTGGCTGGCTGTTTATCTTGCCGTTAAAAGCAGCGATCGTGCTTAGCTACTTGGGCAACTTCTTCGCCTCATGTCGGACGATGTTCCCCGACTGCAGATAGATCAAATCCTCGGCGATGTTTTTCATCAGGTCGCCGACGCGTTCGAGTTCGCGGCCGCAGCGGTGGATGAGCAGGCAGGCGGCCTTGCTCTGGCGGTCGGTGGTCATGATGTTGACGCACTCTTCGAAGAGTTGTTTTTCCAGTGAGTCGATCGCCTTGTCGCGGAGCACCAGGTCGCGGGCCTGCTCGGCGCTCTCGCTGGCGAGGGCGCCGAGCAGGGCGTGGCACATCATCGGGACACGGTGGGCAAGCTCGATGAGGGGCGTGGGGTAGGGTGGGGCGTTGAGTTTTTTGAGTTTGATCGCCTGCTTGGCGATGCCGGTGGCGTGGTCGGCGACGCGTTCGATGTCGCTGTTGACTTTGACGAGGGTGGTGATGTGCCGAAAGTCCTTGGCAAAGGGCTGGAAGAGGGCCAGGACGCGGAAGCACTCTTCCTCGATCTGGACCTCGTTGCGGTCGATCTCGTCGTCGTGTGAGATGACGATGCGTGCGAGCGTTTCGTCGCGGTTGAGCAGGGCCTCAGAGGCCTGCTCGATCATGCCGACGGCGGCGGCGGCCTCGGCCATGACCATCGCCTTGAGGGCCTTGATCTCGCGCTCGATGCCCACTTCGTTGCTGCTGCGCGGGGCCAAGGGGCCCAGCAGTGGGGTGTCGTCGGTATTCATTGGGGGTATTCTTGTGCTCGTTGTGCTGGTCTTGTCAGGGGGATCATACCGGGTGTGGGGGCGTTGGGTGCAGAGGGAGCGGCAAGAGTTGCCGGGGTTAGTTGCTGTGGGGGTGGGTGGTGGTAGATTTTTGCTGCTTCGTTGGTTGCGGCGCGGGGTGTGGGCCGAGTAACCTTGTGCATGGGTATTGGTTCATCATCGGGTTTGTCGGTTGCTGCGGGGAGCGCGGCGTATTTGGCGCGTGCGTATGGCGTCAAGTCGGCCGGGGTTGTTGCGCGGGTGGCACCCGAGCAGCCCGTGTTGCCTTTGTCGGAGGTCAAGCAGCAGGTTGCCGCAGGCTCGGGGAAGCTGGGTGAGTTGGTCGGGGCGGTGGTGCCCGGGGGTGTGGATTTTTCGGGCCAGCAACCGGCAGCGGGTGCGGGCGCGCCGATGGCGTTTTATTCGCGGCCGAGTGAGCGGAATGAGGTGGCGACGGTGCTAAGCCTGGGCAAGCGGCTTGATGTGGTGGGTTGAGCCGGGGGTGGGGCCGCGCGTGCCGGGGTTGGTTGGTGGTTCTAGGCTTAGGTATGCCGATCATTGTTCTGCAGCACGCGTCGACGGATGGTATTGGGCGTTTAGGCCCCGCTTTGCGTGATTATGCGCACCGGTTGGATATCCGCCGGCTTGATCTGCCGGCGACGCAGGGTGGGCGTGGGGTGCCGGTGGACTTTGATGATGTGGACGCGGTGATCTCACTGGGTGGGCCGATGAACGTGGGGGATGATGTGCCGTGGATGAACGCGGAGTTGGCGTACCTGCGTGAGGCGCACGCCCGTCAGTTGCCGGTGCTGGGGATATGCCTGGGTGCGCAGATGATTGCCGCGGCGCTGGGCGGTGAGGTGGGGGCGATGACGAGCCCGCCTGGGGAGTTTGGTTTGTGTGCCGTGGAGCAGACGCCGGCGGGGAACACGGACCGGATTTTGGCGGGGATCCCGTGGACGAGCTGGCAGTTCCAGGCGCACGGGCAGATGGTTACCAAGTTGCCCGAGGGGGCGACGCTCTTGCAGACGAGCAAAGCGTGCAAGGTGCAGGCGTTTAGCGTTGGGCTGCGGACGTATGGGTTTCAGTACCACTTTGAGAGCACGCGAGCGGATATGGATGGCTTCCTTGCGGACAAGTGGTCTCAGGAACTGCTGGGCAAACTCGGCACCTCGGCGGCGGAGGTGCGCAAGGTCGCCGACGAGCGTGCGGACGCGTTCGCCAGGTTGGGGGAGCGGTTGTGCGTGAACATCGCGAGTTTTATGTTCCCGATGCGGAAGATGACGGCGTAGGGAAAGAAGGGCCGAAGGGTGGGGGCCGAGGGATGAGGGTGAGGATCAGAAGCGTTTGTGCGTGGCGCGGGCTTCTTGTGGGCGGAGGCCCATGATGGCGCGGGCGAGGGTGATGTCGTCGGCGGTGGTGATTTTGATGTTGCGGGCGTCGCCGGGGACGATGACGACGCGCTGGCCGAGGCGTTCGACGAGTTGGGCGTCGTCGGTGCTGGTCAGGTTGGGCTGCTGGTAGGCGGCGACGAGGACCTGGCGTGCAAAGACCTGTGGCGTTTGCACGCCGACGAGGTTCGTGCGGTCGATTGTTTCTTGCACGGCACGCAGGGGCGGGGCGTTGCGTATGCCGAGGATCGCGTCGAGGGGGTCGGCGGGGGCTTGCTCGACGGGCTGGGTGTGGACGCGTTTGAGTGTGTCGGGAACGTCGATCCCCGGGATCACCGCGGGGTGGTGCTCGGCGGCATCCATGACGCGCTCGATGAGGTCGGCGGGTGTGCAAGGGCGGGCGGCGTCGTGCACGGCGATGTGTGTGCAGTCAGCCGGGGCGTGGGCGAGGGCGGCGGCGACGGTTTCGTGGCGGTGCGTCGCCCCGCCACGGGTGATGACAACGCCCAGGAGGGCGAGTTTGTCGGCGTAGCGGAGTTTGAAGTGGGCGAAGGCGGATTCATCGTGCGGGCCGGCGACGATGATGCTCGATGCGCGCGGGTGGTTGGCGAAGAGCTCGATGGTGCGTTGCAGGACGGGGCGCCCGCCGAGGTCTTCGTCGAGTTTGGAGGTGATCGAGCCTGGGTCGCGCCCTTGGGCGATGGCCGAGTCGGCGTAACGCTTGCCCGAGCCGGCGGCGGGGATGATGACGCAAATGGACATGCGTGCAGGGTAGTGGGGGCGGCATGGCCGGGGTTATGCCCGCAGCAAGAAGCGATTGACAAAGGTCTTGGAGTCCCAGATATAGCGCTGCAGCGCGACGGCGCGACCGGCCTGACCCATGCTTTGCCGAAGGGCGGGGTCGTTGGCGAGGGTGGTGATGTGCTGGGCGAGCTGCTCGTTTGAGCGGGAGATGAGGCCGCCGCCGGCGTCGAGTTTTTCGGTGAGCACGGGCAGGTCGTTGACGATGATCGGCAGGGCGGTGAGCATCCCCTGGACCATCGCCTGGCTGAAGGTCTCTTGGTTGTTCGTCGAGGGGACGAGTATGACGTGCATCTGCCGCAGCAGGGGCGGGATGTCCGAGGCGGGCCGCCAGGGGTGGGCGATGACGCCCTCGGGGAGGTTGGCAGGTGGGTTGGGGTAGGAGACCAGGTGCAGCCTACAGCGTTTGCGCACGGCGGGGTCGAGGCGCGACCAGGCGTCGATCGCCTCGGGCGCGCCTTTCCAGAGGTTGTCGAGTTTGCCCACGAGGATGAAGTTGACCGGCTCGGGGGGGAGGGGGGTGGGTGGGGGGTGGAACTCTTCGGGGTTGACTATGCCGTAGTAGACGTGCATCTTGTCGCGGATGGACGGTGGGGAGAGTGTGCAGACCTCTTGGCTCAGCGCGGCATAGATGGGCGACCACTTGTCGACCCAGTTGGCAAAGCGCTCGCTGGGGGCCTTGTTGGCCTGGATCGTCAGTTTGCCGAGCATCCCGCGGCGTGCGAGGATCGAGAGGCCCGGGAGCAGGCCCATGGCGGGGTTGCCCAGGTGCGTGGCGTCGAAGCGGCCGCGGAGTGCGAGGCTGGCCCAGAGCATGCACGGCAGGGGTTTGCGGAGCGGTGGGGTGTAGAGGATGGTGGGCCGTGCGCCGGCGAGGTGCTCTTCGAAGCGTGGGCGCCAGTTGGCCTCGCCGACGAGGGTTACATTGTGGCCGAGTTTGACGAGGTCGCGGACGAAGAGGAGGTCAAAGACTTGTACGCCACGGATGGTTTTGTGCCGGCGGTCTGCGAGGAAGGCGGGCGCGAGATAGAGGATGTTGCCGGTGGGCATTGTGTGAGTGTAGCTTTGTTAGTGGTGGTCTTTGCGTGGGCGCAGCTCGATGGGATAGCCCGGCGTGCCGGCGTGTGTAGAGGTGATGGTGGTTGGGTCGCCGAGTGCGGCGTGGAGTTCGTCAACGGAGTGCACGACGGGGTAGCCGTGGTAGACCCACTGGAGGTTGTCTTCGCCTGCGTGCGGGCCGAAGTGGTAGGCGACGCCGTTGCCCAGGTAGGAGGCCATTGCGCTGAAGGAGCTCATCGGGCCGACCACGGCGTGCATGCGTGCCATCCGGAGGAGGTCGGCGATCATGTCCCCGCCTGAGATGACGACGTCTAGACCGGGGAACTCGCCGGGGTTGCGGGGTTCGTCGGAGAAGATCACAAACTGCGGCCGGCGGTCGGCGAAGCGCTCGGCGATGGCGCGCATCTGCTGGTGGTAGACGCTGGCGGGGTGGAAGTGCTTGCCGGCGAGGAAGTTACGGTAATCGCCCCGGCGGACG
The DNA here is from genome assembly GCA_046339895.1 of bacterium. Taxonomy (GTDB): domain Bacteria; phylum Planctomycetota; class Phycisphaerae; order Phycisphaerales; family UBA1924; genus JAJTGZ01. Next base: position 20,038 of record JBKDDT010000050.1, on the reverse strand, counting down.
TGCACGCCGATGTGCAGGCGGGTGGGGTCGAGCGACGCGGCAAAGTCGTCGGCGTCCTTGGCTAGGTCGGGGCGGGGAGTGAGGGCGGCAACGATCTGCGCGCGGTAACGCTGGATGCCGACTGGGTTGAAGCAACGCCACGCGGGGATCCACAGGCGACGACGCCGGCGGAGGTTGGGTGGTGGGAAGGTCTCGTCCGTCGGCGGCAGGGCATAGGCGACAACGCCCGAGGGCTTGCGCACGACCCCCGGCAGCAGCCGCACCTTTGCCAGCAGGCGGGTGCGGTCGATGCGCGCCTGGCGGGTGCGGTCGATGACCGCAGGGTGCAGGTCCGTCGGCACGGGGCGCGTCGGCGAGGGCCAGAGTTGCCCGGCCAGGGGTGTAAAAAACTCCGCACACCCGCCCAGCCCGGGGCAGAAGAGGTCGTGCCCCTTGTGCAGGCACCAGGCGTAGACGGCGGCAAAGAACATCAGCCGATTGCCCATCTGCCCCGTCGCACGGTTGACGAGCCAGACCTCGGCCATAGGAGCCAAGGGTAGAAGAGGGTGGTGGGGGATACAAGTGGTAGGGGGTAGTGAGGGTTTGGGTAGTCTGGGTGTTCTGGGCGGGTTGCGTGAACTGGGTAGTTTGGGGTGATTTGGTGAGTTGGGAACCTGTCAGGTTACGAACAACGTGCGCGACGGGCAATGGCGGATGGAGATGTCGGGGTAGCTTTGCGTGAATGATGTGTGAAGAGGGGAAATATAAGGGTTTTTTTGATGGGCATCGAGGGGTTTATGCGGTATCCTGCAGCGTTGGAGTGGGGGCGTTGAGGTGCGAGCGATGCGCAGACCCCCGGCGGTTGTCCCTCTGTGCCGGGGGTTTGTGCCCCGGCTGTGTTTGTAGGTGCCTCTGATTTTAGGGAGTTTTTCTGCGGGCTGCTCGCAAGCCCGCCTCAAGAGTTTTTAACCCAGTTCAAGAACGAGTTTCGCAACCCCATACATGGAGCAGTAGATTATGAATCGCACCAAGAGCATCCTCTCGTTTGTTACCGCCGCGGCACTCTTTGCCGCCGCTGGTCAGGCCCAGGTGGTCATGAGCCAGGTCTATGGCGGTGGTGGCGGGTCGGGCACCTACAAGGAGGACTTCGTCGTCCTGTTCAACAAGGGGACGACGACCCAAACGCTTACAGATGCTGCGTTGGTGTACTCGAGCGCGACAGGCAACAGTTGGGGCAATCGTGTTCGCCTCCCGTCGCCACTGGTAATCCCGGCCGGGCAGTCGTACCTGGTTGTTACGGATTCTTCGGGGACGAGCGCGAGCATCACCACCTTGCAGATCGGCGGCAGTCCCTTGGTGCCAGACTTTGTGGCTACCGGCGGAGCCGGGGGTTCCGGCACCATTGCGATCCAGCTGGCGAGCGCCAAGATCGCGCTCATCTCCAACTTCGATTTTTCGGGTACCACGACCCCGGCGACAAACATGGTTGTCAACACCGCCCCTACACCAGTTGTGGGCACAGTTGTTGATTGGCTCGGCTGGGGCACGGCGAACAACGCTGAGGGCGGTTCACCCGCCGCGATCACGACCAACGCGCAGGCCCTCTTCCGCAACGGCACAGGGTGTGATGACACCAACGTCAACAGCGCGGACTGGACTGTCTTTGCCGTTAACTCAGCCGTGCCCCGCACAACGCAGTCGGGTATCCAGGTCTGTGGCGCGCTGGTCCCAGACATCGCGTTGAACATCGGCGGTGCCGCGTGCGGCTCGGCGACGGTCGGTTCGTCCCTGACGTTCGTTGCGACGGCTACGAACATCGGCACCGACGCTGCCACCGGCTCGACGGTTACCTTCACGCTCTCGGGCAACCTGGGCACGATCGCGGCCACGGGCGCGGTCGTCTCGGGCAACACCGTTACCTGGACGCTCCCCCCGCTGGCCACCGGTGGTGGCTCGGCGACGCTGAACATCACCGCGACGGCCATTGCCGGCGGCACGGTCCTTGTCAACGGCGTCGCAAGCGCTGCCGTCAACGAGACGAGCCAGAACAACAACTCGTTTGCAGCTCGCAACTTCGTCCCCTTCACCGGCCCGGCGTACAGCACGGCTGTTACGCCCCTGTTCGTAGTCGTCCCCAGCGCGTACGAGAACGCCAACGGCGGGTGGAACGCCGGCGCACTCGGCGAGTTCAATGATGGGCTGGGAACCGTCCGCGCACGCAACATCCCTGGCCGCCCGGTCGCCTCGGCTGATGGCAGCAAACTGGCGTTCTGGGTCGAGAACAACAACGGCGACTCGGGCACTGCCCTTGCAAGGGACTTTGACGGCTCGCTCCTGGTCGGCCAGATCAGCGGCGGTGCCCTCACGACCACGCTCATCGCCAGCGAGGGGATCACGGCGGTTGACCCGGCCAACCCGACACGGACCTTGCGCTCGGGTGTTTCCTTCCCGGCGGCCCTGACGGCGCCGGTGATCAACAACAACGGGGACTTCGCCTTCGCAACGCAGACCATCGCTGCCGGCGACACCAACCCGACCTCCGTTGTGGTTAAGGGGAACGTGAACAACCCCTCGGCCTTCACCGTCGTTGCTCGCCAGAGCGACCTGGCGGCCGGGGTCGGCACCGAGATCAAATGGGGCCCGGCCACGGCCGGCGCGAACACCTCGGTCTTCAACGCCACGACCATCCAGAGCGACGGCACGGTGAGTTTCACCGGCACCATCTCGGGCACGCGCGTTACGGCGAGCAACGACTTTGTCGGCGTCGCTTCTGACGGCACCGCCCTGGCCGTGCGTAAGGGTGTAACGGTCCCGACGGACCTGCAGGGGACCAATGCCGGCGCGCCCATCACCTCAATTGATGCCAGCACGGCCGGCGTGCTCAGCTACAGCGTCGATGCCAGCGGGAACAACCGCCTGGTCACTGGCCAGGCCAGGCTGACGGCGACGGACACGACCGACGACGGGTTTGTGGCCGTAAACGGCGCGACGGTGCTGCAGGAAGGGTTCCCGATCGTTGGGTCGGACCTTGTGAACAATGTGGCGACGTTTGACTCGGCGTTCATGCAGCCCGACGGGTCTTGGTACGCCGTGGGCAACTTTGCGCCGCTCCCCACGGCAACGGTGGGCGCTGGCTTTGTGGTGCGCAACGGCGTGCTGCTTGCCAAGGGTGGGGACCCGATCGTGCCGGGGAGCAGCGAGGTTTGGAGCGGGTCGGTCAACAGCCGGACGTTCCAGGGCTTTGCCAGCAACGGCAGCGACATCGTGATCTCGGGCTTTACCAACAATGCCGACGCCGCGACGGACAACGTCGTGGTCTGGCGCAACGGTGCCAGGGCGGAGGTCCTGCTGCGTGAGGGCCAGCCTGTAACGATCAACGGGCGTCAGTTCTTCATCGGCAACTTCGGCCCGCGCTTCCGTGGGCAGGCGTGGATTACCAGCGACCGCAAGCTGGTGATGCTCACCGCCTTCTTCGAGGCGGGGAACGTCTGCACAAACAGCTACGGCTCGCTGGTCTCGGGGATCGTTACAATCGACCTGCCGCCCACCGGCCCGGTCTGCAACAACCCCAGCAACATCTCAGGCCCCGGGCAGAACACCACGGCGATCGATGCCGAGCTGACGGCTGACGACATCATCGTCTTTCTCAACCGCTTCTTCGCCGGGAACCTGCTCAGCGATGTCTCAGGCCCTGGTCAGAACACCACGGCGATCGACGGCGAGTTGACGGCCGACGACATCATCGTCTTCCTGAACCGCTTCTTTGCGGGGTGCTAAGGAAGGGGTCAGGGGTGAGGGCCGAGGGCCGAGGGAATGCAAAGACCTCGGGCTTCAAATCTAACTCCTAAATCTTACAAAGAAACCAACCCCGGGCCGTGCGGCCCGGGGTTTTTCGCTTTGTTTCGAGGGGCTTTTGAGTGGATCGAACCCCACCGCTGCCCCTCCCCGCCAGAACGTTCTGGGAGAGGGGTTCTGCATAAGCAAACATCCGCCGTTGTGTGTCAGCCGAGGCTGAGGCCTGCGGCTGGCACGCCCATGGCGGTCAGGATGTCCGGCAGGTTGTCCTTGACCTTGATGGGGGCGTTGGCGAGCGAGCCGAGTGGGTCGGGGTTTGATTGCGGCCCGTTTGATTGCGGCTTGGTGTGGTAGGCGACGGTGACGTCGGGGTCTTTGAGGATGTGCCCGGTGAGGATACATGCGACGAGCTGGCCGGGCTTGATGAGGCCTTGTTGGAGCAGGAGGTGCGCCCCGGCGAGGCTGGCGGCGCTTGCCGGCTCGCACCCGAAGCCGAACCTGCCGACGAGTGCTTTGTAGTGGCGGATGGTCTGGTCATCGACGCTGCGGACGACGCCGCCGTCGGGGGAGTATGCGGTGGTGTTGTCGCCGTTCATGAACTCGAGAGCGCGGAGGGCCTTTGGGAGGTTGACGGGTCGGTTGATCTCGATGGCGCTGGCGATGGTGGTGGCGCGTTCGCCGGCGGCGTCCATGCGTGCGTACTCGTTGTTGACCTTCACCTGCCCGCCGTCGGCGAAGTAGCGGCCCTGGTTCCAGCGGACGCCGAGGGTGTTGTAGACGCGGTCGAGTGTGCACGCGCCGGCGGCGTTGATGACGGCGAGCCTTGGCACGCGGTCGATGAGGCCAAGTTGTTTGAGTTCGATGAAGGCCTTGCCGAAGGCGCTGCAGTTGCCCAGGTTTCCGCCGGGGACGACGATCCAGTCGGGGACGCGCCAGGCGAGGGCCTCGAGCACGCGGTACATGATGGTCTTTTGCCCTTCGAGTCGGAAGGGGTTGACGGAGTTCATCAGGTAGACGCCGGCCTGCGGGATTTTCTCGGCGATGTGGCGGATGCGGGCGAGGCAGGCGTCAAAGTCCCCGGCGACTTGAAGCGTGAGCGCGCCATAGTCGAGTGCCTGGCTGAGCTTGCCCAGGGCGATTTTTCCGTCGCCGATGAAGATCACGGCTTTGATGCCAGGTCGGGCGGGCGTGCCGGGCTTGGCCGGGCGTGCGCTCTGGGCGGCGTACGCGGCCATGCTCGCACTGGTGTTGCCCGTGCTGGCGCAGGCGCAGACCGTCGCGCCGACCATGCGGGCGTGTGTGAAGGCGGCGGCCATGCCGTTGTCCTTGAACGAGCCGGAGGGGTTCTGACCTTCGTACTGCAGGTGCAGCGTGCCGGGGGAGAAGCCGAGGTGCTCGGCCAAGAGGTCAGCCTGCTGCAGGATGGTCCTCCCCTCGCCGATGCTGGCGATCTGATCGGGGTGGTTGAAGAAGGGGAGCAGGGAGCGGAAGCGCCAAACGCCCGAGGCGTCTGGATGGCCATACGCACCGTGCATGGGACGGAGGAATGACCAGTTGCGCGGGAAGGACCAGGGCCAGCGGTAGCGGACATCGAGCAGCGACCCGCACGCCCGGCAGGAGACGAGGGTGTCCCCGACGGGGTAGGTGCTGGCGCAGGCGGGGTTGATGCAGACCTGTTGGGCCTGGCAGGTGGGTGGTGCGAGGGAGAGGCGGGGATCGCCGGGCTTGGGCGTGTGCGTACCCCGGGTGTGCGCGGTGCCTGTAGTGGCGGCCGGTGTGGGCATGGGGTAGGTTAGCCGGGGGTGGGGGGGGTGTTTCCCATCACCACCGCCAGGTTTGGCGAGGCTTATCGGCCAGCCGCGAGTCGTTTGAGGTAGTATTCCTGGTTCTCAAACCACTCGTTGCTCAGCCACTCCCCAAACGGCACGCTCAAGGTGTAGCGGAAGTTATCGTTAATATCGCACTGCTTCTTGATAACCGCCAAGGCCCTGGTTGCTCGGCCAACCTCTGCAACGCGTCTCTCGCGGTTGTTCTCGCCTGCAAGGGATTGTGCCGCAAGCACAGCCAACTGATATTTGACGACTGTTTCGTTGACTTCAACTTCAACCTTGTGATTGCGACGCATGGTGTCCTGGATGTGCTTGGTTGCTTTCTGCCCGACGATTTCGTACTCGGTGATGTTCATCGCCTTCATGAGTTCTTCGGTGTTGGCGGCGATACCGCGAGCGAACTTGACGCGCACGGCATCGATGGCGTTGAGCGTGAGGACCTGTCCGTCGGGGTTGAGGCGGATTTTACCGGAGGTTGAATCTTGGAAGAAGGTGACGTTGCCGAACTCATCAACGTTGGCCGAGAGTGGCTCTTGGATTTGCATGGAGCGCATGATCTTGGGGTCGCGCCCGCCCCACCCGCTGACTACCCGCATCTGCTCAAGGACTTCGAGCAACCCCGTGCCCTTCACGGCATTCAGGGCACCCGAGTAGCCGGTGCATGCACCGATGTTCCCTTCCGGCTCCATGTAAAACTCGTCCAGAGACCAGGGGCCCATGGCGGCAGCGGAGATTGCCGAGTGAACCCAGGCGACGGTACGGAAGCGGGGCTCGTACTCGAACTGGAAGAGTTCTTGGAATGGCTTCAGTTCGTTGAGTGCACCGCCGCCGGAGTTGATTCTGACGACCACAACGTCAACCTTGTCAGCCTCAAGCATCGGGATCGCTTCCTTAAAGGACTTGGCGGTGATGGTGATGCCAACGCCGGAGTCCACCGAATCACCCCAGGAGACGGGCGGACCAAAGTCCAGGATGGCCACGCGTGTGGCACGCCCGGTGATTTGGCGGTTCGCCAGTGTCTCTTTGGGTTTTTTGTCGGGCTGTTTGGTGTCCGCCGGTTGATTGGACGCGGGCTTCTCCGACGGCTGGGCAGATAGTGGAGAAACCAGCACAGCTGCGGCCGCAAGGAGCGATGCCAGGACCGAGCGGCGAATACGAGGGAGGAGAGTGTTCATGTGAGATGCTCCGGAGGACTGAGGCTGGATGAATCTTTTAGTTGAGGGGGATGTCTCAATACTGGCCGGCAGGGATTTATCCCCCCCGGGGTCTGGGGTTGTCGCTAGCGTGCGTCGTCGCGGTCAAGGCGTATCTGCTGATCGACCTCGGCGATCCGCACGCGCACCATGTCGATGAACTCATCGGTGTACCCGTTGGCACGGCCTACCTCCTTGTTCTTTGAGACCAGGTCGATCATCTTCAGGTAGATTCTCTTGAGCTTGTTGCGGGAGATGTTGCGTTCACTGGCGTTGTCCCCTTCCAGACGCCACTCTGCGAGATCGCGGCGGAGTTTATTAAACTGGGGTGTAAGGTTGTCGACGAGGGTGCGCCACCCGGCCAGTTCACGGTCGGCGCGGCGCCCATAGACCTTGTACGCCCGCTGGATACCAAGCTCAAAGGCGAGGTCGTCGAGGGTTGCCGCCTCCCCCTGGATGAACCCGATGCGTTTGGCCACGGGCGTCGTTAGCGTGAGTGTGTCGTTGCCGGCGTTGCGGAGGTAGTCCTCGTAGGAGTCGCCCCTGCCGGCCTGCACGTTCCCGTCATCGGTCAGGATCGTGTCGCCGGACATGTCCTCGTAGAACTCAGGCTTGCCGCCAACCATCGTGTAACTGAGCACATAATCTTCCCGGGCCATCGCCCGGATGATGCGGAAATCGTGCCCACCCTTTACAGCAAGCCCCTCAGCCCGGCCCATCCGCAGCGAACGCTGCTTCTCGCGGACGACAACGTCGCCAACGCCATTGAAGTAATAATCGAGATATCCGATCCCGCCGTGCACGGCATCGGGGGTGTAGTAAATGTCTTTGCACACGAACGGCAGGAATGCCGCAGGGCCCAGGGCACGCTTGACCCACGCCACGAGGCGTGGCTTCTTTACCCACCCCTTGTTGTCGCGGATATCGTCGATGAGCAAGGTGCTGATCTCGGTTACACTGTCAACGGAGTCAAAGGCTTGGCTCTGTTCCGTTAACAAGTTCTCACCGTCTTTGCCCTCTCCACCCCGGCCATTCTTTGGTTTAACTGCCGAGTCGATCTGCAACACGATCACGTCGGGCTGGATTTTCTTGGCGTCATCCAACGCCCTCTTCAACGGCGTTGCGCTGAAGTCCGTACCCACCTCGCCGCGAACCTTGATCAGGTAGACCACCGCGGCGTTCGGGTCGCTCTGGTTGGTGCCCAGGTTGTCGAAGGGGAGGTCCATCTTGTTGACCTTCGCGCCGGTTGCCGGGGTTTCGGGCTTGGATTCGGGTGCGTCCGGTGCCTTGGCCGGTGCTGGTGCCTGGGCCAGCGAGGCCGAGATCGGGGCCAGCGAGGCAAGGGCCAGTGCCAGCAGCATCGGTGCGGCCAGGAGCGGGCGGATGGGCGAGTTGTTCTTGGTGGTGTTCATGGTTTGCTCGCGTGTGAATTGCAGTGCGGTCGTCGTCAGTGCCTCAACAAATGCGTACGGCAGCGTGCGGCGCTTGAGTCTTGCCTGTCCCCAAGGCCGGGGCCCGGCGTCTGACTATCTTGGACGCACAACACCCCGATCGGTTCCATTTTACGGGCCTCCGTCGCTGAGGTTCATCGTTGGGGTATCTGTTTATATTTCGTTTGGTTTGGCTTGGGGTGTTGCTGGCCGGCCTTCTAGTTGGTCGTCGTAGGCGGCGTCGAGGATCTGCTTGAACTGAGGCCCCGGCTTGTGCCCTTGGGCGATCAGTTGGTCGCCCGTCAGCAGGGGTGGGGGTGCCAGCCCGGGGGGCTGGTGCGCAAGATGCTGGATTTGCCCTTCGATCCGGGCGGCCAGCGGCGGATCGAGGGTGCGCAGGATCAGGATCGCCCCGACCAATCCTGGGCGCACGGCGGCCCGTTTTCGCCCGGCTAGGCCGAGCTTTTCCCACTGCTGCTGCAAGAGGGCCGTGCAGGTCAGGACCGCCTCGAGCATCTCCGCTTCGTCGTTGGTCAGGCAGAGCGAGGCGCGTGTGCGTGCGGCCAGGCCCGGATCGGGTTGGGCCTGGCGGTCAAGGAGCCACGCGGCCAGTGGTGCCGCGATAGTTGCGCCGGGCCAGAGCATGGGGGGGAGGCCGGCGAGGGCGGGTGAGAGTTGTCGGGCGCGGCGGGGTTCGGGTTGGTCTGGGTCGGGTGTGGTGGGGGGTGGTTGGGCATCGGTGCCGAGGGTTGGCCCGTCGAGGTGGAGCCAGGTGAGCAAGGCCGCTGCGATTGCGCGTGTGGGGTGCAGGAGCACCCGCCTGAGTTCGTCTCCGATGCGTTCGCGTGAGACGCCTGCGAGTTCGCTGGCGTGTGTGCGGATCGCCCGGGCGGTGGGCGGGTCGATTGCCAGGCCCATGCGGGCGGCAAAGCGGACGGCGCGTAAGGCCCGCAGGTGGTCCTCGGCGAGGCGGTCGTCGGGGTTGCCGACGGCGCGGAGGAGGCGGTTTTCAAGGTCCGCCTGCCCGTTAACGTAATCGATGATGGAGCCGTCAACCAGGGGGTTTGGGCCTGGCTTGAGGGGGTCGAGGAAGAGGGCGTTGATGGTGAAGTCGCGGCGTTGTGCGTCGGCTTTGGCGTCGGCGAAGTGGACGGAGTCTGGCCGGCGTTTGTCGGAGTAAGGCCCCTCGGTCCGGAAGGTAGCGACCTCGACATGCGATTTGATGGGTTCCTTGGTGTGGGTGTTGACGGCGTTGATGGGGACGAGGACGACGCCGAAGCTGGCCCCAACGTGGTGCGTGCCGGGGAAGGCGTTGCGGACCTGATTGGGTGTGGCGCTGGTGGCGATGTCAAAGTCGGTCGGGTGGAGGCCCAGGAGCTCGTCGCGCACGCACCCGCCGGCGAAGTAGGCCTCGAAGCCCTGCTTGCGCAAGGCGGCGACGATGCGCACGGCGGCAGCGCGGGCGGCGGCGGGATCGGTCGCGTTGGAGGGTGAAGAGTGCAGGGTTAGTTGGTCTTTGTTAGTAAAGTGTGGTCAGGGGTGTGTGTGGGATCATTGTCGTGCTTGGGGGGGCGGTACACTGGTGGTACCTCCGGGCCTGTGGTTGGTTGTCGGGTGTTGGGGGCACTATGGCCGGGATTGTTACAGGCGCAAAGCGGCCGAGGAACCTTTCGCACTGGCATGCCGGGCCATTGTTGTTTGGGGATTGGGGTACGAGCCGTCTGTATGTGCTGGGGTTGGCGGCGGTGGGGTTGGGGCTGGCTGCGCCGTACTACTTGCTTGCGTTGTCGGTGCTGATGGCGCTGGTGGCGTGGGCGTACACGATTGTCTGCCGATCTTTTCAGGATGGTGGGGGTGTCTATTCGGCGGCGCGGCAGTTGTCCCCTTTGTTGTCGGTCATCGGGGCGACGCTGCTGCTAGCCGACTACATCGTTACCGCGTCGCTGTCGCTGGTGGAGGCGTTCGCATATTTGGGGGTGCCCAGTGGGAACAAGTGGTTGATCGTCGGTTTGTGCGGGGGGACGGTTGCGGTGCTGGGTTTGATTAATTGGTTTGGAGCGAGGTCGGCGGGGGAGCTGGCCAAGTGGATCGCGGTTGCGTCGATTGCGTTGTCGGCGGTGGTTGCGGTGTTGGTGCTGCCGTGGGTGCCCGAGGGGTTGCGCTTGATGCGGATGGACAACGACCCGATGCTGACGCGGTGGGTGCATTTTACGGGGATCATCCTTGCGTTGTCGGGTGTTGAGGCCGTGGCGAACATGACGGGGATCATGAAGGAGCCGGTGCCGAGGACGGCGAACAAGACGATCTGGCCCGTGCTGGGCGAGGTGGCGGTGCTGAACCTGGTCTTTGGGGTGGCACTGCTTGGTCTGGTGGGGTTGAGCGCGGCGAACCTGCCGGCGATGGCCGGGGGGGACGCGGTTGGATCGATTGGGTGGGAAAGGGACGAGATCAAGACGCACGCGATGAAGGTGCTGGCGATCGAGGGTGGTCAGCACTGGTTCGGGCAGACGGTGGGGTTTGTCTTCGGGAAGGCGACGGCGATTGTCTTTGGGCTGCTGTTGATCTCGGCGGCGAACACGGTGATCGGGGGGATGGTCAGCGTGATGTATGCGTTGGGGCGCGACGACGAGTTGCCCAAGGGGCTGACGGGGCTGAACTATTCGGGGATGCCCAAGTGGCCGTTGCTGGTCGCGTGTGTTGCGCCGGTGGTGCTGCTTTGTTTCTACTACGAACTTGAGCCGCTCAGCCACCTGTATGCGATCGGGGTAACGGGTGCGATAGCGTTGAACCTGTCGTGCTGCGCGGTCAACCGGCGCTTGGTGGTAACGCGGTGGGAGCGTGCGGGGCTGTGGTGCGTAGCGGGGATCATCTCGGCGGTGTTTTTCACAATCGCGGCGACGAAGCACGAGGCGGCGATCTTCTGCGGGGGGTTGATCGTGATCGTGCTGTGCATCCGGCTGGGGGTCAAGCAGGTGCAGGCGCAGAAGGCGGCGCGGGCGTTGCCCGAGCCTGAGATCGGTTGGCTGGCCGAGCTGCAACGGACGCCGCTGGAGATCGACGCGGGCAAGCCGAGGGTGATGCTGGCCGCGCGTGGGCGGTATCAGGCGGAGTTTGCGGTGGACATGGCGCGGCGGCGTGGGGCGACGCTGTTTGCGATCTATGTTCGGACGCTGCGGATCGTGAGCGTGGGTGCGTCGGCGGTGCCGAGGATCGAGGAGGATGCGGGTGCGCAGGAGGCGTTGGGGACGGTGGCGGTGCTGGCGAGGCAGTACCGGGTGCCGTTTGTGCCGATCTATGTCATCAGCCCGGACATTGCCGAGGACATTGTCGATTACACGGTAACGTTCGGGTGCGACACGCTGATCATGGGCAAGAGCCGGCGGTCGAGCATGGCGCGGTCGCTGGAGGGGGATGTCGTCGGGAAGATCGCGGCGTTGCTGCCTGAGGGGGTTTCGCTGATCACGCGGGATGCCAGCCCGCACCCGATGGGTCCGGTGCCGGGGTCGGAGGTGGTCAAGGGTGGTGGAGAAAGGTTCTGATTTGGTGGTACGGGTAAATGGTGGCACGGGCTTCCAGCCCGTGCGGTAGGTAGAGGTACCCCACCACAAGGACACTGGGCCACAGAGCAAAGCGGGGATGATGCAGGAAGCGGAGGCTCTGGTATCTTCTCTTCTCTTCTCTTCTCGGTGCCAGCGTGCCTCGGTGGTTGAACCTGCTTGCTGTGTAGGCTGGAAGCCTGGACCAGCTCAGCGAACCCCACCCCTGCCCCTCCCCGCCTGGGAGGGGTTGATTGGGAGTGTGCCGCGGAAGGATTCGACGGCTGGGCCTGTCATCAGCACGTCGTTGCTGCGCTGATCCCACTTGATGGCGAGCCTGCCGCCCGGCAGGTCGATGCGTGCGGCACGGCCGAGGTGGTCGGTGAGGACGCCGGCGACGAGGACGGCACACGCGCCGCTGCCACAGGCCTGGGTGGGGCCTGAGCCGCGTTCCCAGGTGTGCATCGCGGCATGGTTGCGTGCGAGCGCAAAGACGAAGTGGGCGTTGACACGCTGGGGGAAGGCGGGGTGGTTCTCGATCCGCGGGCCGAGGATGTGCAGGAGGTTGTCGATGCCGGCGAGGTTGGCCTTGGTGGGTTCGACGAAGATGACCGCGTGGGGGTTGCCCATGCCGACGAAGGTGGCAGGGAAGGTGAAAGCGTCGATGGTCAGGGTGCTTGTGTAGGGGTGATCGGTGGGTGTGGTCTTGCGGGCGTTGACGGGGATGTCTTTGAGCGTGAGTGTGGGTGGGCCCATGTTGACGGTTGCGTTGGTGAGTTTGCCGTTGGTGGTTTTGTAGTGGATCGAGAGTGTGCCTGCGCCGGTCTGGATGAGGATGGGGTTGGATGTGATGGCGAGGTGGTCCTGGGCGAGTTTGGCGACGCAGCGGACGCCGTTGCCACACATGGAGGATTCTGAGCCGTCGGCATTGAACATGCGCATGCGAGCGTGGGCGTGGGAGTCGGGCGTGGGTTTGCAGACGAGGATGAGGCCGTCGCTGCCGATGCCTGTGTGGCGGTTGCTGACTTGGCGTGCGAGTTTGGGGAGGTTGAGTGTGCGTTCGAGTGAGGGCGTGGTGATGGCGTCGAGGTAGACGTAGTCGTTGCCGAGGCCGTGGAGTTTGTAAAATGGGAGCATGGGGTAGGGAGAGTAGTGATGAGCGACGAGTGATGAGAGGGGAGATGTGGGCGGGTCAGGGGTTGCTGAGGGCTTGGGTGCCTCTGGGGATGTCGAAGCGGTCGCGTGTGGTGCAGTAGGCGTTTCCACCCATGCGGCCGATGAGGTCGAGGGTGGCGGGTTCGAGGTGGAGGCGTTCGTTGATGGCGGCGTCGTCGATATAGACGTGGACGACCTGGCCGAGGACGATGTTGCCCCCGGCGGGCTGGCCTGGGTTGGTGCGGATGACCTGGAGGGTCTGGCACTCGAAGGCGACGGGTGAGCTCGCGACGCGCGGCGGTTTGACGACGATGCTCGGTGCCGGCTTGAGTGAGGCGAGGTCAAACTCGGACTCATCCGGTGGCAGGGGTGTCGAGCAGGCGGACATCTGTCTGCCGAGCGCGTGCGGGACAACGTTGACAACGAACTGCCCGGTGCCACCCTCGGCGGTGGGCTTGGCGTTGCGGAGGGTGTCCTTTTCGCGCCCGTCGTCGTGCAGGGCGGGGCAGAACAGCAGGGTCATCGGGTTGCTGCCGACGCCGGCGAAGAAGGAGAAGGGGGCCAGGTTGGTCTGGCCGGTGGGGGAGATGGTCGAGACAAAGGCGATGGGGCGCGGGAGAATGGCACCGATGAGGATTTTGTAACGGTCGGCCTGGGAAAGGGCCAGTGGGTCAAGGTGCATGCCGGATTGTTGGCTGGGGATGACTCAGAGGACGGAGGTACACAGAAGAAGATGCACAGTGGTGCACGAAGAGCTTCACTCCACGTTCAGGCTGCGGAAGTAGTCGTCGCGTTCGGTGCGGAGTTCGTCGAGTTTGGCCGCCAGGGTGGTGCGGTCTTTTTCGAGTGTTTCGAGCAGTTTGAGGCTCTTGCCCAGGCGTTCGGAGATGCTGGCGTAGTTGGGGTTCTGGCGGTCCAGGCGGCCCATCATCTCGGTGAGTTGGGCCTGGTCGCGCTTGGCGGTGTCGATGTTTTGGGTGTTGTCGGCGAGTTGCTGCTGCGTCTGGTTGACGCCGGCGTTCTTCTTGGCCCCAGTACGCACGGCATCGAGCACGGCCTGGGAGATGACGCCGTCTTTCTGGAAGGCGATGATCTGGGGCATGCTGTAGGTCTCGATGCTCACGCGGCTGTTGTTGATGCGCTCTTGGACGACTTTGAGTTTGTTCTGCTTGCCGGGCTCGAGTGTGAGGTTGAAGCGGAGGAGGGCCTGTGTGGTCTCGGCGGGGGTGCCACCTTCGGCAAGGGTGAACCCTTCGAGCTTGGGGTGCTCGACCATGAGGTTGCGGCCGCGTTTGAGGTCCTTGTTGTCGAAGGTGTAGGTGGTGCCGGCGCGGGTGCGGATGGTCTGCTCGAAGAGGCCGTCGATGATGCGGAGTTTGGTGAACTTGTTGTCGCTGACAGGCTCGGTCTGGACGGCGATGTCGGTGTCCAGCGCATAGGCGAGCAGGCGTTTGTCGCCGATGGAGACCTGGCCGACCTGTGCGTCGCCGGCGTAGGCGGCACCGTCATAGACGGAGATGGGTCCGGGGAGGAGTTGGAGGCCGGAGGTGTTGACGATCTCGACGCCGCGCAAGGGGTGGTCGGGGCGGTCGGCCATGTTATAGATGCTGACGCGTCGGCCTTGGATGTTGGCGTCGATGATGGGGATCATGGCCGAGCGTTGGCGCTCGATGGTTACGGGCGTGCTGACCTCGTACTGGAACTGCTCGCCGACTTCCATACCTTTGGCGCCGCTGGGCATGCCGTAGTCGGCCATTTGGGTGGCGGTGAGGGAGGAGGGGGCGGCTGCTGGCGGAAGGCCGGCGGTAGAATCGAATGTGCTACCAATGGAGGCGCGGTACATTTCCGCATCGGCGGGGGCACCCGCGCGGCCCGATTCGCTGCGGCTGGCAACGTTCATTTTCCTCTGCGCCTCGGCGGAGGTTACCCTACGACCGTTGATGATCGCGTCGGTGCTGCCCGGCTTGCTCCCCCCTTCATACTCGCGTGGCATGACGCCGGCGACGGTGGGGACGGGTACCTCAGGGCGGAAGACGTACATCGGTTCGGAGAGGTCCATGGCGAAACTGACGGGGCGCCCGCTGACGAGGGCGAGTTTGACGCCGGTCCAGTCGCTGTCGGTGGTGTTCTCGACGAGTGCCCACCCTTTGAGGACGGGCCCGATGTTGGCTGGATCGGCCTTGGCCGGGTTAGGGGCCTCGGGCAGAATCAGGCGGTAACTGGTCTTCCAGACGGGCGTCTCGTGTACGTACGCCGCGGCAACGCGGCGCTGGCCCTCGCCCGAGAGGGCAAGGTCAACAGACTTGATCCGCTCGGCACGGCTCTCGGCAATCGCGGCTAGGGCCTTGCTCATCTCGTCGGCCAGGCGCGCGTCCTCGATCGAGAAGGTCGCAATGGTGGGGATGGGGATCGAGCGGATGCCGCCGGCACCCTCGCCTGGTGCGAGGATGATGTTGACGACCGGCGTGTCGACGATCGGTGCGTCTTTGGTCGAGCCCGAGGGGATTCGGCGGCTCTCGACAGAGAGCACGGTGCCTGTGGCCGTGCCGTCGGAGAAGGTTTTGATCTTGACCGGCGAGCCGCGGAGACGCTCAAAGAGCGTTGGCAGCGCGGGGTTGTCGGCCAGGTTCAGCGAGAAGCTCGAGAGCCGGCGTGCAAGAGGGTCCTTACTGGCGTAGGTAACCGAATCGACCCGACCGTTGTCCAGGTCGAGGATTTGCAGGCTCTTGAGCACGTCGTTGATCTGGTTGACGTCAAACTTGAGGGAGACCTTGGTGCTCCCCTCGACAACGCCCGAGCGGATGAATGAGCCGACGCCCGAGCGGTAGAGGGTGATGCCCGTGATGGGCATGGAATCCCCCTGGGCCTTGGCCGGGGCAGGGGAGGGGGTTGGTGCGGTTTGCTTGGCCTGGGCTGTGGGGGTGGTGGGGGCGAGCAGGGTGCAAGTGCCTGCCAAGAGTGCGACGGCCAGGGGGCGGGTGAGGTGGCGCATGGAGGGCTCCAGTTTGTTGGGTTGGACAGTTGGCGTGATCGTTTGGACGCGGGGGGTTTGTTGTGGTTCGCCCGGATCGGGGTTATCGTTGCAAACGAATCAAGCTTTTTCCCCGGCAACGCCTTTGACCGTGTATTTCTCCAGGGCCTTGGTCAGGTCAACGTTGTTGATATTTGCCAGCGTGCAGAGCCAGGCGATGACATCGGCAAACTCCTCGTCGAGGTTGGCACGCTCGGCCGGAGTCGGCGACTTGCCCGGCGCGTTGTTGGCCAGGGCGGTCGAAAGCTCGCCGACTTCTTCGATGAACCACATAAACGTCGCCGGCGTGCCGCGTGCCGAGTCGGTGGCGTAGTAGCGGTCGCGGATGAGCCTTTGCAGGTCGGCAAAGGTCAGGGGGGTTGAGTGAGCGGGGTTGGTTTGTGCATCGGGCATGGTGTTGTATCCGAAGCCAGCGGCGTACCCTCGGTGCCACGGGGGCTGTTGGAGTGATATGACCGGTCTGAGGCCAGAGCGCGTGCGGAGTCAAACCAGCCTAGAAGGGTGTTGGGCCGTGGTGTTATTCGCCTTGCAAGCGGGCTGGTTGCGGTCTAGCACGCTGGTGGCGCTGACATTTGGCCTGAGCCTTGTGGCCGGGGGGTGTCAGTTCCAGCACCACCGCGAGCAGCTCGCGGAATTGCACGCGCAGGGGGCGTTTACGCAAGCCCTGGCGGAGCTCAACGACCCGAAGGTCAAGTCTCTCTACGAAGAGCGCGACCGGTTGGTCTACGACCTGGACAGGGGGATTCTCAACTTTTACACCGGGCAGGACGCCCCGGCGATAGTGGACTTGGAGCGGGCCGAGGCGTTGATGGACCGCCAGCGCGAGCCGAGCGCGGCAGATACCGCCGCGCAGTGGCTCCTCAACGACACGGTCAGCACCTACGTCGGCGAGCCTTATGAAGACGTCTACGTCAACGTCTTCAAGCTGCTTGCGCAGTTGCGTCAGGGGCGCGTCGAGGGTGGCGCAACAGTCGAGGCCCGGCGCATCGCCGGCAAAACCACCTGGTTGCGTGATCGGTACCAGGTAAGCCAGGGTGAGGTGCGCAGCGCGGCTGGGCAAAGGGGTGTGCAGGTCGATGGCAAGGCCGCGGGGCCGTATGGGGACGCCGCGACGGATGGGCAGTTTATCGATAGCCCGCTGGGGACGTACCTGGCCGCGGTGGTGTTTATGAAGACGGGCGAGGCGCAGATGCAGGGCGTCGCGGCACGCAGGCTGGCCGACGCAATCGCTCGGCAGCAGGAGATTATTGGCCCGGTGCGGGCTGAGGCGTTTGCGGGTTTGGAGCAGATCGGGCCGCAGGAGGCGAACGTGCTGCTGGTGGCCCTGAGCGGGCGCGGGCCGACGAAGGTCGCACGCCGGGTCGGGCCGATCCCCATCGGGACGGTGCCGGTGTATTTCGAACTGCCCGAACTGGTGAGCACGCCGAGCGAGGTGGTGGGTGTGCGGGCAACGCTGACGGCGATGGGTGACAACGCTGCTGCTGTGCCGGCGCAGGTGTTGAACCTGAACCTGGTCGAGAACCTGGGGATGGTGGCGACGGAGAACCACCGCCGGCAGATGCCGTTGATCTATGCACGGACATTGATCCGTGCGGCGGCCAAGAGCACGGCCAGTTACGTAGCCACCGAGGCGATCCGCCGAGGGCAGCCGGGGGGGCGGAGCGAGGCCGATGGTGAGGCCGTGCTTGCGGTGCTGGCGGGCCTTGCACTCATCACCGCAACCGAGCGAGCAGACGTTCGCTGCTGGGCGTTCTTGCCCGGCCAGGCGCACGTAGGGCTGGCAAGCGTGCCGACGGGCAGGTACGTGGTGAAGATGGAGTTCTTCGTCCCCGGCGGTGTGGGGTTTACGCAGACGCAGGAGATCACAGTGGGCCAGGGCGATGGTGCGCTGGGTGTGGGGATCGGTCACTGGTGGAAGTGAGGGGGCAGAGAATCCCCACGCGAAGCGTGGGGGTACCCGATGGATTGGGTACCCCCACGCTCGGCGTGGGGCCGCTTGGATTTAGTCCAGCCAATCTTTTTTCGCAAGGCGTTCGGGGAGGTACTCCTCGGTTACATAACTAATGTCGCGTTTGGTGAGGGACTCGACCTCCATCTTAAAGCCGTTGTCCAGGAGCCCCTGGATCTCGCGCTGCCAACCCTTGTGGTTCTCAAACCACGGGTACGCGGCGATCTGCTTGGCCCGGCTGATGTCGTTGTCGTTGAGTGCGATCTGAACGTCGTCGGGCAGTTCGCAGCGGGTGTAGTCGATGGCGCGGATGCCCAGGAACTTGGCGTCGGGTATCGCCAGGCGGTTGCTCTCGAAGGCCAGGCTGATCGATCCCTGCTTGATGACGCTGAAGATGTAGTGACCCCACGGGTCGTTGTCCAGCAGGCAATAGATCGGCAGGCCGAGCTCTTGGTTGAGTCGGCGGAGCAGTCGTCGCATGCCACGCGTCGGCTGCCCGCTGCCCTCTGTCAGGATGCAGTTGTGTTTCTGCCAGAACTTGTCCTCGTTGAAGCGCCCCCAGACGGTGTCCTTCTCCACGTGCAGGACGAACTTGGCCTCGCACTTCTTGAACTGGATCACGTCCGGCTCGGTGATCCCCGGCACCGAATACCCCCCCGAGCCCAGGCGCCGGCAGTCGATCTCGTCGCCGGTGTCGATGATGGTGATGTTCCCGGCCATGGTGCCACGCTTCTTGGCGTAGATGTGCAGTTCCTCACGGAGCGCACCAAGGGAGACCTCCAGGTCTTCGAGAATGCCGTCGGACTCCTCCTGGTCGGCGAAGGTTTTTTCCTTGGTCCCCGCGATGGTGTGCAGCCCGGCATAGAACATCGCGCGCAGGCTGGTGGTCTTCTGCTGGTTGATCAGGTCCTTGGTCCCGGCCGAGTGCAGCAGCATCTGCATGAACTTCTTGGCCTGGCTGACGTTAAAGAGCGTGCGGTCCTGCTTGGCGTCGCCCATCGTCAGCACGCGGGACTTTTTGTCCCAGATCGTGTTGCTGAGCGTGCGCGTGGGCACCTCGATCATCGGGTCGCGCTGCTTGAGGCTGGCGGTAACCACTCCACCGGCAAAGTCGTCGATGTGCTTGATGGTCTGCGCATCGCGCGGGCTGGTGCGGCCGGCTTTGCTGGATTCTTTGGGCTTGACTTGGGTGGTGGGCTTTTTGGCCATGGGTGCTCTGTTGATAAATGGTCAAATGGTCAAAGTGCCAAATGGCCAAATGTGGGTGGGTTTGGAAACTGGCCGAGTGTATCCGGCGGGGCGGGCGTGGCGTCATCAGCCGCACGCTGGCGCTTGGCGATAGACTTTCACCGTGAGCACCAAGCCCCCCGCCGTCAAACCCGCCGCACCGATCGACGCCTCGATGACTTTCGAGCAGGCCCAGGCCGAGCTTGAAACACTTATCACACGCATCGAGGGCGGGCAGGTCGGGCTGGAAGAATCAATGGTCGCCTACGAACGCGGCGTCGCCCTGCTCAAGCACTGCCGGGGGATTTTGGAGAAGGCGGAACAGACGTTCACGGATTTGAGTGAGAAGGTCAAGGGGTAGGGGCTGGGAAGGTATTTGGTGTTGGGTATGAGGTTTTAGGGGTGGGAACTTTTACGCTCGGTGAATTGGGTACCCCCACGCTCGGCTTGCCGTGGAAGGGACGCGTCGTGAACGCATCGACGATAAAAATCGGTAGCAAGCCACTCGCGGCGGCAACGCCCATGCTGGTCCCACGCAACGGCGCACGCTTGCGGCCCACCTTGCGCGTGGGCTTGGCTGGCTTGGGCTTGACCTTAACCTTCCGCAGTGCGGGGCGTGTCTGTTTACCGGCGGGTTTCTTGGCCATGCGTAGTCCGTTGCCAGTGGTGCCCAGAGACTTCGCCTAGAGCATACCAGTTCGACACCCACTCTGTTCCTGCAGAGCGCAAAGATACTGTCCCGTAGTGCTCCCGGGATAGGAACCATCCACACCCGCCTCACACCAGGCGCACCTACCTTTGCCCATCAGCACCACACGACCGAGCACGCAGGAATCACTGATGCACAAGGCCGCGCCCCCGGCACGCGCCGAGTTGTCGGTGCGGGTCGCCGCGGGCGTCTTTGCCGCCATGTGC
>JBKDDT010000049.1:0-20449 GCA_046339895.1 bacterium | reverse complement strand
GGCCTTGTTGAAGCCCTCGTCGACCTTGACGGTGTGGACCTTGTACGTGGCGAAGAGCACCTCGTCGGCCCACTCCTGCACCAGCGCCGACGCGAGCTTGTGCAGTCGCGGCGAGTAGCGGTCGTACGGCACGGTCTCGGGGTTCTCGAACTTCTCGATCTTGGCGTGGGCGATGAGCACGACCGTCATGCCGCGATCGCTGCGGAGCGCATCGAGCGCGCCGAGCACCGAGCGCCACTTGTCGATGGCGAATGAGAAGCCCTTGGCATAGCCGATCTTCTCGATGTTCTCAACGTTCTCGTCGGCGCAAACCTCGGCCCAGATCAGGCGCTCGAGCCAGTCGAGGCTGTCGATGACGACCGTGCGGTAGTCGTGGTCGCTTGAGTAGAGCGACTCGAGCGCCGCCATCACCTCGCCGAGGCTGCGGGCCAGCGGGAACGACTCGCAGTCGATGTCGGCCAGGCCGTCCTCGGTGGGGACAAAGATCGGCTTCTCGGCCATCGCGCCGAACGTGCTCTTGCCGATGCCGTGTGTGCCGTACAACATCACGCGGCGGGGACGGGCCTTGCGGCCCTTGCTGATGTGGTTCATGAGGGTGGCGGTCGCGGTTGCGGGCATGGGGTCTCCGTGTTTGGGGAGTGAGCGATCGAGGTCGTGGGGCCAGATGTCGCGGGTGAACGCGCCCTGGCCAAGGCGGACGAGGGGGAGGGGGTCACGGCTGGGACGAAGCGGCGTGCAGACCGGGATGCAGGCGTTGGCCACGCCCATACCTCTCTGCTTCAGCCCGCTTCGTGTCGCGCGCTAGTTGGCTTTGGGGTCGAAATCGGCAAGGTGCGTGCGGAGCCGAAGCACCAGCCGGTTCACGGTCCCCCGGTGGACGCCCCGCTCTGCAGCGATGCCGGGCACCGACTTGCCCGCCAACAGGTCGCGGGCAATCTCGAACAGGTCTTGGGGCAGAGCCCCCATCCGGTCGACGAGGTCCAGCCGCAGATCGACATCGCCAAAGCCGCTGTTTCGCGGGTCGGCGTAGCCGAAGCCCTCCGTCCCGAGCGGGGGAAGCGGCAGGATGCGGTACCGAGCTCTTGCCTCACGGGAAAGCTGCTTGCACTTCTGCCGGTACCAGAAGTCCATGACCGCGCGTGTGAAGGTGGTCCTCGACGCAATCGCCGGGTCGAACCGGCGCAGAGCCCGGACGATCTCGGCCGCCAACTCCTGCCGGAGGTCGTCGACCTGATCGGGGGCGAGGCGGTAGACCCGCGCGAGGCGTTCGGCGCGGAACGCCATCTGGCGGTGGGCCAGCTCCGGGAGATCGTCCGGTGCAGAGGACGACGTGCCGGTGGTGCGGATGGATGGGTGGATGGCTGCTGCGGTCATGGAGTGCTTCCGTGCTGGTGAGTGGTCCGCGCCGCACATCGCGGCGTGTTCACCAGCCGGTCGCCTTGCAGATCACCGCGCAAAAAACCACCGCCGCGACCGCGAGGTCGTGGAAGTCCGCATCGAAATGTGTTTGGGCCGGAAGCTTGCACTTGCGCCAACGCGGCGCAAGTGCAAGACCACCCCGCTCAGCGGGAGCCGCGTGCGCCCTTGGCCCGCCAGAGGGCCTCGGCGTCGTTTACCAGGCCGTACAGCGTGGCCGCCTGCTTGCCCACGGCGTCCTGGAACACGCGCGTGACGTCGTGCGGCTTGCAACCGGCCTCTTCCGCCAGGGCCGCCCGGGTCAGGTGCGGAATCGTCGGAATACCCCTGCCGGCGTCGATTGACGCACGGATCATGCCGACACGGGAGCGGGCGGTCTCGACGAGTACCTTTTCGATCTTCTCGATCGTGGCGAGCCGTTCGGCTCGCTTCTTCTTGGGACGTTTGTTCTGGGTCGGAGCTGCGATGCGTAGCCCCGCCCGCTGCGCGAACGTCTCCAGCAGCGACGCCCACGATTCGGTGGCCACCAGCCCGTTGGACCCGGCGTTGATGATCTCCTCGGCCGACGCGAGCACGCAGCGGCGCTGCTCGACCCAGGCACGCAGCTCATCCGTCCAAGCTTCAGCCGTGGGCGTGAGCACGATCACGGGTTTGGTGTCCGCCGAGACGGCCGCGCGGACGAGATGAGCGACCGCAGCGCGGTCCGTGTGAGTCACGAGTTCAACGGCGAAGGCGAGAGCGGGCCTGGGCTCCCAGGTTCCCAGCCGGAGTGTTCCAGGCGTCCGGTCGACCGGCACGGTCGAGGTCCGCAGGCCTAGCGCGGTCGCCATCGCGGAGCGCAGCACCCCGGGCCTGAACTCATGCAGAGCACGGTCCTGGGCGGAAAGCTCCACGCGGGGGCTCATCCCTTCGTCGCACACGGCGACGGCCGATCCGCCGATCGCGACGACCCGCCTCCGCGGCAGGTCCGGGCGCTCGCCGGGCCATGAACGCGCCACCACCCCGGCGGGCTCGAGCAGCGGCTCGATGTGCGAGAACGCCGGTCCGCAGCGGAGCTTCCACTCCTGCAGGACCGCTCGGAGGCCCGCCGGCCCGCGCGCGTCAAGGAACCGCCAGAAGTCGCGCAGTGACTCCACGCAGCGCCTCCTCTCTGGAACGCGCGAAGCGTTGCTGGAACATCCACTGCTCCAGGAGTTCGGGGTGGTCCTCGCGGTCGTAGTATGCCGCGTTGGGCGGTCGGATCCGCAAGGGCACCTCATGGTCCGCCCCGTCGCCGACTCGAATCGTGATCTTGAACACCGCCGCCGCGAGCCGCGCGTACCTCGGGATTTCGCGTCCGCTCCGCCGGAGCGTCTCGAACACGTCTTCGGAGCGGAGGGTCTCGCCGGCGTCCAGGTCGTCGTCGTGCTCCCACGACACCGAGGTCAAACGCACGCCGACGATCCCGGGGCAGTCCTCGCACTGCAGACAATCCGGCCCCTTCTCGATGATCGGCCGCAGCGAGAACTTCCGACCCGGGCTGTCGGCGTCGAACAGCAGCGAGTCATTGAAGATGTGCCGTCCGATCATCGAGCAGTACGCTCGGACGTCGCGCTTGACCGGGGCGTTGATGCTCAGCTCACCCGTCTGGCCGTTGTAGCGAACAACGTCGTACCCCTCCGGGCGGAACACGATCGAGCGCGTCTCGCCGTCGGCGTCAATGGTGACCTCGCGCTTCAGCGTGCTCCCGCGACGGACAAGCAGCCGGAACCCGGTCTCCGTCCGGAAGGGGAAGATGCGCACGCCCTTGCCGCGATGGTTGTCGAAGAAGTCGGCTCCGAGCCCGGCCTGCAGCGCCTGGACAGCCGCATCAGCAGGAAGCCCGATCTTCGGCGCGGGCTCCACAGAGGTCATGAACGACTCGAACTTCCGCGGCTTGGTCGACAGACGCTCGGCGTGCATCCGTTCGATGATGGCGCGGTCCGACAAGTACACCCGCAACGCCAGATCCGGCGCGGGCAGATCGCTCTCGACGACGATGCCCGCGGCCTGGGCATCGCTGCGGAGCCGGTCGTAACTGTCGTCGTCGGAAACGGCGTGGATGAGGCAGAGGGCCTCGATCAAGTCCAGAGGCGTGTCCTCGTCGGGATGCATGAGCACGCGACCCAGCGCGGCGAAGTCCGGCTCACGCCCGCGCTCGATCACGACGCCCCGCGCGGCCAGCGCCGCGGAAAACGGCTCGAGCAACTGCATCAGCAATTGCGGATCGACTTGCTTGAGAACGCTTGGCTTGACGAAACGGCTCGGACGGATGCTCTGCGCCATGGACCGACCCCGACAGGATCTTCCCCGAGCTCCGCCGGGGTGCCGCGGCGACCGCGAAACCCCCGCGATCACTGCACCATCGTACCCTGTCATGAACCAAACATCACGCATTCTTCATTGGACCGTGTCGGTTGCGTTTCGGGCGTGGATTTCGCGTGGAAATCCTGTCTGATGCGGGAGTTATCGATCGGCAGCGGGAGTGATGCGAACCCCGGTCAACGCCCGCCACGCTTCCCGCTGCCGTGGCCACTCCACCATCGACACGAGCGACCGCAGTTCATGCTCGCCGAAGGGGTCGCGCCCAGACATCACCGGCGGCATGTTGAGGATCGCTTCCTGGATGTCCGGCGCGAGGTGGAGCAGGTTCATGATCTGTGTGACCCGGGCTCGGGTGACGTGCCCGACAGCCGCCAGCTCGGCCTGCGTGCTGACCGACCCTTCCCGCAGCAGTGAGTCGAACCGGATCGCAAGCGCCATCAACCGCGCGACGCGGGGGACGCGGCCGGGCGGCGCGGTCTGTTCCACCGACTCCGACGCGGAGGCTGCCCGCTCCCGTCCCCGCACGATGAACCTTGCCGTCATCGTGACCGGAATCGCGTCTGTGTTCGGGCGGGGTTGTCGCGAGGGGGTGGTCATGCGCTCGGTGGCTCCGCTTGAGAAACCTCCGGCTTGAACGTGATCGCGACGTTCTGCGTTTGCCCGTCGTACTCGACGGACGCGATCACGACGTGCAGGAACTCGGCTCGTTCGGCCTGCGTCATCGCGTTCCACACCCCATCGAAGGCCTCCACCGCTCCGGCCACCTCGTCCTCATCGATGAGGCGTTCGGCGTCCGCCGCCACCTGCGCGGAGACCGCCGCCAGCGTCCGCCGCACCCGCTCGACCTCGCGGCGCGTGGCGGCCGTCGGCTCCTCGCTCGAGAGCCTTTCGAGCACACCGCGCAGCCGCGTCTGCTCGGCGAGGCGGTTCCCGGCGGCCTCGCGGAGCAGGTCGATCGCCCGGTCAACGACAACCGTCATCTGCGGGGAGTCGGCCAGCAGCGCCTTCACTTGATCGACCACAAACGTCTCGAGCGGCGGGCCGGGCAGCGAAGGGGCCGCGCAGTGCTGCCTTCCGCGTTTCGCGGCGTTGGAGCAGACGTAGTAGCGGTAGCGGGTCCGCGTCCCGTCGGGCTTCTTCTTCGAGGCGCTGCTCGGCGACATCGCGCACCCGCACCCCTTGCACCGGACCAGCCCGCCCAGGAGCGCGCCGGTTGAGTTCTTGACGCCGGCACCGCCGCGCTCGCCAGCCAGCTTCAATCGTGCCTGAACGCGGCGGAAGAGGTCATCTTCGACGATCGCCTCGTGCTCGCCGTCGTACACCGCGCCGTTGTGCGGCACCTTCCCGACATACAGCGGGTTTCGGAGCAGCCGCGAGATGATCGTCTTGTCGAACTCCCGGTTGCCCACCGTGCGCCCGGCTGTTGTGGTCCACGACTTGGTGGTCCACCCGCGGCTGTTGCACTCGTCCGCGACGCGGAGGATGCTCCCCGCCTCCAGGTACAACTCGAAGATGCGACGGACCCGCTCCGCCTCGGCCTTGTTGACCACCAGCCGTCGCCCCGTGAACGGGGCGGGCGCGGGCACAAAGTCGTAGCCAAGGATGGGCTTGCCGTGCTGATACTTGCCCTTGCGGCGGGCCGAGGCGATCTTGTCGCGCGTGCGCTCGGAGATGATCTCACGCTCGAACTGCGCGAACGACAGCAGGATGTTGAGCGTCAGCCGCCCCATCGAGTGCGTGGTGTTGAACTGCTGGGTGACAGACACGAACGACACGCCCTTGCGGTCGAAGAGCGCCATCAGCCGGGCGAAGTCCATCAGCGACCGGCTGAGGCGGTCCACCTTGTAGACGATCACACAGTCGATCTTGCCCGCCTCGATGTCGTCCATCAGACGCTTGAGCGCGGGCCGGTCCATGTTGCCGCCGGTAAAGCCGCCGTCGTCGTAGCGGTCTGGGACGCAGGACCACCCCTCGTTCTTCTGGCTGGCGATGTATGCGACGGCACTCTCGCGCTGTGCGTCGAGCGAGTTGAACTCCTGGCTGAGCCCCTCCTCGGTGCTCTTGCGCGTGTAGATCGCGCAGCGGACGCACTTGGTGCCCCGTTGGGTGGCGGGCCCGCTGACCCGGGAGTCGGTAGTCGCGGTGCGGGAAGCGCCGGCACGCATTGTGCTCGATGCGTTCATGCGGACCCCTTCTTGGTCAGGCCAAAGAAGAGGAACCCGTTCCAGTGCGAGCCGGTGATCGCCGTCGCCACGGCCGACAGGGAGCGATACGTCTTCCCCTCGTGCTCGAAGCCGTGGGGCAGCACCGTCACCTTGTGCTCAACGCCCTTGAACGTGCGTCGCAGCACGCTGCCCGGCGCGGGCAGGCGGTCGGCCCCGGCGGAAGCGATTCGCCCGGTGACCGTCACGAGCCGCGCTCCGATCCTGGGTTCGTTGCCCTCCCGCTCCCCGGGCGGCCGGACCCGCACGTCGACGTCCCGGGCCAACTCGGCCGCCCGACGGCGGGCCCGTTCGGAGAGGTCCCCCTCCGCGAGCGCCTGGATGCGCCAAGCGACCCGTCGATAGAGCCACTGGCGGTTGCCCGAGGACGTCGGCTCGCCGAAGACCTCCGCATACCGCTCACGCAGCCGCGAGACGGGCATGTCGCGGAGATCGTCGATCTGTTGCTGGATGGTGCTGGTTGCCGTCGCGCTCATCGTCCTTCGGGCTCCTTCGGGCAGCATCGCCCCGGGTTCTCCGGTTCGGGGCGGTGCCGTTCACCCGTAGGCACACTGAGGGCGGCATGCTCCGCGAGTTCAAGTCCCGCCCGGGAGGAATCGGCATGCTCGACGCTCACGCCCAAGTCGTGGGCGCTCGCGTCGATCAGCCGGGCCGTTCCAGCGGCGAGCAGTTCGACGGCGCGGGCCGGAAGGCACAGCGTGCCCACCGACGTCGGGTTGTTGTTCTGTGCTTCGTGTCGTGGCATGCGGCGAGGGACGCTGTCCTCGCCCTTACCTCTCTGCTAACCGGGCGGGTTTGTCGCGCGTTTCAAGCATTGGCCGACACCCCGTCCGCGCTCCCCGTACACTCTGACCCCGTGAAGAGTGCCTCCGCCACGTCGCCGCGTCCTCGCATCGAAGAGCCTCTGAAGGCGCTGAATGCCATCTGCCCGTACTACACGATGTTTCCGCTGGACTTCCCACTTCGCGTTCTCCGCGGGCGCGCACAGAGCGGCGATTGGGTAGTTGACCCCTTTTGTGGGCGCGGTACGACCAACTACGCGGCGCGGCTGCTAGGGCTCTCTTCTGTGGGCGTCGACAGCAGCCCGGTCGCGGTGGCGTTGACCAAGGCGAAGTTGGCCGATGCGCGAGTGAGCGATGTAGTTCGTGTCGCCGTGGGCATCCTGGACGCCATGCCGTCACGGGTGAGTGTCCCGCAGGGTGAGTTCTGGGAGCGAGCGTTCGAGAGCTCAGTGCTCCGACAGATTTGTTGGCTCCGGAAGGACCTTCTTCGCGAGTGTTCGTGCGACTCACGGGTGCTTCTGCGCGCAATCCTTCTCGGGGCGCTTCACGGGCCACGCACCAAATCGGCGGCATCTCACTTGTCCAATCAATGCCCTCGAACCTTCGCGCCCAAGCCGGACTACGCGGTTCGCTTTTGGCGAAAGCGTCGGCTCAAGCCACCCGTCGTCGATGTCGTAGAGGTGATAAAGACCCGCGCTCGTCGATATCTGTCAGATCGGCCAAAGCAAACACCGACCCACGTAGTTCTCGGCGACAGTCGCGTCGAGGGCGTGTTCGGTAGCCGGAAGTTTCGCTGGGCCATCACTTCACCGCCGTACTACGGCATGCGGACGTACATCCCGGACCAGTGGCTACGGAACTGGTTCCTGGGTGGGCCAGCAAAGGTTGCCTATAGACCTCCTGAACGAGAATTGGACCACGGGTCGGCTGAGGCCTTCGCGGCCGATCTTCGGAAGGTGTGGAAGGGCATTTCAGCAAATGCTGCCGAGGATGCCAGACTTGTGATCCGGTTCGGCGGCATAGCCGATAGGGACGTGGACCCGGTGGAACTGCTCAAGACGTCGCTCAATGCGTCTGGATGGCGTCTCACGACGACGGTGTCAGCCGGCGATGCCAATGCTGGCCGTCGCCAGGCAACGCAATTCGTCCACGGCGGTCCTGCGCCGAAGGAGGAGCACGACTTCTACGCCGTGCTTGCTTGAGCGTCAGCGCTTGGGCACGATGAACTTCTTGAGCTTTCCGGCTCGAGTCGGGCGTTCTTCGGTCGCCCACTGCTTCGCACCAAGAATCGCATCCAAGCACTCGGGCACGAGCTCGAATGCCAGGTCATCCCGATCCTCCAGGGAGTCTGGAAGCTCTTTTAGCAGCCGGAACTTCGCTACCCCCCAGGTAATCTTTCCACCTTGAAGGTTGGAACAGAACTCCGTGTCAGCCTTGACTGCTTCGACCGCCTGAGCCCGGGTCATCGCCCGGAAGTCCGCAGGTTCTGCCTGAATGTCGTCATCAGCTGCATCCGCGCCCGTCGAAGCGCCGTTGTCATGAGCGGTGGGCGCTTCGGCGGCAACAACCCGCTCCAGTTCGCCTTGCAAGCGTCGGCGCAGTTGACTCGCGTAGGTATTGACCTCTGACTTTGAGTACCCAGGGTCCTCGGTCTTGTAGAGACCCTCAAACAGCATGGCCCGGAATGGAATCGGGAAAGGACGGCCAGAGACGCTGCTCCAGAACACGCCATGCCCAGGGATTGGCTCGTTCAAAAGGGAGCTCAGAAGGTCATCGCTATAATGGGCGTTGGCACCTTTCACACAGCGGAGGTCTGCGGCTGACAGCAGATGAAAGATGAACCAGTTGTCACCCTGGCTCAGAATCTCCCCCGGAATACTCCCGGGCTGCTGCGTGATCAGCATCGCCCCCAGATCGTATTTGCGACCCTCCTTCACCCACTCGATGTAGGGCTGCGCCGCCGATGACCGCTCATTGAGAACTGACTGTGCTTCCTCAACCACTGCGATCGTCGGTATGCTCTGGGGAGACTCTTTCGTGAACTCGTCCTGATTCCGATCGAAGATCCGTCTGAGGATCAGCCCGCTGAGAATCAAAGACGGTCCGCCGCGAAGCTGCGAGACATCGACAACACACAGCTTTCCATCCTTGAGTGCAGCGAGCAGCGCATCCATCAGGCGACTGGATGGATCGTGCAGCATCCCAATGATGCGGGTCATGTTGGCCCGGGCTGCGGATAGCTCCATCTCGCTCATCCGATCGTCCGCGTTGAGAAGGTTGCGGATCTGATCCAGATCCGCGTTGTTGCCATGCCGCGCAACAAGGTCAACGAGGTCCGACCAGGGCTTGCCTCGTACAGATCGAAGCTTGGCGACATTCTGCTGGTCCTGCTTCTCGGGAGAAAGCGCCAATGAAACGACATCGCTCGCGCTGAGGGTGCGAATGTCAAGCTTGACACCGGCTGCCACAAACGAGCCGTAGTAGGGACTGGGGGCCTTGCGCGACGTGAAGACAACCAGACGGTCCTTGAGGTGCGGGACGTCGGCGAATCCGGGCCGATCCTTGTCGTCAGGCCAGAAGTACTCACCGTCGGGATCGAAAATGATCGTGCCGACTGGCACCTGCTTGCCCCCCCGCTTGGTCACCTTTGGATCAGCGCGGTACAGCTCCGAGAAAAGCAGCTTGTTGAGGTTCGACTTGCCAAAGCCGGCCCGGGCGAACACGAAAGTGCGGCGAGAAACGAGACTGCTTGCCAGGAAGCGGACGTTCAGCTCCGGGGTCAGGTGCTGCACCCACTCGTCCGGGGCAACGGCGGTCTTCCCACCCGTGAACACGTACTCGCCCATCGCGTAGTGCCCAATGGTCGCGCCGTCAGTGTTGTGTCCGAGCAACTCCTTCAAGATCGCATCATCCACGAACGCGACGGGGCTGCCGACATGCGGCAGACGGCGGTGCGACGCCACGAACGTGAGCTTCTTGTCCCCGTTCACCCGAAGCACACCGAGCACCCGAATATCGACGCGGTACTTCAGGTAGTCCTCGCGCAGCTGCTCAGGTACGTTGCGCGACTCTCGCATTGCGCGAATGTTGAAATCCTCACCAGCAGCGCCGGTCAGGCGACCGTCGGAGGACAGCGACGTGATACGGCCGAGCACCGCCTCATTGGGCGTCTCTAGCTGCACAAGAACAAGCTGCCCGTGCATCGGGATGTTCTGGAAGTTGCTCTGGTACGGCAGCGCCAGGTCAGCGTGAAACTCCAGCCCGCCTTCGGTGAATCCACGGAAGATGCCGATCGTCTTGTCTTTGGGGAACAGTTGCAAGGGTGGCCTCCGGGGTCTTAGCGATAGCGGGCAGCAGCCGGGTCGCTCGGCTGCAGGGACATCTCATCCAGGCGACCCGCGTGCTCGGCGAGGATCCCCCTGACCGAACGGATGACCTCGTCCTGCAAGATGGTCATGTCGAAATCAACGAGCGCCGCGTTCTCGTGAGCGCGCTGCAGGCACTGGGGATAGAACGGTACCGGGAAGCCGTCGATCGCATCCGCGAGCATGTAGCCCAACACCGTCGGCGCGTCCTTGGCCTGCGGGATGAAGATGTCGATCGGCCAGATCGGGTCGTGCGGCCGTGAGCCGAACTTCACGAAGAACATCTTCCCGCCGACGAACTTGTTCGCCTCGCCCCCGAGCTTCCCGGCCTCCTCGTCCCCGCGGGCGTACTCGCCCCACACGTAGGACTTCTCCTCCAGTTCTCGCGGCACTTCGACATAGGCGGGATAGTCTGTTCGAAGGACGCCTTCGATACCCATTGCCAGGCGATAGCGCTGGAGCACCTTGCTGCCCTTGGAAACGCCCGCGAGATAGATGTTCCGCTTGTTCTTCTTCTGCGCTTCAATCGCGTCGTTGAGAAGCTGCCTGTACTTGATGAAGAGCTCGCCCTGGAACACTTTGCTCCGGAGGTTGCCGTCCGCGATGATCACCGTGTCCGATCCGTACTGAAGCTCGCTGACGAGCTTCAACAACACTGCCCACTCGGTCAGCTCCCGATAGACCTGGACCCAGCTCGGCGAGATCGGTTCGATCTTCGCGCCCGGCTGTGGCGGCTTGGGGATCATCGACGTGACGTTCCAAATCGACCGCTCGCCTGCGGGCAGCAGCTTCGTGAGCATCTGGCCGAGCGCCGTCTTAGGCGCTCCAGCAGCATCGAAGTGCCGGGCGTTCACCGCCGTTCGGTCGGTCGTCGGCGTCACCACTTCCAGGCAGTACTCGTTGTTGCTCGAGTCCACGACCCGCACCAGCTGCACCATGAACGGGTCGAACTCGATCTTGTTGTTGCCGCCGTCGGTGCCCACCAGAGAGATTGCTGTGGTGCTCCGGGGCTGAATCTTGCGCGTCTGCCCTTTCAGCGGCCGCACATCCTCTCGGAGCTCGTCAAGGACCCGCCGATCGCCTTGGATGCTGGTGGCGAGTTCGGAACGCAGGGCAGAGATGCTCTCGGGGTCGATCAAGTGGGCCGCTCCGGAGCCAATCGCGAGGGGCGGCCGCGACTGGACTGTTGCAGATTCTACGGTGCTCGCACGACTTCGACCCGCGACAGATGGGGGTCGCCGAGAGCGAACGCTCAGCGGGTTGCGGATGCCGCGACACACCCCACCTATCGTAAAGCGTTCGGGTACACTTTCAGTGCGGAGTTGGCTCCCGACCACCCCCAAAGGCAACGCGCCGACCACCGGTGGCCGGACGGGCGCAGAAACGTGGTTCGGAGTCACCTGTGGCAAAGAAGTCCGGCAAGACGAGCAGCAAGGGGAAATCGCCCGCGGCGGGCAGCGATGGCCTGCCAATGGGCGATATTCGGCACCCCAGTGCCAAGCGCCGCAACATCCCACCCGCCAAGATCGCCGCCGAGGGTGTCGTCCCTGTCATCCCCAAGGCCCAGTACGCCTATAACCCGCACCTGCCGCCGGTGCTTCGATTTGATCAGCACGGCAAGCCCGACGCACTGCCTGAACTGCTGGCCAAGGCTCGGCGCGGCCCCCTCAGCGACGATGAGGCTCGCACGCTTGCCGAGGCCCTCCGCATCCACGAGCCGTGGCTCGAATGGACCGGAAAGCGCGAGAAGCCCGGTTTCGCCGTGGACCCCGTCGCGCTTCACATCCACGAGCGGATCAGCGCCCAGGCCATTCTGAAGGTAGCGGCGCGGCAGGATGCATCCAAGTTCCTCTTCGCCGACCCCGAGCAGGAATATCACGAAGCCGTCCAGTTCTACCGACACGATGTGGACTGGGCTAACCGGCTCATCCTGGGCGACTCGCTCCAGGTCATGTCGTCGCTGGCGCGGCGGGAGGACCTGGCAGGCAAGGTCCAGATGATCTACATGGACCCGCCCTACGGCATCAAGTTCGCGAGCAACTTCCAGCCCGAGGTCGGCAAGCGCGATGTGAAGGACAAGCAGGAGGACCTCACCCGCGAGCCGGAGATGGTACGGGCATACCGCGACACTTGGCACCTGGGCATCCACTCATACCTGTCGTACCTCCGCGACCGACTTGTCGTCGCACGCGAACTCCTCGCCGACACGGGGAGCGTCTTTGTGCAGATCAGTGACGAGAATGTTCATCGCGTACGAACCTTGCTTGACGAGACATTCGGTCCGCAAAACCACGTCGCCACGATCGCGTACAAGACAGCCATTGGCATGGCGAGCGATTTGATCGACCCAGTGCATGACTACTTGCTTTGGTACTCGCGAGATGTCGAGCGCGTAAAGTTTCGCCGGTTGTACCACGTCCTCGAAGTCGGCGGCGAGGGCGCTTCGAGATTTAAGCAAGTCGAGTCGCGATTGTCTGGCCTCCAGCGCCTGATGACCGAGGACGAGCGAAACGACCCGGCAAGCCTCGACGCGGAGTGGCGGCCATACCGCGATCAGGGATTGACTTCACGTTCGGGAAGCGCGACGACAGGTTTCGAAGTCGATTTCAGCGGACGGGGGTTTCGTCCGCCATCAGGCGGTTGGCGGACCGGACAAACCGGTATGACGCGAGTCAAAGGCGCGGACCGTTTGATGATCGCGGGCGAAACAGTCAACTACAAGAAGTTCTTTGACGATTCGGGCGTGCTGGCCCTAACTAATTTCTGGCCCGATACGGGAGGCGGAATCACGAGCCGCTCCGATCCCAAGGTCTACGTGGTGCAGACAAGCACAACAGTGGTCGAGCGTTGCATGCTCATGACCACCGACCCCGGCGACCTTGTGCTCGATCCGACGTGCGGGTCGGGGACGACGGCATATGTCGCCGAGCAGTGGGGCCGGCGGTGGATCACGACCGACACCAGCCGCGTGGCAGTCGCCATCGCTCGCCAGCGGCTGCTGACGGCGAAGTTCGAGCAGTATAAGACCAAGGCGACGCGGCAGGATTCGCGCAGGCTGGACGTGCCCGACCCGTCGAGCGGGTTCCACTACAAGACCGTGCCGCACATCACGCTCAAGAGCATCGCGCAGAACGTCGCGCTCGACCCGATCTTCGCTAAGCACGAGCCCCCGCTGGAGGCGGCATTAAAGCAGGCCAACGCGGAGCTCGCGTTGGCGCTCAAGAAGGACCCGTCGCTCCGGACGAAGCTCGCAGCCAAGCTCGCGAAGAAGCAGAAGGACGAGGGCAAGCGGGCCGTGACGGACGCCGACCGCCGACGCTGGGTGCTGCCGCCGGACAACCGGGAGAAGGGGGTCAAGTACACCGTCAACGCGAAGTTCGACGGCTGGTATCACTGGGAGATGCCATTCGACACCGATCCGGACTGGCCGAAGGGGCTGGCCGAGGCGGTGAAGGCGTACCGGGCCGCGTGGCGGGCGAAGATGGATGAAGTGAATGCGTGCATTGCCGCCAGCGCTGACCAGGAGGAACTGGTCGATCAGCCCGAGGTAGTGAAGGGCGTCACGCGAGTGAGCGGGCCGTTCAGCGTCGAGGCCGTGCAGCCACCGGAGATGACTCTGGGTGACGCAATGGATGTCGGCCCCGAGTTCGGTGGCGCTCCCGAGGACATTAAGGACGCGTTCGAGGTGCGGATGGTCGAGGCGACCGGTTCGCTGGAGGTCGCCAACGTGGGCGCGTACCTCGACCAGATGATCCGCTTCCTTCGCGCGGACGGCGTGCGATTTCTGAACAACAAGCAGATGAAGTGGACACGTCTGGAGCCCCTCTACGAGAGCGGGAAGTCCAGCGGTTTCCATGCCGAGGGTCGCTGGGTCGCCGTCGGCGATGAGGATCGCGATCCGGACGGTTCGAACAACGTCGGCGTGGTCTTTGGCCCTCAGTACGGGCCGGTGACCGCGAAGATGGTCGAGGAGCTGATCAAGCCCGCAGGACGGCTGTATGACCACCTCGTGGTCGCCGCCTTCAACTTCACCGCCGAGGCGCAGGCGATCCTGAATGAGGGTGGTGGAGCACCGCACCCCAAGCTCAAGATCCACTTCGCGCACATCCGGCCCGACATAAACCCGGGCATGAACGGGCTTCTCAAGGAGTCGGTCTCTCCCGGCGGCGGGCAGTTGTTCACGGTCTTCGGCCAGCCCCGCGTCCGCGTCGATTCGCGCAAGGGAGACGACGGGACGGAGTACGCAGTCACGATGGAGGGGGTGGACGTCTACAACCCCGTGGACAACAGCATCAACTCGACGGGCGCGAGCAAGGTCGCCGCATGGTTTCTCGATGGCGACTACGACGGCCGGACGTTCTGCGTCACGCAGGCCTTCTTCCCGGACAAGTCCGCATGGGAGAAGTTGCAGAAGGCCCTCAACGGCAAGGACGGGCCGATCGACGCTGAGCGGTTCGAGGCCTTCAGCAGCACGACCAGCCTGCCGTTCCCTGCCGGCAAGCACAAGTGCGCAGCCGTGAAGGTGATCGATCCGCGAGGGAACGAGGTCATGAGCGTGCATCGACTCGCATGATCCACGCTCATGGCAACACCAGCGACCAAACCCGTATCGCCGATGTCCGCGGCTCGCTTCCGCGAGGTGGTGGCGCAGGAGTTGGTTCCCTTCCTGCCCGGTGCAGAGTTGTCTGAAGGCACCAAGCCCGCCTCAACTGGGAAAGGACTGGTACTGAAGCTGGGTGAACGGGCGATCGGCGTTCGTCTCGACGAGGCAAAGTCCGATCTGCTGGAGATCACTCGCGCGCAGCCCTTCACGATCGAGGAACGACGACTCGTTCAACGTCTTCTGGAGACCGTCGGCAAGGTCGCCCGCCATTGCGACGAGTTCTTCTTTCCACAGGCGTTGAGCGCTGCTGTGCGACAGACCATCGTGACGTATCTGGAGTATCCCAGCGAGGCATTGCTGCTCCGCGTGCTGACAGAGTTCGAGTCGCTCGCATCCCAGACATACGAGGGTCACCGGATCGCAGCCGCGATCGGACTCGATGAGAAGTCTCGAAGCGCGGGCGTCAAGCTCGAAGCCATCTGGGGCGAGGACTTCGGCAAGGTGCTCACGGGCAGCATCGAGACGATGATCACGGTTTCGCCCGATGGATACATCGACCAATTCCGCACTCTCCACACTGAGGCAAATCTTGCGGAGGCTCCTCACTACGCACGCACGATCGCCGAGTGGTGCACGGGCAAGCGACTTGCGGTCACGCTGAATCGGAACGGCGAGATCCTGCTCTTCAGGGAAAAGACGCTGGTGTTTGCGTGGAGGCGTGGGCGCTGGCGGCACTTCGCTCATCCTCCGATCCTCGAGCAGATGGAGACCGTGCCGAACAAAGCGCTCCGAGCCTGCATCTACGAAACTTGCCTTGATGTCTCCTTCGGTCGAAGTGGTGGCTGCATCGGGGTCGTGCGCGATAAGCACAAGGGGATGCTGAAGGACATTGTGAACAAGGCGGATCGTATCGAGCGTGGCGATTCCCGGAAAGCGCAGGTTATCACTCAGTTCCTCGATCAACCCGAGCACAAGCGGCTCTTCACCGAGTTGCCCCGCCGGCTCCGACAGGCGATGGCCGCCATCGATGGCGCGCTGGTCCTGAACCATCGCGGCGAGGTGTTGGCCGTCGGTGCAATCGTTAAGGTGGAGTCGGGCAGTGATGCCGGTGCGAGGAAAGCGGCTGCCAAAGCGCTCGCGAGGATGGGCTTCGGCGTGAAGATCTCCGCCGACGGCGGGGTCGTTGGCTTCTGCGGCGACGGTGCTGGCAAGGATGTAAAGCGAGTGTTCGAGTTTGGGTAAAGGGCCAAGACCATGACGGCGAAGGCAGACATCCCGATTCAAGCGGTTGAGAAGCCGATTTTGTGCTCGCCGTACGAGGCGCCGTCGGTACATTGGCAGTACGACCGGACGACGGGCGAGGCCTCGAAGATCGCGGGGCGTCGGCCATCGCGGTACTGGTACAAGACTAAGGACAGTGCGGGCGACGCGGCGGGGCAGCTCACACTGGAACTCAGCGAGGGTCAGGACGACCTTCACATGGTCAACCAGATCCGCGAGGATGTGGCTCGCTGGCGTGCGGGCAACTTCGAGGGCGTGACGCCCGTAACGCGGGAACTGCTGAACTTCTGGGCATCGCCCGACCGACCGAGGCGTCTGTTCTTCTGCCAGCTCGAAGCCGTGCAGACCGTCATCTACCTGGCCGAGATTCTCCGCAGTGGGAAGAAGCCACGCTTCAATCCGCAGTTCCCAGCGGCAGACATTGGTCGGCTCGTCGATGCGCCGCCGAATCCCGACATGCTCCCCTTGACACGGTTCGGGTGCAAGATGGCCACGGGGTCGGGGAAGACCGTTGTGATGGCCATGCTGATCGCGTGGGCGTTCTGCAACCGAGGCCGGAATCCCGGCGATGAACGATTTCCGAATGCTGTTCTGGTGTGCTGCCCGAACCTGACCGTCAAGGAGCGGCTCGCTGTTCTGCGCCCGGAGCGGCCGGACAACTACTACGCGGCGTTCGACATCGTGCCGGTGCGCATGCGGCCGCTCATGCAGAACGGCAAGGTGCTCGTCGAGAACTGGCACCGCTTTGCGCCTGAGAGCGAACACGCGGAGGGTGGCAAGAGCTACGCCGTGGTGAACAAGGGAGCGGAGACACCCGAGGCCTTCGCAAAGCGTGTGCTCGGCGATCTGTACGAGCGCATGCCGATCATGGTGCTCAACGATGAGGCGCACCACTGCTACCGACCTGCCCCGCTGAGCGAAGAGTTGAAGAAGTCGCTTTCTCCGGAGGCTCTGAAGGAGGCGCAGGCTGAGAACGAGGAGGCAACCGTCTGGATTGAAGGCCTGGACAAGCTCAACAACGCGAGCGGTGGGAAGGCGGCCGGGCAGACGCAGCCGGGAATCGCCCAGTGCGTCGATCTGTCCGCAACGCCGTTCTATATCGGCGGCAGCGGTTATGTCGAAAACAGCCCGTTCCCGTGGCTCGTGAGCGACTTCGGTCTCGTCGATGCGATCGAGAGCGGCATCGTGAAGATCCCGCGCCTTCCGGTTAGCGACACGACTGGCCGACCGGAAGCGAAGTACTTCAAGCTTTGGGACAACATCCGCGACAATCTGGAACCCGCGGAGTTCCTGCCGGGCAAGGGCAGAAAGCCCAAACCCGATGTCGTCTACCGCGACGCCGAGCCGGCTCTCAAGCAGCTTGCCGGTCAGTGGGTGGAGCGATTCAAGTACATCCTGGAGGCTAAACCCGGCCAGGTGCAGATGCCGCCGGTGTTGATCATCGTGTGTGACAACGTGGACATTGCCGAGGTCTTCTACCGCAAGATCAGCGGTGAAGAGCCAGTCGAATCTGTCACCGAAGCAGACATCGCCGAAGCCGCAGAGGCGGAAGACAATGATGGTGAAGCGGAGGTCGAGGAATCTGCTCCGCGCTCGCGGAGCAAGGCGAAGCAGCGAACATCCTACGGGCACGGCGTGATCTTTCCGGACTACTTCCAGAACACCGCGAGGGTCAAGCGGACGATCCGCATTGACACAGATCTGCTCTCGAAGGCTGAGAGTGAGGAGCCCGGAGTCTCGAAGAAGGATGCCGCGGAGGCGCTGAGGAAGGTGGTCTCCACCGTCGGCAAGCGCGGCGAGCCCGGGGAACACGTCCGCTGCGTAGT
Organism: bacterium; assembly: GCA_046339895.1. Taxonomy (GTDB): domain Bacteria; phylum Planctomycetota; class Phycisphaerae; order Phycisphaerales; family UBA1924; genus JAJTGZ01. The sequence continues at coordinate 2,611 of JBKDDT010000049.1, read as the reverse complement.
TTCGGTGGCCATGCTGACAGAAGGATGGGATGCCAACAACGTCACGCACATCCTGGGCCTCCGAGCGTTCCGAAGTCAGCTCCTTTGCGAGCAAGTCGTCGGCCGTGGTTTGCGTCGAATGGACTACACACCCGACCCCACGACGGGCCTGCTGACCGAGGAGTATGTGGATGTCTACGGGATTCCGTTCACGGTGATCCCGTTCAAGGGCCGTCCCGTCAACCAGAAGCAGCCGGAGGACAAGCCAAAGAACCATGTGAGGGCGATGCCCGAGCGAGCGGCGTTGGAGCTTCGCTTTCCCGTCGTCGAAGGGTATGCATTCGCGCTCAAGAAGAACCTCATCAAGTGCGACGTGGGCGCGATGGACCCGCTCGTAATCGAGCCCAACCTCGAACCCACGGCCACATTCCTCTTGCCGACGGTTGGATACCAGGAGGGGACCGCGTCTCAGACTGCACCGTTCGGGTTCACTGAACAGAATCGGGAGCAGTATTACCAGCACACGCACCTACAGGCGATCAAGTTTCAGATCGCCAGACTGGTCGTGGCCCATCTGGTGGGCGAAGCCGGGGGCCGCTCGGACGCGAAGGCGCGCGTGATGCGTCTCCAGTCACGTCACCAATTGTTCCCGCAGGTTCTCCGCTTTGTGGATGAGTACGTGCGGAGAAAAGTTGACTTCAAAGACGTGGACCAGCGGGAGCTCGGGCTGGAGAAGTACGTCAGCCGAATGGTCGGCTATCTCTGCGACGCGATTGTTCCCGACGACGCCGAAGGTGAGCCGCCGCTCCTTCCGGTCCTGAACAGGTACAAGCCCGTCGGGACGTCTGCCGATGTCGACTTCACCACAACGCGGCCTTGCCACGGCACCCAGAAGAGCCATGTCAACCAGGTCGTGCTTGACACCCGAACGTGGGAGTCGTCCGTCGCGTTCAGAATGGAGGCCTCCGAGGCGGTGGAGCGGTACGTTCGAAACGACCACCTCGGACTCCTGATTCCATATGAGTTCCAAGGCGTGGATCACACATACGAGCCGGACTTCATCGTCCGTCTCACCACTGGCCTCAACGTCTTGTTGGAGGTGAAGGGGTTCGAGGACGCCCAGACTATCGCCAAGCACCACGCTGCCCGGCGCTGGGTCGGCGCTGTCAACAACGCTCGCGAGCATGGCGATTGGCTTTTCCATGTATGTCGTGATCCCCAGACGCTCGAGAAAGAGCTTTCGTTCCTGGCGTCGCCAAAGGCGGAGCCAGCTGCTACCGGTGCCAGCCGTGAAGAGGCACGTGCATGACCAAACCCGTGGCCAACCTCGCGGCTGTGAATAGAGCCACGCTCGAGGCTGGCCCCAACCTCGTCTTCCGCGGACGACCCGATGAGGGCTACTACGTAGGGATTGACCTCTCCAAAATGGAGGCCAAGCGGGCGAAGCACGGAGACGCCTTCAACATCGTCGTTTTCGGCGACCCCGCGGACCCGCACGATTACTACGTCATGCCGTTTTCGGCTATTGGCGGCCTCTTTGCGCCAACGCCCAGTCAGCTCCGTTCGACGGACAGGCCCCGCTGGAAGGTACAGATTCATGACGATGAACTCGCCGTCGCTGGCATGGACAAGAGGGTCAACGTCGCTCAGTTCTACGCCGACTTCGCGGCCACCCAGCCTGATGATGTGACCCGGGGAGGTCAGGGGTCTACTGATGCGACCGAGTCGGATACCCAGCGAGAGGGCGTAGTTACGCAACGGAGAGGACAAGACCGCTTCAAGCGTGAGGTGCTCACCAACTTCGGTCACAAGTGCTGCCTGACAGGGGTCGTCGAGAGCGACCTGCTGGTGGCCAGCCACATCGTGCCATGGTCGCGGCGTGTGCCGTCAAGGCTGGATCCAGCAAACGGCCTATGCCTCTTCGTGACGCATGACAAGCTGTTCGACCGGGGCTATTTCACCCTTTCCGACGATCTGACCGTGGTGACGACACGGCTGAGGGAAGGGCTTAGCGAGCACGTCGTGCGGCTACTGGATGAAATCGAAGGACAGAGAGTCAATGCTCCATCGTGTCGGCCGATTCGCCCAGAGTACCTCGATTTCCATCGCCGGCACGTCTTTGTCGAATCTCGCCAATCGGCACCCAGCCTGACCGCCACAACCTAGCGGCCGACGGGTCACCGCGCGACGGGGCCAACGAACCGTGTTCGCCATGGGCCTTATCAGCACCGGGGTTGTAAACCGATCCTGCCGCTCTCTGCCGAGAGCCGAGAGTTTGGCGTGCCCAATGGGGCCCGAAGCCGCCTTTGGCGGTGCGGCCTACGCGAACGAGGCAAACCGGAGAACTCGGCCCGGCTGGGCTTGGGCCGCCAAACCTCGCCGATTCCCGCGTGGAACCGGCGCGGTAGGGCTCGGCCCGTCCCGAGCCGATCCGTAAACGAACAGGGCCGCGTCCTTTGGACGCGGCCCTTGAAGCTCCCTGTACAAGACCGTTTCGGAGGGTTGGCGGACCACTCTCGGGGTGGCCCGATGGGTGTGCGATTGACACGGGTCGTTAACGGGGACAGCAGAAGCCGCGTTTTCAGGGCCGCCAGCGGGGTACAAATACTCCGGCCCCGTCCATTGGCGTCGC
>JBKDDT010000048.1:0-18067 GCA_046339895.1 bacterium | reverse complement strand
GCGGGCGCGGGGCCCGGCCCCGCCGCGCCCGGGGGGGGGGGGGGGTCTCTGTGGGGGGTGGGCGGGGGGGGGTGGGGGGGGGGTGGGTATGCCCGCCCCACCTGGAAGAGAGGGTTGTGGGGAGTGTGGGCGGTGTTGTGGCCGGGGTGGGAACCAGGCTCTGATTTTGGTTTCGAGTTCGGGCTCGATGACGCTGTTCTCATCGGCGACGAGTTGTGCGGGGATGTTTTCGTCCAGGCAGGTGCCGATGATGGCGTTGGCGCGGACGCGGAGGAGGCGTGCGAGCCGGCCGAGGGTCATGGTGCCACCCTCGGCGAGGTCCTCTGCTGTGGGTGGTGGTGGGAGTCGTTCGACCTCATCATCGGGGCCGATGAAGGTTGCTGGGGTTGCTTGGCCAGCGGAGGCGGGGGTTTGCCCGTCGTGGCCGGCGTCTCGCCCGCGTCCGCGCCCGCCCCGTCGGCGGCGTCGGCGTCGGCGGCCGGCCTCGCCACCTTCGCCGGTTGGACTGCCGGGCTGGTTTGTACCTTGTCCTGGTGTGGCGCTGCCTTGTTCGTTGCCTGGCTGGGCCGAGCCTTCGGGGCTTTGGTGTGGGTGGGCTGGTTGCTGGCCCGGTGAGTGGACGGGTTCGCCCCGGGGTGGGGTGTGGATGCGTGTGCCGTCGGGGCGGAGGCCCTCATCTCGGCGGGCCTCGGGGCTGCCCGGTGAGCCGCGTCCCCGGCGGCGTTTCTTTTTGCGGCCTCCGCTGTTGATCCCTGAGAGAGAGAAGTTTTCACCCTCGGGGGCTGGTGCGTTCGGGTCCAGTTCCATCGCGAAGACTTCGGGCTGGGCGGTGTCTTGCTCCTCCTCGCCCGGCTCATCGACCTCGAAGACAAACTCTTCGAGGACCTCTTCGTCCTGGTCTTCTGGTTGTTCGGGGTCGACCCACTGCCGGAGTTGCTCGGGTGTGGCGTGTCGTTTGGGGAGGCGGTCGATCTCGATGTCGCTGCCCTGGGCGTCATAGGCGTAGAAGGCGACGCGGTCGAGGCCTGTGGCGTCGGAGAGGCGGATGGCCAGTTGCTTGCCGGTGATGCGCTCGAGGCGTGAGAGGTGCTTGCGTTTGCTGCTGAGCAGTTCGCCTGCGATGCGTGGGTTGATGACCATCTCGGCCTTGGCGACCTTGGGGTGGTCCAGGAGTGCGGCGAGTTCGCGGAGGGCGTCGGCGGCGACGCTGTCGGGGCGTTGGATCATGCCGCGTCCGCGGCAGGTTGGGCAGTCTTGGAAGTGGATGCTCTCGTGGCTGCCGCGCATGCGTTGGCGTGTGAGTTCCAGGACGCCGAACTCACCGATGGGGAGCACGGTGCTTCGAGCGCGGTCGGTTTCGAGGATGGCCTGGAATCGTGCCTCGATATCGCGGCGGTGCTTGGCGCTGCGCATATCGATGAGGTCGTTGATGACGATGCCGCCGAGGTCTCGGAGGCGGAGTTGCCGGCAGATTTCGTCGGCGGCTTCGAGGTTGGTGTTGTAGGCGTTTTCTTCGCTGTCGCCGGCGCTGCGGCTTTTGCCGCTGTTGACGTCGATGGCGACGAGTGCCTCGGCCTCGTCGATGACCAGGCGGCCACCGGAGGGCAGTGGGACATCCCGGCTGTACATGGTGCGGATTTGCTCTTCGACGCCCAGGGCGTGGTAGATGGGGGTGTTGCCGGAGAAGTGCAGGAGTTTGGTGCTGCTGCGTGGGCTGAAGATGCGCATGAAGTTGGCTGCGCGTTTGAGTCCCGGCTCGCTGTCGATGATGACCTCGTCGGTGTCAGCGGTGAGCATGTCGCGCAGGGCGCGTAGGAGCAGGTCGCTCTCGGCGTAGAGCAGGCGGGTTTTGCTGCCGGCCTTGCGTCGTTTTTCCATGTCTTTTTGCAGACGCATGAGGTAGGCCAGGTCGCGTTTGAGTTCGGTCTTGGTCCTGTCCAGCCCGGCGGTGCGGAGGATGAACCCGAAGCCGTCGGGGAGGTCGAGCTGGTCGAGGATGGCGACCATTTTTTTGCGGAGTTCCTCATCTTCGACCTTTCGGCTGACGCCGACGCGGTCCATCTGTGGCATCATCACGAGGTAGCGTCCGGGGATGCTGAGGTAGCTGGTGACGGTGGGTCCTTTGCTGCCGACGCCTTCTTTGAGGACTTGGACGACGATTTCCTGGCCGCGTTTGAAGCAGTCTTGGATGGGTGGTCGGTCTCGGCGTGGTGTTTTTTTGCCGACGCGTTCGGTGGCGCCTTCTTCGGTGTCGTCGCTGGGGAAGTAGTAGGGGTGGACGTCCGAGACGTGCAGGAAGCCGCCCTGGGGCAGGCCGAAGTCGATGAAGGCGGCCTGGATGGAGGGTTCGACGTTGGTTACGCGTCCGACGTAGATGTTGCCGACGTGCGAGACGCTATCGCGTTTTTCGCTGAAGAACTCGTCGAGGCGGCCGTTGTTGACGACGGCGACGCGGCACTCTTCGCCCGGGACGTAGTTGATGATGAGTTGGCGTTTGATTTTATCTTTCGTTTCGGCCATGTGTGGCCCTTTCTTGGCCCGGGCGTGGGGACGCCTGCGTGCCGTTGGGGCGTTGCCGGTCTGGTTTCCGCCTGCAAGGACCTGAGGCCCACGGCCTCCCGCCCGCGCCAGTCCCAGGGTGGGGTCTGTGCGTGGGCCTTGTTTCCCCGGCGGCGGCGCGAGTGGTTGGCGCGTGCGGGCGGGGAGATGAGCGTCGCCTGCTCGTCGTGCCGGGCTCAAGCGACCAGGGCGACAGGCGCGTGGCCTGGCAACTGGTGCGAGCCGCCCGTGCGCACGTGCGCAGGCGACGGGTGTCCTTGCGGCGCGGGCCCCGGGCCTGCACGCCTGATGTCTGATCCGGGGCTAATCGGCGGAACGTCCGTCGAACGCCTCGGGGATGATCTTCCTGGTCGCGTCGCGCAGATAACTGCTCACCGCGGCATCGGAATCAAGCCGGGAGGCCTTTTCGACCACCTGCTCGCACTGCTCTATTGTAACACTCCGGACGAGCCGTTTCACGGCTGGGAGGGCGGGGGCGGACGCCGAGAGGCTGCGGAGGCCCAGGCCGAGCAAAAGCATGACATATTCCAGCTCCCCCGCGCTCTCGCCGCAGCAGGAGACGGGGATGTTGCCCGCCGCGGCGGCCCGGACGGTGTTTCGTACGAGGGCGACGACGGCGGGGTTCGCGGGGTTGTACATCGCGGCGACCTGCTCGTTGGTGCGGTCGACGGCGAGGGTGTATTGGACCAGGTCGTTGGTGCCGATGGAGAAGAAGTCGGCCTGGTTGGCGAACATGTCGGCGCAGATGGCAGCGGAGGGGACCTCGACCATCATGCCGACTTTGATGCTGGCGTCGACGGCGACGCCCTCGTCTTGGAGGTCTTCGATGACCTCGTTGAGGACGAAGCGTGCCCTGCGGAACTCTTGGGGCGTCGTAACCAGCGGGAACATGACGCGGACGGGGCCGAGTGCGCTGGCGCGGAGGATGGCGCGGAGTTGGCGTTTGAAGAGGCCGGGGTTTTGGAGGCAGTAGCGGATGCTCCGGCAGCCGAGCATGGGGTTGCGTTCGGGGTTGTCGGCGCGTTCTTGGGTGTATTTGTCTGCGCCGAGGTCCATGGTTCGGATCGTCAGGGGGCGCCCGGCGAGGAGGCCGACGCAGCGTGCGTAGGCCTGGTAGTGGTCCTGTTCGGTGGGTTCTTTGTCCTGGGCGAGGTAGAGGTACTCGGTGCGATAGAGGCCGACGCCTGTGCCACCGGCGGCGAGGACTTGGGCGATCTCTTCGGGGAACTCGATGTTCCCTTGCAGGTCGATGGGGACTGCGTCGAGGGTCTGGCAGGGGAGCTCGCGGAGGTCGTCGAGTTTGAGTCGGAAGAGTCGGTCGCGCTCGCGGATTTTTCGGTAGCGGGCCAGGGTGGCCAGGTCGGGGTCGAGGATGACGGTGCCGCTCTCGCCATCGATGATGACGGGGGTGCCTGGGGTGGCCAGTTCGGTTGCTTGCTTGCAGGCGACGACGGCGGGTATGCCGAGTGCACGTGCGAAGATGCCGGTGTGCCCGGTGCGTCCGCCGGCCTCGGTAACAAAGCCGAGGACGTGCTCGCGGTTGAAGGCGGCGGCCTGGCTGGGCGTCAGGTCGCGCGAGAGGACGACGGCGGGCTGCTTGATATTGGCCAGGCGCGAGACCGACTCGCCGACGAGGTGCTTGAGGACGCGCTGGGCCAGGTCGTTGACGTCATCGACCTTGGTCTTGAAGGCCCCTTCGCCGAAGGCGGCGAAACGGTCGGCCAGGGCCTGGAGCGTGGTAAAGACGGCGTACTCGGCGGTAACGAGGTCTTTTTCGACGGCGTGGCGCATCGGGAGCGTGAGGGACTTGTCGGCGAGCATCCCGATGTGGAAGGAGAAGATTTTGGCGGCCTCATCGCCAAGCTGGGCCTTGGTTTGGGCGCGCACGGCGGTGAGCTCGGCGATGGAGGCGCGGAGGGCCGAATCTAGCCGGGTGAGTTCGGTTGGGGCGTCGGTGGGGGCGATGGGGCGTTTGGGTATGCGGCGTTTCTGGTCCTCGACGACGAACGCCGAGCCTATGGCTACGCCAGGGGAGACCGGTATGCCCCGCAGTTCACGCATCAGGGGCGATGGTAGCAACGGGCACCCGGCCTCACTTGCCGAGGGGCGCGAAGTAGTCCTCAAAACGCTTGTCGATGGCGATATAAAAGTCGCGGACCACACGGGCCTTGCGCCCGACGCGTGAGTCGGGGGCGAACGTTTCGAGCAGCAGTTCGGGCTTCCACAAGAGGACCTCGGCGTAGGAGTTGAAGTCCTGCCCGAGGGTCGTCTTGGCGTACTGCGTCAGGAACCCGTCGGCGACGTCCTGGATGTTGCCGACGGCGTTGACGCCCCGCATGGCCACAGTTGGATTGGCACCAGGTTTTTCGTCGTCGTAGACAAAGCCGGGGGGGAGGGCGTCGCGGAATCTCTTCTCGTCGAACCGCTGAGAACTCCCCTTGAACAGGCTGGATTCCTTGAACGCGCTGGAGAGTTCGTGGTGCAGCGTCCGGGCGATGTACGCGTCCTGTTCATGGCCGGGCTTGGGAGCGGCCCCCACGCTGATGAATACAAGACCACCGGCCATATACGCCCCGGAGACGCTTTCTCGATTAATCGTTATCTTGTCGCCGACCATGACCATGTCCAGGACGTGCGATCCCGGGCCGGTCAGAACGCCCGGCGGGTAGCGATCGATCTCACGCTGCAACACCGCCCGGATATGCTCGTGCAAAGATTCTGGCAAGGGTGTAACCCTAATGACGGCGGGATAGTCGGCGGAAAGGGTGGCGTCCATCTTGAAAGGGATGAGGCCCCGTTTTACAAACTCAATGATCTGCGTATCACCCGCCGGTGGCACCCCGGTGGGGCCGGCCGGGGGCGAAGGGGCTTGCTCCGGCTCAGACGCCGGCGGACTCGTCTCCCCCGTCGCCTGCGCCGACTTCGGATCGCCGCCCTTGCCGCACCCACCGAGCAGGAGCAGCGAAACCGCCGCGAACGCGGTTGCGGTTAGCAAATGCACGGCCCGCCCGTGAAGGCGGGCGGTGCGGTTCAAGTGTGATGCATGCTTGGTTTTCATTGGGCTGCTGGGCCTCCTGGGGCCCCTGAACGTTTCTTGCACTCAGGGAACAGCCGCTTGGCACGCTCAATGCAGTCACCGTACGGCTCGCTGGAGGAGCCGTTCTGTCGGTAGGCGTTGCAGAGAAGAAGTTCGGTCCGCAATTGGTTGTAGACTGAGGAGGCCGATCAACTCTGATCCCAGTGCTACTGAGGGCAAGCAACCTTCCCGCTCCCCGCCGCCACGGCTTTGACCCCGCTATGCTCCCGCTCACGACCGTGGGCAGGCCTTTGCCGTCCTGTCGTGTGTTCACCGTCGCAGGCCTGCCCGCAGGGTTCTCAACCCGGCACACGCACGCGATCATCAGGGACAACCCGTGGCCCAAGAAATGCACTCCCCCGGCCAGCCCGGCCAGCCCAAATCCATACCCACACCCCCGGCCGTGTTGCCCGGCAGCCCTGCCGCGCCCGCAGGTGGTGCCGCCGGTGCCCCCACAGGCTCAGCCAAGAAACGCCGGCGCCGTCGCAAGAAACGTGGGCAGGGCGCACCAACACCCGACCAGACCAACGCCGACTCTGCCCAGCAAGCCCAGCCCGCCCAGCAGCAACCGCCGCGGGCACAACAACAGCACCCCCGTCAAGGTCAGGGCCACCATCAAAGCAATCAGGGCCGTAACCAACGAGCCGACTCCAACGCACACCACAACCAGCACCCCCAGCACCCCCAGCACCGCCAGCACCGCCAGCACAACAACGCCAACCAAGGCCCCCCCCCACAGGCCCCACACCGCCCGCAACATCAGCAGCAGCACTTTGCTGTGTCGATCGCGGGGTTTGATCCGCACACGGCACCGCGGATCAAGGCGTTCGAGGAGCTGACGGTGATTGATCCCCGACCACGGTTGACGCTGGAATACCGCGGGTGTGCGGACTCTTGCCGGCTGATTGATCTGTTTTGTCCGATTGGGCGTGGTCAGCGTGCGTTGATTGTTTCGCCGCCGAAGGCTGGGAAGACGACGCTGCTCAAGGACATTTCCTCGGCCATCGTGCACAACCACCCGGATGTAACGGTCATAGCGCTTTTGATCGACGAACGTCCGGAGGAGGTTACGGACTTTCGTCGGACGTTTGCGGCCTTTGGCACGCACCCTGATGGGTCACCGCGTGCGCACGCGGTGGCATCGAGCAACGACAACAACGTTGACAAGCACACCTCGCTGGCGATCGGCACGATGGAGTTGACCAAGCGGATGGTCGAGGCGGGCCGGCATGTGGTGGTGGTGCTGGATTCGATCACGCGGCTGGCGCGGGCGTTCAACAACTCGAGGCGGTTTGCGAGTTCTGGCCGAACGATGTCCGGCGGGATCGACGCCAAGGCACTAGAAGTCCCGCGTCAAATCTTCGGGTCGGCGCGGAATACTGAGGAGGCCGGGAGCCTGACGATCATCGCGACGTGCCTGATCGACACTGGCAGCGCGATGGACCAGGTGATCTTTGAGGAGTTTAAGGGGTCGGGGAATATGGAGTTGATCCTGGACCGCAAGATCGCCGAGCGGCGGCTCTTCCCGGCGATCAACCTCGCTGCCAGCGGGACGCGGAAGGAGGACCTGATGCTCGACGCGCAGACGCTCAAGACGGTGACGGCGTTGCGTCGCAGGCTGATCAGCATGCCGCCACATGTGCAGGCGGAGCAGTTGATCGCGGCGATGAAACGTTTTTCGGATAACGCGGCGCTGGTGGGGACGGCGGGGTGAGGATTGCGATATGAGTTTTTGGAACCCCTCTGGGGAGGGGTTCCGCACGAGGAATATTGGCGATCTTTATAGAGTTCAAGCGCCCGGCCCGGAGGTCCGGGGTACCCGGTGCTGAGCGCGTCGGTGTATAGGGGACGGGCTACTTGCTCTCGGCCCGGTGTTTCTTTATCAGCACGCTCAGCAGGATCACGTCGGCGGGTGTGAGTCCTTCGAGGCGGGAGGCCTGGCCGAGGGTTTCGGGTTGGAAGCGAAGGAGGGCGGTTCGGGCCTCGGTGCGGATCGAGGTGATGGCGCGGTAGTCGAAGTTTGGCGGGATGCGTTTGCGGTCAAGTTCGGACTGTCGGCGGGCCTCGGCGTGTGCGCGCTGGGCGAAGGGGTGGTAGAAGTGGTCGGTCTGCACTGCAAGCAGTGTGCGGTCGTCGGTGCCTGCGGGGAGGTTGGCGAGCATCGCGCGGACCTGGCCCAGCGGGATGCCGGGCCGGCGGAGGATTTCGCTTGCGGGCCGGCCGTCGATGCTTGTGGCGTTGATGGCGTTGTTGATGGCGTCGACGCGCGCTCGGCGGTGGTCGAAGCGTTGCTGCCGGGCGCGCCCGAGGGCGGTGCCGTCGAGCAGGCCCCACTCGATGGCTCGGGGTGTCAGCCTGTCGGGCGCGTTGTCGGCACGCAAGAGCACGCGGTGCTCGGCGCGGCTGGTGAACATGCGGTACGGCTCGATGGGGGTTTTGGTCGCCAGGTCGTCCAGGAGCACGCCGATGTAGGCCTCGCTGCGGGCGAGGACGACAAGCTCGGCGCCGATGGCCGATCGTGCGGCGTTGGTGCCTGCGATTAGGCCTTGGGCGGCGGCCTCTTCGTAGCCGCTGGTGCCGTTGATCTGACCGGCGAGGAAGAGGCCTGGGACGGGTTTGCTCTGGCAGGTCGCGCTGAGTTGGTGTGGGCGGACCATGTCGTATTCGACGGCGTACCCGAAGCGGAGGATCTCGGCGTGCGCGCAGCCGGGCATGGCGCGGACGATGAACTCCTGCACGTCGGGCGGGAGGCTGGTGCTGATGCCGTTGCAGTAGACCCAGTCATCTTGGAGGCTTTCGGGTTCGAGGTAAACGTGGTGGGAGTCGCGGTCGGCAAAGCGTACGACTTTGTCCTCGATGCTCGGGCAGTAGCGTGGGCCGGCGCTTCCGATCTGGCCTGTGAACATGGGTGCGCGGTGGAGATTTTGGCGGATGTGCTCGTGGACGGGCTCGCTGGTAGCGGTGATGCGGCAGTCGATTTGTTGCAGGGCGGGGAAGCGTTGCAACCAGGGAGCGAGGCCCGGCGGTGGTGGGCCGTCGGCGTTGAGTTCGGAGAACGGCTGGGGGTTTTCGTCGCCGAACTGTGTGGGTAGGCTTTCCCAGTCGATGGTCCCCCGTCGGAGGCGTGGCGGGGTGCCGGTCTTGAGCCTGCCGAGCTCGAAGCCGAGGTCGCGGAGGTTGGCGGAGATGCCGACGGCTGGCGCTTCGCCGAAGCGGCCGCCTGGGGTCTGGGTTTCGCCCGTGTGCATCAGGCCACGCATGAAGGTGCCTGTGGTGAGGACGACGGCGTGTGCGTGCAGGTCGATGTGGCCTGCGGGTGTGTGCAGCCTGATGCCAGCGACCTTGCCGGCGTTGAGGAGGATTTGCTCGGCGCTTGCTTGCACGACGGCGATCTCTGGGCGTGAAGCGATGATTTGTTGGACGGTGTGTGCATAGGCGTGCTTGTCGCACTGTGCGCGTGGGCCGTGCACAGCCGCGCCTTTGCTGGTGTTGAGAACGCGGAACTGGATGCCAGCGGCATCGGTGGCCAAGCCCATGACGCCGTTGAGGGCGTCGATCTCGCGGACGATCTGGCCTTTGGCCAGCCCGCCGATGGCGGGGTTGCAGGACATGACGCCGATTTTTGTTGGGTCGAGTGTGACGAGCGCGACGCGAGGCTGGGAGGTGGGTTGCGTGCGGTGTGCGTTTGCGAGGATATTGGCCGCGCTCCACGCGGCTTCTACGCCCGCGTGCCCGCCGCCGACGACGATGACGTCATAGACCTTTTGCACCGGGTGGATTGTTCGCACGCCGGGGTGGGTGAGCGTGCAGAGCAAAGCCCGCTATGGCCCGGCAGGAACCGGGCAGGAACCGGGCAGGGGGTGCGTTGAGGGGGTTGTGGGATCGAGGCTTAGCAGGGCGCGTCAGAGGCGGAGGTGCTAGGCGGCGCAGGGTGGTGGGCGGTTGTCCTCTTGCTCGGGCTGGGCGGGGAACTTGTAGTTGTCCACCTCTTGGCGGAGTTTGTTGACAAGCCGCTGGGCGCGGTCAAGGTGGTTGCCGATGTGCGCTTCAAGGTCGGCCAGGGCCGAATTGTGTGGTTCCACCTGCGTCGTCAGGCGGGCGATGCGTTGGCGGTTGAGTTTTTGGACGGCCTCGGCGGGGAAGGGGAGTGAGTCGGGGGCGTCGGTGGCCCGGTGGTTGTGCTTGACGGGGGGGTTGGGCTGGGTGTCCGAGTCCTTGACGAGCTTGAGGGGATTCATGTGTATTGCTCCTATGGGCATCGGTACGGATAAGGTCGGACATACAAGAGGCCGGGTCCAGTAGTGGATGACTGATTCCTTTGAGTGCAAGCCCTGCACCTGATAAAGGAGTTTGTCTTGGTGTACGTGGGCGGCTCAAGTTACCAGGTGTGGTGGCGATAAGTGTGGTGGCGATAACTTGCAGCCGGGGTGTGGGGCCTGGTCCGTTTACGCGGCGTGGCGGGCGGGTGCGGGGGATGTGGGGGTTGTGGTCTGTGTGAGGGTGCCCGTGGTGGCGCGGTCAACGAGGTGGACCATCTCAGCGAGTTCGGGTTTGGGGATTTGCATATCGGCGCCGACTTGTTGGCCTTTGTTGCGGTTGTCGTCGCTGATAAGTGAGCTGAAGAGGATGACGGGGATGTGCTTGAGTGCGGGGTTGTCCTTGATGCGTTTGCACAGGTGCAGGCCGTCGATGCGGGGCATCTCGATGTCCGAGACGACGGCGTCGGGCTGGGGTTCTGTTTGGATGGCCTCCCAAGCGCTTTGGCCGTTGTCGTAGACCTCGACCTTGGCGTAGCCGTTGGCGCGGAAGACGCGTTCGATGACCGAGCGCATGAACGGGGAGTCCTCGGCGATGATGACGCGTTTGTTTGCGCGGTCGGCGTTGGCGAGGTTGGGGACGTCGTGGACCTTGAGTTTGTCCTGCATGAGGATGGCGTCGGCGACGGACTCGAAGTCGACCATGAGGATGAGCCGGTCTTTGATCTCGACGATGCCGGTGGTGCTCGAGACGGCGTGGGCGTTGGCGCGGGGGGTGTGTGCGGCTAGGCCCTGCAGGCCCGGGGCGGGTCGGACGCGGCTCCAGCTCAGGCGGTGTATCTGCTCGACGGCGTCAACGACGAACCCGGCGCGGAGGCCGTTGAACTCGGTGATGATGACGCGTTTGTCGGCGGAATTGGTGGTGGTGGGATTCGTGTTGGTGTTGTTGACGTTGAGGTGCTTGGCCAGGTCGATGACGGGGATGACGTTGCCGCGGATATTGAACATCCCGATGACGGAGGGGTGCTGCGCGGGGGAGGCGGTTGTGGGCTGGCTGCGGATGACCTCGCGGACCTTGGCGACGTTGACGCCAAACCAGCCGGAGGCGAGCTGGAAGACGAGGACCTCCAGCTCGTTGGTCCCCGCTTCCAGGAGGATGTCGCCGGTGAGGTTGGGGGGTGTGCCGGTGGCCATGGTCTGCTCCCTTGATGCTGGAGGTAACCAGATCGGCATGGCAGGGTCGCGGGCGCAGGTCCGGGTGGGATTATCGCGCGGGGGGATCTATCCTCGGCCCTATGGGCAAGCCAAAAGCGCGGGTTGCGGGTGCGTTGACGGCTCGGGGTGCGGACCGGCACGCGTTGTACCAGATGAGCGTACAGGAGCCGGGGGTGGACCTGGACGTGGTGGACATGGTCTACAAGCGTGCCAATGGCAGATTGCCGGTGCGGCTGCGGGAGGACTTCTGCGGCACGGCGCTGACGGCCTCGTGCTTTGTGCGTCGGCGTGCTGGGAACATCGCGGTGGGGGTGGACCTGGACCCTGAGCCAATCGCCTGGGGGCGAGCGCACATTGTGCCGGCCTTGACGCCTGAGCAGGCCAAGCGGTTGACGGTGCTTCGCGGGGACGTGCGTGGCGAGCGGGCACGCAAGGCCGGGCCGTTTGATGTGGTGCTGGCGTTTAACTTCTCCTATTGGGTCTTCCGCCAGCGTTCGGTGCTGCGTGGGTACTTCGAGCAGGTGCGTGGGGCACTGGGCAAAGGGGGCGTGTTCTTCCTGGACTGCATGGCCGGGAGCGATGTGATGGTCGAGCAGGAGGAGCGGACGCGCAAGAAAGGTTTTGTGTATGTGTGGGACCAGAGGCGGTACGACCCGCTGACGGGGTCGCTGACGTGCGCTATTTCGTTTGAGTTTGCCGATGGGTCGAGGATGAAGGACGCGTTTGTCTATCAGTGGAGGTTGTGGACGGTCTCGGAGTTGCGGGATGTTTTGGCCGAGGCTGGGTTTGCGACGGTGGAGGCGTATGTCGAGAAGGAAGACAAGAAGGGCAACGGCACGGGGGAGTATGCCAAGCGCGAGTCGGCACCGGCGGACCGGTGCTTGTTGACGTATCTCGTTGCGCGTGGGTGAGAGAAGAAGTTTTTTCTTCAGAGGTCCCGGAGGGCCGGGGGGAGGAATCTACTCAGAGGACAGGGGGCAGAGGTTTTCAGAGTGGTTTATTGGGGTTCGAGTTGGGGGTGCCTATGGCCCCAGCGGGGCTACATCCCGCAACCGCTTCGGGGTTGAAGACGATGCAACACACAACCCACGAGGGGTTGGGGAGGGGTTGAGGGAGAGCGAAAGAGTGCCCGACGGCTCTAGGCTTGGGGATGCCGACGATGTTGATGCGGGAGGCGCACTGTCATATTGGGTTGCTGGGCGCGGCGATGGCTCTGCCGACCGTTACGCGGTGTGCGTCGGTGAAGGAGGTGCTTGCGATGGTGGGGGAGCTGGCGCGTAAGGCCATGCCTGGGCAGTGGGTGCGTGTGCTCGGTGCTCGGCACCAGGGGTGGCGCGAGCGGCGGTGGCCCACGGTTGGGGAGATGGACGCGGCGACCGCGGGCGTGCCGACGGTTGTGATGTCGATGGACTGGCACGAATGCGTGGCGAACACCCCGGCGATGACGCTGGCTGGGCTTGCGCCCGGTGCCCGCGTCGGGGCCAACGGGGTCGTGCACGTGGATGCCAATGGGTTGGCGACGGGGCTGCTCATCGAGCACGCGGCGTATGCGGCGTGGGAGTCGGCCCCGGCTGCGCCGGCGGGCGCGTTGCCGGGGTTTGTGCGGGCGGGGCTGGTGCGGTATCAAGAGATGGGCTTCGCCGAGGTGCACGATCTGCGGACAGAGCCGGCGTTAGCAAAGGCCCTGCTAGAAATGGACGTGAGCGGCGAACTGGCGGGGTTGGGCGTGCGCGTGGTGATGTTCCCGTTGGTGCGGGATTTGCCGGAGGTTGTTGAGATGGTTGCGCAGGCTGGTGGCAGCGGGCGTGTGCGGGTCGGTGGGGGGAAGATTTTTATCGACGGGACGCTCAACGCGCGCACGGCGGCAACACTGGAGCCGTGCGCTGAGCCGATCGTGGGTTGCGCACTCGGCAAGATGATGGTGGGGCCTGAAGAGATCGACGCGCAGATGCGCGCGTGCGATGCGTTGGGCCTACCAATGGCGGCGCACGCGATCGGGGACCGGGCCGTGCGTGCGGTGCTCGATTCGGTTGCGCGTGTCCGGCCCATCACGCAGGGCACGCGTATTGAGCACTGCGAGTTGATCGACCCTGCGGACGTGCCGAGGTTTGCGGAGTTGGGTGTGACGGCAAGCGTGCAGCCTTGTCATCTGCTGGTGGACATGCCGGTGCTGACGCGGGTGTATGGGCATGCCCTGCACAAGGTGCTCCCGTTGCGGTCGCTGCTGGCCTCGGGGCTGGGTGCGGGGTCGCTGGTGGGGGGGTTGGTCTTTGGGTCTGATGCGCCGATCGTCGGGCCAGAGCCTGCCGACTCTGTGCTGGCGGCAATGACGCTCGGCGACGGCTTCGCGTCGCTGAACCCCGGCGAGGCGATCGACGACGCGACGGCGTGGAAGTGCTTTGCGGTTGGGTGAGGGGGAGATTTACTTCAGAGGTCCCCGAGGGCCCAGAGGGAGAATCACTCAGAGGACCGAGGGGCAGAGGTTTTCAGGGTGATTTTTCGGGGTTGTAGTTTGGAAGACTTTGGCGGCGGCGGCGATCAACCCTCGGCTCTCATCGCTCATCGCTACGCCTGCGACTTTTTGCGCCGGTATTGAAGGTTCCCGAGTTGCCCGCACGCGGCCATCTGATCTCGCCCTTTGGTCCGTCGGCGTTTGACGTAGACGCCTGTGCGGGTCAGTGTGGTGATGAAGCGTTCGACGGTTTCTTCGTCGGGCGCGGGCCAGGGTGAGTCTTGCCGGGGGTTGTAGGGGATGACGTTGACGCAGCAGCGCAGGGGTGCGTCTGCGTCGCCCTGAATCCAGTTGGCAAGCTCTCGGGCGTGTTCGTCGAGGTCGTTGACGCCGGGGATGAGGACGTATTCGAGCATGATGTGCCCGCTGCCATGGCGTGGCCAATCGGCGATCGCGTCGCGGAGTTTGTGCATGGGCATGGGGCGGTTGATGGGCATGATGCCCGAGCGGATGTGGTCGCTCGGCGCGTTGACAGACACGGCCAGGCCCAGGCGGTGGTAGCCCGGGGTGAGGATCAGGCCGCGGAGCTTGGCCAACCCGTCGATGCGCCCGACGGTGCTGACGGTGATCCGCGAGGAGGCGATGTTCGGCCCACGCCGGTCTGTCAGCACGTAGATCGCCTGTGCCACGGCATCAAAGTTGTCCAACGGCTCGCCCATGCCCATAAAGACGATGTTGCGGATCGGGGCGCCCGCGTCCGGGCGCGTCAGCAAATGCTCGGCGGCGAACCACTGCTGGACGATCTCTTGTGCCGTCAGGGAGCGCACCAGCCCCATCTGTGCCGTCTGGCAGAACGCACACCCCATCGCGCAGCCGACCTGCGACGAGAGGCAGAGCGTGTACGAGCGGGTGTTGCTCTTACCCATCATCGGGATCAGGACCGACTCGGTCTCGAGTGTGGTGGTTGTTGCAGGTGTGGTTGCTGTTGGTGCCTGCGCGGCGATGGTGAGGTTGATGGTGTTTGCCGTTGGCGTCGCGGCAAGGTCTTTGGGGACGCGCTGGGTGAACTTGATGACCGTGCCTTCGGGGCTTTCGCTGGCCAGCAGCTGGTTAATCGGGGCGACGTGCGGGGGGGGTGCGGGCAGGGACCACTGGCCTGTGCGGAAGAACGCCGAGTATCCGCGGAGGGCACCGGTGGTGCCGTCGTGCACGGCACGGCGGGCGGCGTGGGCGAACTCTTGGCTCGTCAGGGCAAGGATGTTGGCGAAGGCCTGCACGCTGATGGTATTGGGGGGGAAGTCAAATAGCCAAATCGTCAGATTGCCAAATGGTCAAATGTTTTGATGATGGGGTGCGTCAGTTATTTGGCCATTTGGCCAATTTCATCCCCCGCCCGACGCCGGCAAACCCGGGTGGGCCTCTTGCCCGTCCCCGCCTGTTTGCCGGCGTTGGCCCGCCAGTGCGTTTGGTGGGCCTGGCTGGCGTGCCGATGGTGCGCTCGGGTCTGCACGGCACGGATGCACCGCCACAAAACCGACCCCGCCCGATCAGCACGCTCGCAAGGGCCAAGACGCGCGGGCCGCCAAAGTTGAAACTACCAAGAAGTGGCAAGCATGGTCGGAGCGTGTTGCGCCATGGCGTGCTCACGCGCGCCCGGCATGGGGTAGAACTTTTCGAGCGCATCGAGCAGCAGGTGCTCATCGCAAAGCACGAGGGCGCAGTCCTCAGCGATAGACCGGTTGACATAACGCAACGCCCTGGGCAGGTGGCGCTGCGCGGTTGCCAGCAGCACCCCGTCAGGCCCGCGGCGCAGCGGCAACACCTTGAACTGCCAAGCCTGCCGGCGGTTGACCAGGGCCTGCACCGTCGAGTCCACGGCCTCGGCCGTCGGGTTGACACGCGGCGCGTAGTACGCAAGCTGCGCCGCCCAGGCCCGGTCAAGGCTCTCGGGCGCAAGCCCAAAGAGCTCCTCGGCCAGCACGCCGAAGGGGCGGGCCCTGGTCTGCTGGTGCGTAACGATCTCGTCGCGCTGATCAGCCGTAAGCATCCCTTGTTGAACGAGCAGGTCGCCGATGCGGAGCATGTTGGCCTCCTTCTGTCAACGCCCCGTGGCGTTGGCACAATATGGATCGACCTCCGGGGCGCCCCGCTGAATGACCCACGTCGATGCACCCGCACGCGCGCGGCGTGGGGAAGTTGTGCCGAGCGGGCGCACCGTGCGGGGCACGCAAGCCGCGGCGGGTCGCGCATGCAAAAACTCTTCCGGCTGCCCTTGACACCGCGCACTTTGTATTGCATGCGGGTGGTGCTGCGTAGCAGCGGGGGGGTCTATTCTCGGGCGCGTGTGGGTGGGTGTGCGTGCTGGTGCGTGGGTGTGTCAAAGAGCCTAGAAATCCGGACGTTCAGGCCGTGTTTTCAGACCCCCCGGCTCGGATATGGGGCGGGCCTGGCGCGTCGGCGTGCGGGCATTTACACGGGCGTGGACCTCTACGATCATGCCATGACCGACCTTTGGTCCAAGCAGCGTCGGCTCGCCGTGGCAGCCGTCGAGCCGCTGGCGGTGCGGATGCGTCCGCGCACGCTCGACGAGTTCGCCGGGCAGGGGCACATCTTGGGTCCGGGCAAGTTGCTCCGGCGGATGCTGCAGGCCGACGCGCTCAGTTCGTTGATCCTCTTCGGCCCGCCGGGCGTGGGCAAGACGACGCTCGCAGAGGTGATCGCCGCGACGCTGAGCCGCCACTACGAGCGTGAGAACGCCTCGGGCGTGGGCGTGGCGCGCATCCGCGAGATCATCGCCAGCGCCGAGCGCCGGCTGCAAGACAACGGGCAGCGCACGATCCTGTTTTTAGACGAGATACACCGCTTTAGTAAAGCGCAGCAGGACGTGCTGCTCGGCGACGTAGAGCGTGGCGTCATCACGCTCATCGGCGCAACGACGGAGAACCCACTCTTTGCCGTCAACAGCGCGTTGGTCAGCCGGAGCACGCTGCTGCGCTTCGAGCCGCTCAGTGAGGAGGAGATCATCACGCTTCTTCGTCGGGCGATGGCCGACAAAGAGCGTGGCTATGGCACGATGGACCTCGCCGTCGCCGATGATGCCCTTGCCCTCTGGGCACGCCTGAGCGACGGCGATGCCCGGCGGGCGCTGACGGCGTTGGAGGTGGCCGTGCGATCGTCGGAGGGTGGAAATCTGGGTAACCCGCCTTTGGGTACTTCGGACCTCCGGGCCGGGCGCCTGGGTACCCCGCATCTCCGAGGCGGGAGTCTTGGGGCTAAGACGCCCGGCCCGGAGGTCCGGGGTACCCAGACGCGCGGCACCCTGACGATCACCATCGACTTATCCACCGCTGAAGAATCGATCCAGCAAAAAGCAGCCGTCTACGACGGCACCGGCGACGAGCATTACGATGCCATCAGCGCGATGATCAAGTCGATCCGTGGCTGCGACCCCGACGCCGCGGTCTACTGGCTCGCACGCATGCTCGAAGCCGGCGAGGACCCACGCTTCATCGCCCGAAGGCTCGCGGTCATCGCCAGCGAGGACGTCGGCAACGCCGACCCGCGCGCCATCACGCTCGCCGACAGCGCCTGGCAGCTGACCGAACGCCTCGGCATGCCCGAGTGCCGCATTACGCTGAGCCAGTGTGCGATCTACCTGGCACTGACAAGCAAAAGCAACGCCTCGATCGTGGCGATCGACGAAGCACTCGAAGATGTCCGCGCAGGGCGCACCCTCCCCGTCCCCGCGCATGTCAAAGACACCAACGTGCGCAAGGCCGCGTCCAAAGGTGGCATCAAGGGTGGCCAGCGCTACGACTACAACCACGAGGTAACCACCACCGGCCCAGCCGGTGAGATCGGCGGCATCACCGCGCAGGACTACCTGGGCACCAGCAAGACCTATTACCGCCCAAGCGAGCGCGGGGCCGAGAAGATACTGAAGGAACGCCTGGAGGCAATTCGGGCCGAGCGCAAACGACTGCAAGGGCCGGGGTAACGCGGTGCAGTCGGTGGCTTAGAGCGGGGATGTCTAGGAAAAAACGTCCAGAATCCTTGCCGATTTGGGTGGCAGTATACCGATCATTCGTTGCACCGGTAATTGCCAGGTTTTACAATAAATACTCCACGAAAAGACTGGAATCGCCCCCCTGTTGTCGAGGTAGTGCTTGGGGTGCAGTTTGACACGCTCCCGGGTCTGACCAACGGCCACCTTGGTTGGTTCTCCGGTGAGATGAACGGGGGGTTCCCCAACTCCGATGACGTTCCCCCGATCCTGACTGTTGGAGCGTTTGGTGAAGAGTTGGCGTTTGGTTTTCCAGGCTTTGCCGTCGGGCAGTCTACCGGTGATTCACAACACCGGATGACATCTGGAACCTCTGATCTATGCCCACTCCACGGTCTGAGGCTGATGCCTGGCGTGTGATCGCGTTGGGTGGGGGAGAGCGGTCAACGGGGATGTCCCGCGGCTTACGCCGCGTTGGTCAGGCTCAGGCTTCTCTTGAGGTTGCA
>JBKDDT010000047.1:0-82550 GCA_046339895.1 bacterium | reverse complement strand
GCCTCACACCAGGCGCACCTACCTTTGCCCATCAGCACCACACGACCGAGCACGCAGGAATCACTGATGCACAAGGCCGCGCCCCCGGCACGCGCCGAGTTGTCGGTGCGGGTCGCCGCGGGCGTCTTTGCCGCCATGTGCCTGCTGTTGCTGGTCTTGTCGGCATCCCTCCGGGCCGACCCCCGCGGCCACGGCACGCACCAGCAACTCGGGCTCCCCCCGTGCGGGTGGGTGGTCGCATTCAAAAAACCCTGCATGACGTGCGGGATGACCACGGCGTTCGCATGTGTGGCGACCGGGGAGGTCAGCCGGGGGTTTGTCGTGCAACCGGCCGGGGCATTGCTGGCCGTGGGAGTGGCTGGTTTGTTCTGGGTTTGTCTGTATGTCGCGGCCACGGGCTCGCGGGTGCTTGAAATGGTGAGTATGCTCTTGAGGCCGCGGTGGTTGTTGATCTTTGCGGGGATCATCCTGGCCGCCTGGGCGTACAAGTGGGCGGTCTGGACCGGTGAGCCCAGGTAGCGTTGGTGTAAGGAGGCGTTGTGCGTAGGCGTCTGTTCAATAAGGCAAATGCGTCGGCGTGCTTGTGGTTGCTGCTCTGCCTCCCTTGGGTGCTCCCTATGACCGGGTGTGCCGTCGGGCAACTCATCGGCGCGATGGAAGAGAGCCGGCGGCGCAACAGCAAAAAGCCGGTCGAGGCGGAGTACAAAGGAATAGAAGGCAAGTCGTTCGCCGTCCTTGTTGCCGCGCCGCCCGTGCTGCAGGCCGAATACCCCGCCTTGGTCTCCAAGTTGACATTCGAGGTTACCTTGCGACTGGCCAGGGAGGCCGGCGCCAGCGGCGTCGTCCCTGCCGAGCGCGTCATCGACTGGACCTACAACCGCCCCAACTGGGTGGCCAAGCCCCTGGGCGAGGTCGCCAAGGAGATGGGCGTGCAGCGGATCGTCTACATCGATGTAACCGAATATCGCCTCAACGACAAGGGGAACAGTTACCTCTGGGACGGCGTCGCCGGGGCGACGGTCTCGGTCGTCGAGGCCGACGGCGTGCTGGCCGACGACTTCGCCTTCACCAAAGCACTCAGCGTCAAGTTCCCCGATCAGGGAGGCTTCACCCAGGCGGACATCTCCGGCCCGGCAGTCAACTCAGTCCTGACCAGCCGGCTCTCTGACCGCATCGCCTGGCTCTTCTACCTGCATGAAGAGGACTATTACCCCAAGTATTGAGCCTATTGGCCACCAGTGTGGCAAAGGCCGACCTGTCTGCTGAGCGAACCATGAGCCGAACCTGCCGGATGCTGCCGAAGTGTCAAGTTCAACACGCCAGTAGCGGGGGCTGTTGGGTGCTCCCACGCCGGGTCTGTTCCTTGCTGCTGGCCGGTGCGTTCGCGGCGGCGGTGGTCCTGCCCGGGTGCAACATCCTCGGCCCGGCCGGGTACTTCATCCTCGGCCCTGAGAAACAGCCTGCCGCGTACACCCTTGACCGCGAGCAGATCGGCGTGATCGTCATTGACGATAAGGCGAATGTCGTCCCGCACCGGTCGCTGCGCGAACTCATTGGGCGCACGGCCGAGGAAGAAATCCTGGCCCAGAAGTTGATGAAGGACATGGTCAAGAGCAGCCTCGCCCTGGCCGTGCTCTCGCGCGAGCGGTTTGGCGAGAAGCAGACGATCGCCGAGATCGGCCTGGCCCTAAAGGCCGATGTTGTCATCTACGCGACGGTCGATGACTTCTCGTTGACGCAGGACCAGCAGAGCGTCACCCCGATGGCCAAACTGCGCGTCAAGGTCGTTAGCGTTAAGACCGGCGAGCGCCTCTTCCCCGACAAGGACCAGACCGAACCCTTCCCGCTCTCCATCCGACTGCCCGCGCAGGCGATGGACAAGCCCACAGGCGCGGCGATCCTCCAGAACCAGCAGGAACTCGCCCGCCTCACAGGCCTGGCCCTGGCACGCATGTTCTACGAGCACATCCCAAGCAAGCCGGGCCGGCTGAAAGAAATCCGGTGAGCGAGAGTCAGCACCCAGACCGCAACGCGCCGCGCGTGCTGCACATCGCCACCTTCCCCGACGGTGGGTGGGACCAGGCCCTCGCCTTCGCCGCCATCTCCGCAAGCCAGCCCGCCCGGCACGACCTGCTGGCCATCGGCCCCATCGGCACGCGGCAGGCCCTGCTGGCGATGGGTGTGAAGCCTGTGCGGGTCCTCACACCGCTGCTGGGCCAACTGCTCGGGCGCGGCACGCTGGCCAGCTCCGCGGTCCGGGCCTTTCTGCGCGACCGCCCCGGCGCGCAATACGCACTCATCCACGCCTGGTCGATCGATGCTGCCGACCTCGCTCGCCGGGCCTTGGGAAAGTTGAGAACGCCGGTCCTGTGTACCCCCGTGCGAGGGCCGCGCGCCCAGGCTGATCTTGCCGCGGTCGTCGATGCGACACTGGCACCACTTGCCCATGCGTGGTCGCTGCAGGGGAACACACCTTCGGCGATCCCGCTGCCTGGGCTTCCCATAGGGTTTGAGCAGGCGTTCGCCCAGGCCCGGTCGAGGTTGCGCAACGAACTGGAGATCAGCCCAGATGAACTCTGCGTGCTCCTTCTGGCCGACCCACCCGCTGAGGCCTCGGCACGCACGTTTGCCAGCCAGGTTGGGGTGATGCGCCTGGCCGATCTTGCTGCCGTGGGACTGCTCCCGGCCGGGGTCGGCGAAGCCCGGCGCGGTGCCCGGCATACGGCCCGGCATGACTATGTCTGGGACTTGATCCACGCACGCTGGCCCGCTCAGGCCCTCCTGCCCGCGGCGGACATCCTCGTCTGGCCCAGGCTGGCCTTGCACCCGGACGCCGGGCTGGGTGCTGATGCCCGGGCCGGGGGTGTGCTCTCAGCGCACCACGCGGCGTTGTGCGGCATCCCGATCGTCGCCCACGATGCGCTGGCCGAGCGGCTCGTCGCCGGCGCGGGGGGGACGCTCACACGCGACTGGACCCTACCGATCGTTGCCGGTGCGTTGGTGGGGTTAACTGGGCACTCAGACCAGGGGCAGACCAAACTCGCCCGTGCCGGGGTCGCCCTGCGGTCGGCCGCCCTTGCCAACAGCGGCGACTTTGCCGGGTGCGTGGGAAGGATGCACTCGGCGGCGATGAGCGGGCAAAGAGAAGCCCGGCCTACTGCCGACGTGCTGGTCTAAGCCAATGATCAGCCCGGTATGGCTGTGGAGGGTTTGCGTGCTGCCAGGTGCTTTGATTAGATCTTCGCGTCGCCGGGGCTTCACGCTCATCGAACTCCTCGTGGTCATCGCGATCATCGCGCTGCTCGTCGGGTTGCTGCTTCCCGCGCTCGCCTCGGCCAGACAGTCGGCCCGCAGTGTCGCCTGCTCGGGCCGTTTGCAGCAGCTCGGCGTGGCGGTGCAGCTCTACTTCAACGAGTACGACAACACCCTGCCCCAGTACCGCGTCCCCGTCGGCGGCGGGCAGACGGCCAACATCGGCGCGCTCTTTGGGGGCAAAAAAGGAACCCTCCCCGCCTACTCGATCAATACCGTCGGTGCCGAGCGCAGGCCCCTGAATAGGTACCTCGAACTTGGGCCAGTCCCGACGGACGCCGACCCGGGCACCTTCGAGCTTGAGGCCTTCAAGTCCCCCGCCGACGCCGGGGGGGATATCCCCGGCATCGGGCGCGTCCAGAGCATGTACGACCTGCTCGGCTCCAGTTACACCCTCAACGACCACGACCTGCGCGGGGAGCAATACTGGACGCTCATCCCCACCCGCGGCGGGCGCATGCCGATGCTCGTCGAGCCGACCCGCACCTGGGTGCTCGGCAGCCATCCGACCTACAACCACCAGGCCAACGGGGCCGGGCCTGGGGACCGGGGCCAACGCTGGTACGGGCGCAAGTCAGCGGGTGCAAACCTGCTCTTTGGAGACCTGCACGTGGGCGGCGTCTTTGCCGTGCCTGAGGCCGTGGAGAACACGACGGCGGACTACACCTTCCTGCCGCAGGCGGGTTGGACGCGAACGGACTGACGCCACGCGGGCGGGCAATCTCCGTACGCTTGCGCCGATGCCGGTCATCACCCTTGCGCATTCTGCCGACGCCGACGATGTCTACATGTGGTGGCCGATCACCGGCAAGTTGCGCCCGGAGCAGCCGTATGACGTGCTCGAACCGCCGGTGATCGACACCGGGGACCTGCGGTTTGTGGCCCGGCCCGGGGATATCGCGCAGTTCAACCGCGAGGCGATCGCCGGTGCCGGGCCGGAGGTGGTGGCGATCTCGTTTGCCGCCCTGGCGCAGTGCGGGGGGCGTTACCGGGCGACGACCTTTGGTTCATCCTTTGGCGATGGGTACGGCCCGAGCCTGATCACCCGCCCAGAGTTGGCCTCAAGGGGGATCAAGCCGCTGCTGGGCGCGCGCGTGGCGGTGCCTGGGGTTGCCACAAGCGCGGCGATCACGCTGCGGCTGGTGCTGCCGTGGGCGGGGTTTGAGCTTGTCGAGGTCCCGTTTGACCAGATCTCCGCCCGCTTGCGCGGCGGGGAGGTGGATGCGGGTGTGATCATCCACGAAGAGAAGTTGACCTTCGCGGCCACGGGGCTCGTTGAGGTGCTGGACCTGGGCCTGGCATGGAAGGTGCTCACGGGCCTGCCTTTGCCGCTGGGGGCCAACGCCGTGCGCATGGACCTGGATGAGTTACACGGGCCAGGGACGCTCGGGCGTGTGGTGGGGTTGCTGCACCGGTCGTTGTTGCACGCGCGGAAGGAGCACGCACAGAGCGCCGAGTATGCCTGGACGTGGGCGCGCAAAAAGTTGGCGATGCGGTCGCAGGGGGATGCGTACTTGGGCATGTACGTCAGCGCGTTGACGGATGACTGTGGCCAGGCCGGGCTGCACTCGATCCACGCCTTCCACAAGCGGGCGGCGGGGATAGGTGCTTTACCTGAGATCGTGCCTGTTGAACTATTGACCCCATAACGCGGGTTTGGGATGTCCGATGCTGGCGGTGGGGGGGTTGGGAAGGTCGGATTTGGGTCAAAGCTCTAGGGGGGGCGGGGTGGGGTGCAACCGAGCGTAAACAGTGGTCGAATATCCTTGCGTTCGAGGCGATTCTGCCGCATGCTTTGGCGTTGCCGGTTCTCGGCGGTCGCACGGCGCGGGCCTGTTGCCAGGAGATGCGGGATGTGGATGGATAAGCGTGCCGGGGTTGCTTTGGTGCTCGCTGGGTTGGTGGCAGCGGGTGCGGCGGTGGCGTTCGCGCAGCCGTTGGTGCCGTCGGGGGTTCAAGATTTTTACTTCCGCGGCTCACAGCCTTTGACGCCTGGCGCGCCGTTGCCCCCGCCGCTGGAGGGTGAAGCGGAGGGGTTGGTTGAGGCGGGGTCGTGCAAGTTGTGCCACGGGAACCAGGGGTTTGAGGAGCAGTGGCCCGACTCCAACAGCCCGTACGAGCGTTGGCGTTATTCGATGATGGCACAGGCGTACCGCGACCCGGTCTTTCAGGCGCAGCTGCACATTGCGGAGAAGGATGCGGTGGGGTCATCGGATGCGTGTCTGCGTTGCCACGCGCCGGTGGCGTGGCAGTCCAACCGCGTTGCGTTGCCGTATGACCCTGCGGACTTGTTCCCGACCGACACCGACGGGGTCTCGTGCTCGATCTGCCACCGCTCGGTGGACCCGGACAACAAGCCCGGCGCGCCGGTGCCGGATTTGGAGATTCTTCAGGCCCTGGGCAGCAACCGGCCTGTGGCCAGCGGGGCTTTGGGGCCTGCGGGGAAGGCAGCGTCGCAGGGGCACCTTGTGATTGACCCGAAGGACCGCCGGCGTGGGCCGTTTGATTTAGGGCCGGCGTTCGGGTATCACCAGTGGGAGCAGAGCCAGTGGCACCGCGAGAGCGGGCTGTGCATTACATGCCACGATATCTCCAACCCGGTTTTCAGTAAGCAGGTGGATGGGTCGTACATGCTCAACGCGCCCAACCAGCCGCACCCGACGGGGAACAAGTATGACATGTACCCGCTGGACCGGCTGGGGAGCGAGTGGATGGCGTCGGCGTTTGCGAGCGGGCCTGTTACGCAGACGATCCCGGGCCCAGGTGGCACCCTTGTGGGTCGTTTCGGGGGCGTTGACCGTGTGAGTTACGCGAGCTGCCAGGACTGCCACATGCCGACGCTGGTCAACACCGGGTGCCTGCCGATCTTCGGGCAGCCGATCCGGCAGGACTATCCGCAGCACAACTTCCAGGGTGGGAACACGTGGGTGATCCGTGCGGTGGGGGACCTGTTTGACCCGCTGGACTCGAACCTTGATGACTATGCCGGGAACCTGGATGTGCAGGGGATCGACGAGGCGGTGGAGCGGAACAAGGAGATGCTCCGCCGGGCGAGCGACCTGGAGGTGAAGGTCATCGGCTCGCGTCTGCGGGCGCGGATCATCAACGAGTCTGGGCACCGCCTGCCCGGGGGGTTCAGCGAGGGCACGGCGATGTGGTTGAACGTCAAGTTCTTTGGCCCCGGCAACACGCTGGTGCAGGAGCGCGGTGCGTACAACCCGGCGACGGCTGAGCTCACGCGTGACTCGAAGGTGTACGAGGCCAAGCAGGGTGTGGACGCGACGATGGCGTTGCTGACGGGGCTGCCGGTTGGGCCGAGTTTTCACCTTGATGTGAACAACAAGATGTTCTTTGACAACCGGATTCCGCCCAGGGGCTTTAGCAACGCGGGGTTCGCGCAGGTGCAGGCCGCGCCGGTGGGGTATGTGTACGCCGACGGGCAGCACTGGGACGACACGCTCTTTGACATCCCGGCCGGGACGGCGCGTGCGGAGGTGCGGGTCTTCTATCAGACGACGACCAAGGAATACATCGAGTGGCTTCGCGACAACGCCGACAAGCCGGCCAACAGCACGACGTACATCAAGCCCCCTGCCGGGAGCACGGCGACGACGCTGGGCCAGGTCGTCCATGAGCAGTGGGTCAAGTGGGGGCGGAGCACGCCGGTGGAGATGGACGTGGCGTTGACGGCGGCGCGGCGGTGTGCCGCTGATATGGCCGGGCCTGGTCAGTCGCTGGGGGCGGATGGTGAGTTGACGGCCGACGACATCATCGTCTTCTTAAACTTCTTCTTTGGCAGCGGTGCGCTGGCGGACATCGCCGGGCCTGGTCAGACGACGGTGCCGGATGGGGAGTTCACGGCCGATGACATCATCGTCTTCTTGAATGGGTTCTTTGCGGGGTGCTGATAGAAGTTGTTAGGTATTAGGTTTTGGGTTTTAGGGAGAGGGATTGAGCCCGCACGGGCTGGTGGCACGTCTACGTGGTGGTGAGATTGCCGGTCAGGTGAGCCTTGGGAAGGTGTGCGGGAAGGCCGGGGGCGTTCTTGCCCGGATCACCAAAGAATGTCTTGCGTCCGAAGTGTTCAACCCCACCCCTGGCCCTGCCCTCGGTGGAGGGGTTCTAGGGAAGCACCATCGGGCAGTTGTTTAACTAGTGTTTGGCCGAAGGTTGCTCTGCGGCCTCATAGAGCCGCACGACCTGGCGGTAGTTGTCCTGGAAGAAGCGTGTGTACGCGATTTTGGCAGCTGCGCCGGCTTCGGGGTCGCGCCAGCGGCCGGTGGCTTCGCTGATTCGTTTGTAGGTCTGCTCGCTGAGGGTGAGCGTTTCGGTGGTGCCGTCGTTGTTGGTGATGGTCTGGGTGGGCATGGCGTAGAAGAGTGCTTCCATGCGTGCGAGGGTTTCGGGTGAGAAGGTCGGGTCGTTGCTGGCGACGCGGGCGCGGGCGGCGATGAGGGCCTCCCACGCCGGGCGCAGGTCGTCGCGGACATCGACGGCAAAGGCCCCCATGAGCGGTCCGATCAGGTCGCGCCAGCCGCGAAGGTTGGTTTTGCTGGCGATCTCGAAGGGGTTGGTCTTGTCGGTGAATTGCGCGAGGTGGTGGGTATACATGCCGCGTTTGGCGGGCATCCGGCGGAGGGCGTATTCCTGCGGGCCAAGGGGCCTGCTGGCCTCGGTCTCGCCCTGTTTGGAGGGCCCGGTCGGGGCAAACTGCCAGAGGGCCTGAGCCTCGTCAGTCATCAGGAACTTCATGAACCGCTTTGCTATCTCGGCGTTGGGCGCGCCGTTGACGATCGAGGCGGGGTCGGCGTCGATGTAGGTTGCGCCCGGTGGGTCGATGTAACCGACGCGCCCAGTGGCAGGGTCTTGCCCTTTGGCGAGCACGGCCTGGCTCTGCCCGCGGCCATAGAAGTCGATCGCCACGCCCATGACGCACTCACCTTGGGAGACGTCCTGCGGGGGCTGGGTGCTGCTGGCGGTGAAGTAGCGTGCGTTGGCGGACATGTCGCGGAGCGTGCGCCAGCCGCGGTCCCAACCCTGGGCGTTGAGGATCGAGTCGTAGAGCGTTGCGACGCTGCCGGACTGGCGGGCATCGCTCATGGCGACGCGCCCGAGGAGTTTGGGGTGGCCCATATCGGCAAAGCCTGTGGGCTCGGGGAGGCCGAGCCGGCGGAGTTGGTCGCGGTTGTAGACGATGCCGAAGCCCGACAGTGCGGCACCGAACCAGTACTGGTCGGGGTCATAGAGTTTTTCGATCCCGATGACGTTTTCGCCGTAGTTCTCGTCGAGTTTGGCTTGTGCAAAGGGTGCGGGGGTGGGTGGGGATGTAAGGCGTACGCGGACGCGCTCGCGTTGGCCGGTCTGGGGGTTGAGGACCTCGGTGATGATCCCGGCCTTGAGTGCGGAGTGCTCGAAGCTGCCGCCGCCGAAGATGATGTCGGGCAGGTCGGCCTTGCTGGCATCGATGACGGCCTCGGGGAGTTGTTTTTTATCCCTGTCGGGTGCTTTGAGCGTGCTGGGTGGGCGCAGCGAAAAGTGCCCGGCGGCAACGGCGGCCTGGAGTTGGCTTTCGAGTTGTTTGCGGATTTCGGTGGTGCCGCCGGGGGAGCGCCAGTCGATGCGGACGGGGGTGCGGTGGTGCCGGGCGTGCCAGTCGCTAAACGCACGGGCGAACTCGAAGCGGATCTGCTCGACGTGCGGGGTAACGACGACGAGGGTGGGGATGTCGGTGGTGGTTTTGGCTGGGGCTGTGGCGCGGGTGCCGATGCGTGCGGCGACGGGTATCCCGATGAGCACGGCCAGCAAGAGCACAATTACAACCTGTACTGCACGCATAGGGAAGGATAGTGGCACCGGGGCAGACTGGCCAAGCACGGCGATGACCCGTACGCTCTGCCTATGCCAAACGCCGACTTGGCCGGTCCACAACCTCCCGTGCTGCTGGCGTTGGACGTCGACGGCGTGCTGACGGACGGGGGTATTTTCATCGACCACGCGGGCAACGAGATCAAGCGCTATCACGCCGCGGATGGGATCGCCCTGCGGACGTGGACGCGGCTGGGGCTGCAAGCGGCGGTGATCACTGGGCGGCGCGGCTCGGCGATCGGGCACCGCCTAGCCGACCTTGGCGTGCCCAACGTGATCCAGGGGAGCGCCGACAAGGGCAAGGACCTTGACGAACTCATCCGCATCACGGGCGTGCCTGTGGGGCGGATTGCGTATATGGGCGATGATTGGCCCGACCTGCCGGTGCTTGGGCGTGTGGGGTACCCGATGGCCCCGGCCAACGCCGCCGCGGCGTGCAAGGCGGTGGCGAAGTTCACCAGCGTGCGGCCGGGCGGGAGTGGGGCGGTGCGTGAGGGGGTGGAGTGGCTGCTGGGTATCTTGGGGCGGCTCGATGAGGCCGTGCGCTTGTATGACCGCCAAGGGTGATGGGCGTGTGGGCGCTGGTCTCACTACGATGGCCAATGCACGAGCACGGCCAGCGGCCCGGTGAGGAAGTTGATGCAAGCACCGTTCGGAAGCCGACGGCGGTGGATATACGCCGGGCAGGGATGCTACTGGCGGTGGCCGTCGGGGTCTTCTTGGTCGTGATCTTTACGCTGGTGCTGGTGGCGCGTAAGTATGCCGGGGGCTTGGCCAAGGGGCCGGCTGGGCCGGATATCAACCTGCCGAGCGTTGGTGGCAACGAACCGGCGCCGACGATTGGCGAAGCATCGCCTGGTGCGAGCACGGGGCAGGCGCGTGTTCGCTTTATGGACAAGGCCGACCCCGGGCGTGAGGCCTCACGCTTGGAGTGGGAGAAACTCCAGCCCGGTGCCGACGGGCAGGCGTTGGTGGAGCGGCCGCGCGGGTTTATTTATCTCAAGGACGGCTCGATGGCCGTGATCTCGGCCAAGCAGGGGACGTTTTATACACCCAAGGGGCGCAGTGAGCCTGAGAGCGGGCAGTTTGAGGGTGGTGTGAAGGTTGAACTGTTCGATGCGGTGCAGGGGCGGCCCGGTGAGCCTGCGCGAGGGATTGATATTCAGAACGATGTGCCGACGATCATTGCGACGACGCGGACGCTGCTGTTTAACGCGCCCGAGTCGGAGATGTCCACTACGGATGCGTTCGTGATCGAGACAGATAAGCTCAGCATCACCGGCGCGGGTGCGTTGGTGGTCTTTGACCAGGTTGAGGAGGGGATTAGCCGTGCGGAGTTTGCGAAGGTCGATGACGTGCGCATCTGGCCTGCGGGCAGGCCTGGGTTGAAGCCGAGCACCACGGCCCGGTCGTTGGCCGGGCCGGGCGGGGGAACGGATGGTGCGGGCCAGGTGAAGGTCGAGAGCCGGCGTGTCTATCGCCTGGTGCTCGACGAGGATGTATCGCTGTTGCAGGGGCTTCGCAAGTTGCTGGCCGCGCGGGTGGAGGCGTGGGTAACGCTGGTCAACAACCAGTTGCCCGACGGTGCGATCGGGGCATTTGGGACGGTCGATGCAAGCGGTCAATCGGGTGCTCGTGCTGCGGGCAGCGCGCCGAGCGTGGCGGAGAACCAGGTGATCATCGCTTCGTGGAAGGGTCGTGCCGTGCTTACGCCCGCGCGGGCCACGCCCGATGAGATGGCCGGGAATCTCGTTGCGCTGCGGCTGATGGGTGGTGCGGGTGGCCCGGTGCGCGTCATCGACGGCCCGGCGAAGCTTGCCGGCGAGGCGCCGATCGTCGAGTATGGCGCAACAACACGCACGCTGGCGATGCGCGGCAGCACTGGGCGCAACGTCGTCCTGACGGCCGGGGGTACGGGCACGCTCGTCTGTGGCAGCGTCAAGGCCGACTTGACAACGGGCATCGTCCAGATCGACGGCAGCGGGGAGATTGACAGCGCCAAGGCCGACGGCGGGCCCGCGTTCTCGGCAACATGGAGCGAGGCCTTCAGACTCAGGCTCAAGCAGGAGAACGGTTCTATCGAGCCTTGGCCACTGTCGGCGATGGCACGCGGGAACGTCCAGGCGCGCAGCGGGGATGCTGTTGCCACCGGGCAGATGGCCGAGCTTGAGTTTGCACCGCCGGCGCAGGGGCAAACCCGTTCGGCACTTCGGCAGTTGGTCCTGACAGGCGCGGCAAAGGTCGTTACGCCACGCACAGACGGGCAGCCCGGCAGCGACGAGGTTTCGGGGAACGTGCTGACGCTCTCGATGAAGCCCGGCCCTCTCGGCAGTGAGGTGGCCGAGCGTGTTGTCGTGCGTGGCGGCGCACGCGCGGCGGTGCGCACGCTGCTCATCAAGGCCGAGGAGTTTGCCGCTGATCTGGGTACAGACGCCAACGGCCGAACGACCGCGGGCAAGATGGTCGCCACCGGCAAGCCGACGGTGAGCGATGCCAGCGGTCTGGACGCGAGCGCCGACCGCATCGAGGCGGACCCGACGACGGGCACGGCCGAGCTGACGGGCCAGCCCGTGGTGATCCGGCGCGACGGGGCAACGATGACGGGCACAACAGTTCGGCTGGTGCAGCGCGAGCAGACCGCCTTGGTCCAAGGCCCGGGGCGCATCACGGCCGAGAGTGCCGACAACGCACGCCCGAGCAAACTGCAGGCGAGCTGGCAGACGGGCGCACGCTTTGACGGCAAGGCCGGCCGCATCGAGGCCGAGGGGCAGATCGAGGCAGAAATCCGCGTCGGGGCCGACGAGGTCAACACCGCGCGCGGCCAGAGGCTGGTGCTGCTGCTGGACATGACCGAGCAGGCCAAGGCACCCGTGCCGGCATCGAGCGTTCCCGGTGGGGGGGCCAACACCCAGATCAAGAGCGTTGAGATCAGCGCAGGCAGCGCGGCCGGTGCGCCGCCGGCGCAGTTCCAGCACCGCACCTTCGCGGCATCGGGCAACCAAGGCACGCCCGCACGGATGGTCTATCTGCAAGGCGCGACCATCGCGGCGTCTGTCCAGAATGGCACGCTCACCGTCGATGGCCCGGGTAAACTGCTCGTTGATGACCGCAGCAGCACTCCGGCACAAGCGCCCGCGCCGGGCGCTGGCCCGCTCGCAAACCTTGCAGGTGGCAAGGGGCGGAGCCTGTTTGCCTGGGGCGGCTCGATGCAGATGAACCGGGCGACGGGGCAGATGAAGATGCAAGGGCAGGTGCAGTTGACGCACCGACCGGCCGGGGTCGCCGGGAGCTCGCCTGCAACTGATCCAAGCGTCGGGCAGGTGCTGCTGGACTGCAATGAGCTGCAGGCAACGCTGCGTGGCGTTGATGCCGCGGTGGGGGGCGCACTCAAGGCCGACCTCTCGCGTGTCGAGGCGCTCGGCAGCGTGCGTGCGGCCAGCGAGGGGCGCGAGCTCCTGGCCGAGCGTTTGATGTTCGACGCGGAGGCGGAGTTGATGCAGGCGGTGGGGACAGATGAGCAGCTGGTAACCTTTGTCGACCCGGCCCAACCCGCGCCGGTGCGGGCAAGGTTCATCGAGTGGAACCTGCGCCAGAAACGGATCAACACCGAGGGTGTTGCGCCGATCATGATCGTGCCGAAGTGATCGCACTGGCTGGGATGCTCAGCATCAGAACCCCTCCCGCCAGGTGGGGCCATGGGTGGGGTTGGCTCTCGGTGGTGCAGGCTTCCAGCCTGCACAGCAAAGTTCATTTCACCACCGAGGCACAGAGGCACTGAGAAGAGAGAGGGCTGGATTTTCCGCTTGCAGACTGATCCCTGTTTGCTCTGCGACTTGGAGGCTGTGTGGTCAAGGCCTCTGCATCGCGGGCGGGACGCCCGCGCCACCCGGGGACGCCCGCGCCACCGATAGCTTGCGCCACCGGGGGCGTTAAAGTCCTACTTGCGTGCTTCTAATTCCTGCCAGCGCTCGTAGAGCGTTGCCACGCGGCCCTGTGCGTCGGCCATTGCCTGTCCAAGCTCGGCCATCTTCCGGTGGTCGCTGAGCACGTCCGGTGCCGAGAGCCTCTCGGTTGCTAGGCCGAGTTCACCCTCGGCTACCTCTATCGCCCGCTCGATGCCCGCCAGTTCCTGCTGCTCTTTGTACGTCAGTTTTTTCTTCACCGGCGTAACGGCGGCCGGGGCCTTGGCCTTTGCCCCTTGCGTCCCCTCACCTTCGAGCACCTTGTGCAGGCGTTGCCACTGCGGGTAATCGGCAAAGTACCGCGCGCCCCCCTTGCCGTCCAGGGCCAGCACGCGCGTGGCCAGGCGGTCGAGCATCGCCCGGTCGTGCGTAACGAGCACCACCGCGCCGGGAAACTCTTCGAGGCTCTCTTCGAGCACATCCAGGCTTGCAAGGTCCAGGTCGTTGGTCGGCTCGTCGAGGATCAGCACATCGGCCGGTTCGAGCATCAGGCGTGCAATGTGCACGCGTGCCTGCTCACCGCCCGAGAGCGAGCGCACCCGCCCCCGCAACTGGTCCTTGCCAAAGAGGAACATCCCGGCCCAGGTGGCGATGTGGATCGTCTGCCCGCGGTAGACGACCGCATCAGCGGGGCTGAGCGCCTCGCCGAGAGTTGCGTCGGGGTCAAGCTCGGTGCGGTGCTGGCTAAAGAGGACCACGCGGAGTTTGTCGGCACGCTTGATCGTCCCCAGCGCGGGCGTGCCGTGGGGGAGTTGATCGGCGATGGTTTTCTCCTCTGCCAGCATCGCCGGCGTCGGCGGGTCGCTGAGCAGTTCGCCCGTGAGGAGTTTGATGAGCGTGGTCTTGCCCGCGCCGTTGGGGCCCATCAGGCCGAGCTTGCTGCCGGGGGTGAGGGCGATGTCGAGGTTCTCAAAGAGTTTCCGCCCGCCGAGGGTCTTGCTGAGGCCGCGCCCGACGAGGAGTTTTTGCGTCTGGCGTTCAGTGGCTGAGAAGTCGATCTGTGCAGCACGTGCCGGGGCGTTGCGGGCCTTGAGCACTTCCAGTTCGTCCATCCGTTCGTACGACGCGTCGATACGGCTCTTGCTCTTGGTCCGCCTGGCCTTGGCCCCGCGGGAGAGCCACCGCAGGTCTTCTTTGACCTGTGCCGAGAGAGCCTGTTGCTGCTTGGCCTGCCCTTCGAGGAACTCGCTTTTGCGGCGCAGGAACTCGCCGTAGCCGCCCGCAACGGAGAATGTGCCATCGGGGTACGCCCCGCTGAGTTCGACGATGCGTGTGGCCGTCTGCTCTAAGAATGCCCGGTCGTGTGTAACGACGATCGAGGCGAACTGGTTGCCCGAGAGGGTTTCTTCCAGCCAGTCGATTCCTTCAACATCCAGGTGGTTTGTCGGCTCGTCGAGCAGGAGCAGGTCGGGCTCCTGGGCCAGTGCGCGGGCGATGGAGACGCGCTTGCGCTGCCCGCCGGAGAGGCCCTCGCACAGCGCGTCCATGTCCTCGATGCCGACGCGGGCGAGTGTCATCTCCGCGGCCAGTTCCAGCTCGTGGTG
Organism: bacterium; assembly: GCA_046339895.1. Classification (GTDB taxonomy): domain Bacteria; phylum Planctomycetota; class Phycisphaerae; order Phycisphaerales; family UBA1924; genus JAJTGZ01. The sequence continues at coordinate 67,867 of JBKDDT010000047.1, read as the reverse complement.
GTCGTGCAGGTGGGGGAGTTTGCCGGCCTTGGCCAGCTCTTCCAGTGCGCCGACGACCGCTGATTTGATCGTCGCGCCGGGTGCGAAGGCGTCGGCCTGGGCGACGTACGCCGAGCGCAGGCCGCGCCGCAGCGAGATCGTCCCGCCGTCGGCGTCCTCAAGGCCGGCGAGGATCTTCAGCAGCGTGCTCTTGCCCGCGCCGTTGGGCCCGATCAGCCCCACACGCTCGCGCTCCTGGATGCTCAGCGACACGGCGGAAAAGAGCGTCCGGTCGGCAAAGTGCTTGGCAATCGCCCGTGCTGTCAAGATCGCGGCCATAGGTCAACGCTCAGAAGTCCATCCACACACACGACACAAGCACGCGCGACAAGCACGGGGCCAAAGGTAGGTGCCCACAGGCCGCTGCACGTCGGAGATGCCCGCAATGAAAATGAGCCCCCCGTCGGCGGACCTTGTAAGACACGCAGACTGGCCCGCTCACTTCTTGGCCTTGAACATCCCACGCAGCCAGGTGCCGTTAAATTGGATCAACAGCCGCCAGCAAAGCACGCCCCTTACTTCGCCCCCGGATCAATCTCCCGCAAATACGGCCAGGAGTAAATCCCCGTGTCGTGCCCGTCGCTAAAGCGGATGCGGATGGCATAGTTGCCGACCAGCTCTGCAGACTCGGCCACCAGCACCCCGCTGCCCAGTGCCCGCACCGCAGAGGCCGGCAGGATCGCCAGCGGGTTCTTTGCCTGCTCCTGGCGTAACTCCTTCATCTCCGCGCTAGGGGACATCTTCCGCAGGTAGGCGATGGAGTAGTACGACGTACCCCCGTCGGCCCACTGCACTGTCAGGCCCTTGTCTTTTTTGAGGTCGATAGCCGTCGGAGGTGGTTCCACGGCAAACCTTAGCCAAGGACTACCCCCACCCACACCTACACCCCCACCCCGTCCACCCCCGCCGATAACCACTGTTGCCCACCCGGCGACGCGCAAAGAGCGCGTCGTTTACCCCCGCTCTTGCGCGTCGATCTTGCGCTTTGCACTCCCAGGACCCTCAACCTGGCTGGCCCGGGGCCGGAATTGCGATGACAGCACCTCGCCAAGAGCCGGCGGAGGCCTGCTTCAGTTTGTTCAACGCCGACTGCGGGGACCGCACCACCGGCAAACCAAGAACGCCCTTTACACCTTTGTCAGGAGCCTCCCATGCAGAACGATCAGATCGTTGAAAAGTTTTTCGAGACCCTCATCACCGGCAACCGGCCCCAGGCCAGGCAACTGGCCAACGGGCTGCACGCCAACTGCGGCTGGACGAGCACCAGGCTCATCACCGACCTTTTCTGGCCGACGTATGAGCTTCTGGATCGCCTCTACCGCGCCGATCAGCTGGGCAAGCTTGCGCACCACACGGCTACACGCCTGTTGCGGGTGCTGGTGGACCAGAACTCGATCGACCTGCCCAAGGCCCCGAGCAACAGCCGGACGGTGATGGCCTTCTGCGGCCCGGCCGAGGGTGATGAGATGGGCGCGCAAATGGCCGTCGATCTGCTGGAGGCCTCGGGGTTTGCCGTGACGTTCTCGGGCGGTGGGATTGCCAACGACGAGATCATGGCGCAGGTCAACGAGCTCAAGCCCGACGTGCTGTTGATGTTTGCGAGCGCACCGGGGGACCTGCCCAATATCCGTTCGCTGATCGACAATGTCCGTGAGATCGACGCCTGCCCGAACATGCAGTTTGCGGTCGGTGCGGGGGTATTTAACCGTGCCGAGGGCCTGGCCGAGGAGATCGGGGCGGACCTGTGGGCGAGTTCGCCGCTGGAGATGGTCGACGTGCTGATCACACAGCCGGCCCGCCGGGCCGGGAGCGAGCAGCGGACAGTCGGTAAGCGTGCCCGCAAGCCTGCGCAAGGGAAGCAGGGTGAGGTTCGGCAGGAGGTCCGGGCTGAAGCGGCTTGAGGCCTGCTGCCGGATAAAATACGAACAGAACGATTTGATGCCGGGCAGTCCGATAATCGGATTGCCCGGCGTTGTTTTTGGGTTTGGGTGGGCAGGTCGGCTCTCCGGGCCGAGCGTATTGGTGTAGGGTGGGCAATAGCAGGGCTGGACCCCACCGCTGCCGCTCCCCTCGGGGGAGGGGTTCTGAGTTAGACATGGGCAAGATTTGGGGAGTTTGCAACCTTGGGTGGGATTGTGAGGTACACTCTATCGTGCTCACAGCCGTGCAAGAGCGTGGGTTGATCCGGCGTGCCCTTGAGGGGGATAGGTCGTCTGCGGAGGCGTTGGTCAAGGCGCACCAGGGGCCGTTGTACGGGTACATGCTGCGGCTGACGGGCCGGCCTGAGGTGGCCGAGGATGTTGTGCAGGAGGCGTTTGTGCGGGCGCTCACGCACCTGCACCGGTATGACGAGCGTTTCCGGTTTAGCACGTGGTTGTTTACGATTGCCAAGAGGTTGCACGTCAACGCGCGGACGAAGTTGGCACCAGTCTTTGACAGTGAGTCGGCGGCGATCGCGGCCGATGATCGTGCTGAGCGCGCCAGGCCGGGCGTGGGTGGGGGGAGCGAGTCGAGCGACATGGCCGGCGCGTCGCTGCATGAGGCGCTTGGGGCGTTGTCGGCGGATCAGCGCGAGGTGGTGCTGCTGTATTACCAGTTGCAGTGGCCAGTCGAGCAGATCGGGGAGTATCTTGATCTGCCTGTGGGGACAGTGAAGAGTCATCTCTTCCGAGCCCGGGCCCGGCTGCGCAGTGCGCTGGCCGAGGACCGTGCGGTGCAGGCCTGGCTGGCGGAGGTGCCCGCATGAGCGGGTGGCGTGATGATTCATTCCGGCTGCCTGGCCCGAGTGGTGAGGACTTGGCTGAGCGGTTGTCGGCAACGGGATCGTCGCCTGATTTTTCGTCGGCGATATTGTGCCGGGTTGGGCAGGAGCGGCCGTTTGCCTGTGGTCGTGTGCAGAGGGTTCGACGGTGGGTGCGTGTGGGGGTTGGGGCTGCGGGGATTGGCGGCGCATGCGTGCTGTCGATCGCGGCGATCTGGATGCCCGAGATCATGCCGTGGTCGCGGGATGTGCAGCGGCCTGTTACGAGGTTGATGAGCGACGCGGGCGCATCGGCGCGGGCGTCGATGCGGGCGATCCGAGAGGTGCCGGGGCGGATTGAGCGGCTGGCTGTTGGTGTGCCTATGGCCCAGCCGGTGCAGGTGGCTGAGGGTGCCGAGCCGAGCGTTGCGGCGGCGATGATGGACAAGACGGTGCCGGTGTTTTCCGCGTTGAGTGATTCGCCGTCGATCAGGCTGGCGGCGTCGATTGATTGGACGAGGCCTGGGGTGGCCAAGGGGTCTGTTGCTGGTGAGGGGGCGTTGGCGCAGGTTGCGGGGATGCTGCGGCGTGCAGAGCAGAGCGTGGGGCGTGGTGTTGGTGGGGGTGGTAGTGGGGAGAACCATTTGCTGTTTGGGGGTGATGGGGGCGCGTGGTCGGGGCCGGCGTTTGGGCAACCGATGAACGGGCCGCAGTGAGGATGCCGGTGGCGCGCTGGTTGGGTGGATTGATCTTGCTCTTGGGCGTGCGTGTTGCGTTGGCCGATGAGGCGGGTATCGCTGGCGTGGTGAGCCGGTTGCCCGATGAGGTTCGTGGCGTTGTGGTGATCCGGGACCCGATGGGTTTGCGGGCGCGATTGGTGCCCAGCGAGCCGGAGGCCGTGTTTACACGGCTTGGGATGCTCCCCGGGATCGACCGCCCGTGGCAGGCTCTGGCCCGGGCGCTTGAACTGCCAAGCCAGCAGGCGATGGATGATTTATTGGGTGGTGGGGTTGCGGTCATCGCGACGGATGTGGTTGTGCAGCAGGGGCAGCCGCAGGTGCAGTATGCGATCGTGGGCCTGGTTTCCGAGGCGACGGCCGATCGGGTGCGGGAGAAACTGCGGGCGATCCCGGCGATGGTGGTGGGTGGGCAACCTGTGTATGCAATCGAGAACGGGTCGCTGTGGATGCTGCTGCGTCCGATGCCGGGGTTGGTTGGGGTCAGGACGCACGCGGTGGTAGTAACGGCTAGCAGCGCCGATGCGAAGGGGCTTGGGCCGCTGGCGGAGATGCTCGGGCGGGTGCCCGGTGAGCAGGCCGGTGGTGCGGGCCGTCTGGTGGGGACGGCGGCGTGGGAGGGTGCGTTTAGCGATGTGCCCGGGGTGTGGGGGCAGGGGAGGCCTGCGCGTGGGGATGTGGTGGTTTTTTGGCGCGCGGGGGTGGAGAGATCGGGGTGGTCTGTTGCGCGCGTGCAGGTGGAGGGTGCGCGTTGGGCGTGCTCAGCGTTTTCGACGGATGGGGCGTTGTTTGGGCGTTTTGGGGAGTTGGCTGGTGAGCGTGGCGTGATGGGGGGGATGGATGGTGGTCTGATCGAGCGTTTGCCGGGCGGGTCGGTGCTGGTGCTGCACGACTGCACGGGGGTGGTGCAGATGGATGCGAAGGAGGGGGTCAAGTATGGAGTTGGGGGTGGGACGGGGGGGCAAGCGAGGGAGATGTTGTTGGTGGTTCGGCGGGGAGCGGTGGCGCACCTGGATGTGGCTGTAGCCGAGCGGTCGGGGGGGCTGGAGGAGGGTGCGGCGCGTCTGGACACGGTGGCGATGGGGATACTTGCGCGGGTGCGCGAGGGGGAAGGGCAGCCGGGGGGGCCGGATGGGGGGGTGCTGAAGGTGCTGGATTTTTCGACGTGGCGGCAGGTGCCGTTGCGGCTGGTGCCTGGGATGGGGTTGATGCCGCTCGTGGGCCCGCGCCCGCAGATGGCCTGGCGCGGGGTGGTGGGGGCAAGGGGAGAGGTTTGGTCGTTGTGGGCGTGGTCGCCGGGTGCGGAGGGAAGGCCTGGGGAGGATGTGGGCAAGGCGCTGGCTGGTGTTGGTGGTGGTGATGGGCGGTTGTATCTGCTTCGGCTGCGTGCGAGGCCGAGTGAGGGGATGGGTGGGTTGCCGGCGGCGATTGCGCTGCCGTTTGCGGATGTTGGGGTGGTGCACGATGTGGTGCTGGATGTGTGGCGAGAGGGTGGGCGTGCGCGTGCGGAGTGTGTGGTGGAGTGGGGAAGGCCCGGTGGGGAGGTTGAGGGCAAGTGAGCTACGCTGGGCCTATGCCCGGCACGCTCCCGCTGCGTCAGTATGACCTTGTGATCTGCGACATTGATGGGTGCTTGGTCAGCGAGGGGCAGGAGTCCTTTGACATAGAGGCATTGTCGAAGGTCGCGGCATACAACCGCTTTGCTGTAGAGCGTGGGGATAGGCCTTTGATAACGCTGTGCACGGGGAGGCCGCAGCCGTTTGCTGAGGCTGTGTGTCGGTTGATTGGGAATGTGCACGTGCCGTGTGTGTGTGAGATGGGGGTGTGGTTGTATGACCCGGGTGCGAACGTGTATGAGATGGACCCTGGGATCACGGGTGGGGACTTGTCGGCGGTGCGTGCGTTGAGCGCGTGGTGCGAACAGGAGTGGGGGCGTGGGGTGGGTGGTGGAGTGAGCCAGCAGCCGGGGAAGAACGCGAGCGTAACGCTGTGGCACCGGGACACGGCGTATTTGCGGACGCTGGTGCCGAGCATCGAGGCGAAGTGCAAGGCGATGGGCTGGCCGTTCCGGGTGAGCATGACGTGGTTCTATATCAACTGTGATTTGAGGCATGTGAGCAAGGGGACGGGGCTGGACCGCCTGAGCGCGAGGCTGCGGATACCGAGGGAGCGATTGGCGGGGATCGGGGACACGGCCAGCGACAAGTGCATCGCCGAGCGTGTGGGGTTCTTCGCGTGCCCGAGCAACGCGGCGGCAGCAATCAAGGAGCATGCGCACTATGTTGCGAAGGGGGCGGAGGCGGTGGGGGTGGTGGAGATTTTGGAGAGGTTGGTGGGGTGAGGTCTGTTCAAGGCTACCCGATCACGATGCGAACGGATCAAATTTGTCCACGCAGCCCTTGCCTAACCCGCGGGGCGTGCCTAGCATCTTGACCTAACCCAAGCCGTCGGGGGGCGTAACCCCGGCACCGAGTTTACCACTTCCCTGTCTGGGGCACCCTTCCAAGGCCCCGGATCGCGGCTGACGCCGTCGGGGTCGTGGGAGGTGGAGCCCACATGGCAAAGAAGGAAGTCAAAGAGATCTTCAAGATGATGGCGCCCGGTGGCACGGCCACGCCTGCGCCGCCGTTGGGCCCGGTGCTGGGTGCAAAGGGTGTCAACCCCGGGCAGTTCATCCAGCAGTTCAACGCCAAGACCGCGGCTCTGAAGGGCAAGGTGGTGGGTGTTGTAGTTACGGTCTTTACCGACAAGAGCTTTACCTTTGAGATCAAGGCCTCGCCCGCGAGCGTGCTAATCAAGGAGAAGGCGAAGGTAGAGAAGGGTTCGGGTGAGCCGAACAAGAAGAAGGTTGGCAAGATCAAGAAGGCTGATTTGGAAGCTATCGCCAAGGAAAAGATGGCTGACCTGAACGCCGGGTCTATGGAAGCGGCAATCCGGATCATCGAAGGTCAGGCGCGCTCGATGGGCGTCGTGGTGGAGGGCTAAAGCAATGGCAAGCAAACTCTCAAAGCGCATGAAGGCGAACGTTGAGGCGCAGCCGGTTGAGGCGTTGGAGCCCGCGGCGGCGATCTCGGCGATCAAGAAGTTCAAGGGCCCCAAGTTTGACCAGACGGTCAACATCGCGTTGCTGCTGAACATGGACCCGGCACAGACCGAGCAGGGGATCCGCGGGTCGGTCTCGCTGCCCAAGGGGATCGGCAAGAGCAAGAAGGTGGTGGCGTTCTGCTCGGCTGACAAGGTGGCCGAGGCAAAGGCGGCAGGGGCGATCGAGGCCGGCGGGGATGACCTGGTGGCCAAGATCGAGGGTGGGTGGATGGAGTTTGATGTGGCGGTGGCAACGCCGGACATGATGCGGATCATCGCCAAGCTGGGCAAGGTGCTCGGGCCCAAGGGTTTGATGCCCTCGCCCAAGACCGGTGCGGTTACGCCGAAGGTGATCGACGCGGTGCGTGAGTTTTCGGCTGGTAAGGTTGAGTTCCGCAACGACAAGGCCGGGAACGTGCACGCGATCTTGGGGAAGATGAGCTTTGCCGAGGGGGACCTGGCGGCGAACCTGAGCGCGTTCATTGATGCGATTGAGAAGTTGCGTCCGAGCACGACCAAGGGTGGGTTTATCAAGAAGGTCGTCATCAGTGGTTGCATGACGCCGGGGGTTATTGTGAAGTACACGTCAGAGTTGCCCGAGGCGAAGTAAGCCCGCAGTGAAAGCATGAACGCGCCGGCCCTGCAGGGGCGAGAGGCGTGTTGAGAGGACAGCCATGTCAAAGACAGTCAAATCAATGATCATGCGGGACTACACCACCCGCGTCGGGGACATCAAGGACGGGATGCTCATCAGCATCCGCGGCCTCAAGGCGATCGACACGACCAAGCTGCGTAACAACCTGGCCAAGCACAAGGTCAAGGTAACCGTCATCCGCAACAGTCTGGCCAAGAAGCAGTTCAAGGGGACAAGTTTCGAGAAGCTTGAAACCCTCCTGACGGGTCCCTCGGCACTGGTGCTGAGCCAGACGAGCGTGGTCGAGGCGGCGCGGAGCATCGTCGGGCTGCTCAAGGACTTCCCGACGCTCGAACTCAAGGGCGCGATCCTGGACGGGACGCTCTTTGAGGGCAAGAAGGGTGTTGAGGAACTGAGCAAATACCCGACGCGCGAGGAGGCGATCGGCCAGGCTGTTACGCTGATCGTGTCGCCTGGCAAGAAGTTGCTGGCGCAGGTCAAGGGTCCTGGGTCGAACGTGGCGGGGATCATCAAGGCGATTGAGGCGAAACTGGAGAAGGGGGAGGCGATCGCGAAGGGGTAAGTTTGGATCGGGGTGGCGAGGGCCACCCGGCGTAGTTCACCGGCCGTGATGGGTGTGTGTGCTGCGTAAGCAAAGGGATACTTGGCCGGCCACTGGCCCTTGGGCGTAAGCCCGGGTTAAAGAGCAGGATGTCCTGCCCCTCTGGCCGGAAGTTTAGGGACCCGCGTGTGCGGGTACCGGTTTGAGAATGGAAGTATTTATGTCGAACATTGCAGAACTCGGCGACAAGTTGGCAGCGTTGACCCTGAAGGATGCTGTTGAGCTTGGCAAGTACATGAAAGAAACCTACGGCATCGAGGCCGCTGCGGGCGGTGGTGTGGCGGTGGCGGCTGCCCCGGCAGCGGCCGCGGCCCCGGCGGAGGAGAAGACGAGCTTCGACGTTACGCTCAAGGCGGCGGGCGAGAAGAAGATCGACGTCATCAAGGTGGTGCGCGAGGTTACGGGCCTGGGGCTGAAGGAAGCCAAGGACCTTGTCGACGGCGCGCCGAAGAAGGTCAAGGAGGGCCTGCCCAAGGCCGACGCCGAGGCTCTTAAGAAGAAGCTCGAGGCCGTTGGGGCGCAGGTTGCTTTGGACTAAGCCAGACCGGGCGTGCGGGCAGGTGTTCCTGCGGGCACGTCCGTCAAGAGATTTGCCGAGTGCTGGCCCAGCGGCCCGCGCCCGGCCTTATTGACGCCCTGCATGCCCGCGGCTGACCGGACCGGTCGCGTGGCGAAAGGGCTGTACGCCTTTGGTCCGGGTTGCCTATGATGTTCGTATCGTCGTCCCCGCGTACATGAACACCCAAGCGTAAAGACGCCCTGAGCGATGCCCAGACCGCCCTTGCGCGGTCCTTCTTTGCTTTTGCAACTGATTTGCGTTCTGGCCCAGTAGATATTCCGCCCGCCTGGTTCACGAAGAGTGAAAAATAGAGGTCAATACCCATGGCAGACACCAAGACGACCATCGAGAACAAGGCCGCACCGCACGGGGCATTTGCCGCCCACGGCTCTGCTGAGAACCGCCCCGTCCGCGACTATGCCAAGCGTGGCGACGGGATGAGCGTGCCGGACCTGACGAAGATTCAGTCCGACTCGTATGAGCGGTTTTTGCAGTTGACCAAAGGGCCTCAGGAGCGCGACAAGATGCTCGGCCTTGAGGCGTTGATGCGTGAGGTCTTCCCGATCGAGAGTTACGACGGGACGATGGCTCTGGAATATCTGCACTATCAGCTTGAGGAACCGCGGTACACCAGCGACGAGTGCCGGGAGTTGCGTTTGACGTTCGGGATGCCTTTCAAGGTGGGCGTGCGTCTTCGGCGTGAGGGGCAGACGGAGGTTGCCGAGGAGGAGATTTATCTTGGCGAGTTCCCGAAGATGATCGGCGGCGGTGAGTTCATCGTCAACGGTGCCGAGCGTGTGATCGTCAGCCAGCTGCACCGCTCGCCGGGGGTGGACTTTTCGATCACCAGCAGCGAGGCCGACCGCCCGCTGCACTCGGCACGGATCATCCCCGAGCGTGGCTCGTGGATCGAGCTGGAGGTGACCAAGAAGGACGTGCTGGCGATGCGGATTGACCAGAGCACCAAACTCGCGGCGACAACGTTCCTGCGGTGTCTTGACGAGAGCATCAGCACCACCGAGCGGCTGCTGGGCCTCTTCTACGAGATCAGCGAGGTCAAGGGTGAGGCCGTGCGTGCGGACATGTACGCCGCGGCGGCGATCGTGGACACCGAGAGCGGCGAGGAGCTTGTGGGCGTCGGGCGGATCATCGGCGAGGAGGCCGCGGCTGCGATCGTCGCCAGCAAGCTCAAGAGCGTGCGCGTGATCATCAACCCGAGCGACACACTGATCCTCAACACGGTGGCCGAGGAGAAGCTCGACCAGTTTGCGGAGTTTGCGGGCACCGAGTACGAGCGTGCGCTGCTGAAGGTGTATAGCAAGTTGCGCCCGGGCAACCCGCCGCAGATCGAGAAGGCCAAGGCGTTGTTCGTCGAGAAGTTCTTTGACGACAACCGCTACCGCCTGGGGCGTGTTGGTCGCTTCCGGATCAACCGCAAGTTTGACCTGAAGGTGCCCGAGGACCAGATGTTCATCCGTGCCGAGGATTTTCTGAAGGTGGTTAGCTACCTGCTGGACCTGCGGAGCAAGCGGATCGACGCCGACACGGGCGCCCCGGCGGCGCACGTTGACGACATCGACCACCTGGGCAACCGCCGGCTGCGGACGCTAGATGAGTTGGCGGTCGAGGAGTTGCGGAAGGGGTTTTTGAAGTTGCGTCGGACGGTTCAGGAGCGGATGAGCGTCAAGGACCCGACCGAGACGCTCAAGATCGCCGACCTGGTCAATAGCAAGAGCATCAGCAGTGCGATCGACTTTTTCTTTGGCCGTAGCGAGCTGAGCCAGGTTGTCGACCAGACGAACCCTTTGAGCAGCCAGGTGCACGAGCGGCGTCTATCGGCGCTCGGGCCCGGTGGTCTCAACCGCAAGCGTGCAGGCTTTGAGGTGCGCGACGTGCACATCAGCCACTACGGGCGTATCTGCCCGATCGAGACGCCCGAGGGTACCAACATCGGCCTGATCGCCTCGATGGGGATTTACAGCACCATCGACGACTACGGGTTCATCCGGACGCCCTACCGCGTGGTCAAGGACGGCAGGGTTACCGACAAGATCATCCACCTGCGTGCCGATGAGGAGATGAAGGCCGTGCTCGCGCCGACGGACGCGATGGACCTGGGCGGCAAGCTCAAAGAGGGTGCGATCTTGGCGCGGGTGAACGGTGAGCTGGCGGAGGTTTCTAGCGACCTGGTGAACTTCCTGGATATTGCCCCCAAGCAGGTGGTGGGCATCTCGGCGGCGTTGATCCCGTTCCTGGAGCACGACGACGCCAACCGCGCGTTGATGGGCAGCAACATGCAGCGTCAGGCGGTGCCGCTGGTGAAGGTTGATCCGCCGATCATCGCCACGGGGCTTGAGAAGGATTGCGGGCGCAACTCGGGGATGATCGTCCGTGCCAAGAACAGCGGCACGGTAACAGCGGTCGACGCCAGCAAGATCATCATCGACAACAGCGATGAGTATGCCCTGCGTAAGTTCGTCGGCCTCAACGAGCGGACGTGCCAGAACCAGCGCCCGATCGTCAAGCTCGGGCAGAAGATCAAGAAGGGGGACGTTTTGGCCGACGGTGCCAGCACGCGCAATGGTGAGCTGGCCATCGGCAAGAACGTGCTCGTCGCGTTCAACACCTTCGACGGGTACAACTTCGAGGACGCCATCGTCATCAACGAGCGGATCGTCAAGGAGGACGTTTTTACGTCCATTCACATCGACGCCTATGAGGTCGAGGTGCGTGAGACCAAGCTTGGGCGTGAGGAGTTCACACGCGACATCCCCAACGTCAGCGAGAAGATGCTGCGGAACCTGGACGACAACGGCGTCATCCGCCTGGGCGCACGCGTTGGGCCGGGCGATATTCTCGTCGGCAAGGTGAGCCCTAAGAGCAAGACGGAGCTGACACCCGAGGAAAAACTGCTGCACGCGATCTTCGGTCGTGCGGGCGAGGACGTCAAGAATGATTCATTGGAGGTGCCGGCCGGGGTCGAGGGGATCGTCATTGGTGCCAAGCGGTTCAGCCGACGTCTGCACATGAGCGAGGAGCAGAAGCGTCAGCTCAAGCAGCAGCTGGATGAATATTCCGCGCGGATGGACGCCGAGGCTATCGGAATCTTCAAGCAGATGGTCTCGCAGATCAACGAAATCCTCGGCACGCCGATGGTTGACCCGACGACGCGTCAGAAGGTGGGCGCGTCGGACATCACCGAGGTGCTCATCGAGCAGATCGCGGGTTTTAGCGACAAGTGGATGAAGGGGAGCAAGGAGGCCAAGGACAAGGCCGAGGTTGTGTATCGGCAGTTCTGGCCGCGTGTGCAGGGAGTGCAGAAGGAGAAGGAGCGCAAGGTCGGGCACATGAAGCGTGGGGATGAGTTGCCGACGGGTGTGCTGGAGATGGTGAAGGTCTACATCGCCACCAAGCGGACGCTGAGCGTCGGCGACAAGATGGCCGGCCGCCACGGCAACAAGGGTGTGATCGCCCGGATTGTCCCCGAGCAGGACATGCCGTTCATGTCCGACGGGAGCACGGTGGACATCCTGCTCAACCCGCTGGGGGTGCCCTCGCGGATGAACGTGGGGCAGATTCTTGAGACGCACCTTGGGTGGGCTGCACGGGTGCTGGGCTTCCAGGCCGTGACGCCGGTCTTCGATGGCGCGACGGAGGATGAGATCCACCGCGCGATCGAGGAGGCCAACACCCACGTAACCAAGCGCAGCGACGAGATCGAAAAGAGCGGCATCGCGCCGCACTGGAAAGAGGTGCTCGTCAAGATGCCACGGGGTGGCAAGATACAGCTCCACGACGGCCGCACGGGCGAACCGTTCGGGCAGAAGACCACCGTCGGGGTCATGTACCTGCTCAAGCTGCACCACCTTGTCGATGACAAGATCCACGCACGCGCGACAGGCCCCTACAGCCTCATCACGCAGCAGCCACTGGGCGGCAAGGCCCGCACCGGCGGCCAGCGGTTCGGCGAGATGGAGGTCTGGGCGCTTGAGGCCTATGGCGCGGCGTACATCCTGCAGGAACTCCTGACCGTCAAGAGCGACGACGTCGAGGGGCGAACCAAGATTTACGAGAGCATGGTCAAGGGGACCAACACCCTCGAGGCGGGCATGCCCGTCGCGTTCGATGTTCTCTGCTCTGAGCTGAAGGGCCTGGGCATGAACGTAAGCCTTGAGAAGAAGGCGACGGCCGCGGGGAGCCTGCTCTAAACCCGCACGTGTCGCCGCTGATGCCACTTTGTTTGCCCCGTCTTTGTTGGACCCGTCCTTTTCCCTGATTGACTCGAAACAACCCTGCCCGCACCCGCGAGCAGCCCACTGAGCACCGGTTTGACCACCCACCGCTCCCGGAGATTACCATGGCCGCTGATGCCGTCTACGACCGCGTGAACGACTTTGCCGCAGTCAAGATCACACTCGCATCTCCCAACGACATCCGCTCGTGGAGCTACGGCGAGGTGAAGAAGCCCGAGACGATCAACTACCGGACGTACCGCCCTGAGAAGGACGGTCTGTTCTGTGAGCGTATTTTCGGGCCCGAGCGGGATTATGAGTGCGCGTGCGGGAAGTATCGCGGGACCAAGTACAAGGGGATCATCTGCGAGCGTTGCGGCGTCAAGGTAACGCACAGCCGCGTCCGCCGCAAGCGATTCGGGCACATCAACCTGGCGGCCCCAAGCGTGCACATCTGGTTCTTCAAGGCCGTGCCCAGCCGGCTGGGGAACCTGCTGGCGATGAAGACCAGCGACCTTGAGAAGGTCATCTATTACCAGGACTATGTCGTCGTCGATCCGGGGGACACCGAGCTGACGTTCAAGCAGATCCTCACCGAGGACGAGTTCCGCGTCGCGATGGAGAAGCACGGCTCGGCCTTCCGCGCGCTCATGGGCGCTGAGGCGATCCGCGAGCTCATCGAGAAGACCGACCTGAACAAGACGGCCGAGGAAATCCGCGCCGAGCTGCGCGAGACCAAGAGCAAGCAGAAGATCAAGGACCTTTCCAAGCGGCTGAAGATCGTCGAGCAGCTCCGTGGCAGCGAGAACGACGCCTCGTGGCTGATCCAGGATGTGATCCCCGTGATCCCGCCGGACCTGCGCCCGCTGGTGCTGCTGGAGAGCGGCAACTTTGCCACCAGCGACCTCAACGACCTGTATCGGCGGATCATCAACCGCAACAACCGGCTTAAGAAGCTCATGGACCTCAATGCGCCGGAGGTGATCATCCGCAACGAGAAGCGGATGCTCCAGCAGGCCGTCGATGCGCTGTATGACAACGGCCGGTGCCGGCGGCCTGTGCTCGGCAGCAGCAACCGCCCGCTCAAGAGCATCACGGACATGATCAAGGGCAAGCAGGGTCGCTTCCGCGAGAACCTGCTCGGTAAGCGTGTTGATTACTCCGCACGCTCGGTCATTGTCGTCGGTCCTGAGCTGAAGCTCTATCAGTGCGGGCTGCCCAAGAAGATCGCGTTGGAACTCTTCCAGCCCTTCATCATCCGCAAGCTCAAGGAGCACGGCCTAGCCGACACCATCAAGTCTGCCAAGCGCATGCTCGAACGCCGCGACCCGGAGGTATGGGACGTTCTTGAAGAGGTCATCTACCAGCACCCGGTGCTACTCAACCGCGCGCCGACGCTGCACCGCATGGGCATCCAGGCCTTTGAGCCGACGCTGGTCGAGGGCAACGCCATCCGCCTGCACCCGTTGGTCTGTGGCGGTTTCAACGCCGACTTTGACGGGGACCAGATGGCCGTGCACCTGCCGCTGAGCGTTGAGGCGCAGGCCGAGGCGCATGTGCTGATGATGAGCACGCACAACATCTTCTCGCCGGCGAGCGGCAAGCCGATCATCTCGCCGAGCCAGGACATCGTCATGGGCGTCTACTACATCACCGTCATGGTGGCCGACGACCGCCCGACAAGCAAGCTGCACGTGTTTAAGGACCGCAAGGACGCGCTGCTGGCCCTGGAGCACAAGCAGGTGGGCATCCACGAGCGGATCGTCGTGCGACTGGACGGCTTTGAGCAGTCCGTTGACGAGCAGGGTGGGGCCGTCAAGAAACTGCCCGACAATAAGCGGATCGTTACCACCGCCGGGCGCGTGATGTTCAACGAGATCGTTGCCCCGGGCATGCCGTTCTACAACTGCGGTCTGGGCAAGAAGGGTTGCGCACGCGTGATCGACGACTGCTACGCCTTCGCCGGCCGCGGCGCAACGATCGACTTCCTCGATCGCCTCAAGGAGATCGGCTTCAAGCAGAGCACGCTGGCGGGCCTGAGCTTCGGCGTGACCGACCTGCGCATCCCCAAGGAGAAGCAGCAGATCCTCGACGACAGCCAGAAGAAGGTCGATCGCGTTGAGAAGATGTACCAGCGTGGCGTCATCACCGCACGCGAGCGTTACAACCAGCTGCTGGACATCTGGGCCCACTGCCGCGAGCAGATCACCAAGGCCCTCCAGGCGACCCTTAAGGTCGACCGCCGCGACGCCGACGGCAACGAGGTGCCCAACGACAGCAAGCAGGGGAGCCTCTACCTCAACCCGGTCTATCTGATGAGCGACTCGGGCGCACGCGGCAACGTCTCGCAGCTGATGCAGCTGGCGGGCATGCGTGGCCTGATGGCCAAGCCGAGCGGCGAGATCATCGAGACACCCATCCGCAGCAACTTCCGCGAGGGGCTGACGATCCTGGAATACTTCTCTAGCACCCACGGCGCACGCAAGGGCCTGGCCGACACGGCACTCAAGACTGCCGACGCCGGGTACCTCACTCGCAAGCTCTGCGACGTGGCCCAGTCGGTCATCGTTACCGAGCACGACTGCCACAGCAGGCGTGGCGTCGTCAAGCGGGCGATCTACAAGGGCGAACAGGTCGATGTTCCCCTGCGTGAGATGATCTTCGGGCGCGTCTGCCGGACAGACATCGCCGACCCACGCACCGGCGAGGTCGTCGTTCGTGAGAACGAGATGATCTCCGCCGAGGCGGCTAAGAAGATCGAGGACCTTGGGATCAAGGAGGTCGTCGTTCGTTCCGCCCTTACCAGCGAGAGCCGCACGGGCTGCTCGGTGCTGGACTATGGCATGGACATGAGCACGGGCCGGATGGTTGAGCCGGGCATGGCCGTGGGCATCATCGCGGCACAGTCCATCGGCGAGCCGGGCACGCAGTTGACGATGCGCACGTTCCACACCGGTGGCATCGGCTCGCTGTCGATTCTTGATAGCGAGATCCGCGCCGGCAACGCGGGGATCATCCTGCTGCGCGACGTGCGCGAGGTGCCGACCAAGGACGAGGACGGCAACGAGGTGATGATCGCCCTCAAGCGCAACGGCGAGATCGCCGTGATGGACCCCAAGGGCCGCGAGCTGGAGAAGCACAAGGTGCCCTATGGCGCGTTCCTGCTTATCAAGAGCGGCGTCGAGGTCAAGAAGGGGGACAAAGTGCTCCGCTGGGACCCGCACCGCACGCCTGTTCTAGCGGAGAAGGGTGGTATCGTCCGCTTCGTCGATATCGAAGTCGGCGAGACCGTCCGCGAGGAAGAGGCCAAGGGGAGCAAGGGCAAGGACCTTGTCGTCGTTGAGCACAAGGGTGAGAAGCACCCCCAGATTCAGATCGTTGACGAGGCCGGGAGCATCCTGGACTTCCACTTCCTCCCGGCTAAGGCACGCGTGGAGGTGAAAGACGGTCAGAAGATCGACGCCGGGCAAATGCTCGCGCGTTTGCCGCGCGGCGCATCGGGCACGCAGGACATTGTCGGTGGTCTGCCGCGTGTTACAGAGATCTTTGAGGCCCGCAAGCCACGCGACCCGGCCATCATGGCCGAGATCTCCGGCAAGGTCGAGCTGCACAGCGACAAACGCAAGGGGAAGATGACCATCCGCGTCGTCTCTGACTCGGGCATCGAAAAGGACCACCACGTCCCGCAGGACCGCCACCTGCTCGTGCACGCCGGTGATTACGTCTCTGCCGGTGATCCGCTCATCGAGGGTCCGCTGGTGCCGCACGACATCCTGCGCATCAAGGGTGAGGAGGCGCTCTACACCTACATGCTCGACGAGGTGCAGAACGTCTACCGCGCTCAGGGGGTGGTCATCAATGACAAGCACATCGAGGTGATCCTGGCGCAGATGCTCCGCAAGATCCGCGTTGAGGACCCGGGCGACACGATCCTGCTGCCCTATGACGTGGTCGATAAGTACGAGTTCAAGACCAAGAACGCGCAGGTCGCCGAGATGGTCCGCATCGTCGACGCCGGGGGCACCGACCTGCCCGTCGATGGGCTGGTCTCCAAGGCCGAGGTCCGCGAGGCCAATGCCCGAGCCGAGGCTGCGGGTAAGGAAGGGTGCAAGGTCAAACGCGCCCGCCCGGCCAAGGGTCGCACGCTGCTGCTGGGGATCACCAAGGCGAGCCTCCAGAGCGAGTCGTTCCTCTCAGGCGCATCGTTCCAGGAGACGACCAAGGTCCTCACCGAGGCCTCGATGCGCGGCGCGACAGACACGCTCATCGGGCTGAAGGAGAACGTCCTGCTCGGGCACCTGATCCCGGCGGGTACGGGCTTCCGCCCCTACCAGGGCCTCAAGGTCGCCAGCCATGGGCAGGCCGTGGTCGTCGAGCAGGACGATGAGGAGATGCTCGCAGAGGCGGCCGTCGCCGCAGAGCGTCTGGGCGCACTGGCGAACGAACCCTTGGGCATCCCCCAGGTCAACACCTCCGGCATGATGATGGGTGAAGGCACCGTTAACAGCTGATCACTACAGACGCCCACTGACCCGGCGACATCTTCTACCCCCTCCCCCAGAACAATCTGGCGGGGGGGCACGGGTGCGGTTCGCCCACGAAGCACCCACCAAGGAACACCCACCAAACCACCCCTTTAACGTACATAACAGACCAGCTACACAGACCTCGATCCTACCTTTGCCCCTGCAGCTTTTGAGTAACTCCCCCTTCTGTACGATTGGCACACCGCCGCGCAGGAACACCCAAACACAATCCTGCGGATAGACCAGACCCCGACGACCCACCCCCACGACCCACCCCCAGACCGATCACGGAAGCTTTGCAACACGACGCTTTCCCCCATCGACACGACCGGCAAGCGGGGTTACGCTTCTCCCACGCATGGCACGCTCACGCAAGAAACTCGGCGAGATCCTCATCGGCTGGGGGACCATCAACGCCGGGCAGGTCGATAACGCCGTCGCCAAGGCGAAAACCTCCGGCAAGCGCATCGGCGACACCCTCGTCGAGCTTGGCTTCGCCACCGAGGAGATGATTGCCAAGGCACTGGCCAACCAGTTCAGTATTGAGTATGTGGACCTTGAGGCCAGCGGCATTGCCGCGCAGGTCGATACCAAGCTCATCCCCGACGAGCTGATCAAAAAGCACCTCGTCCTGCCCCTGGCCCGCTCCAACGGGCGTCTGACGCTGATCATCCACGACCCGCTGAACCTGGAGCTGCAGGACCTGCTCCGCTTCCGCCTCAACGCAGAGATCGACCCGCGCATCGCCCCCCGCGCGCAGATCAAAAAGTTCATCGAGGGCAAGCTCGCCGCCCCTAAGGAAGCCAACCCCAACGCGACCCTCGTAACCGCCTCGATCGACAAGTCCGTCGACCGCTCGGTCGACCGCTCGGTTGACAAGTCCATCGACATCACCGGCGAGGACGCCCCGATCGTCCGCCTTGTGCACCGCATGCTCTCTGAGGCCGTCAACATGCGGGCCAGCGATATCCACATGGAGCCCTTCGGCGACCGCGTCCGCCTCCGCTACCGCATCGACGGCGTCTGCTCCCTGCGCGACAACCTGCCCAAGCGCATGCAGAACGCCATCCTCAGCCGGCTCAAGCTCATGAGCGGGATGAACATCGCCGAGAAACGCATCCCGCAGGACGGCCGCATCAAGCTCAACATGCCCGACAAGACGGTCGACTTCCGCGTCTCGGCCTGCCCCTGCTACCACGGCGAGAGCGTCGTCCTGCGCATCCTTCGCCCAGACTCCGTCAAGATCGGGCTCATGAACCTGGGCTTCGAGGAAGACAACTTCATCATCTTCAACAAGATCATCCGCCGGCCCAACGGCATCTTCCTTGTAACCGGCCCCACCGGCTCGGGCAAAACGACCACCCTCTACTCGGCACTTGAAGTTCTCAACCGGCCCGACAAAAAGATCATCACCGCCGAGGACCCCATCGAGTACAACTTTCGTGGCATCAACCAGTGTCAGGTCCGCGACAAGATCGGCTTTTCGTTTGCCACGATCCTCAAAACAATGCTCCGGCAAGCGCCCAACATCATCCTCATCGGTGAGATCCGCGACCGCGAGGTCGCCGAGATCGCCATCCAGGCCGCCCTCACGGGCCACCTTGTCTTTAGCACCCTGCACACCAACGACGCGCCCAGCGCGATCACCCGCCTCAACGACATGGGCGTCAAGCCCTTCCTGGTCGCCAGCGCGATCCAGGCCGTCATGGCCCAGCGCCTCGCCCGCGTGCTCTGCCCGCAGTGCAAGCGCATCGCCGAGAACCCCGACCACAAGTACCTCAAGCTCTGTAACATCACACCCGAGGAGGCCGTCGGCAAGGTCCACGAGCCTGTCGGGTGCGACAACTGCAACAAGACCGGCTACCGAGGCCGCAAGGCGCTCTTTGAGATGATGCTCATGAACTCGCAGATCCGTGAGATGGCCTTTGCGATGGAGCCGGTGAGCAAGATCCGCGTCGCCGCTTTGGCCGCGGGCATGCGTCCGCTCGTGGAGGATGGGAAGATCAAGGTCCTCAAAGGGATCACCACCCCCGACGAGGTCGCACGGATGACGCAGGTCGAAGGGGTCGAGTAAGGGGTAGGTTTCAGGTATTAGGTATTAGATGTTATGTTGTAAGTTCGATTTCTCAGGCCGCACACACCGGAGTTGACCCATGCAGATGGACCGTTTGCTCGACACCATCGTCCAAACCGGCGCAAGCGACCTGCACCTGACCGTCGGCCGCCCCCCAACGGTGCGTCTGCACGGGCACCTGCAGAACCTCAAGACCAAGGACCTCGAGAGCGACGACATGGTCGCCCTCATGAAGGCCATCACCCCTGAGAACAAGCAGGCCGAGCTCTCCGAGCAGGGGGGCACCGACTTCGGCTTCTCCTACGGCGACCGGGCCCGCTTCCGCGTCTCGATCTTCAAGCAGCGTGCCGACATTGCCATGGTCCTCCGCCTCATCCCCAGCAGGCTTCTCTCCTTCGAGCAGATCGGCTTGCCCGAGATCACCAAGGAACTCATCCGCGCCCCCCGCGGCATGTTCCTCATCACCGGGCCCACCGGCTCGGGCAAAACCACGTCGCTGGCGACGATGATTGACTACGTCAACATGAACTACGACCGGCACATCGTTACGATGGAAGACCCGATCGAATACCACCACAAGCACAAAAAGTCGATCATCAACCAGCGTGAGATCGGCACAGACGTCAAGACCTTTGCCGAGGCGCTCCGCCGCGTCCTGCGCTCAGACCCCGATGTCATCCTCGTCGGTGAAATGCGCGACCTTGAGACGATGGAAGCCGCCATTCGCGCCGCCGAGACGGGCCACCTGGTCTTCGGCACGCTCCATACCACCGGTGCGGCCAAAACGATCGACCGTATCGTCGATGCCTTCCCCGTCAGCCAGCAGAACCAGATCCGCGTCCAGCTGAGCACCGTCCTTATCGCCGTACTTAGCCAGGCACTCCTGCCTCGGGTAGACCAGAAGGGCGTCATCGCCGCCTATGAGTTCCTCGTCATGACCCCCGCCATCAGCAACCTCATCCGCGAGGGGAAGACTTTCCGCATCGACTCGATGATCCAAACCGGCCGCAAGTGGGGGATGCAGCTGCTCGACGACCACCTCTGGCAGCACTACATGAACGGCAAAATCTCCGCCGAGGAGATGGTCGACAGGGCCAAAAACCGCGGCGAACTCCGCGATAAGGTCCACAAGATGGGACGCTCCGTCGGCCGCGCAGACTTGGATATCGAAGACGGCGACCGCAGCGGCGGCTGAAAACCCAGAGCCTGTTTCAACGATCCCCGGCCTCGAAGCCGGTGCCGCCGCTCTGAAGCCGCTTGGGCCTACAAAATCTCCATGATTTCAAACCGCGTGCTCCCACGCGGCGTGCGCACCGTGATCGTCTCACCCACGCGAGCCTTCATCATCGCCTCGCCCATCGGGCTTGAGGCGGTAACCTCAAAGACGTCCCCCGCCACGCTCCCGGTCGCCTCGCCGACAAGCTTGAACAGCTCATCCTCCTTGGTCCCTATCTCGCGCATCCGCACCGTCGCGCCCAAGAAGATGATGCCCGACGCCTTGTTCCCATCGTCGACCACCGACGCACCGGCCAGACGATCGCTCAGCCGGCGGATCTCCGCCTCCTCTATCCCCTGCTGCTCCCGTGCGGCGTGATAATCCCCGTTCTCACGCAGGTCCCCCAACTCCCGCGCCTCGGCGATCCGCTTGCTGATCACCGGGCGGTTGGCAATCAGCGCGTTCAGACGCGCCTCGATCCCATCCCGCTCGGCCTGTGTAAACATCTCCATACCGCGATCCTCCGAACAACCCCGCAAGCCCACCCCGCCCCACCCCCGCCCCACCCCGCCCCCTGTTTGTTGAGTTGGCCAGCCGACCGGCATCTACCCTGCTTTCCAGGGCACCTCCACCCCGCCAGGGCAAGAGTGTAGCCGCCGCCCCGCCCACTCCCCCGGCACGCCCGTTGCGACGCTCCCCCGACGGGTAGACCCCCAGGCAGGAGGCCGCGCAGTGATCGCACGCTTGACCATGATGATGCTGCTGGTTGCTGCGCTGCTGGCGCAAACTTTGCCCGCCCAGCCTGCCGCCGACGCTCCAAGCGCGCCCGATGTACGCCTCAACTCTGACAACCTCTTCATCCGTGATATGGCCCGCATCGCCGGGCAGGGCTCAACCGTCCTGCGTGGCATGGGCCTGGTCGTCGGCCTGGGCAAGGGCAAGGGGGATAAGGGGATTGAGCTGGCCCTGGCACGCCCGCTGGCAAAGGTCTACGAGGCCAACGGTAACCCGATGCCCGATCTCCGCGAGCTCATCCGCGCCGAGAACGCCGCCCTCGTCGCCATCGAGGTCGTCGTCCCCGAGCAAGGTGCGCTGCTCGACGACGCCTTTGACGTCCGCATCAGCACCATCCACTCGGCTACGAGCATCGCCGGGGGGCAACTGATCCTCTCGCCCCTCTCCGGCCCGCTGCCCGGGCAGGGCGTTTATGCCATGGCCTCCGGGGCGGTCTATATCGAGGACCAGGCCGTGCTCACCCAGGGGGTCATTCGCGGCGGGGCCCGCATCATCCAGCCCATCCCCATGCCCGTTATCGAGGACTCGTTCATCCTCAACTTGCTGCCCAACTACCGCTCCTTCGGCACCGCCGCCCGTGTTGCTGATGCCATCAACGGCGCACTGTCCGACCCCGCCGAGGGCCGCGGCGAGCGTGTCCCGGGCACCGAGCTGGCCAAGCCCCTGGACGACACACGCATCCTTATCCGCATCCCGCCCGAGGAGCGCGTCAACGTCCCCCAGTTCATCGGGATCGTCATGGGCACGCAGATGACCCTCAGCCTCGTCCAGCAGGCCGCCGAGGTCCGCGTCAACCCGCGCACAGGGTCGATCATCTTCGCGGGCAATGTTGAAATCTCACCGATGGCCATCAGCCACCGCAACCTCATCATCAACACCCTCGTGCCAGCCCCGGCACCGGACCCCCGCTTCCCCCAGCGCTTCCGCGAGCGGATGGTCGGCGTCGACACCGCCGGGCGAGGGCGCGAAAGAGCCAAAATCCAGGACCTTTTAGTCGCCTTCCGCCAGCTTGACGTCCCCGTCGAGGACCGCATCGACATCATCATCCAGATGCATAAGTCTGGCCGGCTGCACGCCCGGCTGATCGTTGAGTAACCCCATGTCGATCTCCCTCTCTATCCCCACCGCCGCCGACGCCCGCCTGGGCCAGTCCTACCGACCGCTGGCGCCCCTGGCCAACGAGACCGCCCAGACCCCCGATGACCTCCAGCAGATCACCCGCCAGAGCGATTTTTCCAGCATCCTCTCGCGTCAGACAGGCAAGAAGGGGACGCCTGCACAGCAGGCCCGCCAGGCCGCGGAGGACTTCGTCTCCGTCGCCTTCGTCCAGCCGATCCTCAAGCAGTTGCGGTCAACCAACAGCGCCGCCCCACCCTTCGCACCCGGGCCAGGTGAAAAGCAGTTCATGTCCCTGGCCGACGCCCAGACCGCCCGCCAACTCGTCCGCGCCAGCAACTGGTCTGTGGTCAGGCACATCGAGCAGCAGATCCTCCGCACGACCGACAGGGTCCAGCCCGGCTCCCCGGCCGACATCCGCCGGCGTGAGCAGGCCCGAGCCGCTGACCAGACCACAACACCCCCGGCCAATCCTGGCCAAGAAGGGCAGGTGCGTTAATGTCCACCCAACCCACCCTGCGCCCCGAGCACGTCTTGGCCCTGCGCAAACTCTTGGACGAACTGGAAACGCACCACACCCAACACCTGACGCTGCTCATCGAGCACCGCCGGGCGATCGGGCTGGCCGATCAGGGGTTGCTGGCCGAGTGTGTGCATCGGCAGCAGTCCGCCGCGCTGGCCCTGAGCCAGATCGAGCACAACCGCGCCGCCCTGCTGCGCCAGATCGCCGGCCCCAAGGCCCCACCGATGACGCTGACGCAACTCGCCCGCCTAGCCGGTGCTACGCATGCTCCCGCGCTGCTGGCCCAGGCCCTGCGCGTCCGCACACTGATGGCTACGTGCATTCAGAAACAGACGGTCCTTGCCTCGGCCAGTTCCAGCCTGCTCGGGCACGTGCACACCCTCGTCCGCCAGATCGCCCGCAACCTGTCAGAAACCGGGGCTTATGCCCGCGGTGCCGTCGTCAACCAGGGCGCCTCTTCTGGTGCGGTGGACCTGGTCTCGTAACACGCCCCCTCTTGGATCATCCCGTCGGTGCCCTCTTAGCAAGGTGAATCAACATGAGCGGCTCATTCTCCATCGGACGCAGCGGGCTGGCCGCCAGCCAACTCGGGATGAACATCACCGGCAACAACATCGCCAACGCCAACACCCCCGGCTTCTCGCGCCAGCGCGTCGATCTTGCCCCCTCGGCCAACCAAATCCAGGGCCGGCTGCGCATCGGCAGCGGTGTGGACGTCCAGGGCATCCGCAGGCTTACCGACCAGGCCCTCCAGCAGCGCCTGCTGGCCAGCACCAGTGCCGAGTCTGCCGCCAGCACCAACTCGAGCCTGCTTGGTGGTATGGAAGATATCGCGGGGAAACTCGATGCCCAGGGCAGACTGGAACTGAACAATCAGGTCAACGCCTTCTTTGACGCCTGGAGCAGCCTCGGCAGCAACAACCCCACCACCACACGTTCGACGGTTGTCGCACGGGGCTCTGCACTAGCCAGTTACCTGCGCACCCTGCGCGGGCAGATCAACAGCCAGACTGGCACGATCGACGCTCAGCTCTCCGCCGCCGCCTCCAGCACCGACTCACTGCTGCGTGAGGTCGCACGCCTGAACACCCAGATCGTCAACGCCGGCTCCTCCGCAGCCGCGAGTTTGCAGGATCAGCGCGACGGGGTCCTTGCCAAACTGGCCAACCTCGTCGATATCACCACCGCTCCCCAGGACAACGGCACCGTCAACGTCTACGTCGGCAGCACCATGCTTGTCGACGCAGGCACCTACAGGGGTGTCAAAATCGACACCCGAACCGTCGGCACTGAGCAGGTCGTTGTCCTGGCAACGGCTGACAACGGGGAGGTCATCGGTGCCAAAGGGGGCCGCGTTGGCGCACTCCTCCAGCAGCGCGGCACCAGCGTTCAGGACGCTCTGGGCAGGCTAGACCGCCTGGCGAGCGAACTGATCCACGAGGTCAACAGGGTCTATTCGCAAGGTTCTGCTCTCACGGCCGTCCGTTCCTATACCGGTGCTACGCGTGTCGTCGCCCCGGACCGCCCCCTGGCCTTCAACGACCCGACCAACGCCACCTTTGCCGCCCTGACACACCGCCCTACCAGCGGGGCCATCACCCTGCGTGTTGCCAGCGACTCCACTGGGACCTTCAACGATGTCAATATACCGATCGACCTCAACGGCCTGACCAGCGCGGGCGCCCCAGGCTTCGCCGACGACACCTCCTTGGACGATCTCGCCGCCGCCATCAACGCCCTGCCCAACCTCTCGGCCACCATCACCCCCGAGGGCCAACTGCGCATCAACGCCGCCGCTGGGCACACCCTCTCGATTGTGAGCGATACCTCCGGCGTGCTGACCTCGCTAGGCATCAACACCTACTTCGCAGGCAACGATGCCACCGACATTGCCGTCCGTGGCGACCTCGATGCCGACGCCAGTACGCTCAGCGTCCGCGCCATCGTCGGGGGCATCCCCACCGACAACGGCGTTTCCAACGCTATCGTCGGCCTGCGCACTAAGGCAATCGCCAACCTCCAGGGCAACACCCTGCTCGGGGATTGGTCGGCCTATGTCCAAGACCTCGGCGTACAGGTCGCGACAGCCGAGACCGCCAGCGACACGGCCAACGCTGTAACCGAGAACCTTACGAGCCAGCTCAACGCCGTATCGGGCGTCAGCCTCGACGAAGAAGCCATCAACCTCGTCCTCTTCCAAACGCAATACCAGGCCAGCGCACGCTACATCAGCGTCCTACAGCAGATGACCGACACACTCATGAGAATGGTCTAACCCCTCCCCCAGAACGTTCTGGCGCGGAGGGGCAGGGATGGGTGTTGGCAGCACCGATCGCCCCTGACAAACCGTTGATCGACCCCCCGCCCCTGGCACGCCCCTTGCGGAGAACCCCTCGGTGTCATCTATCCCCTCCAACCTGGCCCGCGTGCCCAACGCGCTCGCATCCCGGCTTTCGCTGGGGGGGATCACCAAGACCAACCTGGCGATCCTGCGCGCGCAGCAGCAACTCTCTAGTGGCCGGGCCATCACACGCGCCAGCGACGACCCCCTCCGCGCCTCAACCATTCTGGCAATCGGCGACCGCCAGGCGATCAACGCGCAGCAAGACCGTAACCTCCAGCAGGCCGAGGGGATCCTCAACCAGATCGACACCGAGATTGGAAATGCCAGCGACCTGGTCAAAACCGCTCGCGACCTGGCCAGCGGGCAGTTTGGCACACTCTCAGACCCTGCCCAGCGCGCGTCCTTGCTCGGGCAAATCGACACGATCCTGCGCAGCCTCCTGACGGTCAGCAACTCCAGCAGTGGGGGGCTTTACCTCTTCGGGGGCTCAACCCCCAGCCGACAACCCGTCCAGCAAGTCGCCGGGGGGTACCAATACGTCGGTCAAGGCTCCGGCCTTGCGCCCGATGTCGGCCTTGGCGCCAGCGTTCCCATCACGCTGGGCGGGGGCGCAGCCCTTGGCGAGACCAGCACCCGTCAACGCTCCACCACCGACCTGGCACCCGCCCTAAACCCTAGCGCCACCATCGCCCAGCTCCGCGGCGCACGGGGCTTGGGCGTTTCGCTGGGCACCATCAACATGCGATTTAACGCGGGTGCGAACCTGCAAGTCGACCTCACCGGCGTCGCCTCTGTTGCCGACTTGCAGGCCCGGCTCACTGGGTCCATACGCGAGTATGAGACGACCAACTCGGTAACCATCCTCGGTCCGGGGGGCGTCTCCCTCTCGGGCACCTCCATCAATATCAACGTCGTCTCAGGCGGCTCGCTGACGCTGACGGACCTGGGCACCGGGACCACCGCCGTGGACCTTGGCCTTTCCCAGGCCGCGTTCACGCCCGCCAACGCCAACGGCGTTGGCGTCGCGCCCAGGCTCTCGATGCAGACGCCCGTCGCCGCCCTCTCGGGTGTAACGATCCCGATGGGCCTTATCCGCCTGCGGCAGACCGGCGGCGGGGCGACATCCATCCGCGACATCAACCTCTCAACCGCACAGACCGTCGGGGACATCCGACAGGCCATCGAGAGTGCGGGGATCGGTGCACGCGTGCAGATCAGCGACGACGGCACCGGGCTGGACATCTTCAATGACATTGCCGGCCCAAGCCTTTCGGTTGAAGAAATACCCGGCGGCCCACGGACGGCAACCCAGTTGGGCCTTCGCACCTTCCAGGCCAGCACAACTATCAGCACACTCAACAACGGGCGCGGCACCTCGATCGTAAACAACGTGATCAACCCCATCACTGGGCTGCCCGACCCGGCACTCAACACCGACCTGCGCATCACCCTGGGCAACGGGCAGTACTTCAACGTCGACCTCCGCCCTCAGGACATGACGACCGTGCAGACGGTCATCAACCGCATCAACGCTGAGTTCACCGCACAGATCGGCTCCCAGCCCAACGGATCGGCACCCGTGCTTGCTGCCGGGCAGTTCTCCATAGGGCTGAGCGACGGCCCGAACGGGTTCGCCTTGACCCAGAGCGTCGGCCCCGGTGCGATCGCCGTCGGGACGCTCAACAACTCACCGGCCGCAGAGCAGCTCGGGCTGACCAACCTTACATTCGACGCCAGCAACGGCAACTATGTCAGCCAGGACAGGGCCGGTTTGCGCGTTGATAACGTTTTCAGCGCACTCATTGCGCTCCGCTCGGCCATGGCCAACAGCAGCAGTTCTGGCATGACCCTTGCGGGAGAGGACCTGGGTAAGGCGCTCGAACGCCTGCAGATCGCACAAGGAGTCGTTGGCGGGTATGGCAACCGGGTCCGTGAGCAGACCACACGCCTGGCCGACACCAAGATCGTTGACGAGCAGACAAGGTCAGACCTGATGGACACAGACTTCGCAGAGGCAGCAACAAGGCTCAGCAGCCTTTCGACGCAGTTGGAGGCGACGCTCCGCACGACGAGCATCGCACGTGGACGGAGCCTCTTTGACTTCTTGAGCTAGCGCTCACGGAGCCGAGTTTTTAGACCCGCGGCCACCGGGCCGGCCGCGGTGTGACAGGACGTCAACCGGCGGGAGCCGCCGGGGTCCAGCAAGTTTGGCCCGTTTGGGATCGGAGCAGGCCATGGAGGTTCGCACCACCCGGTTTGGTACTGTCAGCATCGCCGACGACCGGATCATCACGCTTTCCAAGGGCCTCCTGGGCTTTGGGGCATACACGCGCTACTGCCTGCTGGAGCCGTCCGAGGACGCGTGCTTCTTCTGGCTCCAGAGCACGGAGGAACCGAGCCTGGCGTTCGTGGTCACCGACCCGAACTTCTTCGTCCCTGAGTTCTCGGTGCCCATCCGCCAAGAGCAGATGGACGAGCTAGGGATCAAGACCCTGGCCGATGCCCAGGTCTTCGTGATCGTCAACAAGGTTGACAACACCCTCATGGGCAACCTGCAAGGGCCGTTGGTCATCAACACTCTTAGCCGCACCGGCGAGCAGTTTGTGCTGGCCGAGAAACGCTGGACCACGCGCCACCCGCTACTAAAGCTCAACGCCACCCCGGCACAGCAGGCCATGAGCGCCTGAGCCAGCCCACAACGACCACGGTATGTTCGAGGTGAGCCTCCTCACCAGCCACAGACTCCCCTCTCTTTCAGGGCCACGGACGGCCCGGCCGTAGCGACCGACAGCGCGGCTTGATCACGGAAGGACCACCCATGCTCGTGCTCAGCCGTCAACGCGACGAGACGATCATGATCGGCGACGATATCGAGATCACCGTCGTGGACATCCGCGGCGACAAGGTTCGGCTGGGGATCAACGCCCCGTCGCGCATTGCCGTGCACCGCAAGGAGGTCTACGACGCGATCCGGGCTGAGAACCAGCACGCCGCCACGATCAACAAAAACGATATCGCCGGCATCACACCACAACTTACCCCGGCCGCCTCGGGCGCAAGCAGGGCCATCAGCGCCGGCCTGCCACGCGACCGCACGTTCCCAAGGGCCGGCACCCTCGGGCGCACGGGCACCGCCCCCACGCCGCTTCCCAGGCCAGGACAGGACCACACCTAGAGCAAGCACCTTCACACGCACGGTCATGGATGACCGGGCACCTCAGATCAACGAGCAGCAGACCAGTTGGACAAGATTCTGACGCACAGAGCCACGGGGGCACGCGTCGCCGTCATGGAGGACCCGCATGTCACGCATCAACAGCAACATCCCCTCTCAGGTCGCACGAGCTAACCTGCGTAAGGCAGGCACCGACCTTGACACCAGGCTCCAACGCCTCTCGACAGGACTGCGTATCAACCGCGGCGCCGACGACCCCGCCGGGCTGATCATCAGCCAGCGCCTAGGCTCGGAGATTGACGGCCTCCAGCAGGCCATCAAGAACACCGAGCGTGCCAGCTCCGTCATCGCTACGGCCGAGGGCGCCCTTAGCGAGGTCAGCGACCTGCTCAACTCCATCAAAGGCCTCGTTGTCGAGGCAGCCAGCACCGGCGCAACAAGCGACCAGGAACGCGATGCCAACCAGCTCCAGATCAACAGCGCTATCGACTCGATCACACGCATCAGCGAGTCGTCCAGCTTCGGCGGGCTGAAACTGCTCAATGGCTCGCTGGACTATGTCCTCTCAGGCGTCAAAAGCTCCGCCATCACACGCGCTCGCGTCTACAACGCCAACCTCAACGGCCGCAGCAGCATCCAGGTGAACGTCGATGTCCTCAACTCCGCACAGAACGCCACGCTCTACATCCCCGGCACTTACTCCGGTGCGCTCGCCAGCGCTAACGGCAGGCTCGTCTCCGCCACTCGCATGGAGATACGAGGCCCACGCGGGGTACGCGTCTTGGATTTCATCGCCAGAACCCCACTCTCGTCCGTCCGCGACGGGATCAACAGCCTCAAGGACGCCACCGGGCTATCTGCCAGCCTCGACGGGGGCAACGGCACCTCTGGTGTCGTTGTCAACTCCGTTGACTTCGGCAGCAGCGAGTTCGTCTCAGTGAGAAACCTCAATGACGCGCAGGCTTTCCAGACCTACAGGCTCAGGAGCGGACTGCCCGTGACCACCTCCACCATCGCACAACGCATCACTGGCGGCACACTCGAAGCCAGCAACGACGACAACGGGCAGGACGTCTTCGCACTCGTCAACGGCGTGCTCGGCTCAGGGCGCGGTGTCGTCGTCAACCTTCCAGATTCGACCACCCTCGGCATGGAACTGACACTCTCGGTGGCCATGGCCACAAGGCCCAGCGCTGCGGTGAGCACCTTCTACATCACCGGTGGTGGTGCGCTCTATCAGCTCGGCGGGGAGATCAACTCCGCACAGCAGGTCAACATCGGCATCCCCTCGACCGCTTCCAATCGGATCGGCGGCAGGCTCATCCAGGGCACGCTCCAGTTCCTTGACTCCATCAAGTCCGGGGGCCTCAACTCACTGGACAAAAAAGAGCGCCTCCAGTACGCCAGCGACATCGTTGCTGCCGCCATCGACGAGGTCTCGACCTTCCGTGGCCGGCTTGGTGCGCTCGAAAAGAACACCCTCGGAACCAACGCACGATCGATCCAGACCGCCGTGGAGAACCTTACCGCTAGCCAGTCGATCATCCGCGACACCGACTTTGCCGAGGAGACCAGCAAACTCACCCGCGCACAGATTCTCTCGCAGACCAGCACCAGCGTCCTACAGCTTGCCAACCAGCAGGCCCAGAGCGTCCTCTCTCTGCTCCAGCGGTAAGCCCGCCAGGCACCCACCTAGCCAGGCACGATCGCATGCCCGATCGCCCCGAGGGCTTGCCCCGCGCGGTCGTTCGAACCCGCACGCGCCGGACCGGAGCTACCCTCGGGCATGATCCACCCGTGGCACGAAGTTACACCGATGAGCACCACCGGCGACCTGCCGGGCAACTTCACCGCCATCGTTGAAATCCCCAAAGGCTCAAGCAACAAGTACGAACTGGACAAAGGCTCCGGACTGCTCCGCCTTGACCGCGTCCTCTCCAGTGCTGTCTATTACCCTGCCAACTACGGCTTCATCCCGCAGACACTCGCCGAGGACAACGACCCGATGGACGTCCTCGTCTATTGCACCGAAGAAATCCCACCCCTGACCCTCTGCGATGCCCGCGCCGTCGGCGTCATGACCATGATCGACCAGGGCCAGCCAGACCACAAGATCATCGCTGTGCTCGTCCAAGACCCCATCTACGGCGAGCGGCACAAAATCCAAGACTTCCCCAACCACATGATGAAGATGCTCCAACGCTTCTTCCAAGACTACAAAACCCTCGAAGGCAAGCAGGTCGCCGTCGACCAGGTCCAGCCCGTTGATGTTGCCCACCGCATCATCGAAGAATCGCTC
The DNA here is from genome assembly GCA_046339895.1 of bacterium. GTDB lineage: Bacteria > Planctomycetota > Phycisphaerae > Phycisphaerales > UBA1924 > JAJTGZ01. Next base: position 37,152 of record JBKDDT010000047.1, on the reverse strand, counting down.
GACCGCTACACCAAAGCACGCCAGCGCGGCGCCATCAAGGGCCTGAGCGTCTAACTCACGCCGTCCTACCGGCACCACACCACGCCCCACATGGACCACGCGATCAACAGCACGCAACCCAGCCCACGCACCCGCGTGCTCTTGAGCCGCCAGAAGATCGCTCAGCGCACCGCCGAGCTCGGCGCGCAAATCTGTGCCGATCTTGCCCACGAAGAGGCCACCCTCCGCGCCGCCGGCATTACCCCCGGGCCGATCGTCCTGGTCCCCGTCCTCACCGGCGCACTCGTCTTTGCCGCCGACCTCATCAGGCAGATGCCCGTCAGCCTCAGCATCCGCCCCGTAACCCTCTCCAGTTACCCCGGCAACGCCACCAGCAGCCAGGGTGTCAGCGTGCCCTACGCACTTCCAACAGACTTGGCCGGCACCCGCGTGCTTGTCATCGACGACATCCTCGACTCCGGCCGCACGCTCGGCCTGCTCAGCCGGGTCTTTGTCGCCCAGCACCCGCAGTCCATCCGCCTGGCCGTCCTGCTCGACAAACGCAAGCCCAATGGCCGGGCCGAGGAAGTCCCCATCCAATACGCCGGCTTCACCATCGACGACCTCTTCGTCGTCGGCTACGGCCTGGACTACGACGGCCTCTACCGCAACCTGCCCGAGGTCTGCGAACTCCTCTTGCCCACCTAACGACCCAACAAACACACGTGCCCGCAACAAAGCCACAATCCGCTTCGAGCATGCACCCCCTGGCCACGGCTGCCCCCATCCAGCCCGTCGTCCTGGCTGGCGTCCTCGAAGAGGGAGAAATCGTCATCCTTGCCACGCGTCCAAGCATCTGGTTTATCCTCCTCAAGCGCCTTGGCTCCTTCGCCGCTGCCGCGGTTTTCTCGATCGCCGCGATCATCCTCGACGCCCTGGACATGCTGGACATCTCCGCCCCGGCGATCATCGCCGGGGTACTAGCCGCCCTCGCCCTGACGATGCTCTGGTTCATGATCGACCGTGCCACCCGCCTCTACTTGCTCACCGATCGGCGCGTCCTGCGCGTATCGGGCGTCTTCCGCCAGACGGTCATTGAGGCACCTCTCCGCCACGTCCAGAGCGTTACGCTCTACCGTTCCCTCCGCGAGCGCATCTTCGGCATCGGCACCGTCGTCTTCAGCACCGCCGCCGCGGGGGGCATCGCCGGCGAGTTCAGCTGGTTCATGTCCCCTGCACCACTGGATGCGATCAAAACCATCCGCGACACACTCGGACGCTACGGCAAGTGATCCCACGCCTGCCCATGCTGGTCGTCGGCCTCACCGGTGGCATCGGCGCGGGCAAGACCGCCGTTGCCCACGCCCTGGCCGCCCACGGCGCGGTCGTCTCCGACTCTGACCGCACCGCACGCGAGCTGCTCACACACCCGGCCGTGCGAGAGAAACTCGTCCAGTGGTGGGGCCAAGGCATCCTCAACGAGGCCGGCCAGGTCGACCGCTCCAAGGTCGCCCACCTCGTCTTCACCGAACCAACCCAGCGCGGCAAGCTCGAAAAACTCATCCACCCGATGATCCACGAGCAGCGCCGGCAAGAAATGCAGCAAGCCCGCGCCAAAAACGCCCGCCTCTTCGTCATCGATGCGCCTCTGCTCATCGAGGCGGGCCTCGACCGCGAGTGCGACCAGATCGTCTTCGTCGATGCCCCACGCGAGCAGCGCCTCGCCCGCGTCCTGGCCAAGCGCGGGTGGGACGAGGCCGAGCTTGCACGTCGGGAGGCCGCACAACTGCCGCTGGAGGACAAGAAACGCCGAGCCGGGCACGTCATCGTCAACGACGGCAACGCCAATCACCTGATGCAGCAGGTCCTCGCATTGATCGAAAAACTCCGCCTGATCGCGCTCGGACAAGACCCGGCCAATCATCGCGCCTAATGTTCCACGTCGGCGGGCGGTGGGCAACAGCACCACGCCCCGGCATCCACAGGCGTTCCAACCGTGTGTACCACTCCCGCGCCCAATTGGGTGTGGGAAACACACCCCGACCACCCTGGGCCCGAATTCACACCCACAACACCATACATCCCATCGAGCTTCAAACCAAAAGGACGATCATCGTGAGCAGCAAGCCAAACGGCCCCACAGGTATCGATGCACCCACCAAACCCAGCACCCAATACGCCCCCCAACCACCCGCGGGCAACAACCCCAATGGCTCTAACACTGGTGGTGGCGGCGGCGGTGGCGACTACGGCTCCTTCGGCGGCGGCAGGCGACGCAAAAAGAAACGCCGCGGCGGCGGCGGGGGGGGTGGTGGCGGAGGCGGCGGCGGGCCAGGCGGCGGCGGAAACTACGGGCCAAGCCTCGGCGACGCCGGCGGCGAGATCCGCGGCACACCAGGCCAGAACGGCCTACCCACCGACGACGAACTCGAACGCGAAGCAGCCGAACTCGAAGCCATCGTCGCAAAGGCCGACCCAGCCGCGCTCAAAGACTCCCTGACCATCACACAACTCCAACGCATGGAGATCGACGAGATCCTCAAAATCGCCAAAAAAGAGGGCCTCGAAAACTACACACAACTCTCCAAGCAAGACGTCATCTTCAAAATCCTCAAGGCCCGCGCAGCCAAGCAAGGAATCATGCTCGGCGACGGCACACTCGAAATCATGCCCGATGCCTTCGGCTTCCTCCGCTCGCCTGAAAACTCCTATCTCGCCGGCCCAGACGACATCTACGTCTCACCCACCCAGATCCGCAAGCACGGCCTCAAAAAAGGGATGACCGTCAAAGGCTTCATCCGCCCACCCAAAGAGAGCGAAAAATACTTCGCCCTCCTCCGCGTTGACCAGGTCAACGGCCAAAAGCCCTCCAAAGTTGCCGAGCGCACCACCTTCGAGAACCTCACTCCCCTGCACCCCGAGGAACGCTACATCCTCGAGACCGAGCCGACCGAGATCGAGTGCCGGACCATTGACCTCGTCTCCCCGCTGGGCAAGGGCCAGCGTGCCCTCATCGTCGCCCCGCCCCGCACGGGCAAGACCGTGCTGCTCCAGAAGATCACCAAGGCGATTGCCAAGAACTACCCGGACGTGAAGATCATCGTCCTGCTCGTCGACGAACGCCCCGAGGAAGTAACCGACTTCCGCCGGACGACGACCAAAAGCCCCAACGTCGAGGTCGTCGCCAGCACCTTCGACGAGCAGGCCGCACGCCACGTCCAGGTCGCCGAGATGGTCATCGAAAAAGCCAAGCGCATGGTCGAGTTCGGCGACGACGTCGTCATCCTCCTGGACTCCATCACCAGGCTCGCCCGCGCGTACAACAACGAGATGCCCCACTCCGGCCGCATCATGTCCGGCGGCATCGACGCCGGCGCACTCCAACGCCCCAAAAAGTTCTTCGGCGCAGCCCGCGCCATCGAGCACGGCGGCAGCCTCACCATCATCGCCACCGCCCTCGTCGACACCGGCAGCAAAATGGACGAGGTCATATTCGAGGAGTTCAAGGGCACCGGCAACAGCGAACTGCACCTCGACCGCAAGCTCGTTGAAAAACGCATCTACCCCGCCATCGACGTTGCCGCCTCGGGCACCAGGCGCGAAGAGCTGCTCATGGACAAGAAGGAACTCGAACTCGTCTACCGGCTCCGCAAGGTTCTCAGCGATATGAACGTTGTCGAGTCCATGGAACTGCTCAAGGCCCGCCTGGCCAAGCAGAAAACCAACGCCGAGTTCCTCATGTCCATGGCCATGAGCTAAATCAAGAACCCATCCCCCGAGGGGAGGCGTAGGGGTGAGGTTCTCTGGTCTTTAACCCCACACACACATCCAACTCCCCATGCACTCAACCCTTGGCACCACCCTCGGCTTCCGCATCATCTTCGGCACCGCCTGGGCCGCCGTTGCCGTGCTCTTTGGCCTCTGGGCCTTGACCGAGTGGCCCGCACGCCTGATCCTCGAACAAGACGGCCAACTCGCGCGCTTTGCCACCAGCGCCAAGTTCGCCGGCGTCGGGTTCTTCGTCATGGGCATCTTCATCTTCGTCATCCGCGTTGCCGACCCTCTCTTCCCCATAGCCGACATACGCCTGACACGCCCGATCACCACCCTCGCCCAGGCCGTCTTCGTCATCTGCTTCCTGATCGCCATCACCCTGGCCATCCGAGCACGCTAAGAAGTGGTATGAGAAGCCCCGGCCTCGAGGATATGGCCAGGGTTGGGGTTCGTCTTCACGGAGCGTCTGAAACAAGAGGTTCGCGGAAGTCGCGAAGGTTGTCGGAGCCACGGGGAGTACATACCAGGTGCGGCTCGCCGCGCCTTGAACCTCAAAGAGTTTACGGCTTGCATCCTCTTCAACCCCTTTGGGGCCGAAGTCATACTCGAATCCAACCCCGATTTACAACTCTGACAACCTCCTGACCTCTGTCCTCTGAGTGAATCCCCCTCTGGGCTCTCTGGGCCTGGGGTGTAAAAACTCCCTTCCACTCCCAACAACAATCGACCAATCACTCGCCCCCGCCCCTCTACCCCTCCGATAATGTCTGCGTGAAACACCCACCCGCCGTCGCCACACACACACTCGCCGCCGCGATGATCCTCTTCGCCGGTCTCCCCTCCCACACCCACGCCCAAATACCACCCCCACCCGCGCCCACAACCAACACCACCACCATCCTCAACCCCTTCGCCGCCCGTTCCCTCACCCGTGCCGTCCTCGTCGATCTCAAGTCCCTCGCCTCCCCAGGCCCGGCCGACTACCAGCTCGCCGCCGCCCTCTTGCAATCCGCCGGCGAGCTGGCCGATTCCCCCGCAGACATCTACCGCCTTGCTCTCGCGGCAGCGCAAGAAGGTGGCGATACCGCGCGCGTCCTGGAGCTTTCCCGCCTCCTCGTCAAGGCCGACCCTACAGACACCGTTGCACAACTCCAGCTCATCGAGGCCCGCGCCAACGCCTCCGAGACCGCCGCCGGCAAGCTCGAGGTTTACTCCACCGTCCTTGGCCCGCGCGGCGTAGGCGTCGACCCCGCCGTGCGCTCCCGCGTCGCCCTCCAGTCTGCCCTAGTCAAAAAACAAACCGGTGACAGCAGGGGCTATGCCCAAGACCTCACCACCGCCACCGCGCTGGACTCCTCCAACAAGCAGGCCGCGGCCCTCGCCCTCGAGTTCTTTGCCCAGCGAGTTGACGAGCCCTCGGCGAACCTGGAACTGGTCACCAATCTTCTCCTGGCCGACCCCCTGGACGCGCAGACGCACTTGATGCTCGCGGACATCTTCGCCCGGTCTGGCGCACCGCTGGCCGCCCTGCGCTTCTACGCACTTGCCGAGGCGATCCTCACGCGCTCGGGACAGGCCCTGGAACCACCCCAGCAGGCCCAGCGCTGGGTGCAGATCGGCAACGCCCAAGGCCCCCGCCAGGCGATGCTCCAACTCACCGAACTCATCGCCGCACCACGCCGGGAGGCCCAACTTGCCCGCCAGCAGGCCGAGCAAGCCAAACGCCCATTGACCGACCTCCCCGACCCGGCCACCATCCGCCTGCGCCCCGAACTTGAGCGCCTCCGCTTCGCATATGCCCTAGGCCTGTCTGACGCGCCCACCATCGCCGAATCCTTGGCCGACTATGCCGCCTATGCCGCGGATTTCACCAAAGACCTCCCCCCCGGCACACCCCCGGCCCCACCCGAATTCGAGCTCGCCTTCATGCGCCTGCTGGCCAATGTTGATGCCGAAAAAGCAGCCCAAGACGTCGCGCGCTTCGTCCAGGCCAGCGTACCTGCTGAGGTCCTTGCCCGCCTCCAGGCCCTCACCAAGCACCGCGCAGGGGACACCCCCTCCGCCCAGGCCGAGCTCCAGGGCATCCCCGACGACACCCTCGCGATGCTCGCCCTCGCCCAGATCAAGATTGAATCTAAAGACAACCCCCAGGCGATCGACACGATCCTCACCGACATCTCCACCCGTGCCCCCGGCACACCCGCCGCCGCCTGGGCACAAACCACTTACGCCCAGCGCACCGGCAAGCCGATCCCCGCTCCAGCCACCGCCGAGCGATTTGCCTCCATCGCCGCGGGCATCCCCAACTGGGTCGATGAGGTCGTCAAAGAGCCGGCACGCTTCCTCACTGTCCTGGCCACCGCACCCCGCGAGCCTTTGCAGTCCACTGACCCCACACAGATCACACTCCAAATCCGCCACCATGTCCCTGTTCCGCTCGCGCTCGGCCCAGGTGAGGTCCTCGACTCGCGATTCCTCATCATCGCCACCCCCGACTTCGGCCGTGGCATCGACCCCGCACGCACCGGCAGCGAGGTCATCAACCTTGACCGCAGGCTCCGCCTCATGCCACGCGAAGAACTCAGGGCCACCATCTGGCCCGACCCCGGCGCCGTCGGCTGGTCGATCCAGAGCGCCCCGGCCGCATCCATCCGCGTCCGCTACCGCATCATCAACGGGTTCCAGGTCATCGACAACGTCCCCCGCGTCGCCGGCTTCGGCGCCGCCACCGAGGTCGGCCCACTCCGCCGGCTCGTCCCGCAGTTCTCGAATACCGCCGCTCTGACCGAGGCGATCAAATCCGACCAAGGCCAAACCTTCGCAACCGCCGTCCAAGGCGCCCGTCGGGCCCTGCTCACGGCAGGCACACCCGAGGGGATCCCTTCAGCCCAGGCCCAAGCCCTGGCCACCACCCTGGCTGAGCGTTACACGCGTGAATCCCCCGCGGGCCGCATCCTCCTGCTCGCTGAGGTCCCAACCCTTGCACAGTCCCCCGCCGTGGCACCTTTCGACGCCGCCGTGCGAGCCACCGTCGGGAGCGACACCACCACCTCCTTACTCGCCCTGCTCACCCGCGCCGGCACCGCCGACGACCCTCTCTTCACCGCTGCCAAAGCGAGCACAGTGCCAACCCTCTCCCGAGGTGCCCAAGCAATCCAATCCCGCCTCACCGCAGGCCGAGGGGGCCTGGCCACCCTCAAAGCCACTACCCCACCCACCCCCCCCCAGTAACGCGGCAGGTCTGAGCACACCTGCATCTGAACCCCTCCTGCGAGGGCAGGGGCAGCGGTGGGGTTACTTTCTTGGTGTCCAAACCTGATCCCCCCATGCAACCCCCTCCCCCACCCACCCCACGCCTCCGACGCCGACTCCTCCTCGCTGGCCAAATCCTCGGCTGGGCGCTCCTCGCCGCCGCGCTCTGGATGGTCTTGCGCCAGCAGCCCAGCCTTACCACCGCCTGGACCTCCCTGCGTGCCGCCCCCACATGGATGGTCGCCTCCATTATCCTCACGCCGATCCTCAACTGGCTCGCCATGGGCCTGCTCTTCTGGGTCCTGACCAACCAATACGCTAAGGTCGCCCTGGGCGAGATGACCATCCTCATGGGCTCGGCCTGGCTCCTGAACCTCCTACCCATGCGTGCCGGCCTCCTCGGGCGCGTCGCCTACCAGCGTGCCGTGCACGACCTGCCCGTCAAAGACTCGGTCAAGATCACCATCTTCAGCCTTGTTACACAGGCCGTCGCCGTCGCCATCCTGCTTACGCTCATGGCCTTCGTGCACATGTTCGAGGCTCTCACGCCAGGCCTGCGTCCGATGCGCGACCCGATCGTCATCTCGCTCCTGCTGGCAACCCTCGCCGGCCTCACATCACTCCCTTGGGCGCTCGGCAGCATCCCCGCGATCAAAGGCCCCGCACCCATCGACACCTGGCGCCTCTCCCTTGGCGTGGCCATCCGCTTCTTTGATGCACTCGTCTGGACGGCCCGCTACTGGCTCGCCTTCAACGCCATCGGCGCACCCGTCAACTGGTCCGACGCCGTCATCTTTGCAACACTCTCGCAGGTCATCGCCCTCACGCCCGTGCAGTTCGGCCTGCGCGAGTGGGCTACCGGCCTGCTCACCAGCATCCTCCCGGCTACGCGGAGCCTGGGCCTATCTGCCAGCACCCGCGCCGCCATCGGCGTTTCCGCAGACCTCCTCTGCCGGGCCGCCGAGCTGCTCATCTCCATACCCGTCGGCATCCTGTGCACCACCATCGTCCTCCGCCGGCTCAACCGCGCCAAGCACCACCCCGCCCCCCACCTACCCTAAACCGTGCCCCCTAAACCCCTCCAACCCCGCGGCAACAACAACACCGGCAAACAACGCCCCTCTAAACCCACCGCCGCCCCACGCGCTCCCAAACGCATCTTGCCCCCAGGCCTCTCTGCACCCCCACCCCAACGCCCCTATAACCGCCGCCAAGATGCCCCACCCCCACGCGGCAAAAACCCACCCGGCCCACTCGGCCACGGCGTGCACATCCTCTATGAAGACCCGGACCTTATCGTCATCGACAAGCCACCGGGCCTCATCTCTGCCGTCCCCGCCGCCCTCAACGCCTCGGCCGACGAATCACTCACCGACCGCCTTCGCCTCTACTTCCAGCGCACCGGTGTCAAACGCAAACCACGCAGCGACGCGCCCCTGCCCGGCATCATCCACCGCCTCGACCGCGAGGCCTCGGGCCTAATCGTCTTTACCAAAACCGCCCGCGCATACTCCTGGCTCAAGGACGACTTCAAGCACAAACGCGTCCACCGCCTCTATACCGCCCTGGTCCAAGGCACCCTCGGCAAGCCGGGCGACACCGGCACGATCCAGTCCTTCCTCAAGCCCGGCCGAACGGGCAAAGTCGTCAGCATCCCAACCGACGCCTATCGAGGCCCCGTCCTGGCCGCCGCGAACACCGACGACGAGGACGTTGCCCGCCTAGCCGTCACCCACTACCGAGTTCTTGGCTCGGCCAACAACCGCACGCTCGTGCAGGTCCGCCTCGCCAGCGGCCGCAAACACCAAATCCGCGTCCACTTCTCCAGCCGGGGCAACCCCCTCGTCGGCGACCGCCTCTACAACGCCTCCGACAACGCACTCAACCGCCTCGCACTCCACGCCAGCGAGCTCGGCTTCACGCACCCCGGTAGCGCCCAGCCCCAACGCTACACCAGCCCGCCACCACCGGCCTTCTACCGCCTTGTCAACATGGAACCCCCGGCACACAAACCAGCCGAGCCACCCACAGCGCCACCCAAGCACATCGAAACCCCAAAGTCCAAGCACGACCCCGCACCCGACACCAGTTGGAACCAGGTCGCCGCCTGGTACGACGACCTCATCGACGAACGCAAAAGCGACCACTACACCGGCGTCATCGTCCCGGGCACCATGCGCCTGGTCATGCCCACACCGGGCCAGCGCATCCTCGACGTCGCCTGCGGCCAGGGCGTCATTGCTCGCGCCCTGGCCTCCCTCGGCGCCCGCGTAACTGGCGTCGACGCCGCACCAGACCTCATCGCCGCCGCCAAGGCGCGTGCTGCCCGCGACGGCGGTGAGTTCCTCGTCGGCGACGCCCGCAATCTTGCCTCGCTCAACCTTCCGGGCAACTTTGATGCCGCCACCTGCGTCATGGCCCTGACCAATATCGAGCCGATCGAGCCGGTGCTTACCGGCATTGCCGAGCAACTCCGCCCCGGCGGCGCGCTTGTCCTGGTCATCTCGCACCCCTGCTTCCGCGCCCCCGGCCAGACCAGCTGGGGCTTCGACAACGCCAAGGGCATGCAGTTCCGCCGGGTTGACGGCTACCTCAGCACCGGCCAACACCGCATCCAGATGCACCCCGGCGACGCCCCCGACATCGTAACCTGGACCTTCCACCGCCCCTTGCAGGCCTACATTCGCGCCCTCTCGCAGGCCGACCTCGTGGTCGAAGGCCTCGAAGAATGGGCCAGCCGGCGGCAGAGCCAACCCGGCCCAAGGGCGGAGTCCGAGAACCGCGCCCGCCGGGAAATCCCACTCTTCCTGGCGATCCGCGCTACCCGCCGGTAGCACCGCACCAGCCCTCGGCCCGGTCAAAATGTGGATAACCCGTGGAAAACCTGTGGATTGCGGGTGTGTTAGTCGATATTTCTTTCATGCGTGTCCCCCCGACAAGCAGCACCAACGCCTTTGGCCAAGGCCCCCACGCCGAGCGCGTCAACCGCGATGGCCGCCGACGCCAGCACCACGAGCAGCAGCAAGGCCAACCACAAACGCCTGAGCACGAGCCTGACGTCGTCGAACTGCACAAACAAACAACCCCAACGCCTCCGCCACCACCCACGGCTAAGGCCCCGGCAGCACCCATCAAAAAACTAGACCTCTCCGCCTAGCAACCGCCCCCCAAAGTCGTTCCGGCGGGCATGTGCAGGGGTGAGGTTCCAGGTGATGCAGGCTTCCAGCCCGCACACCAAAAAGATTTTACCACAGAGTCATAGAGGCACCGAGAAGAGAGGGGTCTATCTTCTCCCTCTTGTTACCAATAACCCTGTCTTCTCTGTGCCTCTGTGCCTCTGTGACTCTGTGACTCTGTGACTCTGTGGTGAACTGTCTTTCTGGACAGGTTTTCAGCCCCGCACGCTCAATCCCGGCTCCCCGGCAGCAGCCCCGCAAAGATCAGCAGTGCTCCAAGCCCGATCCCCCACAGCCGCGTTCGCTCACCGAGCGCCAGTTTTTCCAGCGTTGAGTACGAACGCCGGTATTCGTTGAGCACCAACGCCGGCGGCTCCAGCCGGTCATAGATCGCCGCACTCTCTGTGGAGATCTCACCCTCGGGCCGCAGCAGCTGCATCCCCGCCGGGGCTTTGTTCAACTGCGTCGCCGCCAGCGAGCGGATCACCCCTTCATCCCCACGCTTGAGCGCGGCCAGATACTCGTCATGGTTCGCCAGCCGCGCCTGCGCGTGCTGCTCGGCCAGCCTCGCCCGGTCCCGATAAAACCGCGCCCGCTCCAAATCCTCCACTGCCGGCAGCAGCACCATTAACGCCACGATCACAATCCCCGGCACAAGCAGCAGCCACCCCGCATCAAACAACGGCGGCACCCATCGACGCCCAGGGGCGGCACCCCCGCCAGCACCAGGTGCACGCTGGGGTGACGGCGCAGGCGCACTCTGCACGTTGGTGGTGCCCGGATCGGTCATGCACCACGTCTATCGGCACGCCCCAAGCCTTTGCACCAGCAGCGCACCACCTCCTATCCATCTATCCTTGCCCCATGCAAGAGCAAGGTGACGGCACCCTGACACTCGCCCCAGGCGTCCGCATCCCGCGGGCCGTCGTGGATATCTCATTCTCTCGCTCCAGCGGCCCCGGCGGGCAGAATGTCAACAAACTCTCGACACGCTGCCAACTCCGCCTCAAACTCGCCGACTTGCCCATCGACCCTGAGGCACGCCTGCGCCTGGAGGCCCTCGCCGGGCACCTGCTCGTTGGCGACGGGGAACTGCTCATCGACTCAGAATCCGGACGCTCCCAGAGTGGCAACCGCGAGGAATGTCTGGCCAAACTCCGCATGCTCCTGCTCAAGGCCATCCCCCGGCCCAAGCCCAGGCGCAAGACCAAGCCGAGCAAGGGAAGCGTCGAACGCAGGCTCCGCCAGAAGAAAACGCGCGCAGGGATCAAACGCCTGCGGGGCGGGTCGGAATGACTCTTCCAGACACGAGCAAAGCCGCCATCCTTACACTTGCCATCGAAATCTCCAACCCCGCCTCCCACCCAGGTTCTGGTGGGAGCGTTGCGCTGGCCACAGGCGGCCCTTTCACCCTACTGGCCGAGGAGGGCGTCGCCCCGGCCACCTTCGAGCACGACGACCTCCTGCCAGCGATCGACCGCCTCCTCAAGAGCGCCGGCGTGCAGCGCAGCCAGATCGCCGACGTCGCTGTCTCGATCGGCCCGGGTGGCTTCACCAGCACGCGTGTCGCCTGTGCGGCGGGCAAACTCATCGCCGAGGCACTCGGCGCGACATGCCGGGGCGTCCCCAGCGCGCTCGTCGCCTTCGCTGATGACCAGCGCCCGCATGCAGCACCGGGCAAGAGTGTCGCCATCGCCCTGGCAAGCAAAAAAGGGTCAGCGTGGGTCGCGATCCTCCCCGAGGGGACCCCAACACCCGCGCACGCCCACGCCGCCCGCGACGGGCGTGTGATGACCGCCGAGCAACTCGCCGACGCCCACCCCGCGCTCGTGTTGGCCGACGCTCATCTTGACGAATCCATCCGCGCAGCCATGCAAATCGCAGGCGTGCCGATCCACGCCCCACGCTTTGCTGCCAACACACTCGCTCGCGTGAGCACCCTGCTTCCACCCATCGACGGCGAGCACCTGCTGCCGATCTACCCGCGCCAGCCCGAGGCCGTGACACTTTGGCAACAGCGGGGGAGGGGTTAAGAAGTCAAAGCACGGGCATCTGGGGTTACTTCCCCTTGTTCAAGAACGCCGTGATCGCCCCCTTGCCCGCAGGTGCAGCCCGCAGGCGGTTGAGCTCTTCTCTCTCGACGCGCAGAGCCTCTTGCCAGCCATGTTCCAGGCCCGTGGCAACGCCGCGCAGGCAGGCTTTGCCCCAGTCTGTTGCCGCGCACTCGTCGTGGACGGTGGTGTAGGCGATCGTCGTCCGATTGCGCGATGCGTTCCGCCCGATCCACCGGCTCGGCTGCCCGTCGCGCCTCGCCCCGGCGTGATGGGCGTTGGCCTTCACCCACGCCTTGGCCGACGCGATCAGCCCCTCGGGCGCATCGGCAAGGAGATCGATGACCCCCTTTGCGACGGCCTCGTCGATCGTCATTGTCCGCCCGGTGCATGTTCGCAAGAGTGCGTCGTCGGGGTCCAGGCGTGCAGGCAGCAGGTTGGTCCCACCCCACCCCGGGCAGATGCACAGCCCCGCCTCAGGCAGGCCGATGGGGTAGGGGCGGATGGCTCCGTCCTTGCCCGGTGCCGGGGGGCTGGCGATCAGCCCGTCGCAGTGCATGGCGAGTTCCAGGCCACCGCCGAGTGCAGCGCCGTTGATCGCCGCGGCAGTAGCGCACGGCATCTGGCACAGCAACCCAAAGACCTCCTGTCCATACCGTAGATAAGCCTCCAGCTCGGGCTGACTCATCGCGTCGATACTCTTCAGGTCAGCCCCGGCAATAAAAACCCGCCCAGACCCGCTCGCCAGCACCAATCCCGCCGGGGCGAGCCTCAAAGCATGCTTGAAGGTAACCTCAAGCCGCTGAATAAGCGGAAGGTCCAGGATCACCATCGGCCCGTGGTTTGGCTCGATGGTGATCACCGCGATGTTCTCGGCATCGAGCGCAACGGGCAGCAGTGGGGGTGTGGGCATGCACCATTATCCACCTGCCAAGGATGCTGGGGTATACGGAGGGTGGCAGGGGTTGTCGGGTGGAGTTTGGGTGTTGGGGGGATCCCCTTGCGTGTCCGGTGCGTATGAACTTGGCCTGCCCGGGGTTGGGGGAAGAGATTTGACAACGCCGGGGGTTTGGCGATACTACTGTCGTCCCCCGCGGGCCTTGGATTGGTCTTGACGTTGGCCTGCGGTTTGGGTGGTTTGCGTCGCAGTCAAGCTTCTGGCCCTGATGTGCCAGGGGGATCGGTGAGATGATCGGGCCAAAGGGCGTGCTGCCCGGGCCAACTTTGAGGAGTCCGCCAGTGCATGTGGTAACCAAGATTTTGATCGTCTTCGGTGCGTTGCTCTCGATCTTGCTCTCGGCCCTGGCGATGGCGTTTGCCTCCAACGCCAACACCATCCGCGGGGATGTAGGCTCGGAGATTTCCGCCCGGCAGGCGGCGATCGCGGCGCTCGATCTGGAGCGTACCAAGACGTCCTCAGAACTCGCCCGGATCAAGGCGGAGATGGAGGCCGTGGCCGGGAACATCGGCAAGTTCAAGCAGGAGAACGAGACGCTCAGTGCCGAGCGTAACCGCCTGATGGCCGAGGCCAGCCAGGCCAAGCTCGAGGCCGAGCGTTCGCGTAATCTCGCCGCGGCCAAGGACGGCATCCTGCAGACCAACACCAAACTCGTCGAGGCACTCTCGACAGAGGCCAACACCCTCCGCACACGCGGGCTGGACTCGGCCAAGCGTGAGGCCGAGCTGACCGAGCGGCTTAGCGAACTCGAGAGCCAGAACCAGGTTCTGACCCAGAACGTCCGGGCGTTGCAGGAGCAACTTGCCGAGGCACGCTCGGCTGGGTCGGCTACCGCCTCGGCGGGGGCCACGGCGTCGGTTGCCTCGGCACCCTCGGGCGGCGTTGAGAGTTTCGGCCCGCTGGTCGCCGGCCGCGTCCGCAAGGTCGTCCGTGCCGAGAACGGCGAGGACCTCGCCTTCATCACTGTCGGGGGCAGCTCGGGGGTGAAGGTCGGCCAGCGGATGCACATCGTGCGCGATGGGAACTTTGTCGCCTCGCTGATCATCACGGTTGTCGACTCCGGCGAGGCCGCCGGGCGCATCGACCGCCTGGGTCGCAGCGTGGACGTTCTTGCCGACGACAAGGTCCTCAGCCGCGTGAACTGATACCGCACCGACCGCCCAACGATCAGGAGTTTCGTGATGAGCCAGATGGGAATGAACATGCCCGGCGGGTTGAAACGCCGGGGGCCGGAGATGAACGTCTACACCGGCGTCCTGGCGTTTGCCGTCGTCGCGCTGGCGGTGGCGTGCGTGGTCCTATGGGTGCAGGGTGGGAAACTCGGCCGGGACGGCAACGCGCTGAGCCTGCAGGAGTCTGGGAAAATCTCGCTCTCAAAGTGAATGGACTCTGAGCCATGTCCCCTTTGCCCGTTGGTCTGGGGGCACATGGCAAACTGGGCAGGCTGGGAAGCCTGCCCCACCAGGCTTTGGCGCATGTTCTTGCGGTTACGGACCCGGTTTGATAGTTTCTGCTCCCGCCTGGGCTTGACTCTGCCCCGCGGCGGCTTAGAGTCCTAACCACTCGCGGCGACAGGCGTGTGCAACGCCCAAACCGCGCGTGGATGACAAGCGAGCACCCTTCTGCCAGCACGGGGCAACCACGCCCGGGCTGGCACACAAAACGGGGGCGTAGCTCAATTGGTTAGAGTACCGGACTGTCGATCCGGTGGTTGCGGGTTCGAGTCCCGTCGCCCTCGCTTGAGAACCCCGCCCGGTGGCGGGGTTTTTTCTTGTGTGTGTGCCTGTGTCGATAGCAGCAAACCCCACCCAACTCCTTCACTGTTACATTGCTCTGGGGGAGGGGTTCTGATACAGAAAACCACTCGTCGCTCATCACTTACTACTCGTCGCTGACCAAACCCCACACCTGTCCTCCCCGCCAGATTGTTCTGGCGGAGGGTTGTGAAGTTGCGGCTACATCGCACCAGCCGCGCCCCGCATACGCTGCACACGAACATGCTCGGCGAGCGGCCAAAACTCCTCATCGTCTCGGCGGAAGCTGGCAAGGCCGTGGCTTTGCGTGAGCGCGTCGAGCCGATCTTTGATGTCAAGGCCACCACCCCCGAGGGCCTCTCGGCCGCTATGGAGACCGGCCGGTTCGACTTTCTCCTCCTGGGCACGCAGCGTTTTATTGATATCTGCCGGGGGCTGGGGCAGGGGCGTGCTCGCGAGCTGCTCGACGGCTTGGCCGACGGCGTGCTGCTGGCCGACCTCGATGGGCGTGTGCTCTGGTGCAACGACCGGTTCTTGCGCTACGACACGAGCACCCAGGCCCGTATCGCCCGCGCCTGCCGACAGGCCGTGCGCACCATGAGCGACCCGGCGGCACGCGGGGGTGAGGCCCGGCAGGGCCAGGGCGTCGGTGGCGATGGCAGCGGCGTGGATGCTGTTCAACCGGCTGGCCCGCAGGCCGACAGCAGCAGCAGGCGCATCGAGGTGCCCGGGACCGACGAGAGCACCTTCCTGGAAGTCCTCGTCTCGCCGATCTTTGACGATACCGCTCAGCCCGGCGGGCAGCGCGTCGTGCGGATGGTCGCCGGGGTCGTCAGCGACGTCTCGGTCATCCGCCGACGCCGTCAAAAGCAGGCGGCTATCGAGCGTGCCGGTAACGAACTCGTCCGCATCGACGCCGAGACGATCCGCACCCAGCACACCGGCGAACGCCTCCGCGTGCTCGAACAAAAAATCATCCGCTCGGCCCGCGAACTGCTCAACTTTGACCACTTTGCCATCCGCCTCATCGAGCCGCACACCGGCAAGCTCGAACTGGTCATGAGCAAGGGCCTCCCCTCGGCGGCGATGGAACTCGAACTCTTCGCCCAGCCCGATGGCAACGGCATCTCGGGGTATGTCGCCAGCACGGGCCGCAGTTACCTCTGCCAGGACACCACCACCGACCCGCGCTACCTCGTCGGCGCTGAGGGGGCACGCTCGAGCCTGACGGTGCCGCTGCGGCTCAACGACCGAGTGATCGGCGTCTTCAACGTCGAGGCCGTGCGCCCCAACGCCTTTGACGAGGAAGACCGGCAATACGCCGAGATGTTCGTCAGCTCGATCGCGCTGGCGCTGCACATCCTCAACCTGCTCGTCGTCGAGCGCGTCGAGACGGGCCAGACCGTCGGGCACAACGTCGAGGACGAACTCGCCGAGCCGATCGCCGAGCTCACGGCGGACCTGGCCAAACTCAAAGACCAGCCGGGTGATGAGGCCGCGATGCGCCGCCTGGGGGCGGACCTAGAGAGCCTCAAACGCCGGGTCAAGGACGTAACAGCCGGGGGCGGGCAGTTTATTCTCGGCGCGGAAAAGGCGCTGACAGATGTTACCGTTGACCCAATCATCGCCGGCAAGCGTGTGCTCGTTGCCGACGACGAGCCGCGCATCCGGCAGGTGATCCGCGAGGTGCTCTCGCGCCGTGGTGCGGAGGTCGTCGTCTGCCAGGACGCGCAGTCGGCCATCGACACGCTGCACGCGCGTGCGGCCGGGCGCGGGCACGCCGGCCCCGGTGCCGAGCGCGCCGTCGGGGAGGTTGCATCGCATGCCGGTGGCTTTTCGCTGCTCATCAGCGACATCCGCCTGCCCGACAAGACGGGGTACGAAATCTTCGCCGCCGCCAAGCAGACCAACCCTGGGTTGCCCGTTATTCTGATGACGGGCTTTGGATATGACCCGCACCATTCAATTGTGCGTGCCAGTCAGGAGGGTTTGCAGTGCGTGCTCTTCAAGCCCTTCCAGGCCGAGCGTTTGATCGAGGAAGTGCACAAGGCCCTGCGGCGCGACGCGCGGATCGATGGCGTGCCATGAGCCTGGCGATTGAGGGAGCAGCCCGATGCGCGTCTTGCTGATGCCCGAGCCTGGCTTTGCCCGCCGAGAGGGTGTGCTGCTGCGCCGCCTGGCGACAGGCTTGGCCGACGAGGGAGTCCGCGTGCTCAACGCCGTCGACGCCGCGGCACAGCCTGCGGGCTTCGGCTCGGGGTCGAGCCTTGGCCTCTTTGCCACCGATGTGGCATATGCCCCCAAGGGGCTGCCCTTCACCGGGCCCACGCGGGCCCGCTTGTTGGCAGAGGCCGCCGCGTCGCTGCCGGGTGAGAGCGGGTTGCAGGTTGTTCATGCCATGGGCGTGGGTGCTTGGGACCTGGCCTGGCACGCGGCCAGGCACGTCCACGCCGCGCTTGTGCTAGAACTCTGGTCCCCCCAGATGGTCGAGCAATCCGCCCGCTGGCTCGGCGGGCGCGAGCCGGCAAACGTCTGGCTCAGCGTCGCCGACTCGGCTCTGGCCTTGCATGCGAGCGTGCGCGTCCCCCCGGCGTGCAAGGAGCGCGTCGTCGCCTGCCCTTGGGGCGTGCACCTGGGCCAGACGCAACACCGCGCCATCGACCCGACCAGCCAGGCGAGCATCCTCCTCTGGGCCGGCGACGGCTGGACCGGCGACCTCACCCCCGCCCTGCAAGGGCTGGCCAAGTGGACCACCCCCGAGCGCGGCCTGGCCCTCCTGGCCGACGATGCCACCTCCCGCCGACTGGGCCTCTGGTCCCTCGCCCGGCGTGCTGGCCTTGAACACATGCTCAGCATCGTCCCCGGCGACCTGGCCGGGTGGGAGCCGGCCCTCGACGCCGACGCCCTGCTCATCCCCGGCCCAACCGGCGAGCAGTCGGGCCTGGTCCTCGCCGCACAGGGCGCGGGGATGCCCGTCATCGCCCAGCCCGACGAACTCGCCTCCAACCTCATCGATGCCCTCAGCGCACGCCTGGTCGCACAGCCGACCCCCGCCGCGTGGCAGGGTGCCATCGCCGCCGTGCTCGACGACCCGGCCAGTGCGGCAACCCTCGGGCAGTCGGCCCGCGCATACATCCAAGAGCACCGCCTGGCCTATCACTGGGTCAGCAAGGTTGTCGAGCTGTACGAACGCGTCGGCCGGCGTATGTAGCCGGCAGTGGGGGACCGGCGTTGCCCCGCCCGCAAACCCTCCCTTTGGTGGGTATCCTTCCGCGATGATTATTCCGACCATCAGCCAGTTGACCACCACACTCGCCTACGCCAACAACCCGTACCTGCCCATCCTGCTGCTGCTGCTCTCGGCAATCCTCTTTGCCGTCGGGAACGTAACGATCAGCAAGTTCCTCGGCCCATCGCGCAAAGGAAAAGTCAAGGACGCCACGTACGAATCAGGCGTCAACCCCATCGGCTCGGCACGCAAACGCTTCAACGTCCGCTTCTACCTCATCGCGATGGTCTTCCTCGTCTTCGATATCGAGATCATCTTCCTCTTCCCCTGGGCCGTAACGTTCCGCAACCTGGACATGACCACCGTCGACGGCGGCGTCTGGCTCGGCCGCATCTTCTTCTTCATCTTTACAACGATCGTCGCCTACGTCTACGGCTACCGCAAGGGCGTCTTCAAGTTCGACTAAGCCGAATGCAGACAGCGTTTTGAACCCCTTCCCCGAGGGCAGGGGCAGGGGTGGGGTTGGCCAACGCTGTTGTCGACGAAAAGTCCAAAACACCCGGCTCGGAGATCCGGGGTACCCAGAACCCTTCTCCCAGGGCAAGGGCAGGCGTACGGCTTGCCTTGGCGACAGCCCAAGCACAAAACTCCGCCTCTACTTGACCCTCTCCCAAGCATCCTGCACCCGCTTGGCGCTCGCCGGCGTCGCCGTCCCAAGTTCCTGCGCGAAACTCGATACCCGAAACTCCTCCAGCAACCAGCGATAAGCCTCGACCTCGGCGGGTATCTGCCCCTGCCCCAGCGCCTGCATAAACCACCCCGCCGCGTCAGTGGCAATCACCACCCGCGCGCGTTTGCCGATCGCGCCCGGGAGTGCACCCTTGGCCTTGTCCGATCCCTGCGATGGCGCAGCGGCACCGGCCTTGCCTTGCGGGTGTTCACCCATCTGCTCGGCCCGGCGCTTGGCCTCGGCGTACGCGACGGCGATCCACCCCGTGAGCCTTTTCCACGCCGTCTGCACCTCCGGCAGTGTGCGCGCCTCGCGCGCTGTCCCGTCCTCACGCAGTTTTTCGAGCCTCCTGAGCATCCCCTCGGCATATCGCGGGTAGTGCACAAGCCTCTCCAGCGGCACATGCCCAAAGACCCCCGCTGGCAATAAATACGCCGCGTGCTCGCGCAGGTCCGCGATACTCGACTCCCACTGCCTCGGCGTCCCCTTGCCAAGCCGCGCGGCAACGCCCTGCCGTGCGATCAAAACCCGAGCAACCAACTCCCCAACCTCCCGCGCGTGCTGCCCCAGCCGACCCCACTGGGCCATCAGCCGGGTGTCAAAGTCCTCTTTGGTCCGTATACCCGGCTGATTGTGTAAAAACGTCCGCTCGGCGATCAGGTCCATCAGCGCGGCCTTGAGGTCCTTGGCATCCCCGATCGGGCCATAGTGCCGGTACATCTCATCGGCCCCCGCCAGCGCACGCAGCCTGTGCCCAAGCTCATCCTTGCACTGGAGCACAAACAGCCGGATCAACCCACGCCGCAGCAGGTGCCCGGCCTGCTCAGGGCTTTCCGCCAGCGTCAGCGACACCGAGTCCCCCGCGTCGGCAAGCGTCGGATACCCAACGACCGTCGAGCCAGCACGCAGCGTCTCAAACCGCTCGGGCAACTCGTCAAAGTCCCAGACCGTCAGTCCGTCGCGCCCGAACTCCTGCCGAGCCATCCCAGCCAGCGCACGCCGGGCTTGGCCGGCAAACCTTTTCTTGAGGTCCTCAACATCGCGCCCCTCGCCGAGTTTCTTGGCTTCCTGCCCGCCGCCAGCACCCGCGCCCTCATGCCCGTGCCGGTCGTCGATCACGCGGATGTTCATCCGCAGGTGCAGCGGGATCGCCCCCAGCTGCCACGCATCCCTCGGCACCTTGATCCCCCGCAGCACATCCACGGCCTCGCCCAGCGCATCGGTGAGCGACCCTTTGCCAAAGGTCATCACCGCCGAGCACTCCTCGGCCAGGCGCGACAACCCGCTTGCGCCGTCGTCCCCCTTGGTCCCCACAAACTGCGTCCGGTACTGCTTGGGGAGCGTCTTGAGCAGCGCGAGCACCTTCTCGCGCAGCAGCCCGGGCACAAGCCACTCGAGCCTCTGAGCATCCAACTGCCCCAGCGCTTCCAGCGGCACGTTCAGCGTCAGCCCATCGTCCTCCTTGCCCGGGTCGAGCTTGTAATCCACCATCGCCCGCCCCGATCCCACGGCGTACTCAACCGGAAAATCCACCTCGCTCGCCGAGGCGTCCGGTCGCAGCACGTCGCTGATCTGCATGCACAGCACGCTCTTGTCCAGCGCAAACGCCTGGCGGTACCAGTGCTCAAAGGTGCTCTTGTTCCACACCTCCGCCGGCAGGCGCTTGTCAAAGAACTCATACCGCGCATCGATCTCCGCCCAGATGTCCGTCCGCCTCAGCTTCGCCTCCAGCTCGTGCGCCTGCTCCAGCACCCTCGCGTTGTGCTCCGCAAACGGCGCATCGGTCTGGAACTGCCCGTCCACCAGACCGTCGTGGATAAACACCTCCCGCGCCTCACCCATATTGATCGGCCCATACGGCACGCGCCTCCTCGGCACCAGCACCAGCCCGTACAGCGTTACACGCTCCCACACGCACACCTGACCCGTCTCACGAACAAAGTGCACATCCGTGTGGCTCCTCTTGACCACGTGCTCGGCGATCCGCTCAATCCACGCCGGGTCGATCTTCGCGCACATCCGCGCGTACAACTTCGTCGTCTGCACAAGCTCCGCGCACATGATCCACTTCGCCGGCTTTTTAAAGAGCGCCGACCCCGGAAAAATGCTCGCCTTCAGCGCACGCGGCCCATAAAACTCACCCTGCGCGTTCGCCTCATCCTTGCACAGCACGCTCGATAGCAATCCCGCCAGCAGCGCGCGGTGCACCGCGTCGCTCCCCCCTGCCAGCACCGGCGCCTTGCCCGTCTTGACCTCCATCTGCTTACCCGGCAGGTGAAAACGTAGCTTCATCTCCTCGCAGATCCCACGCAACTGCCCGTGCGTCTCCTCCCACTCGCGCATCCGGTTGAACGACAAGAACTTATCCCGGCACCACCCGCGCAGCTTGCTGTGGCTCAGGTCATCCCGCGCTTTCTGATAGTCGTCCCAGATATTCAAGAGCGTCAAAAAATCCGACGTGTCGTTCTTGAACGGCTGATGTGCCGAGTCCGCCGCCTGCTGCTTCTCCATCGGCCGGTCGCGCGGGTCCTGCACGCTCAGCGCCGCCGCGATCACAAGCACCTCCTCCAGCGACCCCTCCTGCTCCCCCGCTAGCAGCATCCGCGCCAGCCGCGGGTCCGTCGGCAACTTCGCTAGCCGCCTGCCCGTCTCGGTCAACTCACCTTCCTCGTCGATCGCGTTCAGCTCGTGCAGCGTGTCGTACCCATCGCGGATCATCCGCCCATCGGGCGCTTCAACAAACGGGAACTCCTCGATCGGCCCCAGACGCAACGACTTCATCTGCAGAATAACCGCCGCCAGGTTTGTCCGCAAAATCTCCGGGTCCGTAAACACCGGCCGGGCCTGGTAATCCTGCTCGGTATACAGCCGGATGCATACACCCTCGCTCACACGCCCGCACCGCCCCGACCGCTGATTCGCGCTCGCCTGGCTGATCGACTCGATCGGCAGCCGCTGCACCTTGGTCCTGTGGCTATACCGGCTGATCCGCGCCAGCCCGCTATCGATCACATACTTGATCCCCGGCACCGTCAGCGACGTCTCCGCCACGTTCGTGCTCAGCACGATCCGCGTCCCCTGGTGCGGCGCAAACACACGCTGCTGCTCCTGCGGGCTTAGCCGTGCATACAGCGGAATCAACTCGAACATCCCCGCCGGCAACTGCTTACGCAGATACTCAGCCGTCAGCCGAATCTCACGCTCACCCGGCAAAAAAACCAATATGTCCCCCCGCCCCATCCCCGGCCGGGTCAACTCGTCGATCGCATCAAGCACCGCAACCTCTTCGTTGGCCTCAAAGTCGTCCTTCTCAAACTCGTTCATCTTGTGGTACCGGATGTCCACGGCATACGTCCGCCCCGAAACCTCAACAACCGGGCAGACCACCGGCCCACCAAAGTGCCCGCTCAGCCGCTGCGGGTCGATCGTCGCGCTCGTGATAATCACCTTCAAGTCCGGCCGCCTGGGCAGCAACTGCCTCAGATACCCGAGCAGAAAGTCGATGTTCAGCGACCGCTCGTGCGCCTCGTCGATGATGATCGTGTCATACGCCAAGAGGTCGCGGTCGTTCTGCACCTCGGCCAGCAGCACGCCGTCGGTCATCAGTTTCACAAGCGTCCGGTCGCTGGTCTCATCGCCGAAGCGCACCTTGTACCCCACCACCCCCTGCGGGCCCAGCGTCGTGCCAAGCTCATCGGCAATCCGCTGCGCCACCGATCGTGCCGCGATCCGCCTCGGCTGCGTGTGCCCGATCATCCCGTGCACGCCCCGCCCGATGCTCAGACAAATCTGCGGCAACTGCGTCGTCTTGCCCGAGCCCGTCTCGCCACAGATCACACAAACCTGGTGGCCCGCGATCACCTTGGCAATCTCCTCACGCCGGGCCAGCACCGGCAGGTCCATCGCAAACCCCGGCACAGGCACCAGCCGCCCACGCGCCTCCGCCCGCGCAGCCGACCGCCGAACCTGCTCCTGCAACGCCGCAAGCCCAGCCTCATCCCTCGGCCCCGACGCCAACTGCATCAACCGGGCGTGCAGCCGACGCCGATCGGCGATCATGGCGCGGGGGATCGCCTCCAGCACAGGCTGCAAAGCAGGCGGGAGCGAGCGGGTTGGCAGGCCGGCGTCATGCACAGGGTGGAGTTATAGATGCGCACCAACCCCGACGGGCCAAGCCTACTTACCACTCCGGCCCACCCGAATACCGCCCATAAATATCCCCCATCGCCTGCACCATCTCCCCCAGCGTGCAGTTGGCCAGCGCACCATCGATCAGCGCGGGCATGACGTTGCTCGCGTGCAGGCCGGCAGGCGTGCCCGTCCCCTGCCGCGCGTCCAGCCCCGGCAGCGTGTTGATCAGCGTGTACGCCCGCCCCTGGCACGCCGCACGGATGTTCTCCAGTGCCCTAGCCACACCCCTGGCATCGCGCCGGGCCTTGAACTTTGCCAGCCGGTCGCACTGCTCGACCTCTACGCCGTGGCCGATCTGCAAAATATCAATCGGCCGCTTCTCCTCGGCGTCGTTGTACGCATTGACCCCAACGATCACACGGTCCCCCGCCTCGCACTCCTCGCTAAAGCGATAACTCGCCTCCGCAATCTGCCTGCGGAAGTATCCCTTATTAATCCCATTGACCACCCCACGCCCATACACACTCCGCGGTGCATACACCCCAGCCTTCCGATCCACACTCTCCCCTTTGGCCATTTGACCATTTGTCATTTGGCCATTTGCCACCCCCATCGCATCGATATCCGCGATGTAGTCCAGCGCGCCCGCCTCCACCGTGTCCGTCAGGTGCTCGATGAACCACGACCCACCCAGCGGGTCGGCCACGCGCGTAACGCCCGTCTCGTGCGCCAAAATCTGTTGCGTCCGCAGCGCGACCGTCACCGCCTGCTCCGTCGGCAGCCCAAGCGTCTCGTCCATGCTGTCGGTGTGCAGGCTCTGACACCCCCCCAGAACCCCGGCCATCGCCTGGTAAGCCACACGCACGATGTTGTTCAACGGCTGCTGCTCCGTCAGCGAGCACCCGGCCGTCTGCACGTGCGTCTTCATATACAGCGACCGCTCGCTCTTGGCCCCGTACCGATCCTTCATCATCCGCGCCCAGATCCGCCTGGCCGCACGCAGCTTGCAGATCTCCTCGAAGAACTCGTTGTGGCTGTTGAAGAAGAAACTCAGCCGGGGGGCAAACTCATCGATCGGCATCCCCCGCTCCATGCACGCCTCGACATACTCCATCCCGTCGCGGAGCGTGAAGGCCAGCTCCTGCACCGCCGTGCTGCCAGCCTCGCGGATGTGATACCCGCTGATGCTCACGCTGTTCCACTTGGGCAGATGCTTGCTCTGGAACTCGATGGTGTCGACCACCAGCTTCACGCTCGGCTCGGGCGGATAAATAAACTCGTTCTGCGCGTGGAACTCTTTGAGGATGTCGTTCTGCAGCGTCCCCCCCAGGTCCTTCCAACTGATCCCGCGCTGCAGTGCATGGGCCAGATAGAGCGCCCAGATCACCGCCGCCGGCCCGTTGATCGTTTGGCTCACCGTTACCTTGTCGATCGGGATGTCCTTGTACAGGCGGTGCATGTCCTCGATCGTGCAGATCGCCACCCCGCACTTGCCCACCTCACCTGCGCTGAGCGCATCGTCGCTGTCGCGCCCCATCAACGTCGGCAGGTCAAAGGCCGTGCTCAACCCGGTGTTCGCCGCCGTCCCCTTCGCCTGGCTCAGCAGGTACTTAAACCGGTTGTTCGTGTCATCGGCACTCCCAAAGCCGGCAAACTGCCGCATCGTCCACAGCCGTGTGCGGTACCCCTGCGGAAACAGCCCACGCGTGTACGGGTACGCGCCGGGTGCAGGAATATCCCGCTCAACATGCCGCAACGCCTCAGCCGGGTTCGCCGGCGTGTAACTCGGATCGACAATCACCCCGCTGATAGTCACGGCCTGCGGGTCAACCTTCCCCCCGCGGGCCTGCGAGGGTGCTACTTCATGCCCCTGCCGGGGTGTCTGATGCGAGGGGCCGTTGTTTGAACCGGGCTGGTGATGAGGGATCGTCGACATTGTGCACTCCGCCAAAGAAGGCCTCAATCAAGGACCAGCGGCAGGCACCACGCCTAGCCGCCACAACACACAAGCAAGGATAGCGGCACCGGCCCCCTACACCACCTTCATCTTCAGCACCTCGGGCTGCACCTGCCGCGTCTTGCACTTCATCGCCCGCATTGTCTGCACCAGCAGCTCGCTGACCACCAGGTTCCGGAACCACTTGTTATCGGCCGGGATCACATGCCAAGGGGCGTGGTGCGTGCTGCACCGGCTCAGCGCCACCTCGTACGCCTGCTGATACTCGTCCCACTGCTTGCGCACCTCTAGATCACTTGGCTCAAACTTCCAACTCTTCTCCGGGTCGCGCAGCCGCTCCTCCAGCCGTTTCTTCTGCTCCTCCTTGCTCACGTGCAAGAAGCATTTGATGATCACCGTCCCGTTCTCTACAAGCATCCGCTCAAAGTCGTTGATCTGCTCGTACCGCTTCTCCCACTCTTGCCTGGGCACCAGGTTGTTGATGCGCACCACCAGCACGTCCTCATAGTGCGATCGGTTAAACACCCCGATCATCCCTCGCGCCGGGCAGCAGGCGTGGATGCGCCACAGATAATCCTGCGCCAGCTCCGCCGCCGTGGGCTTCTTGAAACTGCTCACACGCACGCCCATCGGGTTTAGCCCCGTGAGCACGTGCCGGATCGTCCCGTCCTTGCCCGAAGCGTCCATCCCTTGCAGGATCAGCAGCACCGCACGCTTGCCCTCCCCATAGAGCCCCGCCTGCAAGTGCGCCAGTTCCTGCACGTTCGCGGCCAGCTCCTCCCCCGAGGCCTCCTTGCTGGCAAACCCACCAGTATCCCACGGGTCCCACCTCTTCAGATTGACCGCACTGCCAGGCTTGACGCAAAAGAGTTTGGCGGTGTCCATGCCGCAACCGTAGCAAACCCAGGTATCAAACTATCCCCCGCCCCCTCGCCCCTCTCTACCCGCGTAGGTTTGCTCATGCCAATGGGGTCTCTCATCGAACTGGTCATCCTCGGCGCCATCTGGGGTGGCTCGTTCCTCTTCACGCGCATTGCAGGCCCTGAGTTTGGCCTCCCCACGCTCGTGGCCGTGCGCGTCCTGATCTCCGTGCTCATCCTCCTCCCCTTCGTCCTCCCACCCTCCCGCCGCGCAGCCCTACGAGGCCGCTGGACGCACGTCATCGCCCTCGGCCTCATGAACACCTCCATCCCCTTCATGCTCCTGGCCTACACCACCATCAGCATCGGCGCAGGCTTCGCATCCATCCTCAACGCCACCGCCACACTCTTCGCCGCAGTCATCGCTCGGCTCTGGCTCGGCGACAAACTCACACCACCCAAACTCCTCGGCCTCGCCCTCGGCATCGCCGGCGTGGCGCTCCTGGTCTATGACAAACTACACATCAAGCCCCAGGGCCTCGCCCTCCCCGTCCTCACAGGCCTCGCCGGCGCCGCCCTCTATGGCCTCTCGGCCAACTTCACCAAAAAATACACCGCAGGCATCCCCGCCCTCACCCTCGCCGGTGGCAGCCAGATCGGTGCCGCTCTGATGATGCTCCCCATCGCACTCTTCTTCCTCCCCAAAGCCATGCCCACCCCCACCGCATGGGGAGCCGCCGCCGTCCTCGGCGTCCTCTGCACCGGCATCGCCTACGTCCTCTTCTTCCGCCTCTTCGCACGCGTCGGCCCCACCAAGGCCATCACCGTCGCCTTCCTCATCCCCATGTTCGGCGTCCTCTGGGGGTGGCTCTTCCTAAACGAACCCGTAACCACACTCATGCTCGCCGGTGCCATCCTGGTCATCGCCGGACTCGCCCTGACGACCGGCATCATCAAACTACCAACCCCCGCCGCACCCCTCGCCTAATCACCCCGATCTGTTCGGACTATGTTCTGCATCCAGAGTGCATGCATCCCTGAATCCACAACCAAACACCCATCGAAACCCCTTCCGGCGGTGCGCCATCAGACTGCGCACACGCCACGGCAGACCGGCCACACCGGTCTGATCCAAACCAAGGACCGGCTCAGTTATGCACGCCACGTTGGACGGGGGAACATCACAACAGCTCATCGAACCTCCACAGGCCGATGCTCTCCCATCCAACGTAGAGCACTCACAAACTGCCCAACCCCGCACCCTCATCCCCGGCGTAACCGTCCTCATCCCCGCCTACAACGAAGAGGCCTCCATCGCCGACACCGTCCGCAGCGTCCAGGCCCAAACCACCCAAGCCGTCGAAATCATCGTCGTCGATGACTGCTCCAAAGACCGTACCGGGCAGATCGCCCGCGCCCTCGGCGCCACCGTCCTCCGCCCCCCGATGAACCAGGGCAGCAAGGCCACGGCACTCAACTTCGGCATGCAGGCCGTCCGCACCGAGATGGTCCTGACCATCGACGCTGACACCACACTCGAATCCACCGCCATCGAGCACCTCCTGCCCGCCATGGCCGACCCCACCACCGGCGCCGCCAGCGGCTTCGTCGTCCCCCGCCATGTCCGCACCATCTGGGAACGTGGCCGCTATATCGAATACCTCTACGCCTTCGCCTTCTACAAGCCCATACAGGACTACTACCGCAAGCCCATGATCGCTTCAGGCTGCTTTGCCATCTACCGCACCCAAGACATCCTCGACCTCGGCGGGTGGAGCCACCGCACCGTCGGCGAAGACATGGACTTGACCTGGACGCTCTACGAGCACGGCAAGTCTGTCCGCTACGCCGCCGACGCCGTCTGCTACCCCATTGAGCCGCACAACTTTGACTTCCTCCGCAAACAACTCACCCGCTGGAGCCACGGCTTCGTCCAGTGCATGCGCGTGCACTGGGGCAGCCTCTGGAGCGTCCCCTACCTCCGCATGATCGTCGCCACCGCACTCTGGGACGCCACCATCGCCGCCATCGCCTTCTTTATCGCGATCCCCCTGCTGGCAATCTTCGTCCACCCACTGTTCATCCTGCTCTACCTGGCCGACCTGCCCGGCATCCTCATCCCCGTCGCGATGGAGGCCAGCCGGCGCAAGGAAACCGCCAAGGCCCTCGCCTGCATCCCCGCCTTCTACGTCCTCCGCTTCGTCAACTTCTACTTCGTCCTCAAGGCGTTCTGGAACGAGTTCGTCGTCGGCAAAAAACTCCGCACCTTCGAGAAGGGGCACTAGGTCATCGCAAACTGTTTCAGATGCAACCCGACCCCCTCGCGCACAACCGTCCCTCTCCCCTCCCTCCCCCCAGTTTTTCCAAGGCTCCACCAATGATCGCAGGTCTTCCCATCACAGGCATCGGCGGCATGTTCTACCTCCTGCTCGCCTTCTGCATGCCCTTCATCGAGTTCTGGCGCCTCCTCCGCGGCCGCAGCAGCAGGCAGGCCTGGGCCGTCATCGGCCGCCAGATGCTCGTCCAGACCGGCGTCCTCACCGCCATCTGCGCGCAGGCAGCCCTCATCCACTGGCTCTCCCCGAACGCGGCACAACGCAGCCAAGAGTTCCTGGGCATGAACAACGTCGAAAACTTCAGCCAGAGCCAGACCGCGGGCCTCATCGCCGGCACCACCATCTTCGCCCTCGCAACGCTCATCTGCGTCAGCCTGCTCGTCTACTCGTTGCGCCTGTACTTCCAGATCAAACGCTCCATGCGCCCCGCAACGCTCTAATACCCTCCCTCACGCCGCGCGGCCGTACCGCAGCGACCGCTGCTGTGCCTGCACCCCTTGCACATACTCATCAAAGACGTTCATGATGAACTCCTGATGCTCGGCGTGGAACGAAAAATCAAACGCAAAACCCCCGTGCACGTGCTGCGAAGCGTCCATGTGCGTGTGCACACGACGCGTCGTCAGCGCCACCGGCAACGGCACAAACGGCCTCAGGCTCACACGCATCCACACAAAGCTTTGCCGCTCGAGCAGCGGCGTCTGATCCTGCGTGAACAAAAGCCCCAACCCACCACCAGAAACATTCAGCAACTTGCCCCCAAATCCAGGACCAACCTCCGGCAGCAGAATCGACCCCTCCGGCCCCGGCGCAAGGCCCATCCGCACCTTCTCGAACGCATCGGTGATCTGCTGCCGGTTGGCCACTTCCGCCGCCACCGCGCTCGTCGGGTCCACCAGCGGCCAGCACTCGATCGTCGGCAGCGAAAACTCCGCCGTGCTCACGCGGAACGACTCACGCCGAGAACAACGCTCGACCTTCTCAGGCAACGCCAGCACCAGCCCCGGCAGCGTCCGCCCGCCCGGCGACCGCCCCGCACGCTGGCCAATCACCCGCGTGGTAAACATCCAACGGTTCTGCCCGATGCACATCCCCGCCACCAGTTCCGTCCCCGACGCCAGCGGGAAGCTCGTCTCGACAAACGCCGGCTGCTCAATCACCAGCTCCTTCTCCCCACACTCAAGCAACTTCACTCGCCAGATCACGTCGCTGCCGGGCACCTGCAGGTGGTCAACCTTTACTGCCACTTCGATCGCCCCGCCACGCTCGGCGATCTGCACCAAGGATTGCTTCCAGTTCTCTGTGCGTGAGCGGTTGGCGGCCATCAGTTCTATCCCCTGTCAATAGGCGTGCAGCGTGCCGGCACACCGGCATCCTCATTACAACGCAGACCCTCTTCTGATCGACCCCCCCAGCCTCCAACTCCAGCCCGCCCACACCCCATCACCCCCCCGCACACGCCTGGGAGGCCTACGCCCTTCTCGGACCACCCACCCACGCAACCCCACCACACAAAACAGCCAAGGCCCGGCTTCCACCGGGCCTTGGCCTCCATTCGCAAGGCATCCCTCAGTCAAACCCTCTTTACTGCACTCTCTCATCGTTCGTTCTCCCCCTCACGGCGACTGCTGGGCGCTTGCACCAGCCGTCGCCCTCACCCACGGCGCCGCCCCGGCTGAGTCCATCGCGATCAGCGTCTGAGCATTGCGGTTGCCCGGATCAATCCGCTGCGCATTGAGCAGCGAGGCCCGCGCCTCCGCCTGCTGGCCCATCTCACCCTGGATCAGCCCTCGCATCACCCACAGGTCCGGGTCCTGCCCGTGGATGCTGATCGCCGTGTTGATCGCCAAGAGCGCATCAGCAGGCCGCTTCAGTTGCCGCATCAGCATCGACTTGAGCGCATACCCCTCCGGCCGGTCGGGTGCCAGCGCCAGCACGCGGGCCACCGCCGTCCGCAGCCGGCCCGTGTCGTTCATCCGCGCCGCTAGGTTCCCCATCATGATCCAACCCTGCACATCGCTCTTGTGCTCAGGCTTGTCCAGCAGCAACCCCAGCGCGGTCCGCGCCTCACCCAGCCGGTCCAACGCGGCCAGGCACCGGATGTGCAGCATCTGCAAGTCCACCCGACCGGCGTTCGCCTTCTCCCGCAGCATCTCGTTGAGGTTCGTCTCGGCCTGCCCATATTGGTGCAGCGCAACGAGCGTCCGCGTCAGGTCCTCCAAAATCACCTGGTCCTCCGGCGCAAGCAGCCTCGCCTGGTTGAACCACTCCAGAGCCGCCGCGTCGTCCCCCCGCATCGCGCTCAGCTGCCCAAGCGTGTGCCGCAACGCCGCCGTCGTCGGGAACCGGCCCATCGACTCACGCAGCAACGCCTCCGCCTTCTCGCCCTGCCCCAGCTGCACGTACATCTCGCTGGCGGCCACCACATACTGCGCATCGCCAGGCTCCAGCTGCATCGCCCGCGTGTACCGCTCCAGAGCTTCGGCAAACCGGCTCGTCCGCTCGTCAATGATCCCCAAAAAGTAGTGCGCCTGCACGCTCGCCGGGTCGAGCTCAAGCGCCATCATCAGGCACTCACGCGCCTCGTCGTAACTGGCCATCTCCAGATAAACCCGCCCACGCAGCGTGTGGCTCTTGGAAACCGCCGGGTTGATCGAGATCGACCGCTCGATCGTCCGCAACGCCTTCTCCAAATCCCCGGCCATGAACTGGCGCTCGGCCGTCTGATACTCCACGCCAGACTTCACCTGCGCCAAACGCTCCTGTGACTTCAGCGATCCCTTGGACGTGTGGTTGCCCTGACCGGCGCAACCCGCCAGCATCGATACCACAGAGAGCCCGAGAACCATCGTCGTGCGTGTGAGGAACATGTCTGTAAACTCCTGTTGTCTTTCTTCTCTTGAACTTCTCAACGCACCGCGCCCGGCCCACGCCAGCCCCGCCGTGCCCCCCTCTTACGGACCCTTGGCCGGCAACACGTCTGGCTCGGTCTCCTTGACCGGCTCAAGCGGTATCTCTACGTGGTCCCACGGGTGCTTGTACCCCGGCGGCGGCGCCGGCGGCGTGATCTTCTTCATCCGCTCACGCACGCTCGTGCCCACAACACCGTCGAACATCGACATGCTCGGCCACGACTCCCTCGAGCTCGTGATCCGGTCCCGCAGCCGCAACGCTCCCTCCTGGTTCGGGTTCAGCGACAGCGAACGGTTGATCTTCCACAAAGCCTCCTCAAACTTGCCGTTCCGCGCGTCGTTCTCCGCCTCGATGTTTAGCTGGCTCGTCATCCGCGTTCGCGAGAACGGCAGCAAACTCTGCCGCGTCCCCGCACGCAGACGCTCCGCGACCCCGTTTGCCTGCTCACCCTGCACCAGCAGCGTCTTGTCCGAAACAATCGACGGCGTAACCAAGAAAATGATCTCGTCCCGCTTCACCTCGTTGTTGTGCCCCTGGAACGCCGCGCCGATGAGCGGGATGTCCCCCAAGAACGGCACCTGGCTCCGGCCCACCATCGTCGCCTCGGTGAACAGGCCACCGATCACCACTGTCATCCCGTCGGGGACCATGATGTTCGTAACAACCTCTTGCGTCACCTCGTCGGGCACTGTAACAGAACCCGTCGCCGCGCTCAACTCACGCAGGTCCGCCGATGACAACTGCGGCTTGATCTCCATGCGGATGTCGCCCGTCTGGCTTACAAACGGCCGCACGTATAGCTGCACACCCGTGTTCAGATACTCCACCGTCTGCGTCGTGCTCGTCTGTGTGGTCGTCGCGCTCAAATACGCCACACGCCGCCCAACCAGCAGCCTGCTCGGCTGGCGGTTGAGCGTCAAAATCTTCGGGTTTGCCAGCACCGTCGTGTCCGTCACCTCGTCAAGCGCCTTGACGAACACACCGATGCTCGAGTTGATCAGACCAAACTTGAACGTGCTCCGACCGTTCGTCCCGCCCGGCGTGCTCCCCACGCCTATCCCCCGGTTGTCCGGCGGCGTGATACCAGTCGTCGGGTTCGCACCACCGCTGACGATCGCATCAGCCACCGCACGCGGCCCGGCCGTGATGGCCGAGAAGTCCGTGAACTTCAGGTCGTTGAGGATCGCGATATCCACGCCAAACGCGTTGTTCTCTGTCAACTTCGTCTGCAAAACCGTGCTCTCAATGAGAACCTGCTGCGGCTTGGTGTCCAGTTCCTTCAGCAGCGCATCGATTGCCGCGATGTTCTCTTCATAGTCCGTTACCACCAGCGCGGCGCCGAGGGCGAAACTGTCCTTGCCAACCGGCACGTCCGAGCCGATGGCAAAGTCGTCGGTCTTGGCCGTCGTCTTGATCTCACCCTCTTTGCTGAGCATCCCCTTGACAAACTCCGCAGCGTCGGGGGCGTTGAGGTAGTTCAGCGTGATCTTCTTGGCCACACGCTTGCGCAGCGTCGCCTCGATCTTCTCGAGCTCCTCGATGGTGTAGATGTAGATGAAGTTCCCACGCTCAACATACGCAAACCCGTTGGGGTGCAGGATCGCGTCCAGGGCCTCGTAGAACGTCGCCGAGTAGAGGTCTGCCGAGATCTTTGCGCTGACGTTCTTGGTTACGATGATGTTCCGCTTGGCCTCAAAGCCCAGCAGTTGCAGCACGTTGGCCAGGTCCTCGTTCTTGACGTGCAGCTCGACGGTGCTGTGCTCGTCCATCTTCACCCTCGGCCCGTCGGCGTCCAGGCTCTCGGCCGGGCCTGCCGGCGACGCCACCGGCTTTGCGCTGCCCGCGCTCGCCAGCGCCATCCCGTTCGCCTGGCCCAGCGCCGGCGTTGCAATGGCCAACAACCCAGCCAAGGACGCCAACGCTGCGGCAAAGATCATCTTGGGCGTGCGGCGCGTGGGCATTTCAGTCTCCGGATATTCGTCGGCAAGCATCAGGCCAGGCGCGGCAGCTCAATGCAATCACAACTCTTGCGCCATACCTGTGCAACTCCCTGTGTCGATCCGACACGAGGGCGACTTTGGCCACCAACCGTTTATCGCGCCACCCAAAACAACCACCGCGCAGTCTCCGCGCCCCGGCACCCAGGCCGCACACCCATACACCGATAACAATCCCCCCGCACCCTCCGCGTTTAGCGGTTGGCGCCCCGCTCAGGCTCAACCGCCGGCGTCGGCCCGGCGATCGCCACCCGTGGCGGCCGCGCCACCAGCAGCAACCTCGCCCAGATCAATATCCCTAGCACGCACACCACCAACCCAAATATGCCCAGCCGAGTTCGTATCTTGCGCATCGTTCAGTTCCCCTCTGCCAAGGCTCTGGGCTTAGTCGCCCGAAATCCGCCGAACGGTTATCCGACCCGTGTACGGCTCAACAATGATGTCGTGCACCGAACCCTGCCCCTCGACGCGGATACGCCCACCCGAGCCCGGCGTATTCCCCGACGCGCTCGCCACCGGCGTGCCCATGTCGTCGTAGATCAGCGTGCTGCTGGTCCCGTTGAAGGCGACGCTTGTGATCCGCGCGTTCCCAAAGTCGTTGTTGCCCAGGTTGACGACGTACTGCTTGCCCCTGGCTGAGCCGTCGTAGAGCGTGTTGGCCTCGTCGATGTCCCCGTTGACGACCTGCACCAAGCGGTAACTGTTCGCGGCCTGGTCAAAGACCACCGCCCGCGCTTGCTGAAAGGCGATCGCGTCCGACTGCGCAAAAGTCAGGTCCGAAACAATCGTCCGGATCGCACCCTGCACCCGCAGCCCACCGGTCGTACCCATCGCCGGCACCACCAACGCCGCGGCGATCCCCAGCAGCGCGATCACCACCATCACCTCCACAAGCGTGAGGCCCCGTTTCCGTGCGCGGGCGTGGGTTGTAGATGGGTGTGCCATGGGTGGAGGTGCTGCGTCGGTCGCACGCACCCCCGAAACCCGTCGGCCCACTCTCGCGGGCCGACCGGTGAATATACAGCACACCGGGCCGGAGCCCGCGGTGGCGTTCAGACCCTTTGCATTACGGGCCGGTCCAGTTCTTGGACGTTTCGTCCCAGTACGATGCGAAGAGCGTCTTGCTCGTGTCGTTCCACACCCACCCGTTGGTCGTCGCGCCCGACGTGTGGTCGGTGCCCAAGACGATCACCTCGCTGTTGGTGCGGGGGTTGACAGGGGCCGAGCGGAGGAAGTCCGGCGTAACCAGCGGCGTCCAGGCCAGCGCCGAGGAACTGAACGGGTAGGCGCCGTTGTTGCGTACCCGATACAACTCGACGGTGTTGCGGATCGTCTGCAACTGCGTCTGCACGTTACCGGCCTGAGCGTCCTCGCTCGCCTTGGTGAACTGCGGGATCACGATCGCGGCCAAGATGCCGAGGATCACGACCACAATGAGGATCTCGATCAGGGTGAAGGCCTTGCGAACGTGATTACGCATGAACATGCTCCTTTGCCTTGCGGCGTGCTGCCCGATGGGGTCGATACCACAATCGGGTGTGATTCACTGCGCGGCTTCAACACCGCACGACAACCCATCAATCGGATTGCGCACACGCAGATGCAAACTCACACCAACGTTCGCCCACGTGAGTTTGCCAACTATGCCGGGCGGGCCGTTGGCGCGGGTGGTTATCACCGCCTGCAAACACCCGGGTACCCCGAGCCTCCGGATCGGGTGTCTTCGAATCTGTCCCTCGGATCCCGTGGCAAGAAAAACCCAAAGGCAAGAGGCCCGATCCGGAGGCTCGGGGTACCCAACAAAAGCCTCGGCGATCTCCACGATTTGGCGGCGACCCCTACGGCGACGTTTACAGCCCCGCTGGGGCGTCCGAGTTTTCAAGGCCCCATAGGCCCACCCGACCCCGCCGGAGCGATCCTGAGCCAAATCCGGTTCTGGTCGCACCTTTGTGGAGTTCGCCCGTTCGCTCTGGCCTATCACGCCAAGGGGGTTTGCGTGTCGGCCTGTTCAGCAAACGCCCCGAGTTTGCGGAAGCGTGCGTAGCGGTCGTCGACGAGGCGCTGCCCGTCGAGGCGCTTGAGATCGGCGACCTGCGCGATGATCCACTGTTCGAGCGCCCGGGCCGTCGCGCTGGGGTCGCGGTGTGCGCCGCCGAGCGGCTCGGCAATGACGGCATCGACGATCCCCAGGCGGAGGTTGTCGGCGGCGGTGAGTTTCAGCGCCGTGGCGGCGGCGGTATTGGTCTGCTCGTTGGCGGCCTTCCAGAGGATCGCCGCGCAACCTTCCGGGGAGATCACCGAGTACCACGCATTGCTCAGCATCGCCACGCGGTTGGCCACGGCGATCCCCAGCGCGCCGCCCGACCCACCCTCGCCGATGACCACCGAGATGATCGGCACACGCAGCCCGGTCATCTCGCGCAGGTTCACGGCTATAGCCTCGGCCTGCCCACGCTGCTCGGCGCCGATGCCGGGATAGGCCCCGGGCGTGTCAACGAGCGTAACGATCGGGACGTTGAACTTGGCGGCCAGTTGCATCTTGAGCAGGGCCTTGCGGTACCCCTCGGGGTGGGCGCACCCGAAGTGGCAGGCGATTTTTTCGGTGGTGTTGCGACCTTTTTGGTGCCCGACGATGAGGACCTTGTGCGGGCCGATGCGCGCGAAGCCGGTGACCATGGCAGGATCGTCGCCGAAACGCCGGTCGCCGGCGAGCTCGACAAAGTCCTTGCAGATCATCTCGATGTAGTCGCGGCTCTGCGGGCGTTTGGGGTGGCGTGCGACGCGGACGGTCTCCCAGGCCGTGAGGTTGCTGTAGACGGCCTTGAGCGTCTGCTGGTGTGCCGAGCGCAGGTCGTCGATCCGGCGGACGATCGCGGCCTGGGCCTCTGGGGGAGTCGCGGCAAGCTCAGTATCCAGAGCCTCGATCTGCTTCTCGAGTTCCGCGACGGGTTTTTCGAACTCCATGACGTAGTACTGGGACATGGTGGCTCTGGGGGGAAATGGTCAAATGGTCAAATTTTGAGTGCGGGGGCGGGTGGGGGTGTGGATGTTGTAGAGGAGGGAAGTCTAGTGGGGCTCGCCGGTGGGCACAACTGGCGTGGGTCGCTTCTGGATGGTGGCGGGCCGATAATGACCCGATGCAGACACCCGCACCGATCCCCGGCTCGATGGATGTCCGGCACGCCCGGCTGGTGATCCTTGGGTGCGGGAACATGGGCTCGGCGATTGCGCGCGGCGTGCTCGATGCGGGTGTGCTGGCACCGAGCAGGTTGGTGCTTGTTGATGCACAGAGAGATAAACTCGAACCGTTCGCGGTGCGTGGGGTGGCGGTGGCAAGCGGGCTTGGGGAGGTCCGCGTCGGCAGTGCTGATGTGCTGCTGCTGGCCATCAAGCCGCAGGGGTTGGCCTCGACGGTGGGGGTGATCAGCGAGTGTGTGGCCAGTGGTGCGGGGATGATCTCGATCATGGCGGGAATCACGCTGGCTCGGCTGGAGCGTGAGTTAGAGACGCCGAGGGTTGTGCGGGCGATGCCAAACTTGCCGGCGGGGATTGGGCAAGGCGCGACGGCGGTGGCGTGGGGTTCGGGTGCGGATGCGGGGCTGCGCCGGTTTGCGATGGAGGTCTTTGGGGCGGTCGGGCCGGTGGTGGTGCCGATTGCTGAGGCGTTGATGGACGCTTTCACGGCGATCGCCGGGAGCGGGCCTGCGTATGTGTTTTACCTCGGCGAGGCGCTGGTCAAGAGCGCGGCGGAGCAGGGGTTCAGCGACGCCGAGGCCCGGCTGATCGTCCGGCAGGTGCTCATCGGCTCGGCCGGGTTGCTGGCCGGGGACGGGCGGGAGTTTGGGGTGCTGCGTCAGGCTGTTACCAGCGCGGGGGGCGTTACGCAGTCGGCGTGCAATGAGCTGGACGCAGCCGGGGTGATGCGTGCGTGGTCGCGTGCGATCGCGGCGGGGACTCTGCGGGGTGGTGAGCTTTCGGGGGCTTGAGTGGAGGGGGTGGGGGGAGTGGTGGGCGGGGTGTTGGCGCATACCCCTGTCTCTTATACACATCTCCGA
>JBKDDT010000046.1:0-81534 GCA_046339895.1 bacterium | reverse complement strand
CCCTACCCCCTATTCTGCTGCGTAACCCCCCCGTGCCAGCAAGGAATGCCGCCGCGATGACCGCCAAGTCTACCACCCCCAGCAGCAATCCCGCCAGCACCCCCGCCCAGACCGGCACCCAGACCGGCAAGGTCGAGGTCGTCGAGGGTCGCTACGAGATCACCGCCAGCAAGGTCTGCCTCAACGGCAACCCCATCCCCGCCCCCAAACCCGCCCCCGGCTCGCGCCCCAGCGACAAACTCCCCAACGAGACACTCCTGAAGTGGCTCCGCGACATGCTCCTCATCCGCGAGTTTGAGAACCGCTGCGCCCAAAGCTATCAGCAGGCCAAAATCGGCGGCTTCTGCCACCTCTACATCGGCCAAGAAGCTCTCGCCGTCGGGACCATCAACTCCATCAACCACGACGACCCCATCGTTACCGCCTACCGCGACCACGGGCACGCCCTCGCACGCGGCATGTCCGCACGCGCATGCATGGCCGAGATGTTCGGCAAAATCACAGGCTGCGCCAAGGGCAAGGGCGGCTCCATGCACATGTTCGACCGACCCAACTGGAACTACGGCGGCCACGGCATCGTCGGCGCTCAAACCCCCCTGGGCACGGGCCTCGCCTTTGCCGCCAAGTATGAGTTCGACGTCCTCAAACGCTCCGTCAACCGCCCCGACAACTCACCCGTCGCCCACGGCGAGTTCGTCCCCGCCAAAAAGAAAGTCTCCCTCGCCTACCTCGGCGACGGCGCTCTCAACCAGGGCGCGCTCCACGAGGCCATGAACCTCGCTGGCCTCATGGATATCCCCGTCATCTACGTCGTCGAGAACAACCGCTACTCCATGGGCACCGCCATCGAACGCGGCACCACCATGGCCCATGACCTCACCGCCAAGGCCCGCGCCTATGGCATGGAAGGCCTCCAGATCGACGGCACCGACATCCTCAACCTCTACGACCACTTCAAGCCCCTCGCCGACCGCTGCCGAGAGACCAGCCGACCAGCCTTCGTCGACATGCTCACCTACCGCTACCAGGGCCACTCGATGAGCGACCCGCAGAAATACCGCACCAAAGAAGAGGTCGACGGCCAGCGCAGCAAAGACTCCATCGAACGCCTCGCACAGCACCTCATGCACGACCGCAAGTGCCTCAGCGAGGGCGCCTTCGACCAGATCGTCAGCGACTGCAAGGCCGTCGCCGTCGATGCCGTCGAATACGCCGAGGCCTGCGAAGCGCCCGCCATCGAACCCGAACTCTACAGCGACGTCTACATCAACATCGAACCCAACCTCAGCCCCACCCGCGCCTACACCACCGGCATGAAAAACCCCCTCCTCTAAAAACCCCTCCCCCAGAACAACCTGGCGCGCAGGGGCAGCGGTGGGGCTGACTGTTAGCCGCCCACTGATGGTGGAGCAGGCCTCCAGCCTGCCCATCAAACAGATTCCACCACAGAGCCACACAGGCACCGAGAAATCAGGGAAAAATTTCCCTGCTTCTATCCAATCCCTCTCTTCTGCGTGCCTCTGTGCCTCGGTGGTAAACTGCCTTTCCACTCAGCATCCCACCCCACACCAATACCCAGCCCCACACCCCGCGGGGATAACATTCCCGAGATGTCTGCCACGCCGATCCAACCCCCTCTCCCACCGGCCGGCCCAGGCCAGCAGCCACCCGCGCCCAAAAACCTCCGCCAGCACCGCAAGCTCTACGACCACGTCGAGTCCATCATCAGCCGGCTGACCGTCAAGTACAACTGGGCACACCGACTCGCCAGCCTCATCTGGCTCCCCTACGCCTTCCGCAGCGGCATCAAGTTTAAAAAAATCGACGGCAACACCTTCGCGGGCGTCCTCCCCTTCCGACGCTTCAACCGCAACTGGTACAACGCCATGGCCGGCGCCGCCCTCCTCGGAAACGCCGAGATCGTCGGCGGCACCTATATCCACGGCCGCGTCGGCGGCGACTACACCGTCGTCTGCAAGCAACTCACCTACAAGTTCCTACGCCCATGCTTCGGCCCCGCCATCTACAAAATCAACCCCCAGCAAGACCTCGACGCCCTCCTGCAAACCCAGGCCGAGTTCAACCTCGACATCGAGATCGAAGTCGTACAGCAACTGCCCACACGCGGCCTGGGCAAAACCATCCGCGTCGGCAAGGCCCTGGCAACCTTCCACATCACCCCCAAACTCCTCCACCAGCAACGCCTCGCCCGACGCGCAGCCAACGCCGCCAACACCACCGACACCACCTCCTAACACCCACACCCACCCCAGCCCTACCCTCTGCCGATATGCCCAAAGTCACCATCAACGGCGTCGAACGCGACTTCCAGCCAGGCCAGATGATCATCCAGGTCGCCAACGCGGCCGCGGTGGACATCCCGCAATACTGCTACCACGACGCGCTCTCCATCGTCGCCAGTTGCCGCATCTGCCTCGCTGAGGTCTGGATGCCCGACAAAGCCACCGGCAAACTCACGCCCTACATGGGCGGCAAACTCCTGCCCACATGCCAGACCGCCTGCATCGACGGCATGGTCGTCTACACCGATAGCCCCAAGTCCGTCGCCAACCAAAAAGCCGTCATGGAGTACCTCCTCATCAACCACCCGCTCGACTGCCCGGTCTGCGACCAGGCCGGCGAGTGCCACCTCCAAGACTACAGCTACGAATACGGCCGGGGCGTCTCACGCTTCGAGGAAGCCAAGGTCAAAAACCCAAAGAAGGACCTCGGCCCGCACGTCTACCTCTACAGCGACCGCTGCATCATGTGCACACGCTGCGTCCGCTTCACTCGCGAAATCTCCGGCACCGCCGAGCTCCTCGTCGCAGGCCGCGGCAACCGCGAAGAAATCGACGTCTTCCCAGGTCAGGCACTCGCCAACGAACTCTCAGGCAACGTCGTCGACCTCTGCCCCGTCGGCGCACTGCTCGACAAAGACTTCCTCTTCGCTCAGCGCGTCTGGTTCCTCAAAGAAACCCCAAGCATCGACGGCCTGACCGCCAGCGGCGACAACATCTCCATCCACCACAACGACGGCAAGGTCTACCGCATCAAGCCGCGCACCAACATGTCCGTCAACAAACACTGGATCACCGACGAGGTCCGCCATGGGTGGAAGCACGTCCACCAGCAAGACCGCCTCGACACACCCACACGCAAGCAATACGGCACACGCGTCCCCACCGACTGGCAACGCGCACTCGCCGAGGCCGTTGCACTCCTCTCGGCCGGCGAAGCCAGTGGCAAACGACTCGCCCTCATCGTCAGCCCCATGCTCAGCTGCGAAGACGCCGGGACTCTGGCCCGTGCCGCACTCGCCATCGACGAACGCGTCATCCTCGCCCTCGGCCCCGTCCCGACCCTCGGCAGCGACAAACTCTTCCCCCTCGGCGTCGCACCCGACGACCCCAAGGCCTTCCGCGCCTACGCCGAGAAGGCACCAAACGCCCGCGGCGTCCGACGCGTCCTCGAAGCCTTCGCCCACGCACACTCCCTCGGGAAGGTCCCAGCCTACCAAGAGCTCCTGGCCGAGCTACGCGTCAGCGATATCGGCTCGGTCATCATCACCGGCAACTACCCCAGCGCGTGGGTAACCAGCGACCTCACCGAGGCCCTCAAGGGCAAGGTCCTCGTCCTCATCGACACCCTCCCCAGCGCGCTCTCAGACTCGGCCGACATCGTCCTGCCAGGCACCACATGGGTCGAAAAATCCGGCACCTTCCAGAACGCCAAGGGCTTCCTCCAGGCCTTCGAGGCCGCCATTCCCCCACGCGGCAACGCTCGCCCCGAAGCACAGATCGGCCTGGACCTGCTCGCCACCGCCACCGGCAACACGCCAACTATTTACAACCCCGCCGACACACGCCAACAACTCGCCCGCCTCGTGCCCGCCCTGGCCGGGCTGGTTACAGAGGTGCACATGCCCAAGGCAGCAGTCGCCCAAGAGCCAGACATGGTCGTCGTGCCGCTGTAGAGCGCCCCTGGCCACTACTTCCCCGGCACATCCTTCACCGTTGCAAGCAACTGCACCAACCGCTGCGCCAGCAGCCGGGTCTGCTCTTGGTCGTTGACCGCAGTAAACGACCCAGCAACCCGGCTAGGCCCGAGTGCATCGACAAACCCCGCCGTCTTTCCCGTCAGACGCAGCGTCGCCCCGCTGACCGACGCGCTCATCCGCGCCTCCCCAAGCCCGCTGGGGACAACGAACCCACCGCCGCCATAGACCCCGCGCTCAGGCCCGCTGAGGATGATCTGCCGGATCGATGCGTTGCACGCGGTGTTATCAATCGGCGTGCGCCCCGCCCTGGGTTGCAGGAAGATGACGATGTGGATGATCGTCCCCGACACGTCCCCCAGCGTGTCGTCCAGGTCGGTCAGCCGCTGCAACGGCAGGTCGGTCAGGTAAATCTCAGCCGAGGAGGAGTCCGCCGAGCGGTAGACGATCGTCCGCAGCGCAGGGGCAAAGTCGGCACTGCCCGTATCAGAAGTGATCCGCAGCGGCGAGGTCTCCCGGCTGGTAAACAGCCGCCAATCCCCGCAGGAGGCCAGCAGCGCCAACGAAGCCAGCAGAAAAATCGTCAGCGCGGGTTTGGTGTATCGCCCAGTCATGTTCATGAGGGTACCACCGCAAGCGGCGCGGGGCATAAAGGGCTTCACCACGCCCATCACGGCTGCAACCGCGTCGCCGACCACGCCGACCCTGCAAAACCCGCCACCCCATCGACCTCCGCCGGCGTCAGCAGACGCTCCCACCGTGCCCGGTCGTGCAGGCGGTTGCTGTGCCCACGCCACAGTTCCACACGCGACGCCCACACCCGAAACCCACCCCAATGCCCCGGCCTGGGCACCCGCACCCCACCCGACGCCGACGCCCCAGCGGCATCCCCAAACCGCGCCTCCGCTCGGGCGTTCTGCTCCAACAACGCACCACGCGAAGCGATCGGCCGGGATTGCTCACTGGCCCACGCGGCGATCCGCGAGGACACAGGCCGGCTGTTGAAGTACGCATCGCTCTCAGCCGTCGGGCTACGCGTCGCCACACCCTCGATCCGCGCTTGCCGATCAAGGTTGTCCCAGTGCATGCACAACGCCACCCGCGCGTTCTGGGACATCTGCAAACCCTTCTCGCTGGCGTAGTTGGTAAAGAACACAACATACCCAAGCCCCGCGTCGATCCTCCTGGCCAGCACAACCCGCGCACTGGGCGAACCATCCGACCCAACCGTCGCCAGCGTCATCGCGTTCGGGTTCGGCTGCACTCGCAACTCCCCCGCCATCGCCAGCCACTGCGTCAACATCCCAAACGGCTCGGCCGGCAGCACCTCCGGCAGGTGCTCGTCGCTGAACGCGCAGCTCCCCGAAAGCACCTTGGACACATCGACGTGAATGGGCTCGACCATCCACCAGCATAGGCGAAATGGTCAAATTGCCATATGGCCAGATAGAAAAAGGCGCACGAAATCGTGCGCCTTTATTTGACTACTTGGCAATTTGACCATTTGACCATTTGATCGGCACCCGCCGATCAATCCCTCGGCTTGAACACAAACTTGTCGCTGCCGAGCGCGCCGTGGTCATCCATACCACCCTTGGTAGGCACCGGCCCGCGCGGCGCACGGCTCTCGCCCGTGCCCGAGCCTGTCGCGCCCGTCCCCGAGGTATCACCCCACTGCGCACGCTTGAGCGAAAGCCCGATCTTCCGATCCGAGATATCCACACGCAGAATCTTCACATCCACCTCGTCGCCAGGCTTGACTACGTCCTGCGGGTTCTCCACCTTGTGGTCGGCCAGCTCGGAGATGTGCAAAAGCCCCTCCAGGTCGTTCTCCAGCTCGACAAAGACGCCAAAGTTCGTGATCTTGGTCACCTTGCCACGGATGACCATGCCCGGGCGGTAGTGCTCGGGGATCGCGGCGACCCACGGGTCCTCCGTCAACTGCTTGACGCCCAGCCCGATCCGCTGCTTGTCGCGGTCAACGTCCAGAACCACGCACTGAATCTTCTCACCCTTGGTCAGTAGCTCGTTGGGGTGCGTGATCTTCTTCGTCCACGACAGGTCAGAAACGTGCAGCAGACCATCAATACCCGGCTCGATCTCGATGAACGCCCCGTAGTTCGCCAGGTTCCGAACCGCGCCCTCGATGACCGTACCGGGGGGGTACTTCTCGCTGACAAGCTCCCACGGATTGACCTCCGTCTGCTTCATGCCCAGGCTGATCTCTTGCTTGTTCTTGTCGATCGCCAGCACCACGACATCGACCTCCTTGTTCGGCTCGACGATCTCGCTGGGGTGGTTGATCCGGCGTGTCCAAGACATCTCAGAGATGTGCACCAGACCCTCGATCCCGTCCTCCAGGCGGATGAACGCGCCGTACGACATCAGGTTCACCACCGTCCCGTGCACACGCGAACCGACCGGGTACTTCTGCTCAATCGCCTCCCACGGCGACGCCTCACGCTGCTTCATCCCCAGCGCGATCTTCTCCTTCTCCCGGTCAACATTCAGGATCTTGACCTCGACCTTCTGCCCCAGTTTGAGGATCTCGCTGGGGTGGTTCACACGCGACCAACTCATATCCGTAATGTGCAGCAGCCCGTCGATCCCGCCCAGGTCGATAAACGCACCAAAGTCGGCGATGTTCTTGACCTCCCCGTGGACGATGTCCCCTTCCTTGAGCGTCTCCATCAGCCGCCTCTTGGCGTGCTCACGCTCCTCCTCGATCAACTTACGCCGGCTGATGACAATGTTGCGCCGCTCCAGGTCGATCTTGATGACGCTCGCGCGGACAACACGGCCCATAAACTCATCAATCGACCCAGGCCGGCGCACATCCACCTGACTGGCCGGCAGGAAGACCGGGACGCCGATATCCACCAGCAGACCGCCCTTGATCTTCTTGGTTACCTTCCCCTCAACAACATCCCCCTCGCGCGTGGTGTCAACCAGTTTCTGCCAGTTGAGCATCCGGTCGGCCTTGCGTTTGCTGATCTCGACGAGGCCCCCGTCCCCTTCGAGCTTCTCCAGATAGACGCGCACCTTGTCGCCAACCTTCACCTCGGCGTCAAACTCGTCT
Organism: bacterium; assembly: GCA_046339895.1. GTDB lineage: Bacteria > Planctomycetota > Phycisphaerae > Phycisphaerales > UBA1924 > JAJTGZ01. The sequence continues at coordinate 74,458 of JBKDDT010000046.1, read as the reverse complement.
TTGGGCACCAGCCCCTCGCTCTTGAGCCCGACCTCGATGACCACGTCGTCGCCGGCAAACCCGACCACGACCCCCTCCAAGATCGACCCTGCCGTCAGGTCCGTCGTCGCCTGCCCGACAATGTCGTTCATGTCCGTGGCGACGCTCCCCTTAAAGAGCGCCTCCATGTCTTTGTCAAGGTTCAGGTTCAGGGATGCAATCAGGGTCTCATCGATCATGGGTTAGTCTGGCTTTCGCCCGCGCGTGTGCGGATAAAACCTCTGCCGGCCAGTACGGTCCGCCTCGATCAACCCCCAGGCACAACGCCTGAAGTGGTGATCGACAGCGGGCTCCGCCGCGGGTTGCCGGTCGAGGGACAGGGGAGAAGTCTAGCACCAAGGGGCGGGGTGTGGTGCGCGTCGGTGCGATTTGCCCGCTCTTGCATCAAAAGTTGTTACAAAAGGTTCGCGCAGAGGGCCGAGGGTCGCGGAGGGACACGCAGAGAAGTTTGTGGATAATCAATAGAGTGGATATTGGTAGGATTTTGTTCGCGTGGCGTACGCACGTGTCAGGGTTATGGGTGGTTTGTAGGTTCAAACCCCTTAAACCCATACCCAATAAACACCGGCATCTCCGCCTTCCCCTCACCTGCCAGCCGAGGTCCCGGCTCGATGCGGGCAAACGCACGCGCCCACGTCGAGCCGTCGGCACTCCCACCAACGATCAACGCCGGCCGCCCGAGCAGCGCGGGGCTGGACAAGTCCGCTTCTGCCCAGTAGTCCTGCTGCACGATCCGTCCGCCAACCTTCGAGCTTGCACAGAACGTCGTCGGCCGCCCCGGGAGATAAAAACGGACCCGCGATGCCCGCCCGTACTGAATCGTAACAACAAACGGCTCCAAACCCGTCTGAGCCCGCAGCCCTTGCAGCCGATCGTGGATGTCCTGGCCCATCTCCCGTGCCCCCATCAGCCGGCCAAGGGGGATGCGCTGCGCCAGCGCGGGGCTGACGAGCGACACTGCCGAGCGCGCCAGGTCCGCACGCGCGAGGATCAACGCCATCAGCACCCCACCGACAATCCCCGCGTTGCGCGAAAAACGCCGCAGCCCAACGGGCTCATCCGGGTCGGTCATCCACAACGCCGCCAGCGGGATCAGCGTTACATACGCCCCGATCGGCCAGTTCGCCTGCGGCTTGGTGATCAGCGAGACCAGGGCGTAGAGCAACAAAATCGGCCCCGCGGCCAGGAGCAGGTACCGCACCCCCAGCGGCCGATCAAACGGCACCCCACCACGCCGAATGCCCCAGATCGTTGCCGCAACCACCGGCACGATCACCGTAATGAGCAGCCCCGCCTGCGCCGCGAGCAGTTCGAGGAACCACTGCAGCGGAAAACGCTGCCCCGCCCCGGGCCGGTGCGGCGCGACGTCCCCGCCGGCAAACCCCATGTGCCCAAGCAGGTGCCGGACGGTCTGCCAGTCGTGCTGGCTGTTCCAGATCAACACCGGCAGCAGCCCGACAACCCCCACCGCACCCGCAAGCAAGGCCCATGGCCACACCGCCCTCCCACGCACACCCGGCCGCAGATACCCCCGGCTCAGCAGCACAAAGAGCAGCAACCCGGGCGGCAGCAGCAAGATTGTGTACTTGAACAAAAACCCGACCCCGATCGCAAGCCCGAGCACAACCCACCCCGCCGGCGAGCGCAACACGATCGCACGCCACGCCGACCACGCACCCACGGCCCAGCAGGCGATGTACGGCCCGTCGATCGTCGAAAAAATCCCGATCCCCGCAAACACAGGCGTCGCGTTCCACAACAGCCCGGCGACCACACCCACACGCACGGGCGAAGCGCGCCCCTGCGAGCCTTTGTGTGTGTACGCGGCAACATCCGCCCCCAGCGCGCCCACCGCCAGCGTGCTGATACCCGCCGCCACGGCCGCCACGGCACGCACCGCCGCCTCGCTCGTGCCCAGGAGGTTCGTGCTCAACCAGATCGCCCACGCGATCCCAGGGCCTTTGGTCGCGTACGACCAGTCCATGTGCAGCGACCACTCCCAATAAAACGCCTCGTCCTCCACCAGGTCGTACGGGCACAGGTACACCAAATACACCAGCCGCACCGCCGTTGCCAGCAGCGCAACGCCCAGCACGGGCAACAGCGCCTGCCCAAACGTCTGCCGATCTTGCCCGATCACCATGCTCATGGGTTCACACCCCCTTGCTCACCAATGAGGCGGATGCTCTTCCACTTGCCGCGCCAGAAGCGCCCCCCGGCCCAGATCCCAAAGACGATGATGTACACAGCCGCGGCGATCCACGGGCCAATGGCACCAAGCCCAGGCGCCATCCGCATGATGGTGATCCCAAGGCCGATGATCAGCGTCCATGAGAGCACCATCGTAACCACCCCCGGCACGACCGTGTCCCCCGCCCCGCGCAGGGCACCGACGAGGGAAATGCCCAGCGCGTCAAAGACCTGGAAGCACGCCGCGACGATCATGATCGTCGAACCGATCCGCAGAATCTCCACCACGTCGGCCGGGTTGGTGCCCTCCTGGATAAAGAGCCCGACGGCCTGCTCACGGAAGACGGCCATGAGGATCGCGCAAAAAGACATGTAGACCATCGCGAGCTTCACGCCCGTCCAGGCACGCTGGGCCGCCAGGTCGGGACGGCCAGCGCCCATCGCCTTGCCGACCACGGCCGTGATGGCGAAACTGATCCCCACCGCGGGCATGAAGCTTGTGTGCATGTACCGCAGCGTGATCCACGACGCCGCGTTGTGGTTGACACCGAAACTCCCGACCATCGCAGACATAAAAATCGCCCAGCAGATCATCTCGTTGCCGTACATGAGCGCGGGAGACCATCCAGTTTTGAACAGGCCCGCGGCGTGCGCCCGGCTGAACCTCCAAGCCGAGCGCGTGCCAAACTCACGGTTGAACGGGCCTGAAAGGAAAAGGACCGCCGGGATGAGCAGCTCGACGAACGTGCCGATGACGGTGCCCAGTGCCGCGCCGGGAACGCCCAGGGCGGGAATCCCCAACCGCTCGTTGCCAAAGATCAGCAAATAGTTGCAGGCAATGTTGGTGATGTTCCCCGCCAGCGCGGCCAGCAGCACGATCCACGGCCTGTGCAGCCCGTAGAAGTACTGGGCCAGCGCCCGAGCGGCAAGGGTCAAGAACGAGCCGTAGAGGAGGATCTGCCCGTACTGACTCGATAGCGCGATCAGGTTTGTGCCGTGCCCCTGCCAACGGAAGATCGTCGGCAGCAGCAATGCATACGGCAGCAGGCAGATCGACCAGATCAACGCCACCCACACCGCGTTCCAGGCGTACGCAGAACCCTTGCGCGGCTCCCCAGCGCCAAGGTGCTGGCTCACGAACGTGTTGACCATCCCTGTGATCCCCATCGCGATGGCCATGGGCATCCACGCCCAGACGCCCCCGTTGCCCGCGGCGGCGACGTAGATGGGGTCGGCCGGGGTGATGCGCGAGACCATCAGGGTGTCGACGAACTGCATCGCGCTGTAACTGGTCATCGTCGCGATCGACGGGATGGCGATTTTGAGCAGCTCGACAATCGGGCGCTGATCCAGATCGGGTTGGAGCGTCGGCGTGGGCAAGAGGGAAGTTTAGGCTTAGCCGGTGGGAAGCCCGAGGTGCTGGGGCAGCCAGGACTTTGCTACCACTACTAGGATCACGCCATGATATTGCCGGCGCGTGTGCCTGTTGACAAAGTGATGGCCGAGTTCCGGGCCGCGTCGTTCACCAAGCGTTCGATCAAGGGTGCCAGCAAAGGGCAGGGCATCCGCCTGGCGTTGTCTATGGTCGATCTGACGACGCTCGAGGGCAAGGACACGCCGGAAAAAGTCCGCAGCCTCTGCCAGAAAGCGGTGGACCCCAGCGACGGGACCATCGCGGGCCTGCCACCCGTGGCGGCGATCTGCGTCTACCCGCGCCTGGTCCCCGTGGCCAGGCGTGAGCTGGGCAAACTCGGCGCAACGGGCAAGGTCAAGATTGCCGCCGTCGCCACGGGGTTCCCGAGTGGGCAATACGCGCTGAAGACGCGCCTGGAGGAGACCCGCCGGGCTGTTGGTGAGGGGGCTGATGAGATTGATATGGTCATTAGCCGGGGTGCGTTCCTGGCCGGGGAGCACGCGCGGGTCTATGACGAAATCCGCGCCACGATCCAGGCGTGCGGCTTCCGCGACGCCAAGCACCCCTTCGCGCACCTGAAGGTCATCCTCGAAACCGGCGAACTGGAAACACTCGACAACGCACGCCTCGCCTCGGACATCGCGATCCAAGCACTGCACGATGGGGGCATCGCGGCGGTCCCGGGCGCGGGGTTCATCAAGACCAGCACCGGCAAGGTCGAGCCGGCGGCGACGATGCCCGTAACACTCGTGATGCTCGAAGCGATCCGCGAGCACCACCACCGCACCGGCGAGTGCATCGGGATGAAGCCCGCCGGTGGCATCCGCACCAGCAAGTCGGCGCTGCACTACCTGTCCATGCTCTACGAAACGCTCGGGCAGATCGAGGGCGGCGCTTACCTCACGCCGACGCTCTTTCGCTTCGGCGCCAGCGCCCTGGTCAACGACCTGACACGCCAGTTGCAATGGCTTGCCACAGGGCGCTACGCGGCACGGTACGACTTTGCCGAGGCGTGATGGCCGGACGGCGCGGGCTAGCGCGCAATGCGGTGGATATCCGCGAGCGCGTTTTTGACCACACCCGCCACACGGCCCTCGGCGGGGGTTTGCGTTCGTTTATGGGTGGGGGTTCGGGGGTGGACCAACGGGTCCAAACGTTCGTCGGCGAGGCTGTGGCGGGATCGTGGTGCATCGACGGTTTTGTGCGCAACGCGGCGGCGTTGGCGGGAGGGGGGAGGGTGCTGCCCCGCCGGGGGTTTGGGTGCGCTAGAATCGCCTCTGCTACCCGGATCGCGTTGCGGTTGGGGTTTGTTTGTTGTGTGGACATTGTCCCGGCGTTTTCTGTTGCTGCCGGGGTGTTGCGGGATCGCTGCTTTATGATCAACGCGCTAGTGAATGTATTTCGGGTTGCCGAGTTGCGCAACAAGGTGCTCTTTACCTTGGCGATGCTGGCGGTGTACCGGATTGGGCACTGGATTCCGGTGCCCGGTGTGAACGCCGAGAAGTTGGCCGAGCAGTTCAGCCGGGCGTCTCAGGAGACGGACTCGGCGATGGTGCGAGCGGCCCAGTTTGTGAGCATGTTTTCGGGCGGGTCGCTGAGCCACTCGACGATCTTCGGGATGGGTGTGATGCCATATATCACGGCGTCGATCATCTTCCAGTTGCTCAGCACGGTCTGGCCGAAGCTCAAGAAGATTCAGGAGGACGGGCCAACGGGCCGTCAGAAGGTGATGGAGTGGACGCGGTACGCGACGATCGTGCTGTGCGTGTTCCAGAGCATCGGGTGGTTGAAGGTGATCCAGAGCCAGGGGCTGCTGCTGGAGCAGTGGGCCGCGCTGCCGCAGTGGTGGTTTATGGCGGTGATTGTGCTGACGGCAGGGACGGTGTTTTTGATGTGGCTGGGTGAGCAGATTGACAAGTTTGGGATCGGCAACGGGTTGTCTCTGATCATCGCGGCGGGGATTTTGAGCCAGATGCCCTCGGCGATTATGTACGTGATCAACAACTACGCCCCCGGGCAGGATGGGAAGATCGGGCCTGTGGGTGTGGCGTGCCTGTTGGCGGGGTTCGTTGCGGTGGTGGGCGGGTCGGTGCTGCTGACAGTGGGGCAGCGGCGGATACCGATCCAGATGGCCAAGCACAGCCGGAGTGCTGGGCGGAGTGTGGTGGGCGGGGACCGGAGCTTCTTGCCGCTGCGTGTGAACCACTCGGGCGTGATGCCGGTGGTCTTTGCCAGCTCACTGATGATCTTCCCGGCGATTTTGTTCGGGATGCTCGAGGGGCCGCTGGCGGCGATGTCGAACGTGCCCGACTGGCTGAGGTGGGCGTTGCCGACGGTGCGGTGGCTTTCGGGGAACTTTGCCAACGGGCAGTTCCCGTACATCGTCGGCGAGGTTTTGTTGATCTATTTCTTCGCCTACTTCTGGATCACGATCCAGTTCAGCCCCGAGGATATGAGCAAGCAGCTGCGGGATACTGGCAGTTTCATCCCTGGGATCCGGCCCGGGCCGCGCACGGCGGAGTATCTCGAGACGGTGATGGGACGGATCACGTACGTCGGCGCGGCGTTTTTGGCGGTGATTGCCGTGCTGCCGATGGTTATCAGCGCGCAGTTCGGCGTGCCGTTCCAGGTCAGCCAGTTTCTGGGTGGGACGGGGCTGCTGATCGTTGTCAGCGTGGTGCTGGACTTCATGCAGCGTGTGGAGGCGAACTTGTTGATGCGCAACTACCAGGGCTTCCTGGGCGCGCAGGGTGATGGAGGGCCAAGGCTGCGGAGCCGGCTGGCGTAAACCTGGCCGGCTTGGCCGGGGAGAGATAGACGAGCACTTATGGCAAAAGATGATGACAAGTTGACGATGGAGGCGGAGGTCGTCGAGAGCCTCCCGAACGCGATGTTCCGCGTGAAGCTGCCCAACAAGCTGACGGTGCTGGGGTATGTGAGCGGGAAGATGCGGATGAACTACATCCGGATTTTGCCGGGGGATCGGGTGACGGTGGAGATGTCGCCGTATGACCTGACAAAGGCTCGGATTACGTTTAGGCACTGATGGGGGCAAGAGGAGAATTACTCCAGAGGCCCAGAGGGCCCGGAGGGGAATCACTCAGAGGACTGGGGCGCAGAGGTTTTCGGAGTGGGGTATGGGTGTAGATTGAACGAAGACGATGGGGCTTTTGAGGGTCTGCAAGCGGACACCTCTGCTTTTTCTGAGCGTCCCTCTGCTGACCTCCGCTGCCGCGGCGAACCTCTTCAATCGGGCGTTCTATGTGTGCGAACCCCACCCCTGCCCCTGCCCTGGGGTGGGGGGTTATTGGGCATGAGGTGCGTTTGCGGACGTGTTTGGGTGCATCCTCTGTTTGTGGAGTCGTGATGTGCGGTGGGAGAAGTGTGGCGGATGAATCGTGGGGTGGATGTGGTCGATGGACGGGGTCTTGGAGCCGCATATGCCGACGAGACCCAGCCCGCACGAGGGGCAGATACGCAGTGAGTTTTGCAACGACCCGAACATGCGGGAGATCGTTGAGATGTACGTAACGGAGATGCCCGAGCGCATCAGCGTGCTCTCGGGGTTGTGGTCTGCGCAGAAGTTTGAGGACCTTCGGCGGGTGGCGCACCAGCTCAAGGGTGCCAGCGGCGGGTATGGGTTTCCGGTTGTTGGCGCGGCGGCGGGGCGGCTGGAGGGGACGCTGCTGTCGCTAACGGACGGTGGAGCGGCGTCGAACTTGCGTGAGCTGCGCGAGCAGGTTGATGAGTTGCTCTCGTTGTGCAGGCGTGTGAGCCTGTGAGAGTGGGTCGGTGTGGCCCGTGCACGGGTGTGCCGTGCGGGGAGGGGGATCGGGGAGTTGTTAGTCTGAGGCAAGCATCGTTGCAAACGCCCGAATCCAAGCCGCTGGTGGTGCTGATCGACGACTCGGTGGACATCCACCGTCTGTTGGTGGCGCGTTTGCGTCTGGAGCCGTTTGACCTGCTGTGCTTTGAGCGTGGTGCCGAGGGTCTGGCGGCGTGCGCGCAGCGGAAGCCGTCGCTGGTGCTGCTGGATATTGATATGCCGGGGATGGACGGGTTTGCGGTTCTGCGGGCGTTACGGGGTTCGCCGGCGACGGCGAACACGCCGGTGGTGATGTTGTCGGGCTTCAGCAGCGCGCAGGACAAGGTGGCGTGCTTTGACCTTGGGGCGACGGACTATGTGACCAAGCCGTTTGATTTTTCGGAGTTGCGTGCGCGGGTGCGTTCGGGGTTGCGGCTTGAGCGTCTGCTGCGTCTGCTGGCCGAGCGTGCGGAGGTGGACGGGCTGACGGGTCTGGCCAACCGTGCGGCATTCAACCGGCGGTGGGGGCAGGAGGTTGCCGAGGCCGTGCGGTATGGGAAGAAGTTGGCGCTGGCGGTTTTTGACATCGACCACTTCAAGCGTATCAACGACACGTACGGGCACCCTGCGGGGGACGAGGTGATCCAGGGGTTTGCGAGCGTGATCGTGGGGAACGTGCGCGACTCGGACATTACATGCCGGTATGGTGGTGAGGAGTTCTGCGTGATCATGCCCGAGACGGCATCGGAGGAGGCGGGGCTGGTGGCCGAGAGGATTCGGCAGGCGGTGCAGCAGGTGCGGTGGGCGAAGCACGCCGAGCACCCGGTTACGGTTTCGGTGGGTGTGGTGGGGACGGCTGGTGGTGGAGCGGTGCCGGCGACGGAGTGGTTTGAGCGTGCGGACAAGGCGTTGTACGCGGCGAAGAACGCGGGGAGGAACCGGGTGGTGATCGATGCGCTGGAGGCGGGGCCGACGGGCCCGATGAAGCTGGCCGGGTGAGGGGTTGAACGCCGATAGGTTGGCGTGCTTGCTGTAGTGATTACAGGTTGGGACGGCGTGGTGCTGGCGGGGTACGTCGGGCTGCTTGCGTGCGTTGGGTGGGTGCTGAGCCGGCGTGAGGCGCGGACGACAAGGGACTATTTTGTGGCCTCGCGGTCGATGCCGACGTGGGCGGTGGCGTTGAGTATTTTGGCGACAGCGCAGTCGGCGGCGACGTTCATGGGCGCGCCGCAGCAGGGCGCAAGCGGGGACTTGCGGTATCTGCTGGCGAACGTGGGCGTGGTGATCGCGGCGGTGGTGGTATCGGTGGTGTTTTTGCCGGCGTATTTTCGGCTCAACGTGCAGACGCCGTATGAACTGCTTGAGCGCGCGTACGGGACGCCCGTTCGGCGGATGGCGAGCGTGTGGTACCTTGGTGGGAGGTTGATGGCGTCGGGTGCGCGGGTGTATGTCGGGGCGGTGCCGTTTTGTTTGGCCGTCTTTGGTGAGGTTACAGGCGTTGGGCTGCTGGTGTGCATCGCGGGTTTCATGCTCTTTGGTGCGCTCTTTACGCTGGCCAGCGGGGCTCGTGGGGCGATCTGGAGCGATGTGGTGCAGGTGGGGGTGTATCTGGGCGCGGCGGTGGTGCTGGGTTTGGTGCTGGTGTGGAGGTTGCCCGCGGGTGATGGGAGTGTGCTGGCGCGGGCGTTTGCCGGGCCGGGTGGGGGTGGGGTTGTGCTGATCGGGCCGGCGGGGGACAACTGGGATTTCAGCAAGCCGTTTACGCTGCTGACGGCGGTAACTGGGTGGATGCTGCTGAACCTGGCGTTCTTTGCGATGGACCAGGACTTGACGCAGCGGCTGCTGTCGTGCAAGAGCGCGGCACACGCGGCGCGGTCGCTGCTGCTGAACACGGTGGTGATTACGCTGCCGGTGGTCGGGGGGTTTGTGTTGCTGGGGATGCTTTTGTCGCTGTACTTTGCTGGGCCTGCGGGATCTGGGGGAAGCGGGTTGCCGGCGGGGACGGAGTTGATCACGCGGTTTGCGTTTGAGCACGCGCCGGTGGGAGTGGCGGGTTTGATGCTGGCGGGTGTGCTGGCGGCTGGGCCGGCGGGGATTAACAGCTCGCTCAACGCGATGGCAAGCAGTTTTATCAACGACTTGTATCGGCCGTTGCGGCCGGGGTTGGCGGAGGGGTCGTATGTGCGTGCGGGGCGCGTGGCGACGGTAGTGATTGGTGTGGCGATGGCGATCTTCGCGGCGCTGTGCGTTTATTGGCACGAGGCGAGCCGTAAGAGCATCATCGACTTTGCGATGGGGGTGATGGTCTTTGCGTATGCGGGGTTGATCGGGGTGTTTGTGGGGGCGGTGGTGTTCAGGCGTTTGGCGTGGTGGTCGGGGGTGGGTGCGCTGGTGGTGGGGCTGGGTGTGGTGGTGGGGTTGCAGGGGACGGGGCTGGCTACGCCGTGGGTGTTGACGGTTGGGGCGGGGTCGGCGTTGGTGGTGGCGAGCTTGGGGAGGTGGAAGCACTCAGCGGTCTGAGGTGTGGGTGTTTTCAGAGGGGTTTGGGGGTTGGAGTTTGTGGGTGGGGGATTCCGCCGCCCCTGCCGGGGCGGGTGTGCTGTTGTGTCAGGGCTTGCACGGGTTGCGCTGCGCTGGACCCATGGCTAGATGCCGCAACCCGTTTGGGGTTGGAGATGCTGTGAGGTACAACTTGGATGTACTGCGCGTTGGTCTGCCAAGCTTGGCGAGCTCCGCGAACTTCTTTGGATCGGGGGATGAAGCCGTGTCTAACCCCGCCCTGCCCTTGCTGCCAGAATGTTCTGGGGTAGGGGTTGAGAATGCCACAGGAGTGCAGGCTGGAAGCCTGCACCACCAGATACAAGTTACCTGCGCTACTTGGATTTAGCGGTAGCGTCCGAGGAGTTCTTGGATGGCGGCTTGGTTGTTGTTGAGGGTGAGGGATTTGCGGAGGGCCGTGATGCCGCGTTCGCGTGCGGCGGAGTCGCGTTGGTCTGACCAGTACCAGCGGTTGAGTTCGCAGACGCCGACGCCGTTGAGGGCGGGGAAGTAGTTGGGATCGGCGTTGAGTGCGGCCTGGAAGTTGGCGAGTGCTTGGTCGTATTGCTCGAGTTTGAAGAGGGCGTAGCCGAGGCGTTCGTGTGCGGGTGCGGAGGGGGTGGTGCGGACGAGTTGTTCGAGGGTACCGCGCATTTCGGTGTAGCGGTCGAGTGCTTTGAGGCTCTCGGCGTAGCCGAGCAGGAGTTTGGGGGTGAGCTCCATGTATTCTGCGGCCTGCTGATAGCTGACGACGGCGTCGGCGTGGTTGCCGTTGTCTGCGAGGATGGCGGCGAGGTTGACGTGGGCGGGTCCTGAGCGTGGGTTGAGGCGGACGGCGCGCTCGCCGAAGGCGAGGGCTTGTGCGTTTTCGCCGAGTTGGTAGTAGGCGGCAGAGATGTTGAGGTTGGCCTGGAAGTCGTCGGGGCGGACGGCCAGGGCGCGGAGGTAAGCGCCGATGGCGTCGGTTACGCGGTCCATGAGGTGGAGCATGAGGCCGTTGTAGTACTGAGCGTCGAAGTTTTGGGGTGCGAGATCAGCGGCTTTGCGGTAGCCGGCCTCGGCGGCGGCGTAGTCGCCCTCCATGCGGTTGATGTCGGCCAGGCCGAGGTGGGCGTCGGTGAGGTTGGGGTTGACGGCGATGGCGCGTGCGAAGTCTTGTGCGGCTTTTTTGCGGTCGCCGGCGATGAGTGCGGCCTCGCCGGAGGTGACGAGGTCGATGCCGGCGGTTGAGGATGGCCCGGCGGTCTGGTCGCGGTTGGCGGCTTGGTTGCGGCAGCCTGTTGCGCTGAGGGCGAGGGCGAGGGCGGCCGAGAGGGTGAGCGTGCGTGTGAGCAGGAGCAATCGTGTGCTGTTCATGGGTGTGTGCACTCCATTATGGGCAAAAGGCAGGGGTGTGGTATCGGCCTTTGTGGGTGGTGGGGTGCAGTTTGAGGGGGATTGGGTGGGGTGGGGGGGCACCTGGGGGGGGGGGCTGTGGGGTGGAGGGGAAGGTGTGTAGGTGTGGCGCGTACGCTTGGGGCTTGCTGGGTTGTGGGTTGGTTTTGGTGTGAGGATTTTCTATGTCGACTGTGAACATCACGCTGCCGGATGGGAAGGTGCTTTCGTTTGATGGGCCGGTTACAGGGCTGGGGGTGGCCGAGCGCATTGGTGCGCGGCTGGCGAAGGATGCGCTGGGGGTGAAGGTGGATGGGGAGTTGCGCGACCTGTCGGCGGTGATCGACCGGGACGCGGCGGTGAGCATCGTTACATACAAGGGGCGGGACGGGGTGGTGAGTGCCGATGCGCTGAAGTTGGTGCGGCACTCGGCGGCGCACATTATGGCGGAGGCGATTGGGCGGGTGGTGCCGGGAGCGCTGCTGGTGTATGGGCCCGCGCTGGAGGACAAGTTTTATTATGATATCAAGTTCCCGGAGGACCGGCCGTTGCGGGAGGGGGATTTTGCGAAGATCGAGGAGGAGATGGGGAGGATTGTTTCGGAGGATCGGAAGTTTACGCGGTATGAACTGGATGCTACAAGAGGGCTAAAGAAGCTGGCAGTTGAGGCAAACAAGTACAAGGTTGATAACGCACAGAAGGCCCTTGAGAAGGCGGGCTTGACAACCTCACTTTTGCCCAACGGCGATGTTGTCATAGCGCAATACTCCCCGATCGGAACTTCTCCGTCTGAAGGTTCTCTTACCTTTTACGCCACGGGCACGCCCGGCAAGGACTGGGAGGATTTGTGCCGGGGGCCGCACGTGCCGAGCACGGGGCGGATCGGGGCGATCAAGGTGCTGTCGCTGGCGTCGAGTTTTTGGCATGGGGATGAGAACAGCGACCGGCTGACGCGCGTCTATGGCACGGCGTTCGCCTCGCAGGCGGAGATGGACGCGTATTTCGCGCTCAAGGAGGAAGCGGCCAAGCGCGACCATCGCGTGCTGGGCAAGCAGTTGCACTTATTCCATATCGATGAGAGCGTTGGGCAGGGGTTGATCTTGTGGACGCCCAATGGTGGTGTGGTGCGGGATCAGTTGCAGAAGTTTATTAGTGAGGAGCTGGTCAAGCAGGGGTACCACCAGGTCTTTACGCCGCATATCGGGAGGTTGGAGTTATATAAGACAAGCGGGCACTTCCCGTATTATAAAGAGAGCCAGTTTGCGCCGGTGATCGAGCGTGAGGCGCTGGAGGAACTCTCTAAGAGTGGGTGTTCTTGCAGCGAGATGATGCACCGGGTGGAGGGTGTGAGTGCGCGGCTGGCGGCAACGATCAACGAGCGGACGCAGAAGCAGACGATTACGCCCGACCGCGTGTTGGCCGATGACAAGTTGGTTGAGGGGTTCATGCTCAAGCCGATGAACTGCCCGCACCATATTAAGATCTTTGCCAGCCGGGCGTATTCGTATAGGGACTTGCCGGTGCGTTTGGCGGAGTTTGGGACGGTCTACCGGTGGGAGCAGAGCGGGGAACTGAACGGGATGACGCGTGTGCGTGGGTTTACGCAGGACGATGCGCACCTGTTCTGCACGGAGGACCAGGTGGCAGCGGAGTTGATCGGGTGCCTGAGCCTGGTCAAGACGGTGCTGGGGACGCTGAAGATGGAGAACTACCGCGTGCGCGTGGGGCTGCGCGATCCGGACGGGAAGAAGTACACAGGCTCGGCCAGCGCGTGGGATAAGGCGGAGAACGCGTGCCGGGATGCGGCAAGGACGCTGGGCGTGACGTTTAGCGAGGAGCCTGGTGAGGCGGCGTTTTATGGGCCGAAGATCGACTTTGTGGTCAAGGACGTGATCGGGCGCGAGTGGCAGCTCGGGACGGTGCAGGTGGATTATCAGTTGCCGGTGCGGTTTGGGCTGAGTTACACGGGTGCGGACAACAAGCCGCACGTTCCGGTGATGATCCATCGTGCGCCGTTCGGGAGTTTGGAGCGGTTCACGGGGGTGCTCATTGAGCACTTTGCCGGTGCGTTCCCGGCGTGGTTAAGCCCGGAGCAGGTGCGCGTGCTGCCGATTAGTGAGAAGAGCAACGAGTATGCGCACCGCGTGGCCGGGGAGTTGCGGGCGCGGGGGGTGCGTGTGGGAGTGGATGATGGAAACGAGCGTGTGCAGGGGAAGATCAAGGTGGCGGCGGAGCTGAAGGTGCCGTACATGGCGGTGGTCGGCCCGCGGGACGCCGAGCAGGGGACGGTGAGCGTGCGCGTGCGCGGGCAGGAGAAGGACGCGGGTGCGATGGGGTTGGGTGCGTTTGTGGAGGGGGTTGCCGGTGAGATCGCGGGGCGGGTGGCGGGGTTGGGGGTGAGGCCGTAGGGGGGAATCGGGAATGGGGAATCGGCAATCGGCGCGGTGGGTGCTAGGAGGGTGAGGCAGTATGTCAGTGTCTGTGTTGCGCCGAGGCCTCGGCGAGGTATTCGCCGAGGAAGGCTGATTCAGGGAAGTTGATGCTGGCGGCGGTGGCACATGCTGAGAACTCGGGTGGTCCGCTCAGGTGGGCGAGGGTCCAGCCGGATGCGTTGAGGAAATCGGGGAGGTCTGTGGTTCGTAGGCCCCATTGAAAAGGCTCGCCCAGGAGTTGCAGGAGCAGGCGTAGGAGGATGGTCTGCCGGGTGAAGCGCACGCGACCGGCGGTGCCTGGCTGCATGAATGTCATCAGCAAGCGGGCGTTTGGGGCGGCGTGGAGCAGGTCCGCGAGGAGATTGCGTACTTGGGCGGGTGTGAGGTACATTGTTAGGCCCTCGGCGACGAAGAGCGTTGGCAGCGAGCGGTCGAAGTGTGCTGAGCGCGTGAGGGCTTCGGTTACGGTGGTTCGAGCGAGGTCGGCGACGACGAGATCGATGTGGTGTGCGTCGGTGCTGGCGAGCGCGAGCATCTGGCGCTTGTGTGCCAGTGTTGCGGGGTGATCGATCTCGATGCAGCGGATGCCGGGGGCGGTGCGGTTGAGGCGGAGGGTGAGCATGTCCAAGCCGGCGCCGATGACTATGACCTGGGTGAAGCCTTCGCTGATTGCGCGGACGGCGGCCTGCTCGATCAGGCGTTTGCGGATGCCGAAGTGCGTGGTGATGCCGGGGACGAAGAGGCGTTCGACGGGGCGGGCGAGGGTGAGGCAGGGGTGCTTGGAGAGGATCGCGGGGATGCAGCCGATGTGCGCGAGCGTGTTGCGGAGCAGCGTGCGTTCGGAGGGGCTGATGAGGGAGGCGCCGCGGTCTTGCGGGCGCTGCGCGAGTGAGAGCATGCCGAGGGCAACGAGGATGGCGGTTGCGCTGGCGTGGTCGCGCATCTATTACCCCTTGAGTGTGTTGATGAGCCAGCGGTGCCACGTGCTTGAGAAGATGCCGGTTGGGTCGTGGCTTTTCTGGAGCGCGAGGAACTCGCGGATTCTTGGGTAGGCAGTGAGGATTTGCTGGCGATCGATGAAGCGGTGGTAGGTGAGGTAGAAACTCCCAGCTCGGTCGATCGCCAGGTCGATCAGTGCGCGGAAGGTGCCCGCGGCGAGGTCGATGCCTGCGGGGGTGTGGTCGACGTGCAGGTTGAAGATGATGCACGCGTAGAGGTGGCGTGCCCAGGGGAGGATGGTCTCGTCGTCCTTGCGGATGAGGCGGATGGTGCCGTAGATGACCTGGGAACCTCGCTGGCTGAGCAGTTTGGCGGAGGCTTGGAGGAAGTCGGCGAGTTGTTCAGGGGGGACGTAGAGTTCGGTGATCATCTCGCTGCCCCGGCAGGGTGAGGCAAGGCGGCGGTCGAGCGGCTCGTGGTAGCCGTCGGGGTAGATACTCAGTTGATGCAGGTCAGAGAAGTAGATCTGGCCGTCGGTGGCGAGGTAGTGCTGGGCGTACTTCTCGAAGGCGGATTTCTTGTCGGTGTGTGCGAGGTAGAGCAGCTCTGTCCAAGCGTTGGGGGAGAGGGCGACGGCGGGGTCGGGGATCGGGGTGTCGTCGGCGACCGGCTCGTAGCAGGAGAAGACGCCCTTGGTGAGGAACTCAGGGGAGGCGGGGTCGACATCGAACTGGAAGTCGCCGTAGAGGTAGCCGGCATCGATGCGGCGCTGGACGGCGTTGACCGCGTCTTGGATATCGATGATGCGGACGACACGGCGGAGTTTCACCCGCGGCGCGAGGCGGAGGGTTACGTCGATGATCGGGCCGAAGAGGCCGTAGCCGCCGATGGCGGCGGCGAAGAGTTGGGCGTTGCGTTCGCGTGAGCAGTCGATGATCTCGCCCTGGGCGTTGAGGAGGCGGAAGGATTCGACGTCGGCGACGATGGGTTTCATCAGGAGTCCGCGGCCGTGGGCGTTGGCCGAGAGCGCGCCGCCGAGGGTTAGGTTGTCCGCGCCGGTCTGTTTCTGGGCGATGCCCCAGCGGGGGGGCGTGTTTGGGGCTGCGGAGTGCTGGGCGTGGAGATAGCCGTCGATGAGTGTGGGCCAGTCGATGCCCGCCTCGGCGGTTACCAGGCCGCGGTTGTTGTCCATGCTGAGGATGCGGTTGAGGCCGCGCATGTCAAGGAGTGTTTGGCCTTGAAGGAACTGCTGGCCGCCCATCGCGTGCCTGGAGCCGCTGACGGCAAGGGACCTTCCCTCGGCACGGACGCGGAGGATGAGATCGCGGAGTTGCTCGGTGGTTGTGGGGCGGGCAATGTGTGCGACGGGCGTTTCGTTGAGTGCTGAGTGCACGTCGTTGACGAGGACTTGGTGCTGCATCGCGGTCATGGTATCTGGGGGTGTGCAGACGGTGTGAGGGGCGTGCTGCTGAAGGTGGCGAAGATTTTGGACCAGCCCTAAGAGGGTGGGGCTTGATGAGTGCCTCCGGGTGGCGCGTGCTGAGCGGTGGATGGGCACGATGCACCTGAACCGCCCGATCGGACTTGGGGGCTTTGATCGCCCCCGCGGGGCGTTGGGGTGTAGCTAGGGGTGGAGCGAGCGGGTCTTCAAGCGAGCGGAACCCGTGGAAGCGGGTGCTGTTTTTTCCTTCGCGCCCCGGAGTGGGGAAGGATTTCCGACGCCCGGCACTTACTCCCACCTCCTTCTTCACGGCGTCGGGTTCGATGTGAAGTATGTTTTTGATTGAGGGGGCTTGTGATGAGGTGAGTCCTCTGCCCTGCCGGGGCAGGAGAGAGATTGCAACGTTGCTTCCACGGGTTGCGCTGCGCCCGCGAGGACGCGGGCTGCGCATCACCGGTGGCTACATTCCTGCGCTGCGGTGGGTCCAAGACAGATGACTGTATTTGTGTTTTCTGTGCGTCGCTGTGGCATGCCTCTGTGGTGACCTGCCTTTGGTCTTTCCTGGGCAGCGGAGTCTTACGCGGCCAGCGTTGCCGTCGAGGCGTCCGACACCGGAGCTATTCGCCGCGGGTTTTAAACCAGCGGGCTATTGAGTCGCGCCGTTGGGATTTGGTGGTGCCAGACAGTGACCGTGGGTTGGGCGGAGGGGGGTTCGGTGGCCGATACACTTTGGCCGTGCATGTCCGGTTGATCATTTTGGGTGTGGTGGTGGGCGTGCTGGCCTGGGGTGGCGGTGCGCTGGGGGGTGTGGTGCAGCCGGGTGGGTTGAGGCCAGCGGGGACGGTTGCTGCCGGCTCGCCCGTTGACACTCTTGCGGGCGCGACGCGGTTGATTGATGAGTTGGCTGTTGCGGGTTTGGAGACGGCGGTGTTGGTGGGGTTGCCGACGCCGGGGGAGAGGGTGCGGGTGGGGCGGGTTGGGCGGGAGGCGTTGGGATTGTTGTCGAGGGCGGAGGTGGAGCTAGCCGCGCGGGCGTCGGTGCTGGTGGTGACGGACCCGGCTGGGGCCAGGCGTGTGCGTGAGGTGGACTTGGGGTTGCGGCTGCCGTTGTTGCGGGCGCGGGCGGAGTTGCTGGTGGGCGTGGCCGAGGGGGACTTGGCGCGGCTGTCGGGTGCGATTGATGCGCTCGAGGGGATCGACCCGCTGGCGGTGGGTCCGGCGGCGCTTCGGCGTGTGAACCTGGCGCTGGCGCTGTATCACCGGGCGGTGCTGATGGGTGTGCCGTCGGGGCGTGAGAGTGAGGACCTTCGCCGAGCCGTGGAGATGTTGCGGTGGATCGGGGAGGCGCAGGTGGGCAGCGACCCGACGACGAGTGTGCCGCCTGTGTTGTTGGCCGAGGCGTGGTTCGCGGCGGTGCGTGTGATCACGCAGCGGGAGGGGACGTTGGCGGTCGCGCAGCGCGCGGGTGAGGCGGAGAAGAGGCCGCCGTTTGCCGGTGGGAGTAGCTCGGCGGACCCGGGGATGATCCTTCGGCATGCGCAGGTGCGGTCGGCGGCGATGGCGGGGCTTTGGATGTCGGCGGGGAGGGCGGGTGGGTTTGCGGCGGTCATTGCGCCGATCGAGGTGGCGAGCACGCCGGGGAAGTTGGGGCTGAGCCAGGGGCAGTGCACGGCCATCGCTGAGGAGTTGATCGGTCGTGCGGCGGGTGGTGTGCTGCGTGCGGGCGGGACAGCCGGGGAGTTGCCTGTGGGGGCGGTGGTGGCGTGGGGTGGTGTGCTTGCGCGCGAGCCTGGTTCGAGAGCTGAGGCTGTTGCGCTGCTGGATGGCGCGCTGGGGCGTGGGGATATCGGCGAGCTTGCGCCGGAGGCGGATGTGTACGCCGCACTGGCGTTGAGCCAGAGTGATGACGTGAGGGATCGTGTTCGTGCGGTGGCCCGGCTGAATCGGGGGTTGGAGCGCGGTCTGCGTGAGCCGAGGCGGGGTGCGGTGTTGGCGGTGCTGCCGGGGTTGGCGGACCAGGGTGTGCGCGGGGCGGAGGGTGCGGGTGATGGCGCGTTGGTGGCGGAGGCGAATGCGTTGCGGCTGGTGGCGTTTAAGTTGGCTGGGCGCGGGTCGGCCGGTGGGTTGCGCGTGGCCGAGGGTGAGTTGAGGGCGAACCCGCAGCCGAGCGCGGCGGTGCTGGCGCGGGTGCTCGATGCGTTGTCAGCGGTGGAGGTTGGGTCGGCCGAGGCCAAGCGGGCGGGTGAGTTGGGTAGTGCGGCGGTGGTGTCGGCAGTGGGGCACGGGCGCGCGGTGCTGGGGAAGTTCCCGTCGGCCGAGGCCGCGGGTGAACTGGCGCGGGTGGCGCAGTTGGGGATTGATTGGCACACGGGGCGTGGTGAGGTGGGTGCTGCGGCGCGGGCGCGTGTGGCGTTGGCTGAGGCGTTGGTGGCTTCTGGGGACAAGCGAGCGGTGGAGGAGTATCGGCAGTTGCTGGCGGTGGAGCCGCCGCCGGAGTCGCCGCTGCGGATGACGATCGGGCTGGCGCGTGCGCAGCGTGCCAGCGGGGACGTGGTGGGTGCGTTTGCGACGTACCGCGGCGTGGTGGAGGTGCTCGAGGAGGAGCCGAGCAAGCGTGCGGAGTATTTTCTGGCGTGGTCGGACATGCTGCAGATACTCTCGGCGGACAACGCCGGGGGGCACCGGAGCGTGCAGATCAGGGTGCGTATTAATCAGTTGCGGTCGCTGGACCCGCAGTTGGGAGTGCCGGAGGCTCGGGAGGGCATTGAGATGGTCGAGGCGCTGGTGGGCCGGTGAGGGTGTAGAGATAAGGATGCGGGTTGGTGGCTCGAACCCCACCGCTGCGCCGGCCTGCCAGAATGTTCTGGGGGATGGGCTCTTGAAGTGGATTACAGGAGTTGCGTGCATGCCCTTATCGCCGGCGGTGTTCA
Organism: bacterium; assembly: GCA_046339895.1. GTDB lineage: Bacteria > Planctomycetota > Phycisphaerae > Phycisphaerales > UBA1924 > JAJTGZ01. The sequence goes on along the minus strand of JBKDDT010000046.1, from coordinate 55,356 downwards.
AGCAGGTGCAGGACCTTCGGCTGGCGAACGACTATGTTCGTCTGCGGGCGTTGTGCCAGCGGCTGCTGGCAAAGGACCCCGAGGACGTGGTGCTCAACGCGTATATGGGGCAGGCGTTGCGTGAGGAGAACGCGTTTGCGCGTGCGTTGTACTTTGCGCACAAGGCCGCGGCGGGCGCGCCGAACAACGCGGACCTTGCGTATGAACTAGCCATTACGCTCTGGAAGTGCGGCCGGGTGGAGGAGGGTTGCAAGGCGGCTGAGCGTGCGTTGGAGTTGGACCCGAGCGGGATGTACATCCACACCGCGAGGATCAAGATGCTCGAGGAGCTCAACCGCTTTGACGAGATGGTCGATGCGGCGTCGGTGGCGGTGGAGCGTTACCCGGCGGACATCCCGCTGCGGTGCGGGCGGTCGCTGGGGTTGGCGATGGCAGGGCGCGCCGATGAGGCGTCGCTGCTGGCGTGCCAGAGCTTGATGGACTTCCCGAGCAGCGTGGAGATCGCGGAGCTTGCGTGTTTTTGCCACAACTATGTCAGCGGGTTTACGCGTGAGCGTGTCTTTGAGGTACACCGCAACTACGGGCGGCTGGTGCAACAGACGGCATGCGACCCACCGGTGAGGGTGCACACCGATGCGAACCCGGACCGTCGGATCAATATTGCGGTGATGTCGTCGGACCTTCGGCAGCACTCGGTTGGGTTCTTTATCGAGCCGTTTTTGAGGCACTATGACAAGAGCCGGTTCCATGTAACAGCGTGGTCGTGCGGTGCGCCGCACGACCACGTCTCTGAGCGGATGAAGGGGTTGGTTGACCAGTGGCGGCCGGAGATCTCCAAGACGCACGTGGAGTTCTCGGCGTTGATCCGCCAGAGCAAGCCGGATATTTTGCTCGAGCTCAACGGGATCACGCAGGGGCACATGCTGCACACGGCGTTTTTGCGTGTTGCGCCCGTGCAGTGCTCATACATCGGGTATCCCAACACGACGGGGATGGACAATGTGGATTACCGGATCGTTGACTCGCTGACGGACCCGCCGGGTGAGCCTTACTTCAGCGACCGGTATGCGACGGAGAAGTTGGTCCGGCTGGACCCGTGCTTTTTGTGCTACGAGCCGCGGGTGGAGGCGGTGCCGGGGTTGGGTGTGCGGTCTGATGATCCGTCGGCGGCGATCACGTTTGCGAGTTTCAACGCGACGTTCAAGATCAACGACCAGATCATTTGCTTGTGGAAAAGGGTAGTCGAGGGGGTGCCGGGCTCGAGGTTCATCATCAAGTCGGCGGCGATCAAGACGGCGGGTATGGTCGAGTCGATCAAGCGGGCGTTTGGGCGGAACGGGTTTGACCTCTCCCGGCTGGACGTGCGGATGGGGACGGAGAGGGTGGTGGACCACCTGGAGATTTACAACGAGGTGGACATCGCGCTGGACACGTTCCCCTACCACGGGACGACGACGACGTGCGAGGCGATGCTGATGGGCGTACCTGTGGTGGTGCTGGCCGGTCGTGCGCACGCATCCAGGGTGGGCGTTTCGCTGCTGACGAACGTGGGGTTGCCCGAGCTCGTGGCCGGGTCGGAAGAGGAGTATGTGCAGATCGCGTGCGGGCTAGCGGGCGACCGCGCCCGACTGCGGGGGCTGCAGGGGTCGCTGCGGTCGAGGTTGCTCGGCTCGACGCTGTGCGATGCGCAGGGATACTCGCGGAACCTGCAGTCGCTGCTCGTTGGGCTATGGCAGGGGTATTGCCGGGGCCGAGCAAAGTCCTAATAAGCCGGCTGGGAGTGGGGCGTGGGAGGATGGGTGAGCGAACGGGTCGGCCGGGGTGGTAAAATTATCGATTTTTTTCAAAAACATGGCATTTGCTTGCTGCTGGGGATTGTTGGGTTCATACTGAACACGTCTAGAAGTTGAGGTAGAGAGAAGCCTTTTTGAGCAGGTGTGCTTGATCGGAAAGTTTGCTTGACAAAGTGATGGCACCACTTGCGCCCCTTGCCAGTATCGGCAGGGTGTGGGGTTACAGGCCGGTGTGGTCTGTGTTCCATTTCCGGCTTCGCACCGGGTAGTTTGGCGAAAGTCGAAACAGAGGAGAGACATATGACAATCGTTCGCAAAATGCTTCTGGCCACAGGTGCCGCCGCGGCTCTTACAGGTTCTGCATCGGCCCAGCTCTTTGACTCGGGTTTGATCGGGAACTTCAGCGGCAGCAGCAATGCCCCGCTGGGAACTTGGGCCGAGGCCAACAACCTGAGCACGGTTGTTCCTGCTGGGAACTACTCCCGGTGGCTTGTGGTTGCCGAGTGGGGGAACACCAACACCACCTTCCGCGACCAGCGTTCGAGCCATGCCCGCGTTTTCTTGGGCCTGGCTCCGGCCAACGGGGGCGTGGCCAGCTCTGCGCCGACCAACCCTGTCGCAAGCCAACGGATCACTACCAGCTTTACCAGGGCGACAAATAGCGAAGCCACCAGCTCGGGGAGCACTACTTCTAACCGTGTAATAGTCTGGACAGGGACGATGCTGGGCACGGGGATCGGCAACTTTACAGCCCCGACAACGGTCTTTGTCGGTGCTGGCCAGACGACCACGCGGCCAGCGACCTCGGTCAATGCCCGCTGGAACAACGTGCGTGTGATATTCAACTACAACACCTTCAGCACCGTGGCCGGGGCAGCGGTGATCAACCCTGCGGTCCCGTTTGCTCCCCTGGCGATCCCATCGAGGTTCACAGACCTGGGGACGCTCGGGTCTGCCGGTCGGACGAGCTACACCTGGAGCACGAGCAGCAACGCCCCGACGGCGTGGTTCCGCTTCCAGCTCGGCAGCGGCCTGAGCGGCATCCCCGGCGGGTTGCTGGATATGGACACCGCCGCGGTTACGGGCCAGACGCAGGGGGACACCTCGCTGACCCTCTTCCGCGTTGGAAGCTCCGGCGGCCTTGAGCTGCTTGGACCGATCAGCCAGTACGTGCGTTCGGACTCGACGACGGCGCCGGGCGTTCGGTTTGCCGACGACGATTCAGGCCCGGGCAGAAGCTCGCTGCTGACCTTTGGGGACTCCAATCAGACGGCCCCGGTCGGGACCACGGCCCGTGACTATGGGATTGCCGGCGTCGATCCGACGGTGGTCTTCAATGGCCGCAACGGTGACCTTGCTGCCGGGGAGTACTTCGTTGCTGTAGGGAGTTATGACGCACTCATTACAGAGTTTTTATCGGTAAGGGTGACGGATACGACCTTCACGGACATCACGGGCCTGGGCGACTATCGCCTGACGACCGAAGGGTCTGTAACTACCCCCACTGAGATCTTCAGCCCTGCGAGCGAGTTCCTCAGCAACCAGTCCTTTAGCCTCGCGTTCGTCCCCACCCCGGGTGCGGCTGCGCTGCTGGGCCTTGGTGGCCTGCTGGCGGCACGCCGTCGTCGGGCCTGATGCTGCCTGACTGGGCTATTGGCCCGGCGAGCAGAGCATGACGATTCCTCCGGGCGGGCCTTGATCGGCCTGCCCGGGTTTGTTTTTGGGGGTAGAGGAGTTGTTGGGTTTTCATGCGCGATCGAAGGAGCTAACCCCACCCCTGCCCCTGCCCTCGGGGGAGGGGATAGATGTAGAGAACTCGCTTGTCATGAGTGGGTTTGGGTGTTGTCGATGTCGGCGCTGGTGATGCGCCAGTTTGTGTGGGGGCTTGGGTCGGGGGGTGGGTCGGGGGGTGTTGTGGGGGTGGGGTCGGTGGTGCCGGGGCGGAGGACTTGGACGGGGACGCCGGGGGGGAGGGCGTCGATGAACTTTCGGCCGTAGGAGGTGGCGAGGATGCGGGGGTCGAGCACGACGACACGGCCTTGGTCTTTGGTGCTGCGGATGAGCCGGCCGAAGCCTTGACGGAAGCGGAGGATGGCGCGGGGGAGTGATTCTTGGCGGAAGGGGTCGCCGCCTGCTGCTTTGATGCGTTGGCAGCGGGCCTGGACGAGTGGGCGGTCGGGCGGGTCGAAGGGGAGTTTGGTGATGATGACGTTGCGGAGGGTGTCGCCTGGGACATCGACGCCTTGCCAGAAGCTGGCCGCGCCCAGGAGTACGGCGTGCGATTCGGCCTTGAACTTTTCGAGGACCTGGCCCGGTGGGCCGTCGCGCCCTTGCACGAGCAGGTGCAGGCGTGCCGGGAGCAGGAGTGGTTCGAGGGCATCGGCGCAGGCGCGGAGTGTGGCCAGGGAGGTGAAGAGGACGAACGCGCCGCCATCGGTCTCGGTTACGTGGTCGGTGATGCGTGCGCAGAGTTGCTCGATGTAGTGGCGGTGCTCGCCGGCGGCGCGGGGGTCGGGTACGGTGAGGTCGACGATAAGCCGGCACTGGGCGGCATAGTCGAATGGTGAGCCGAGTTGGAGCGTGGCGGCCTTGTCGATGCCCAGGCGTTGCATGCAGTGCGCGAAGGGGGAGTGCTCGGGCTTGGGGGGTGAGGGCTTGGTCGCATCGGCGGGCGAGGCTGCATGCGCTGGAGCGGCGGAGGTTGCCAGTGTTGCGCTGGTGAGAATGATGCCCATCGGCTTGGTGAAGACGTGCTCGCGCAGGACCGGGGCGACGTCGATGGGTGAACAGGCGAGTTTGAGGCGGACCCGGCCGCGTGTGAGGCGGGAGTTGGCCTGCTCGCCACCTTCGATCCAGTAGACGTTGCCGGGTTGGGTTTGCGTGGCCAGGGCGCGGGCGTCAAAGGCGATGGCGTCGGCGCGTGTGGCGTAAGCGGTGATCTCGAAGCGGTCGGGCTCGTTCTTCACCTCGTCGCGCAGGTTGCGCAGGCGGAGGGCGAGGCTTGTGAGCGCCTCGGGGAGGTTGGTCTGGATCAGGGCGGGGTCGTTGATGCGGCCGTTGGGGAGCGTGCCGGCTTGGACAAGGCGGAGGAGTTGCTCGAAGAGTGCGCGGGCGTGCGCCTGGGCCTCGACGACGCCCTGGACGACGCTGTCGAGGAGGGTGGTGTTCTGGATGGAGGTGGCGAGTTGGGGGAGATACCCCTTGCCGGTGTGGGGGTTGTACAGGACGTTGAGGTAATGCTCGACGCGGCCCTCGCTGAGGGAGAGGCCGAAGTGGTCGCTTGCGCCCTCTTCGAGGTTGTGGGCTTCGTCGAAGATGACGTGCTGGTATTCGGGGAGGAACCCGGCGTTCTGCTGGCGGAGTTTGAGGTCGGCGAAGAAGACGGCGTGGTTGCAGATGAGCAGGTTGGCCGTGTCGATGGCCTGGCGGGACTGCTGGTAGAAGCAGGCCTGGTAGCGTGGGCACTTGCGGCCCATGCAGTTGTCGGTGTCGCTCTGGACGCGGTCCCAGATGCCTGGGCGTTCGAGGCCTTGCAGGCTTTGGATGGTGCCGTCGCGGGTGTGCATGGCCCAGTCCTCGATGACGTGCAGCGTCCGCCGCTCGGCGGCGTCAGCGAAGAGGGCGTGCTGGCGCTTGCTGGCTTGTTCGAGCCGGCGGATGGAGACGTAGTTGCCACGCCCTTTGACGAGCACGGGGACGAGGGGGACGCACGCGGCGTTGTCCAGGCCCCAGGCGGGCATGGTCTCTTGCAGCAGGGGGATGTCTTTTTTGAGCAGTTGCTCTTGGAGGTTGATGGTGTGGGTGGCGATGACGACGCGCTCGTGCTGGGCGACGCAGCGGAGGATGGCCGGGACGAGGTAGGCGAAACTTTTGCCCGTGCCCGTGCCGGCCTCGGCGACGAGGGTGCCCTTGCCGGCGAGGGTGCGTGCGACGCCCTCGGCGAGCTTGAGCTGCTCGGGTCGCGGCTCGAAGCCCTTGCCAAGGTGGTGGGCGACTGGCCCGCCGGCACCCAATATGTCCCGAACGGGGTTGCGCACGGGGCAGTCTAAGGGGGGAGGACCCGCGGATGTGGAAAGGGCCACGGCGTGCCGTGGCCCTGGGGGGTTGATCGGGTGTAGGTTGTGTGGTGTGGCTTAGCGGCGACGGCGTGCGAGGGTGAGCAGGCCGAGGGCGAGTGTGGCCGTGGGGGCGGGGGAGGGGATGAGGGTGAAGGAAAAATCGACGGTGCGATTTGAGGTCGATGTAAGGTAAGTATCGTATGAACTGACCGAGAAAATATAAGTGTCGGGCTGCAGCACGCCACGGATCGAAGTCTCGCCCGAACTTGTCAGCACGCCGCTGAGCGGGTTGGGGGTGGGTAGCCGATCCTGGCGGTACTCAAACACGATCGAATAGTTTGTCCAGCATCCGGCAAGGACAGCCGGTTCGCCACCGGTCGGGACGAAGCTGCGAACAAAGAGCGAGAACTCTGTCGGCTGAAAGACCTGGAATGTCCAGTACTGCCCGTTGGTGACGATGGACATGTTCCTGACCTGCGTGCCCAGGTCCGCAAGCTCGACCTCGGTCTGGAACGACCCGCTCACGCCCGTGCCTGCAAACAGCGTCGTTGACGAGGCGTCGACGGTGCCCGCAACCGTACCGGCGGGGACAACAACCGGGCCGGTCAGCCGTTCTGCAACAATGGGCTGGGTGACAAGTTGTGTTGCGGCCGCCTGGCGGACGATCGTCCCTGGCGCAAAGTCTCCCCGGTTTGACGAGGTGGACTGGAACGAGACTTCCTGCATCGAGCCTGGAGGGACCGTTGCGTAGCCGATGTTGGTCGTGAGCGTGCCCGTGCCCGAGGTTATTGCCGCCTGACCCTGCGCCACGCCGCCTGTCCCCAGGACGGCGGAGAGCACAGCGCCACAGACCATCACACCGACGCGTAGGAACAACGATGAACCTGCTGCCATAACAAACACTCCTGATGAAAGGCGGGTTCTGGGTCTGTGGGGCGTACGACCCGCCAGCGCACCCGCGGCCACGACTTGGCAGGGCAAACCCTGCCCGGAACACGCATTTGCTCTCCCCACAAAGAGCATCGTCCAGGGGTCCTTGGTGCAAAGAGTTTTTGCGCCCCGAGGCCCGGTTTTGCCTAATCTTGGGCATGCCCTTCACACTCAAGCCTGCCGAGCCGTTTGATGTTGATGTCGAGTCGACCGAGTATCTCAAGAAGCACATCGACACCGGGGAGCGGTGGGTGCTGAACTTTGGGCCCCAGCACCCGGCGACGCACACGACGTTGCGGCTGGTGCTGGAACTGGACGGCGAGCGTGTGGCGCGGTGTACGCCGCATATTGGGTATTTGCACTCGGGGTTTGAGAAGCTCGGCGAGCACCTGGACTACAACCAGTATGTAACGATCGTCAGCCGGATGGACTATTCGGCGCCGATCGTCAACGACATCGCCTGGCACGGGGCGGTGGAGAAGTTGTTTGATATCGAGATCACGCCACGGTGCAAGGTGCTGCGGACGATCATGCTGGAGATGGGGCGCATCCAGAGCCACCTGCTGTGCGTGGCCGCGGCGGGGCTGGACCTTGGGGCGTTCACGGCGTTCCTCTACGGGTTCAACTCGCGCGAGCGGATCTATGACATCATTGACTACATCAGCGGGCAGAGGTTCCACCCGGACTGGACGCGCGTGGGCGGGTTGATGCAGGACCTGCCCGACACGGCCGTGTTTGTGCGGATGGTCAAGGCGTGGCTCAAGGACGACCTAGCCGGGGCTATCGACGACATGGAGGGGTTGCTCAACCGCAACCGCATCTTCATGGACCGGACGATGGGCATCGGGGTGCTGAGCAAGCAGGAGGCGATCGCGCACTCGTGCACGGGGCCGTTTGCGCGGGCGTCGGGGGTGGTGCGCGACGTGCGGAAGGATGCGCCGTTCTTGTGCTTTGCGGATAACTGGGACGGGCAGGGGGCCAAGGGCGTGCGGTTTATGGTGCCGGTGATGAATGAGGGGGATGTGTACGCGCGATACCGCGTGCGTGTCGAGGAGATCAAGCAGTCGGCCAAGATCATCGAGCAGTTGATCGATGTGATCCCCGGCGGGCCGATCGATACGTTTGCGGACGCGAAGATGGTCAAGCCACCCAAGAGCCAGGTGTATGGGTCGATCGAGGGGTTGATCCAGCACTTTGAGTTGATCATGAGCAACCGGGGGTGGAAGGCGCCGATCGCCGAGTGCTATTCGAGTATTGAGAGCCCGAACGGTGAGTTGGGGTATTTTATCGTGGCGGATGGGTCGCCGAGGCCGTTTCGGGTAAAGGTGCGGCCGCCGATCTTTGTGAACTATTCGACGATGGCGAAGATGACCGAGGGGCACCTGCTCAGCGACGTGGTGGGGATCATCGGGAGCGTGAACGTGATCGCGGCGGAGCTGGACCGGTAGGGGTTGTTGCTTTCGTGCAGAAAAATTTACTCCAGAGGCCCAGAGAACCCGGAGTAAGTACCCCTCAGAGGGCGGAGGAACAGAGGTTTTTAGAGTGTTTTTTTGGGTTGGTTTTGGTGGGTGGGGTTGGTGGGTATGGCTATCAAACCTTGCATAAACTCCGCGTGCCTCCGCTCTGCTCCGCCCCCTCCGCGTACCTCTTGAATAGGCGGTTAGCCGGGGTCAACCCCACCCCTGCCCCTCCCCTGGGGGGAGGGGTTCTCTAACAATTCTTAGAACTCTAACCGGCCGGTGAGGAGGAGCTCGGCAGGGGAGGTGCTTGACATGACCAGTGCGGCGGCGGAATAAATATTGTTATTTTTTTCTGCCTGCTGGTTATCGTTTTGCTCATTTACAATTTGCTTATTTGTTGTTTGTCTTCCTCCGCACGCGACGGCGGCCAGGCCCAGGAGGGTTGCGCCCGGGGCGAAGCGGAGTTGCGATCGGCGGGCCTGGCCAAGGAGGAAGCGTTCGCCGCCGGAGGTCGCCGCAGCGAGTGCCTGTGCCGGGTCGAGGTTGTCGCGTCGGCAGAGCAGGCGGGCTTCGTCCAAGACGCTCAGGCCCCGCTCGGCCAGGTCGTCGGGGGGGATGTTGATGGCCGAGTCTGTGCCCAGGGCGAGGGTGGGGAGGAGTTGACCATAGCGGTGCTGGCCGAGGGTTTGGGGTGCGTGGAAGTAGGCGGAGGCTCGGGGGCAGTAGGCGATCGGTGCGCTGGACTGGCGGACAAGCTCGGCGTCTTGGGCGGACATTGCGTTCAGGTGGACGAGGCCCAGTTGCGGGCAGAGCAGGCCCGCGGCGTGGAGGTGCTGCACGGGCGAGCGCCCGTGCCCGAAGGAGTTGGAGGTGAGCTCGTCCCAGACGCCAACGCTCTGGAGGAGGTCTCGGAGGTTGCCGCGGGCGTGGGTAATGAGTTCTGATTCGTCGAGCGACTCGGCCAGGTGTGTGCAAATCGGCATGATCGCGGGGCCGGTGCGTGCGTGGGCGAGGATGCCGGCATACGCGGCCAGAGCGACGCTGTAGGGCGCGTGGGGTTGCGCACCGACGATGACCCGGCCCAGGGGTGCTGCGCCAGCGCAGGCGTGCTGCAACTGGCCGATGACGTGCCAAGTGTGGGCCAGGGCGTCGGGCCAGCGGGTGCCCTGGGCAAAGAACTCGACGTAACTGACGGCGTGCAGGCCGGTCTGGGCGCAGGCGTCGCGCAGGGCGATCGTCGCGGCAGAAGAGGCGCGCCCGGCGACGGCCCCGGCGATATCGCCGATGAGCACCGTGCCACCCCGGCGGGCGAGGTCCACGCCTGTGCGGACGCTCTGGGCGATCCTCTGGGCGTCGTTCTCGCGACCGTTGCGGACCATGTCGATCCATCCAGAGAAACCCCCGGCGGGGTCGAAGGGGCGTGGGCCGAGGTGGGTCAGGTCCAGGTGGGTGTGGGCGTTGACGAGGCCTGGGATCAGCACGCACCCCGCACGGTCGATCACCCGATCGGCCCGACCCACCCGGCGGGTCTGAGCAAGAGGCCCGACGGCGCGGATGGTCAGCCCCCCACTGTTGTCGTGTTCGAGGAGGATGCCCACGCCCCCTTGAACGTCGAGGCCGAAGCCGTCGGCAAGGGCATCGGCTTCGATGCGTGTGGTGCCGGGGGTTGGGTGGGCGTCAGGCAGCATCTGCGCGGGTTCCGTGAAATCGGGGGTAATGGGGCAGGAGGGCGGGGGGTCGTTGGGCCGATAGAAGCCTGTTGGACTGGGCGACGGGCGGTGGGAAGGTATCTATCGTTGCCACCGGACGCCCCCGGCGTATCTTGGTCCTTCTCTCACCTTGCCGAACACGGACACCCTTGCCATGAAGAACGTCAAAGCCTTGCGAATCGTCCCGATCCTGCTTCTTGCCGGCGCCGCCTTGGGGCTGGGTGGGTGCCAGGTGAACCGGAGCACCTACGACGAGCTGCTCAACGGGTACAACGCGCTGAAAGTCCGCAACCTCGAGTTGACCGACGAGAACAGCGGGCTGCGTGCATCACTGGACGACCTGCGCCGGAGCGTTTCAACAGGTTCGGACGCGGCGGGGGATGCGATCGCGCTCAACAGCAAATTGCGGATCGAGAACGAGTCTCTGCTGCGCAAACTGGCGGAGTTGGACGCTCAGCTGCAGAACCTCTCGATGCAGCCCCTCACGGTCGCGCTGGACTCGCAGACAGACTCGGCACTGTCGCAGTTGGCCAGCGCGTACCCCGGGCTGCTGACGTACGACCAGGCGCGCGGGATGCTGCGGTTTACCAGCGATGTTACGTTTGCCTCGGGCAGCTACGAGCTGAGCGAGGCGGGGCGGAACGCGGTGCGCGAGTTTGGTCGGCTGCTACAGACGACGCCGAACGCGGCTCAATACGAGATCATCGTCGTCGGGCACACCGACACGCAGCCGGTGACGATGCGCGAGAGCCGCCGGTTCCGCGACAACGCAGAGCTGAGCGCGTTCCGGGCGTTGTCGGTGCGGAACGATCTGGTGGCCTCTGGCGTAGAGCCGTTCCGGGTCGAGTTTGCAGGCTTTGGCGAGACGCGCCCGATGGTGCCCAACGCCGCCAACGGAAACACCCCGGCTAACCGGCGCGTGGAGGCCTTCCTGCGGAAGAACAGTTACACCGGGCTGACGGCCGACCCGGTCAAGAGCAAGTCGGCTGCCCCGGCGGCGCCCCGGTCAAACAGGAGTTCGACGCCCGGCACGACGCCCAGCCCCGCGCCCGCACCGGCAAACAACGATATTGAGGTCTTCAAGTAAACCGCTGGGCTCATGCGGACACTCTTGACAAGGGGCACGCCAGGGCGTGCCCCTTTTTTCATCCCCGGCTGGGCTGCACCTACGCCCACTATGCTCGCGTGCATGGAGGCCTACCCGACACCAGCGTGGCTTGACGACGGAGATGATGCGCCCGGGGGACCAGCGCCCAAGACGCCTGGGGCGGGGGTTGGGCGCACGTCGGCGGGTGCGGCGGGGAAGATCGAAAAACTGTTGGCGGGCTTGACGCCCAGCCAGCGCGAGGCCGTGGAGCACATCGGCGGGCCGCTGCTGGTGCTGGCCGGGCCCGGGTCGGGCAAGACGCGTGTGATCACTCGGCGAATCGCGCACCTGATCGCGCGGGGCGTGCCGCCGTGGCAGATTTTGGCTGTTACGTTCACGAACAAGGCGGCCGGGGAGATGCGTGAGCGTGTCGGGGACCTGCTGGCCGGGGGTGGCGTGGGCAATGGGCCGACGATCTGCACCTTCCACTCGCTGTGCATTCGGCTGCTTAGGCGGTATGTCGAGGCGTCGGGCCTGGCCGAGCAGGGGGTGCTTAGGCCTGGGTTTACGGTGCTTGATAGCGACGACCAGTCCAAGTTGATCAAGTCGATCCTGGCGGAGTTGCAGTTGTCGTCGTCGAACTTCCCGCCCAGGAGCGTGCAAGAGGCGATCGGCAGCGCCAAGAACGAACTGCTCGACGCGGCTGAGTTTGCAGCCGGGGCGAGCGACTTTGTCAGCAAGCAACAAGCACGGGTCTACTCGGCGTATCAGGCCGAGTGCCGGCGTGCGAACACCGTTGACTTTGACGACCTGCTCATGCTCACCGCCCGGATGCTCGGCCAGAGCGAGCACGTGCGGCAGGAGTGCCAACGGCGGTATCAGTGCATCCTCATCGATGAGTATCAGGATACCAACCGCGCGCAGTTGGTCATCGCGACGCTGCTGGCCGGTGGGGGCCAGGGCGCAGGTGGGCTTGCAGGTGGTAGAACCGGGCCGGATATCTGCGTCGTTGGGGACCCGGACCAGTCGATCTATGCCTGGCGCGGGGCGGATATCACCAACATCCTCGGCTTTGAGGGGCACTACCCGGGGGCGAAGGTGATCGCGCTGGGTGAGAACTTCCGCTCGCGTGCGCCGATCATCGCGGTGGCCGATCGGCTGATCAGGCGGAACTCGCAGCGCAAGCACAAGCCGCTGCTGAGCACGCGTGCGGGCGGTGAGCAGGTGCAGGTGGTGCTCTGCCGGGATGAGCACCACGAGGCGCGGGTGGTGGTTGACTGGCTCGGCGCACGCGTGCGCGAGGCGCAGGAGGCGGGGCGAGATGTTTCGTGGAAGGACTGCGCCGTCTTCTATCGCACCAACGCGCTCTCGCGTGTGATCGAGGACGCGATGCGGTCGTCGGCGATCCCGTATGTGATGGTGCGGGGCACGGCGTTCTTCCAGCGGGAGGAGGTGCGCAACGCCGTGGCATATCTGAAGGCCGTGGCCAACCCGCAGGACCGCGTGAGCCTGGAGCGGATCATCAACACGCCGGCACGGGGGATCAGCGACAAGACGTGGGACGCGGTTGCGACGGACGCGGCGATCTCGGGGCGTTCGATCGCCGAGACTCTGGGTGCGATCGAGGAAGTGCCCGGTGTGTCGCCGCGGGCGGCCGGGGCGGTGCGGAAGTTTTTGGTGCTCCTAGACGGGTGGCGAAACCCAGGTGGACAGTGTGCGGCAGGGGGCCTGATCGATGCACCCGAGCCGGGGCTTGCGCAGTTGGTGGACTTGGTTCTGCGGGAGAGTGGGCTGCAGGGGCACTACGCCAAGGAGGAGGAGCGTGCGGAGAACCTGGCCGAGTTGGTCTCATCGGCGGCTGAGTATGAGCAGAAGTTGCTCGCCGGTGAGTACACGCTGACGGACGGGGAGCCGCCGGTGCAGACGCCTGAGGGCGCCGAGGTGCCGAGGATTTCGATGCTGGAGCGCCTGGCGGGGTATCTTGAGCGCGTCGCGCTGGTGGCTGATACCGACGGGATCAACCCGCGGACGGGTGCGGTTACGCTGATGACCTTGCACGCGGCCAAGGGGCTGGAGTACCCGATCGTTGCGATGATCGGGCTGGAGGAGGGTTGCCTGCCACACGTGCGGGGGATGGAGTCGCCGGCATCGCTAGAGGAGGAGCGCCGGCTGTGCTTTGTGGGCATCACGCGGGCGATGGACGACCTGCTGCTGACAAGCGCGAGTTTCCGCACGATGCGGGGGATGCCAGAGCGGACGATCCCCAGCCGGTTCTTGGATGAACTGGCCGGGCCGGAGGTTGCGCGGAGCGACCAGGGGTATGCGCGGGCGGCGGGCGGGGGTTCATTGAACGATGATGAGAGCAGCGACGATCAGGGCGCGTCGCTGGACGACCTGGACGGGCAGGGCCACTCGCACGACGACGTGCCTGTCTATCGCCACGGAGAGCGGGGGCCTGCACAGCAAGCACCGTTCCCGGCCGGGTGCGTGGTGCGGCACCCGCAGTTTGGGATGGGCGTGGTGCGGGCGATCACGCCGGGGGCGAACGCACGCGTGCAGGTAGAGTTCAAGCACGGCGGGCTGAAGACACTGGTGCTGCAATACGCCCGGCTGGAGCGGATCAAGTAAGATGATTCATTTTTCATGTTGTGCGTCCGAAGTGGCCAACCCCACCCTTGCCCCTCCCCTCGCGGGAGGGGTTCGGCACTAGAAAAATCGGCAATCCGGATTACACCAACGTAGGTGCAAACCCCATTAACCCTCGCTGCGCCCGGGGGTCTGAGCCGAGGGGTGGAGCGCACGCTTGCTTCGCGCCACCGCCAGCGGCAAACTCAGCAGATAGCCCGTCGCCAGCACCGCCAGCGTCAGCCAAGCGTCCTTGACCAGGAAGATCGCCACCACCGCGATGGCGACCATCAGCGGCGCGAGGATCGATCGGCGGACCTTGATGTGCTTGACCGAGAGCATCGGCACGGTGCTGACCATCAGCCCGGCGACCAGCGCGGTGTGGCCCAGGACGATCCACTCGATCGCCAGTTCAGGGATCGACCACCCCGCCGACTGCTGCCAGCGCTGGGCCGTGTGGCTGAGCGAGACGAGCAGGGGGATCAGCACGATGAACCCCGCGGCGGGTGCGGGCAGGCCCTGGAAGAACTTGCTGACGGGGGCGTTTATGGCTTTTTTCCGTGCCTGGGCGGCAAAGCGCGCCAGGCGGATAGCCGCACAAAGGGCGTAGAGGACCACGACGGCAAAGCCGAGCTGCAGGCCGGCGGGGTCGGCGCTGTGCAGGACCCAGCGGTAGAGGATGAAGGCGGGCGCGAGGCCGAAGCAGACAAAGTCGCTGATGGAGTCGAACCGCTCGCCGAACCTGCTGGTGGCGCGGAGCAGGCGTGCGAGGCGCCCGTCGAGCCCGTCGAGGACGAAAGCCAGGCCGATCATCCCGATGGCGCGCATGAGCATGTCGGTGTTCTGGAGGTCTTGACGGAACTGCATGGCAAAGAAGATGCTGGCAACGCCCGCGCAGAAGGCCCCGGCCGTGAGGAGGTTGGGGATCAACTTGCGGAGTTCGACTTCACGGTTTGGCATGTTCTACTCCGCCCCTGTTCTCCAGTGGCTTGCGTTGCCCGCGTGCTCAAACCGCACGCCAACGTTGGCCGCAACTTACCCAACTGCCGGGAGCGTGGCCAGCAGACTCTGACCCGCCAGCACGCGCTGGCCGGCCTTGACGCGCACCTGTGTGCCTGCGGGCATCCAGATCTCCGCACGCGAGCCGAAGCGGATGAGCCCGAAACGCTCGCCGGCCTTGACGCGCTGGCCTTCTTTGAGGTGGTTGACGATCCGCCTGGCCACAAGCCCGGCGATCTGCGCAAACGCCAGCACCCGCCCGGCATCATCGCGCATCAGCACCACGCTGCGCTCATTGAGCTCGCTGGCCTTGTCGAAACTCGCGTTGACGAACTGGCCGGGGGTGTAGACGATTTTTTCGATCGTCCCGGCGACGACCACGCGGTTGACATGCACGTCAAAGAGGTTGAGAAAGATCGAAACCCTGGGCACTGGGCCGGGATCGGTGCCAGTCGACGCGCGCAACTCTTTAGGCAGCTCGGCTAGGTCGACGCTGATCACCTTCCCGTCGGCCGGAGAGATCACGGCAAGGGGGTCGGTCGACTCGGGTGTGCGGACAGGGTCGCGGAAGAACCAGAACCCCCAGAAGACCAGCAGCCCAAGCACCGCCGAGAGGACATACCCAGCCAGGGGCCACAAGAGCACTCCACCGACACTCACGCCAGCCGCAACCAAGACCATCGGCACCAGCACAACCCAACCTTCAGGGGCGATCCGCATCGGGGATTATAGTGGGACAGAGAGCGACGAAAAAAGCCACCGCCACGCGGGGATTCGGTCTTTACTCCTCGCTCATCGCTTTCCCTCTCACACGCACGTTCCTGCGACCTGCGTCTTCCGCCTGAGGCCCCGCAGCTACGGGCCGGCTGCCCGCCAACACCCCGCGCACCGCACGACCGACGAGCACCACCGCCAGCAGCACCAGCGCCAATGGCACGATCACCACCAGCAACACCAGCACGGCCAGGATCACCAGTAGAAACAGCAGCACCCGGGCGAACAGTGCCCCCCCGCCGAGGCGTGCCGAGCGTGCTGAAACCAGGTCATCCACACCCTTTTATACGCACGCAGGGCCACTACCATCGTGCCCATGTCTTCAAGCCCACACCCTGAGCCGGTCCATCCACTTGAGCAGCAACGCCGGGAGAATCGGCAGGCCGCCGTCGCCCTGGGCTTTGCCCCCTATGGCGTCCGCACCGATGGGCTCCTCCCCCTGGCCCAGGCCCGAAGCAAGCACGACCCCGACGCGGACAAGGCGCACAGCGAGTCGGCCGCCGGGGCCAAGGCGTCGCCGGGTGCGGCGGTCATCGATACGCGCCCGGTCGTGAAGGTCGCCGGGCGCGTTGTGCTCAGCCGGGACAACGGCAAGTTGATCTGGATGACGCTGCGCGACCAGACCGGGGACCTGCAAGTCGCCGTCAGCCAGCGCGACGTGCCCGAGCGCGACTTTGCCCTTGCCAAGCTCACCGACCTGTCCGATATCGTCATCGCCAACGGGCGGCTGATGAAGACCAAGACCGGCGAGTTGACCGTCTGGGCCACGTCGCTTGACTTGGCCTGCAAGAGCCTGGCCCAGCCCCCCGAGAAGCACGCGGGGCTGAGCGACATCGACCTGCGTTACCGCCGGCGGTACGTGGATATGTGGGTCAACCCCGAGGCGACGCGCGTGCTGGCGACGCGCTCGCGCATCGTCGCCCGCCTGCGGCGCGTGCTCGATGAGCAGGGGTACCTGGAGGTCGAAACCCCGATGCTGCAGACCCTGGCCGGTGGCGCGGCGGCGCGGCCCTTCACCACGCACATGAACGCCCTGGGCATCGACCTGTTCTTGCGCATCGCCCCGGAGTTGTACCTCAAGCGATTGCTCGTCGGGGGTCTGCCGAGGGTGTATGAGATCAACCGCAACTTCCGGAACGAGGGGCTGGACAAACAGCACAACCCCGAGTTTACGATGCTCGAGGCGTACTGCGCTTTCGGCGATGTGCAGACGGTGATGGCGTTGACCGAGGGGCTGATCCGCGAGGCGGCCCGGATGGTGGCTATCGAGCTTGAGGACGCCGTGCGCACCGGTGCCTCGGCGATGCCCGAGAACGCGTCCCCCGCCGACCTCAAACTCCCTTTCGGCGACCTGGTCATTGACTACGGCTCGCCGTTCGCACTTGCGCCCTACCCGGACTTGTTCGAGAAGAACCTGGGGATCAAGATGACCGACACCGACGCGGTGCTGCGCACGGCCGAGGCTCGCCAGATCAAGAGCAAGGGGATGGACCCGGTGCTGGTCGTCAACGAACTCTTCGAGGCCTTCGCCGAGAAGACGATCGACCCGGGGAGGCCGACGTTCATCACTGATTATCCCTCGGCGATCTCCCCCTTGACGCGCCCCAAGAGCAGCGACGCAAACCTAGCCGACCGGGCTGACTTGTTCATAGGCGGCATGGAGATCGCCCCGCACTACACCGAACTGAACGATCCGGACGTGCAGGCAGAAAAGTTCCGACAGCAGTTGCACAACGCCGACGCCGAGAAGGCCAAGGAGGAGAGCACCTTCCGCACCTTCGACCAGGACTTCATCGATGCGCTCAAGGTGGGCATGCCCCCGGCCGGTGGGATGGGCCTGGGGATCGACCGCCTGGCGATGCTGCTGACAAACCAGCGCACGATCCGCGACGTGATCCTCTTCCCGCTGATGAAGCCGGAGAGGTAGGAGGGCTTAGCAGAGATGCTCGCGCCTGCGATGGAGCCAACCCCACCGCTACTCCTGCCCTCGGGGGAGGGGTTCAAGACAAGAAACATTGGCACATGGCCAGACCACCGACAATGTGCTGCTTTGTCAGTTTGTCAGTTTGCCTCTTTTGAACTCTGCCACTTCCCCCCACTCACCGCCCCGAGTCCCCCGGCGACACGCCAAACCGCGCCATCCGTGCCGAGACATCCTTGAGCACGCCGCCGATCTCTGCGGCCTCTGAGCGGATGCGGCCGCAGGCGCGGTCGACGGCGTCTTGCAGGACCACCGGGAGGTCTTCACCCTCGCGGGCGAGCAGGATGGGGCCCCAGGGCTTGAGTTGCTCGATGAACATCCCCAGCCGATCGACAACCGAGTTGGCATCGGCGACGACGCCACGCGCCGACTCAGCGGAGGTTTCCATCTGGCGGAGTGTGGTGCTGATGCGTTCCTCGGCGCGTGCGCAGGCGGGGGCGATAGCCGCGGCTGTGGCTTTGACGATCTCGGCACGGTCGAGCAGGTGGTCGACGCGCCCGGTTGCCTCCTCGATGGCCTGGCCCAGGAGGTTGCGGACCTGCTCGCTCTGGTCCATCAGGCTCTGCACCTGTTGCGTGCACGCCTGTGCCTCGGCGTTCATCTTCTCGGTGCGTGCGCCCGCGTCGGCCAGCAGCCCTTGGGCGCGGGCGACGGCACCATCGACAAGGTCCGCCGAGCGCTGAGCCGCGGCGAGGTCGACCTTGGGCAGTTCGCGGTTGAGTAGTTCGTTCACGCGTGCCTCCAGCTCGCGCACCTGCCCGCCCAGGCCGCCGTCGATCTGCGCGTTGATGAACGCCAGCACGCGCTCACAGGCCTGCCGTTCGTTCAACGCCAGCCGGCTCTCGGCCGCGCCGATCGCCTCCTGGACGATCTGCCGGGCCCGGCTGGTCGCGAGCTCGACGGCACGCTCATACTCACCCTGCGCTTGTTGACGCGTCAACTGCGACTGCGCCTGCCCCTGTGCAAGAACACCATCCGCCCGACGCTGCACCTCGGCGACCTTCTCGCCCACGACGCGGTCGGCCTGCTCGCGGAAGCTCGCCAGCCTCCCCTCGGCCTCCCCGGCCTGGAAGACCAGGCGCTCAACCTCCACCCGGCGGGTGTCGAGCATGCGCTGCATCTCCGCCTGCGTCTGCAGCCGCAGGGCCTGCGCCTGCTCCTGGGCCTGGCGGATGATCCCCTCGGCCTGGGCGCGGGCCTCGGCAATCTTCTCGCCGGCGAAGCGGGCGAGCTCGTTGCGGAGGGTCAGGAGTTCAGTCTGGGCGGTGCTGGCAAGGGTGGACAGACGCTCGGCGTCGGTCAGGCGGGCGTCGATGCTCGCCAGTGTGCGACCGGCGGATTCGAGCCTGGGCTGGTGCTTGGCCGCGGCCTCGCGGAGGCCGTTCTGGGCCTGCTGGGCCTCGACGGCCGCGGTCCGGAGCGCCGCCGAGCCGACCTCGGCCTCCTGGATCAACTGCCGCAGTGCCACGGCATATTCCCCGAACGCCTCACGATCGACCACGCGGGGGGAGAGAAAAACTTCTTGGATGATCGTGTCGGCCTGCTGGATCACGTCCGGCATGTTCGCGCTCCGCGCTGAGAGGGAAAACGGGTTTATCGGCCCAGACCCCCCCCCGGCCCCAAAAGATCGGGCCGGCGTGCCTGTGTCCGCCGCAGGCGTTGCGACAGCCGCCAGGCGGCGATCGCACGGTGGTCCCCGCTCAGGAGCACCTCGGGGACCACCATCCCCATCCACTCGCGCGGGCGGGTGTAGTGCGGGCAGTCCAGCAGGGCAAGCCCCTGGTCGGCCGGGGCGACCCCCGGTATAGGCCCCGGCCCGGTTGAAAAACTGTCTTGCAGTGCCGACTCTTCGTGCCCGAGCGCACCGGGCAGGACGCGCACGATCGCGTCGATCAGGACCATCGCCCCCAGTTCGCCGCCGGAGAGGATGTAGTCGCCCAGGGAGATTTCCAGGGGGGCCAGGCGCTCGACGACGCGCTCGTCGATCCCCTCATAGTGCCCGGCAATGAGCAGCAACCTGGGCTTGGCCGCCAGTTCATGGACCATCGCCTGCTTCAGCGGCACGCCCTGGGGGGTCAGGAGTATGCGTGTGGCTGGGCGGGGGTCGAGTGCTTCGACGGCGTGCACGGCGTCCCAGAGGGGCTGGCACGTCATGACCATCCCGGGGCCGCCGCCGAAGGGGCGGTCGTCGGTCTTGTCGTGCCGGTTGTTGGCCCAGACGCGGATATTGTGCGCGTGCCAGGTCGCCAGGCCCGCCCGGCGGGCCCGGGCGGGGATCGAGAGCGACAGCGCGGGCCTCCCTGCCGGGTCGGCGACGCCCTCGGGCGTGTCGTCCCAGGCGAACATCTCGGGGAATGTTGTCAGGATGTCAAACCGCATGGCACACGCCCCTGGACCAACGACACCCGGCAAAACGACCGCGGCGGCATCGGATGATGCCGCCGCGTTGAAACTCTATGCTTTGATACGAACCAGGGACAAACAGGCCTGCTGCCTGCTGCGGGCCGCGGGGCTTACTTCTTCTCTTCCTTCTTAGCCGAGGCCGCGATCGCGGCCTTCTTGGCCTCGTTGGCCTTCTTGGCCTCGATCCGCTTGGTCCGGCGAGCGGCAATCACGCCGGCGTCGACGAGCTCGATCTTGGCGAGCATGTTCTTGACCGTGTCGCTCGGCTGGGCGCCGACGGAGAGCCAGTACTTGAGGCGCTCGGCGTTGAGCTCGTGGGTCTTCTCGCCGGTGTTGGCCATCGGGTTGTACCACCCGAGGTTTTCGATGACCGCCCCATCGCGCTTGACGCGCGAATCGACAGCATTGATCCGGTAGAAGGGGCGGTGCGGGCGGCCCAAGCGAGCCATGCGAAGCTTGACCATGCGAAGATACCTTTGTGATAGACGCTGTCGAAAACGGGCCTCGATCATACGCACCCAACCCGACGGTCGCCACCCCGCCCGAATCCCCTTCACCCACCCCTGCCGGGGGGTGGTTATGGACACCCAATCAAAGTCCAAACCTATCTCCTTCCATCCCCCCAGACCTCCCGGCATGCACACCCCACTGATCCCCCTGCGCCCCCGGCCCGATCAATCAGGCATGGTCCTGGCATGGCCCTGGCACCCCGACCACCCCCGTCGAGCACAGCACCCCGCTGCTCTGGCGTTTGAGCCAGACGGCCATCGACCGACAGGACACACACCCTGACACTCCGCAAGCGCACACTGTTGGCCCTGGCACTCCCGCTGGCACTCTTCTTTGCGGGGGTCTATGCCATGGCTTCGCTTATGCTCCTGCACAGCTACGAGGCGGTGGAAGAGCGCGACGCCCGCCAGGAGATCGGCCGGTGCACACGCGCCGTCAGCGGCGAGCTTGAGCGCCTCCGCACACAACTGGCCGACTGGTCGGCCAGCGCAGAGCTGGCGCAGTTCGCAGACGATCCGGCACTCGGCCCGGCTCGCACAGGCCTGACACCCGCGCAGGCGCGCACCCATGCGGACATCGTTGCCGTTGTTGACGTGTCGGGGACGGTCATATTCGCCTGGCACGCCAGGGGCCAGGATGGCGTGCTCGACGCGGGCATCCCGCCCCAGGTTGTGCACGCGCTCAGGCCCGGCTCGATCATGAACATGCACAGCACGCCCGGGGCTGTCCAGAGCGGGCTGCTGACTATCGACGGCCAGGTCTATGCCCTTGCCTCCGGGCCGATCGTTCCCGCCCTCCACGCGCCCGAGCATGGCGCGGCGCGACCGGGCACCAACCCAGGGGGCACCCACGCGGGGGGCACGCCTGTCGTCGCGCTGCCCCGCGAGGTGCACGGCGTGCTGCTGATCGGTCGGCGCATCACCGAAGCGGGGATTGCCAAGCACCTCTCCCGGCAGGGGAGCACCATCACGCTCACGAGCATCGACCCGGCCCAGAGCAGCATAACGCTCACGCCCAGGCTCGTGCATGCGCCCGAGGAGAACCTCTCGTGGTGGGAGGATGCCTCCAGCGTGCACGTCCAGGCCCAGGGTCCCAACGCGCTGCAGACATCGGCGGTGCTTGGCGACGTCTTTGGCCGGCGCTCGGCGGTGCTGACACTGATGCAAGACCGCCCGACGTATGCGCAGGCCGTGCTTGCACGCAACACGCTGCTATGGGCCATTGTTGCGATGGCGGGGGTCTTTGTGGCGCTGCTGATGCGCGTGTTGAGCCTGGCGGTGCTCGGGCCGGTGCAGCGTCTGGGCCAGCAGGTCATGCGCATCGGCGAGCGCGGCGACCTGGAGGCGAAGATTGAGCTCGAGGGCAGCCGGGAGATCAAGAACCTGGGCCAGGAGATCAACAAACTCCTGGCCGTCGCGGCCGTGAGCAAACGGCAGGCTGAGGAAGCACTCGCGTCCAAGAGCCAGTTCCTGGCCAACACCAGCCACGAGATTCGCACGCCCCTGAACGGTGTTGTGGGGTCCATCGAGCTGCTGCTGCGCTCGAAGCTCGACGAGAAGCAACTCCGCCACGCGCGAATGGCCAGGTTCAGTTGCGAGGCGTTGATGGAGTTGATCAACGACATCCTGGACCTGTCCAAGATCGAGGCCAGGGCCGTGGAGCTGGAGGTGATCGACATTGACCTGCGTGCCGTTGTCGAAGACGTTGGGCTGCTCTGCAACGCGCGGGCGGCCGAGAAAGGGCTGCGGCTGGAGACGCGCACGCACCCGTGCCTGCGCGTGCCGCTGCGAGGCGACCCGCTGCGTCTGCACCAGGTGCTTGTTAATCTTGTCTCGAACGCGACGAAGTTCACGGAGAAGGGTGCCGTGGCGATCAACGCGTCGGCCGACCGGATGGACGCCGAGAGCGTGCTGGTGCGATTCACAGTTACGGACACGGGCATGGGGATCCCGCCGCAGCGGATCGAGAGGTTGTTTAAGAGTTTCTCGCAGGTCGATGCGGGGACGACCCGCAAGTATGGGGGTACGGGGCTGGGGCTGTCGATCTGCCGGCAGCTTGTTGAGTTGATGGGCGGGCAGATTGGGGTGACTTCCGAGCCTGGGCGTGGCTCGACGTTCTGGTTCACGGTGCCGCTGGCGCGTGCGAACAAGAGCACCAGCACACCCGCGTTGACGAGCGACCTGCGCAGCGCGCGCATCCTGATCGTTGCCCCCGCAGGCGCTGAGCGGGAGCGGCTAGTGCAGGCCCTCAACGCGCTGGACTTCCGCACGCGGGTGATCGGGCACCCCGAGGCCGCGCCCGAGGCCGTGGCGCAGGCGAGCGGCGAGAACAGCCCGTTCACGCTCTTGCTGGCGTGGGCGGGCTTCGGGCAGGAGGCGCTGGAGGGGATCGCCGACCTCTCTTGCAACAGCGCGGCGATCGGCGCGACCGGCCTGATGCTGACCGGCCCACCGAGTTTGCGGGCGAGCATCGATAGCGAGCGGCTGCACAACGCGGCGTGGCTCGAGGAGCCGTTCAACCAGGGGCAACTGCTCGATGCGATCGCCGAGGGGATGATCTATGTGCGCAGCCCGCGCCGTGATGAGGAGCCGGTCGACAGCACGCCGAGCGAGCCATCACCTGCAAAGGCGGTCCCTGCGCCCAGCGCACGCATCCTGCTGGTGGAGGACAACGAAGTCAACCAGGTTATCGCGGTGGAGTTGCTGCAGTCATCGGGTTACAACGTCGTCATCGCCAACAACGGGCAGGAGGCCGTCAAGCGGGCGCAGGAGGAGCAGTTTGACCTGGTGCTGATGGACTGCCAGATGCCGGTGCTCGATGGTTTTGAGGCGACGCGGGCAATACGCGCGCTGGAAGAGAAGGGCGTCATCCGCGAGCAGCAGCCGGGCAAACTGCCGATCATCGCGCTGACGGCCAACGCCCTGAGTCACGACAAGGACCGTTGCACTGACGCGGGGATGGACGCGTTCATCACCAAACCACTCGACCCTGCCGCGCTCTTTGGGACCATCGAGCGGTTGCTGATCGAACGGGGTACACACGCCGTGCAGACCAAACCAGCCCCCACACCAACTCCGGCCCCCACCCCCGTTGAGGTGCCGCGGACCCAACCCGAGGCCGAGGTGCCGATTCTCGACCGCTCGGCCCTGCTGCGCCGGTGCATGAACAGGGCGGACCTAGCCGAGTCGATCCTGGCGAAGTTCTGCGCGGCGATGCCCAAGCACATCGCGGAGATAACCGGCGCGGCGGGTGCGGGAGACCTGGCCCGGACGGCAAGTCTTGCGCACGCGCTCAAGGGAGCGACGGCGAACCTCGGTGCCGAGCGTGCTCGGCAGGCGCTGGGGCTGCTCGAAACGGCCGCCAAGGCGGGGGACGCCGAGGGCACGACGATGGCCCTGCGGGAGGCCAAGGTGCAGCTGCAAACCCTGCTGGAATCAGCAGATCAGCGTCCCCATGCCCCGGGCGTAAACCGGGGTGCCGCATGAGCCGATAAACCGGCAGAGGACCACCGACCCCTGCCCAGAGGCTCACGCATGCACGTCATCGTCGCCGACGACTGCCAACTCTCTTGCGAACTCGTCAGCGCGGCATTGCAGGCCGACGGGCACACCGTCTCATGCGCCGCTGATGGGATCGAGGCGTTCGCGCTGCTGCAGCAGAGCCAATCGCAGGTGCTGATCTCTGACTGGGAGATGCCCAACTGCGACGGGCTGGAGTTGTGCAAGAAGGTCCGCGGGGCCAACCTGGGGCGGTATATCTACATCATCATGCTCACCAGCCGCGAGGGGACGGCGAACCTTGTCCAGGGCCTCAGCGCGGGGGCGGACGACTTCCTGAGTAAGCCGTTTGACCCCGCCGAGCTCTCGGTGCGGATGGGTGTCGCGGCACGCATCGCGGGGCTTGAGTCGCGCGACCTGACGATCTTTGCGATGGCCCGGCTGGCCGAGAGCCGGGATCAGGAGACGGGCGCGCACCTTGAGCGCACGCGTGCATACTGCAAACTGTTGGCCCAGCAGATGGCGACCATGCCCGGCTTCCAGAGCACCATCGACGATGAGTTCATCGCCACGATCTATGCGACAAGCCCGCTGCACGACATCGGCAAAGTTGGCGTTCCCGACGCGGTGCTGCTCAAGCCCGGGCAGTTGACGGCCGAGGAATACCACATTATGCAGCGGCACGTGCAGATCGGCGCTGAGACGCTCGAGGCGGTGCTGCGGCAGAACTCCGCCGCACTTTACCTGCGGATGGCCCGCGATATCGCCTGGGCGCACCACGAGCGATACGACGGGACGGGTTACCCGCGCGGGCTCAAGGGCGACGCGATCCCTCTGCCCGCACGGATCATGGCGCTGGCGGATGTTTACGACGCGTTGCGTTCAAGGCGGGTTTATAAGGATGGCCTCACGCACGAGACGACCAAGGCGATGATCCAGAACGCTTCAGGCACGCACTTTGACCCGCACGTGGTGCAGGCCTTTATGGCCTGTAGTGCCGACTTCCAGGCCATCAGCCTGCAGCTCGTTGACGAGCAGCCAGCCAGCACGCTGCACACGGCGGCATAGGGGTTGGTAGTGGTCAGTGGTGAGCGAAGAGATTGGCTTTAGCACATCGCCGCGAAGCTGAGCAAGAAGAGCACCGCGATCCTCTGCTGATTGACCGACATGGAAAAGATACGGCTCATGGGTTGCCCTTTCAGTTCTTGAGTTGTTCTGCACCAACACTAGAACACATCAACAACCCCCGTGCCAACTGTCTGACCCCCGATTTGACGTCGTATAACCCCGGCGATCCCTCTCCCAGGGGTACGATCACGCCCCATGCCCACACGCCGGCGCACCATCTTGTTGCCGACAGGCAACACCTGCCCCAGCACGCCCACACCCGCCCGGCACAGGACCGCCGGGGGATGCACAGCGGCCCTGCTGGCCATGCTGCTGGCGCAGAGCACACTCGCGCTCGACCGCGAGCCTGCGAGACCTGCCGCTGTTGCCGAGCAACCTGCACCGGCACCGATAACAACCACGCCCACACCCGCGCAGGCTTTGGGCGTGCTGGCACGCGCCCGGCTGATGCTGACGAGTTGGGGGCAGCCGAGCGCCAGCACGAGCCCGGCACTTCAGCCCGTGCCGGGGGTAGCCGTGGTGCTGCGATTCCAGGGTCAGATCGTTGGCCGGGCCTCGTCGCTGGCCGGGCCTGGGCAGACGATTGATCCTCTGGGGGTGATCGGGCAGGCGATGAACGAGGCGGAGAATCGTTTGCCTGTGCGGGGGGACAAGCTCGATGAAGATCAGGCCCAGGCGCGGCGGTTTGCGAAACTCCGCCTGCTTGCGCCGGAGGTGACGATCTCCGTCGAGCTCGCCGGGCCGTTGACGATGCTTGAGGCACCGACGTACGCGCAGGTCGAGGCCGAGGCGCCGTGGATGCTCTCGGGGTTGGCGGCACAAATAGGTGGTCAAGTGGGTGGGCAAGCGGTTGGGCCGGGTGGTGAGCAGCCGGTCGCGGGTGTTTTTCCATCGTTCATGCAGATGGCCAACCTCGGCCCGGCCGAGGGCCTTGGGCAGGCCGTCAGCCGGGCGACAGGGCAGGCGACCTTGGCATTGCTTGAGCCTGGGGAACTGCGGAGCAAGCACCAGGTCCGGCTCTATCGCTTTGCCGTGGTGCACGCCGTCGAGCCTTCGCCGGACGCGCCGGCCGAGGTGCTCTTCCGCGGTCAACGGCTCATCGACCAGACGCAGATCGACGACGTGCCCGCGCTGCGGGCATTTGCCGACACACTGGCCGACCAACTCTCACGCAACACCGCCCCCGGCACGCCCCCCGTCGGGATGCAGCCGATTGGGCCATCGGCGCAGATCGAGCCGGCGACGCCCCGCCAGGCCGCGGCGATCGCGCTGGCGTTATCGAGTTACGTCGCGGTGCGCGGTGGGAATCGTCAGGCCCCTCCCCCGGCGGAGGTGCTGGCCCGTGCCGAGCGTGCGGCGAGCATCATCGCCGGCTGGGCCGGGGCAAGCCCCGAGATCAAAGCCGACCCCGCCACGTGCGCGATGCTGGCGCTCGCGCTGGGCACTGACGCGCCCCAGGAGATCAATCTGGTGGTTGCGGGCGCGTTTATCCAAGCCACCGAGGCCATGCCCGCGGGCTTTGCTGAGTCAGTCCCCGTCAACGCCCGCGGGCTGTTGGCCCTGGCCCAGCCGACGCCGCAACTGCGGGCCGACGCCACGCGTGCCGCGTTTGCGGGGCAGACGCCCGCGACGGTCATCGCGATGATGCCCTGGCTCGCCTGGGCCGAGCTCGGCACGCCGGGTACGGTCGCGGGCACCGTCCCCGCCGCGTCGGCCCTTCGGCAGATGCGCACGCAGGTGTGGCAGAACCAACTCGCCGCGGTCGATGCGCGGGAGGACCGGCGGGACCTTGTCGGTGGCATCCTTATCCCAGGCTCCCGGCACCCGCTGCCCTCCTGGCAGAGCGCGCGGGCAGTGGCGGCACTTGCGACCATGATGGCCGATGACCGCCTAACGGGCAAGGACGAACGCGGGGCGGAGATCGTGCGGCTCCTCGCCTCGGCACGTTTCCTTCGGCAGTTGCAGGTTGACCGCACGCTCGCCTGGCTCGCCGAGGACCCGCAGGCAACCCTTGGCGGCGTCCGCCCGAGCGTCTTTGACCAGCGCGTCAGCGCCGAGGCGACGAGCATGACGCTCCTGGCCGTCGTCGAACTGCTCAAGGCGATCGATGCGCTGTCGAACAAATAGCACGCGGTGCCCGGGCGGCGCAACAGGTCAGACCGTTTGTACCGCCGGGCACTGGCCGTGCGTCAGGCCCGCCCGGCAGAGCAGTTCGTGCAGCTGCCGGGCGTCGTGCTCGGCAAAGGCGCCCGTGTCGTAACTGTCCGCATCGAGCACCCCCGTGCAACGCCCCCAGGCATCGAGCAGCGGGACGACCACCTCGCTCCTGTCGCGCGCATCGCACGCGATATACCCGGCACCGAGGTTCGCCACGTCGGTAACAACCAGCGGCAAGCCCGAGGTGTAGCAACGCCCACACGCCCCGTGCAAACCGATCGGCGAGCAGGCGGGCTTATCCCGGCGCGGGCCAAGCACCAGCACGCCGGGGTCGGCAGGGTCGGGCAGATAGAAGCCGATCCAAGAAATCCCCCCGGGGGTGGTGGCGTGGTTGAACGCGCCCCAGAGCGCATCGACGACGCTCTTCATGGTGGCGTGGGCGTCGGGGGTGCGGAGGTCGGTGGTGAGCAGGGTGGTGTAGTTGCGCATGAGGGCAAGGGAGCGATGAGTAGTGGATACCGGAGCTTGGGTCTTTGTGTGGTCGGACGCTGCCGCTGCCGCTGAGCACCAGAATGTTCTGGGGGCGGGGTTTTGCGATGCAAAACACCTCGGACGCCTGTGTTATTTGATTATTTTGACTGTGCTCAGCCTGTCCACGAGCAGTTCATACACCATGGCGACGTCGTCGCTGGCCAGGCGCACGCAGCCCATGGAGCGTTGCTGGCCGATGCTGTCGGGGTCGACGGTGCCGTGGACGCCGTAGCCTACGAACTTGCGTGTGTTGTCGTCGCTGCCGTCGAGGCCGATCCAGCGTTCGCCGATGGGGTTTGCGGGGTTATCGGCCTCGAAGACCTCGCCGGTGCGTGGGTTGACCCATCGTGGGTTGACGAGTTTGGAGTTGGGTCGGACGACGAAGGTGCCTTCGGGCGTGCCGTTGCTTTCGCCGAGGCCGACGCGGAAGGAGCGGATGTAGACCCAGTCGCGCTCCTGCCCGTCGGGGCCGAGGTCGCTGGTGCTGCTGCCCCCCGCCCCACGCCCAGTGGGCGGGCTGCCGGCGTAGAGGTCCATGCGGTAATCATTCTTGTGCACGACGGCGTGGATCGGCAGTCGGACGATCTTGATTTTCTGCCCGACGCGCAGTGCGTTCTCACTGGGCAGGCGGTTGATCCGCTGCAGCAGCCGCCAGTCGATCGGTAACCCCTGCTTGCGGGTGATGCGGGCGAGCGAATCGCCGCTGACGACGGTGTAGGTATCGACGATCGCGTCTCCACCCGCGACCGTCGGCGAGAAGAAGAGCGTCTCGTTGATCGAGGCGATCTGGGCGCGGATCTGGGCTCGCTCGGCAGGGGTTGAGCGCGGGTCCATCAACCCGGCGTTGAGTTTGGTGCGGGCCTGGACGAGCTGGTTCTGCTGCACCAGGCGTGCCGACTCATCGAGCAGACGCTTGGCCTGGCCTTGGCCTTGGGATGCCGTGTCACCGAGAACTGGCGGAGGGGCGTTGGTCCCCAGGTCGGGCGGGAGGGCCGCCGAGGCGGGAGAGGTGGTTTCTTTGGGCGCTAGCGTCGGAGCGGGCTGAGGGGAGCCCGTGTTGGCTTGCGCGGCAGGTGCGGGCGATGGCTCGAGAATCTCCAGCGGGAGGCTGGCCACCTTTGGCGCACGCGGCGGTGTCATGCTCACAACCACCGGGGCTTGCTCGGCAACAGGGTCAGGGCGCCCGGCGGGCTTGGCAGCCGCGACCGTCTGCTGCCCGGGCGGGGAGGCGGGGACCATCCCCTCGGGCAAATAGGCCTTGGGCGCGACGGCCAAGGCCTCCTGTGCCGACCCCTGGCGGGCGCGGTTCCAGATGATGAACCCGCCCCCGGCCAGGATGCAGATAACGGCAACAACCAGCACCACCCGCCCCCCGGCTGAGGAGAGAAGGCCGGCCCCGCCGGGGGTGTGAGGTGGCTGTGAGATACGTGGTCGTTGCGAGTCGAGCATGTGCAAGGCCCCTGGCTTGGGAGGGTTGTAGAGATCGGGGCAGCCCGTGGCCGCCATCGATGGGGCAGATCGGCAAAGCAGGCTTGATTTAGTGAGTTTTCACCATCACATGCCAGGGCAAGGCCCGGGGGAGTGGTCTTCAGGCCCGCTGTGCTTTGGTGATGACCACGTCGGCCTCGGGCCAGTCGCCCATCGGCCCGCCGGGCGTTCGGCGTGTGCCGGTACGGACGCCCTTGATTTTGTCGACGACCTCGGTGCCGGCAACAACCTTCCCAAACACGGCGTACCCCGCCCCGCCCGTCTGCGGGTTGGGCGTCGAGAGGAAGGCGTTGTCTGCGACGTTGATGAAGAACTGTGCCGTGGCTGAGTCGGGGTTGCTCAGGCGTGCCATGGCGATGGTATAGGGCTTGTTTTTGAGGCCGTTGTCCCACTCGTTCTTGATCTGCTTTCCGGTCGGTTTTTGCTGCCCGTCGGCGGTGAAGCCACCACCCTGGATCATGAAGGTGCCGATGACGCGGTGGAAGACGGTCTGGTCGTAGTGGCCTTTGTCGAGGTACGCCAGGAAGTTGGCGACGGTGATGGGGGCTTTGGCCTCATCGAGTTCGAGGGTGATGTCGCCGAGGGTTGTTTGCAGCAGGACCTTCATGGTTGGCTCGCGGGTGTGGGTGATGGGTTTTGTGGGCGAGGATATTCAGGGGGAGGTGGATTGTTTTTCCAGCCGGGTGAGGGCATCGAGCCTGCGCTGGTGCTGGGCCTGGTTTGGCTCAAGCTCGGCCAGGAACTCGATGTGCCCCCGCGCGGCTGGCCAGTCCTTGCGGCCAACCGCAATTGCCGCGGCCAGCTCGCGGTTGGCCGGGTTGTAGGGTGCCAGGCGCACGGCACGCTGGGCGCTTGCCCACGCGCCGGCGGAGTCTCCCTGCTGAGCGAGGATCGCGGCGATCTGCGCGGCGTAGGTCGCCTCCTTGTCCTGACGCACATCCAGCCAGCGCAAATGCTCGACGGCCTTGGGGGGATCGACTTGCAGATAGAACCCTGCCAGTAGTTTGTGCGGCATCGGATCGACGGTGCGCGAGGCGGCATATGCCTCCAGTTCCGTTGCGAGTTCCGCATCGACCCGCCCGTCTTGCAACTCGAGCTTTTGGCGGAGGGCGACCTCTGCCGCGTCTATCTCAGCCGAGGCCATCCCCCACTGCTGCAGTTGCCCGTGCGCCCACGGCTTGAAGGCCTGCATGAACCCCTCGCGCCCGGTGCCGAGCACGGTGGTGAAGGCTTCTTCTTCGCGCGCGCCCTTGGCGAAATGGTCCATCAGGCGCAGGGGCGCCTCGGCGCCGAAACGCTCGACCATGAACTGGTACATCCAGTGCCCCTGCGCATACGCCAGCGCCCGGTCCTGAGGACGCTTGGGGCGCGTGAAGGCGATGTTGATCTCGTTGAGATCAAAGAGGTCGTCGGTGTTGAGCGTCTGGGCTAGCAGTTGCACGGTGTTGTAGTCGCGCGGGGCCTGTTCTAAGAACACGGCCTGGGCCTCGGTGAACCAGTGCGGCAGGCGGTTGCCCGTCCGGCTCAGGCCCACGGTGTGCACATACTCATGGCGAAGGACGCGCGCCCAGTCATAAGCGCCCGAGTGCCCGCGCCCATCACGCGGCGACTCCATCGCGATCACCGGGCCCGTGCTCGCGGCGATGGTGTGAATCCGTGGCACACCCGCGATACGCACCGCGAAACTGGCGTGGTCGGGGGCCAGGTCGATGACGGTCTTGAACGGGGGCTGGTAACGCAGCGCGCCGGGCGCATCGCCGGTGATGTCGGCGTGGATGCCCTCCAGGATCGGGAGCATCTCGGCGGCCAGGCGCGCATCCAGCCCGGGCCTTGACCGGATGACAAAGTGCGCACCCTCTGTGCGCTGGTAGGTGCTCAGCACGTTGAGCAGCTTGAGCGTGTTGCCCGCGCGCACGTTAAACGGGTCGAGTTCCACGGCCTTGGTCAGCGCCCGCAACGCCAACTCATCTAGCCCGCTCTGCATGCCGAGCAGGCCCAGGTCAGTTGCAGGCGCGGCCCAGAGGGGGGCGAGCGCCCAGGCGTGTTCGAGCAAACGCTCGGCCTGGGCGTACTGGCGCAGGTCCGCGAGCGTCTGACCGGCCTGCAACGCGGCGCGTGGCTGGCCGGGGAAGCGACGCTCGTAGTCGGCGATGTGTGCATCGAGTGCCGGGAAGTCATACTCGGCGGCGATCACCCCAGCGGTGATCTCCAGCAACAGCGGCGCATCGGGCCACGCCTGCACATGCGGCAACAGCAACGCCCGCGCCTGTGCCGGGTCATCTTGCCGAAGCAGCGCGGCGGCACGCACCACCGCCCCATGCGCCGATCGCGCCGGTGGGCTTGCAACAACAATCTCGTCGGCAGACTCCAGCCCCGCGATCATGTCCAGGCGCGAGGCGATCTCCTGCGCGGTATCAAAGTCAAACGAAAGCACCGCCATGCGCCCGGCCAGCAGATACGCCTGGGCGGATGTCGGGTTCAGGCCCGCCGCTTCGCTCACGGCCTCGCGGGCCTGGGCGAAGTTGTCCTTGTCCATGAGCAGTTGCGCCTCGGCCAGGGGGACCCTGTAATCCAAGGGGTCCAGCACCCGGGCTTGGGCGAGTTGTTGCATCAGGAAGGTGAAGTCTGCGCCGCCCTGACCCTTGGGGCCCGTCAGGCGGATCAGCGCCGCCGAGCCTTGCACGGCCGAGACGATCTCCCCGCTGGTTGCCAGCTTCCCATCGATGAGTTGCCGGGCGAGCAACTCGGCGACCTGTGCCGCCCGCTCGCGCTGCCCGAGCATCTCTAACGCGCTGATAGTGACCGCCAGCGCGCGCGGCGAATCATCCTTGCCGATCAGGCCAATCGCCTGGGCTGGCTGCCCGAGTTGCACCAGCGCCTCGGCACGATCAAGTGGGTTTGCCCGCTCGTCGCGCAGGGATGCGTCGGCGTAGAGGCCACGCAAAAGCGCGATCTGTGCACGGGAGGGAGTCAGGGCCAGGTCTTTGCCCATCGGCACGCCGTGCTTGATGCGCAGGGCTCGGGCCTCCTGCGGCGTGTTAAACGGCGCATCGATCACGGCCCGCGCCGCGGGGGAGAGCATCCCAGCGATCGTGCCGGGAGAGTCGGGCTGGGCCTGAGCTTGTGGCGGGGCCACCACCGGCGGCGGGGGGGGCACCTGCGGGGCCGGCTCTTGGCCCTGGGCCGGCACACTCCACCCACCAAGCAGCCCCAGCGCCAGCGCTCCGCCGAGGGTCTTGTGCAACCATCCCCGTCGCCTGCGCTGTGCCATGGACAAGTATCGGCACGATCCCGGTGCAGTTCGCGGCAAAGTGCACAATCGCCCATGACCCTGCCGATCCCCGAGGGCTTACCCTCGGGCCATGGAACACAGGCCTGGGCAGACTGTTGACGTGCGCATCAAACTCCTGAGTCCTCGGGCGACCCTCCCGGCCTACCAGAGCGCCGGTGCCGCGGGGATGGACCTGGCCGCCTGCCTATCCGAGGGTGAACCTGTAGTTATCCCCCCGGGCGGGATTGTGCGTGTGCCGCTGGGCTTTGCCGTGAGCTTCCCGGCGGGGTATGAACTGCAAATCCGCCCGCGATCGGGCCTGGCCACCAAGCATGGCATCACGATCCCCAACGCCCCCGGCACCGTCGATTCCGACTACCGCGGCGAGATGATCGTCGCCCTCATCAACCTCGGGCAGCAACCCTTCACCATCGAGCACGGCATGCGCATCGCCCAGATGGTCCTGGCCCCCGTCTGCCGGGCGAGGCTGGAAAGAGCCGAAAACCTTGATGAAACCGCCCGCGGCACAGGGGGGTTTGGGAGCACGGGCAGGTAATCCCCGCCCACACCTACACTTATCCATGCCCCGCCCCAAAGCACCCACCCCCCCCGCCAGCACCGGCGACGGGATCGATACCGTCGCCTTTGTCTCCTTGGGGTGCCCCAAAAACCTTGTCGACAGCGAAAAAATGCTCGGGCTGCTTGCGCAGGACGGCATGACCCCCGTTCAGTACGACCTGACCGAGCAGGGTGAGCAGGTCGATGCCATTGTCGTCAACACCTGCGGGTTCTTGGAGGCGAGCAAGGATGAATCACTCCAGGTCATCCACGAGGCGATCGAGAAGAAGAGCGCCGGGCAGATCAAGCGGGTGGTCGTGGCCGGGTGTTTGGTGCAACGGCACCGGGCCAAGATGCTTGAGTGGGCGCCGGGGATCGACGCGATGGTCGGCGTCTTTGACCGCGACAAGATCGTCCAGGCCGTGCGCGGGCTGACGCCCCACGCACGCCAGCAGCGCCATACCAAGGCGACCGACGCGGCCGAGCAGCCCAAGTATTGGATCAACGCCAACGCACTCACCGCCGCGGCCGAGCGCGGCGTGCAGACCGTTGGCCTGACCGTGCAAGGCCAAGACGGCAAAGGGATCGGCTACTTCGAGGACGACTCGGCACGCCTGCGCCTGACCCCACGCCACTACGGGTACCTGCGCATCAGCGAAGGGTGCAACCAGCGATGCACCTTCTGCACCATCCCCAGCATCCGCGGCAAGATGCGATCCAAACCCATCGACCGCATCCTGCTCGAAGCCAAGGAACTCATCGCCGACGGGTGCTTTGAGATCAACCTCATCGGCCAAGACACCACAAGTTACGGCCAAGACATCGGCATCGGCATGGACGAGCAGGGCCTCGGCGGGATGCCCACCATGCTCCGCACCGTCAGCAAGGCCTTCGACGAGCTTGGCGTCGCCGACGGGTGGGTGCGGCTGATGTACGCCTACCCGAGCAACTTCACACCCCCGATGATGCGCGCCATCGCCGCGACGCCTCGCGTGCTGCGGTATATCGACATGCCCCTGCAGCACGCCAGCGACAAGATGCTCGCGTCGATGCGGCGGAACATCACCATCGCCCAGACCCGCACGCTGCTGGACCAACTCCGCACGCTCGTGCCGGGGATCGCGCTGCGCACCACCTTCATCAGCGGCTTCCCCGGCGAGAGCGAGGACGACCACAAGCAACTGCTGGAGTTCGTGGCCGAGCAGGCCTTTGAGAACCTGGGCGTCTTTGAATATTCGATGGAGCCGGGCACCGTCGCGGGCACGATGGAGCAAGACAAGGCCCTGGCCGTGCCGGCGGAGATCAAGGCCCGCCGGCGCGAGGAGGTGATGCAACTGCAGCAGCAGATCGCCCTCAAGCGCCAGGAGGCCCGCGCGGCGAAGTTCGACGAGAAGAACCCCCTGGGCACGGGCCTCCGGCTCGACGTGCTCATCGACGCACCCCTCCGCGCACACGGCCGGGCAACGCCGGGCGTCGGCGCAGGGGGCGGGCTCTACTCTGGCCGAACCTACGCCCAGGCCCCGCAGATCGACAGCGTTACCTTCGTGCAGAGCAAAAAACCGCTCGCCCCAGGCGAGGTCGTCCGCTGTGTTGTTGTCGCTGCCGACGGGTATGACCTGGTTGCCAAGCCTGCCGAGGAACTCGACCGGCGGGTGAGTTTGAAGGTGATGAAGTAAGTTAAGCAAGCACAGTGGCGCAGGCTCGCCACCCGCGCCTGTTGCCTGTTGCCCACTCCCGATTGCCGATTTTCCCCATACCCTCCCTCATGCCCCCCTCACTCGCCGCGCTTATTGCTCGCGCTCTGCCCGAGGTTGTCGCCCTCCGCCACGACCTGCACGCGCACCCCGAGATCGCCTATCAAGAGCACCGCACCAGCAAACTCATCACCCGGGAGCTCACCGCGCTGGGCATCGCCCACGCCCCCGGCCTGGCCGGGGGTACCGGCGTTGTCGCCCACCTGCCCGCAAGCACCGACGTGGGCAACGCCCTCCCCGCCGTCGGCCTCCGCGCTGATATCGACGCGCTGCCGATCGCCGAGCAGACCGGCCTGCCCTACGCCAGCTCCACGCCGGGCCGGATGCACGCCTGCGGGCACGACGGGCACACCGCCATCCTGCTGGGCGTTGCTCGCGTGCTCAAAGACCTGCCGCGCCCGCGCCCAGTTACGCTCGTTTTTCAGCCCGCCGAGGAGGGCGGCGGCGGCGGTGAACGCCTCTGCAACGAGGGGCTCCTCGATGGCGCGATCATCGGCCCGCGCATCGAAAAGATGTTCGGCCTGCACGGGTGGCCCGAACTGCCCGTCGGCACCGTCGGCACACGCGCCGGCCCGCTCCTGGCCAGCACCGATGAGCTCCGCGCGACCATCGTCGGCGTCGGCTCGCACGCCGCCTACCCGCACCACGGGCGCGACCCGATTCTGGCCATGAGCCAGTGCATTGTCGCGCTGCAGACACTTGTCAGCCGGGGTGTTTCGCCGACCGATTCGGTCGTGCTCTCGGTCTGTATCGTCAAGGGTGGCTCGGCATCGAACGTCATACCCGACTCGGCCACGTTCACCGCCACGCTCCGCTGCCTTGAAGCGAGCAGCAGGAAGTTTGCCCACCAACGCGCCAGCGAGATCATCCAGGCGACTGCCAGCGCCGGCGGGTGTGCCGCCGAGCTCAACTGGCAGGAGGGGTACCCGGTAACCTACAACGACCCGGCCCTGACGGCCCGCTTCTTCACCCTCGCCGACGCCTGGCTCGGCCCCGCCAACGTTGTGCGCGTCCCCCACCCTTCGATGGGTGGTGAAGACTTTTCTTATTACGCCCAACGCGTCCCGAGCGTCTTTTTCTGCTTGGGCCTCAAGTGCGCTGGCCAGGCGCGCACGCCGATGCTGCACCAGCCCGACTTCGACTTCAACGACCAGGCGATCCCCTTGGGCATCGAGGTCTTCTGCCGGCTGGCAACCGAGGCGTAAGCACACACACCCTCAAACCGAACACCGAAGGCCCAGCCTCTTGCTTTACTAGCACCCCGTAAAGAACCTGTTGAGGAAGACGATGATGTCATCGGCCGTGAACTGGCCATCCGCCGTGGTGCTCTGGCCCGGCCCGGCCACGTCCGCCTGAGTATTGCTGGCAAAGAACCAGTTGAGGAAGACGATGATGTCGTCAGCCGTCAGGGCGTTGTCGGGGCCGACGGTCTGCCCGGGCCCGGCAACATCGCTCAGACCGCACGCTGCACGCGTTGCAGCAAACAGCGGCCCGCCGATGACCGTGTTGGGACGACCCGCCTGGTTGGTCTCCACCCAATATGTGGCCCCAGCAGGCGTGCTGGCAGTGTCGGTCAGCTGTGTCCCCGATTGCGTCGAGATCAGCGTCGCCGACGCACGGTTGCCCGTGGCCGAGCGGTAGACGCGGTACCCGGTGTTCCCGGTAACCGCACCCCAGGTGAGCACCACAGGGCCGGCGGTGTTGTTGGACGAAAAGGGAATCGCCGAGCCTGCCTGCAGGCGCACGGTGTAGAGCTGCGTGTCCACCAGCGAGGCCGCCGACCGGACGCGGAACATACCACCGCCGGCTGGGAAGAGCACGTTGGCAACAAGCTCCTCCGCCCCGATCGCGGCGGTGTTCTGCACGCCGTAGCTCACCGACCCGTCTAGGCTGTAGACCTCGACAAGCAGGTCGCCGATGTTGCGTGCGTTGATCGACGTGCCGCTGGGGTTGCCCTGGCAATCCCCAGACAAATAGGTCGTCCCGACAGGCGTCGCGGCGATCGAGACCACCAGCGGCACCGTCGTGGTGAACTTGAAATAGTCATTGTCGGTGGAGATCACCGAGTACCGAGATGCCGAGGACGCCGTCGGCACGGTCCCGAACGTCAGCGTCGCACTCGGCGCAATCGCCCCCAGCAGCGTGGCCGTCGCGGGCGTTCCATTCGGCTCGGCAGCGTCGCCGTAGTTCTCCTGAACCGCCCGGATGTCGTCCTGCTGCGGCCCGTCAAAGACGGCGGAGTAGCTCGGCTCCAGCAGCATCCGGTTGCCCGAGCCCAACTGGTTCACCGGACAGGTGTGCGCCATCCCCTGCCCGTGCCCCAACTCGTGCATGATGACGTTTCGCAGGAAACGGTACGTGCTGGCGCTCTGACTCCAGTTCTCCTCGAAATCCAGCACCATGTCCCCACTGTTGGGGTAACTGTTAAAGGCCAAGACGTTGCCGACCGCATCGATCGGGCGCATCCCGATGCGGATATCACCCCTGCTGGTGGTGTTGCCACCCGTGCCCCACACGGCCCCGTCGTCCCACGGGTTGGCGCCCGACTGCACACGCACAAACGTGATCCCTGACAGCTCCGACCACCGGTCAAAGGCCGCCTGGAACTGGGCCAACCAGAGCGACCGGTTCCCACCAAACAGCGCGTCCAAGCGCTCAAAGAGCCGGCTGCGGTCCGGGTCAGGCGAGCCGTCCGTCGGCGGTGGCTGCGTCGGCGAAACGCGGATCCCATCAGGCACCAACGACCACGTAACCGTGATTGGCGTCCGGATCGGAATCACGCTCCCGTTCGTCGCCGTGCTCGTCCACCGGCCAGTCAGCTGATACTTGGGCAGCCCGGCACGCATCAACGCATCGACCTGTGCCAAAATCTCAGGGTTGATCGGGGCGCTGCTGTCAAAGCAGGCAACGTTCGGCTCCCCGGGAACCCACAGGCGCGCCGGGCCGTTGATCGCCTTGGCATACGTCTGCGCATCCACGCCCTCCACGCCGACGGCATGCTGCAGGGGGACCCCCGCCTGCTGCGCCGTCGGCGCACACCCGGCTGCGAGCACCACGCCGGCCACACACATTCCAACTCCGTACCGCAGCCAAGCGCATCCAGACATGCCTATCCCTTTATGCCCCACGATCAACAGCCCGAATACCTAAATCGACCATAACGGGCACGAGAATACCGCCCCCAGTAAACTGGGCAATACTCACGATTCTGCCACGCGGTTGCACGGCTTGCCAGCTATCGACCCGTTTACCCGCAAGTTCGGCCTGTGATCGGACCCTCCACCCCACCCAAAGCCCAAAAACACGGTAAAAGCCCGATCAATTTATCCACCTGAGCACCAGGCGCCCTGCAACCAACGGTCCCTGGCTTACTGCGAGGCGTAGATGTAGTTGGCGTCCAAGGCCTTGCCAATCCGCACGCTGCACTCGGTCAGGTGGGCCTTGGTATACACATCGATCCCGCCGGTGCCGATCCCGCGGTCAATCTTCCCCTTGATCTCGCGGAGTTTCAGCACCGTCAGGTTCTGCACCGGGCGGTACGCGGCGGTGTAGCTCCCGTCGGGGAGCGTCAGGTCGATCAGCCGGGCCAGGTACTCGCGCTGCAGGTTCCGCCTGATGCTGCTGATGCTCGGCTTGCGCACCGTCCCGTCCCCGAGCGCATCGAGCTCCGTCCAGATCGAGGCCGAGACGACGTCGAGCAGCTCGGGCACCGTCAACGCATCGGTATCGGGGGCCTTGCGCAGCTCGTTGTCGTAGACCCTCTGCATCGTCATCGGGTTGAGCAGCATCGTCAGCACGGCTGTCTGCACGCCCAATATCCGGTCGTGCACCGGGTAGCTCGGGCTTTGGAAGATCGAGCCCATCCCACCGGCATCGAACCACTTTTCAACAATCATCTTTTCGAGCAGCTCGCGCGAAAGCCCGAATGCCTCCTCGTTGAAGGCGTTATCGACCACGAACTTGAGCGCGCGCCGTTGCGTTGCCGCGTCCACGGGTGTAACCGGCGCGGGGGCGTTGGGGTCCCCCTTCTTGAAGCGGTTGACGTCCGCGCCGCCGATGTGCACGCTGGCGATCCGCACCGCCGAGATATGCCGCCCGAGCAGCAGCTCGTACGCACGCCGGCTCTTGGCCCAGCTGTCCCCGTCTTTCATCACTTTCTCAAGGATCTTCCCACGCAGGTGCTGCGTCAGCCGCATCGTGCTGTCGGCGTAGTCCAAGGGGTCCTTTCCAAGGTCAAACTGCGCGACCCGAGGGTCCGGCCCGCCCACATCCTCATCGGTGCCAAACGCCAACGCCGGCTCGGCCGCCCGCGCCAGCACGGGCTTGAGGTTCGGCTCCAGCGTGTACCCATACTCGACCGCCCACATGTCGTACGCCCCGATGCCGATGGGTGCATAGTCCCCCTGCACTTTCCCATCGTTGAAGTTGATGTTGATGGGGGTGTAGTCCATGACGCTGGCAACGATCGGCAGTTTGCCCTTGACCTCCGGGCTGTTCATCTCCTGGATCGTCAATGCCGTGCTCGCTTTGAAGTTGTGCCGAAGGCCCAGGGTGTGCCCGACCTCGTGGCTGATCACGTCCCGCAGCAGCGGCCCGACGAAGCTCTCCGGGAGCCCGTCAAGCAACTGCTCCTTCTTCTTCTCGTCCTTCTTCCCGTCTTTCTTGGCATCCTTCTTCTCGTCAGCCGCGTCCGTGCTGGCGTCCTGCGCCAGTTCCAGGATGTCCGCCGCGCTCAGCCGCAGCAGGGCCATGTCCATCGACTTGCCGAGCATCGCAGCGCAGCTCATCCGCTGCCGCATCGGCAGCGCGTACCCCGTCGGGTCCAAACTCACGGCACCGAACTGCAGCGGCGCGCCCGAACGCAGGCTCAGCATCGGCAGCGCATCGTTCATCCCCGCACGCTGGCGCACATCCTCCGCATACGCCTTCTCGGCCTGCTCACGCATGAGCGTCCGCTGGCGGATGATCCCGTCCCGGTCGCTCGGCTCGGCCAGGCGCACACGCGGGTCCCACTGCGGGTTCTTGTCCAGCCAGCCCACCACCTCCGCCGGGTACCCCATCATCGCCACCTCGGGCAGCAGCTGCTGGTAACTGCGGTACCACCCGCGCAAAAACCCGTCGTCCATCACAACATCGGCATCAAGAATCTGCCCCGTCTCAGGATGCACCCGCGATGGCCCGATGGCAAAGCCCAGATCGCTGGTCGACCAGCGGATGAAGTTGTAGCGCACGTCCTCGGGGTCTTTTTCCATGTGCGAACCGGACGCCGCGTCCTGCTGATAGACCTCGATGGCGTCAACGATCCCGATCTTCTCGAACGCCTCGTTCCACGCCAGCACGCCGTCGCGCACCCACCGGCGGTACTGCACCGGGACCGTCTCCTCGATATAAAACACAATCGGCTGCTTGGGCGGGCTGAGCTGCAACTTCGGGTCGCGCTTCTGGATGTGCCAGCGGTTGATGTACCGCACCCACTGCGTGTCTTTGTCTTGGCGCGAAGTATCGCGAAAGCCCGTGGTAAAGTACCCCACGCGCTGGTCGGCCTCGCGCGGCACGTACCCCGTACCGGCCGGGATCAGCGAGATCGAGTAGTGGATCGTTACCAACCGGCCGTCGCGGTTGGGCAGCTCATAAGCGATCTCGACGTTCTGCGGGAAGGCCTTCGCCTTGGCCAGGCGCGCCAGCTCCCGGTTCGCCCCGGCCACCTGCCCGCCAAAGAGCTTGTCGGCACGCCCGACCAGCAGCGCCGTCGCGTCGATCACAGGCCCACCGCCGGGACCGATAGCCACGATCGGCACATCGACGATCACGCGGTCGGTGTACAGCTTCTCCTCGCTCCGCTTGTTCTCGGCGTCCCCGGTGCTCTTGGTGTCGGTGTTCACCTCCAGCAGCGCCAAACGCTTGTCAAACCTCTTCCAGTAGCCGTAAACGTCCCCGACCTGAATCCCCGTATTCGGCACGCCCCCCGCGAATGTCGTCCCAATAAAGATCCGCTGACGATCAAAGTCCCTGGGCAACTCGGCCAGCAGGCGAGCGTCCTTGTCGCGCTTGTAAAGCGTGTACATCGTCGGCGCATCGGGTGAACCGACCCGCTCGGTCCCCTTGCTGGCGTCCTTAAACTCCGGGAACTCCGGCGGCTCCTTCGCCGGCGATGCCGACGGAACCGCCGCGGCCGGGGGCACCGGGGCTCCATCTTGCCCCAATGCGGGCCCGATCATCCACGCCGAGAGCACCAGCACACTCGTCAGTTGCACAAGGGTCAAACGCATCAGGCCGGCGCGCAGGATCATCGGTTGCTCCGAAAAAGGTGTTCTCTGCGTAGTGCAATCGGCAAGCACACGCCGGCGCGTGCAGATTTACAGCGATCGATTAAACCACTCCCCCCAGCGGAGGGGCAGGGATGGGGTTTCCACTCAAGCCCTCAACTAAAATCTCTCCCTCTCTCACGCCCCCGCCGCGTTCAGACGCTCGGCACCCGCACGCCCAGACGCATCCTCCTCAACCTCAACTTCAGCCTCCCCGCTGCCAACCTCACTGGCAACATACACCCGCTCGAGCTGCGGGCTGATCCGGCACAACATCTCGT
This sequence comes from bacterium, assembly GCA_046339895.1. Taxonomy (GTDB): domain Bacteria; phylum Planctomycetota; class Phycisphaerae; order Phycisphaerales; family UBA1924; genus JAJTGZ01. The sequence continues at coordinate 14,057 of JBKDDT010000046.1, read as the reverse complement.
GCGTGATCGTCTCGGCCAGCGCCGCCAACAACGGCAAATGGTTCGGCGCCTCCTTGTCCGTCCCGATGATCTCCACCTCACACCCCGGCAGAGCCAAGTGCGCAGGCACATCCGTTACATCCACCGTGATCTGGTCCATGCTCACACGCCCAACCACCGGCGCAAACACCCCCGGCACCCCACGCTCGGGCCGCTCATCAAGCCCCGCGATCGTCCTGGGCCTCTCCCAACCAAGCCCCGTCAAACGCACATACCCACGGTTGCCCAGCGCCCTGGGGTACCCGTCGGCATACCCCACCGGCACCACCGCGATCCGCGTCGGGCGCGGGGCGACAAACGTCCGGTCATACCCAACGGGCCACCCTGCTGGTATCTCGTGGGTGTGCACCACCCGGCTCAGCCACCGCACTGCCGGCTGCAGGCTTGCCGCCGCCGAGGCGAACTCGGGCACATCCTCACCAGCAAACCCCTCAGGCCCATACCCCAGCAGCCCCTGCCCGACCCGCAGCATCGTCCCGTGCAGCCCGTGCCAGCGCAGCGTTGCGCAGGTGTTGGCCAGGTGGACAGCCACGGGCGCATCGCCACGCTCGCTGGCCAGCCGGGCGTGCTGGTTGAGCGCGGGCCTGATCTGCTCGATCCACGCCCTAAACAGGTGCGCCTGTTCGCGCGTGAAGATCGCGTCGCAGCCCGGGCTGGACAGGTGCGTCATCACCCCCGCCAGCCGCAGGCGAGAGGAAGTAATCACGTGCTCGACGAGCCTGGCGGCCTCTTCGGGCAGCAGGCCGCCGCGCGTCATCCCCACGTCCACCTGCACGTGCACGGGCAGCTGCATGCCCAGCCGGCCCGCCAGCTCACCGAGCGCCTCAGCCTGCTGCATCGAGTGCAGCGAGAAGTGCAACCGATCCCTCGCGGCCAAGCGGTACAACTGGTCGTTGCGGTCAAAGCTGAACGTGGGCATCAGCAGCAACACCGGCGTCTTGATCGGCACATCCGCCAGCGCCCGAGCCTCCGCCGGGCAATAGACCGCCAGCATGTCGATATCGCTGGCCGCCAACCTCTTGGCCAAGCGCACGGCTCCCATCCCATACCCATCCTGCTTAATCACCCCGCAAAAACGCAGATTCACCGCGCTGACACCCGCCAGCCGGGCACCCTGACGGGCGCACGCCCGCAACGCCGAGAGGTTCCGGTCCACCGCCGCCAGATCAATCTCAACCCTGCTCGTGTGCAAAGAACGACTCCGTCAAATAGGTACCAACGCCCCCGGCTGGGCAACAGACCCTGCCCGAGGTTTCCGCCGCTGGACGCCCAAAGGGTATCGGCACTTTCCACCCCCAGCCCCCAGGATCGACTCCCCCGCACGCGGTATGCTCAGGCATGGATCACTTCGCCTACACCCTCGGCTCCCTGCACTGCGAGGGCGTTGACGTCGCCCAAGTCGCCCAAGCCGTCGGCACCCCCACCTACGTCTACTCCCGCGCTACCCTCAAACTCCACGCCGAGCGCATCACAGAAGCCTTTGCCGAGCTCAAGCCCCTGATCTGCTTTGCCGTCAAGTGCTCCCCAAATATCCACGTCCTCCGCACCCTGGCCGACTGCGGCCTGGGGATGGACGTCGTCTCAGGGGGTGAACTCGCACGCGCCCTGGCCGCGGGCGTCCACCCCTCCAAAATCGTCTTCGCAGGCGTCGGCAAGACCGATGAAGAAATCCGCTCCGCCCTGACCGTCCCACACCCCGACGGCACCACCGCACCCATCGCCCTCTTCAACATCGAGAGCCAGCCCGAACTCCAAGCCCTGCAATCTCACGCCGCCAACCTCGGCGTGCAGGCACGCTGCGCTCTGCGCGTCAACCCGGGCGTCAAGGCCGGCGGGCACGAGTACATCGTCACCGCCACCAGCCAGAGCAAGTTCGGCGTCGGCCTCGAACACGCACGCACCCTCCTGGCACGCTTTGGAAACAACCCCCACGCCCCCATCGTGGGCCTGCACATGCACCTGGGCAGTTCGATCCTCACACCCCAGCCATACGCCGAGGCCCTCCGCCGAGTCCTGGCCCTCATCGACCACGCCGCCGAGAGTGGCCTGACGATCCAGAGCCTCGACCTCGGCGGGGGCTTCGGCGCCGACTACCAGACGGGCGATGCGCCCGCTGCCGTCGAGTACGCACGCGTCATCGTCCCGATACTGCGCGACCGCGTTGCCAAGGGTCTGAAGATCATCCTGGAGCCTGGGCGGACTATCGCCGCCAACGCCGGGGTGCTGCTCACGCGCGTGCTTTACGTCAAGCAGGGCCAGGCCGAGGGTGAACGCAAGAAGTTCATCATCTGCGACGCGGGGATGCAAACACTCCTGCGCCCAAGCCTCTACGGCGCCTTCCACTTCATCTGGCCCACCAGCGTAACGCCGGGCCAGGAGCCTACACGCCGGGACGAGCACCTCAACCTCCCCGGCCTCGAAACCGCCGACGTCGTCGGCCCCGTCTGCGAGAGCGGCGACTTTCTGGCCAAAGACCGCGCGTTGCCACCAGTGAACCGAGGCGACCTCCTGGCCGTCTTCACCGCCGGCGCCTACGGCATCAGCATGGCCTCACGCTACAACTCCCACCCACTCCCCGCCGAGGTCCTCGTGCACGGCAACGACTTCCAACTCATCCGCCGACGCGAGACCATCGCCGAGCTGCTTGAACACGAACTCAACGCAGACGCCTCCCGAGGGGAGGGGCAGGAGTGGGGTTAACCACTTCGTAGGCAAGTGATCCCCCTCCTCACACCTACCCTCAAAGAAATGCCCGCACAGCGCGCCAACCCCGCACCACCCACAAACCTCCTCCTCTGCGAGCAGTGCGGCTACCCGATCCTGCCCCCCGCCCACCCCGCTCACCAACCCAACTGCCCCGAGTGTGGCAAGCCCACCGCCGAGAGCCTCCCCGAACTCAGGACCGGCCGCCCACTGACGCACAACGCAACCTGGTACGCCTCAGCCCGGGCACTCCTGCGCACCCCAAACACCGTCTACGCGCGAGTGGCGATCGACACCAAAGCCTCCAGCAAGTTCCACAGGCAAACGATGCTCCTTGCGCTGTTGCCCTTCACCTTTACAAGCACAGTGCTCATTATGCTCTTCTACTGGTACGAGGTCGAACCTTGGACTGTTGGGCATTCCTCAATCCTCACCTTGCTCCTGCGTGTTGCGCTTTTCTGGTTCATCATCTGGGTAGTAGCCGTGGGGCTGGCTTTTCTACTGATCCTGACCCTGTCGACAATCGAGCGCTACGGCCTGAATGTCATCGGGGAATTCCACGGCTACCGCATCACCCCCAACATCGCAAGGGTCATCACCGACTACGCCAGCATCGGCTGGCTCATCGGCTCGGCACTCCTGCTGCCGTGCACGGTCGTCTGGAGCGCCATGGCGCTGTTTGACAAACTCGGCGTACGCCCACCACTGCTCCTCCGCTCGGAGGTGGCCCTCTGGTACGCCATCGCCGCGATCCTCATCGCCCTGGTCATCCACGTGACCCTCGCTTACATCGGCCTGCAACGCTGCAAGTTCGCCAACACACCACGCTCAACTGAGCAACCCCTCCCCAAGAACGTACTGGTCGCAATAGGCAGGGGTGGGGATGAACACTTCGTAGGCAAGTGATCCCCCTCCCCACACCTACCCTCACACCGATGCCCGCGCAAGCCGCCAAGCACCCGCACCCCACACCCCCACACCTCCTCCTCTGCGAGCAGTGTGGCTATTCGATCCAAGCCCCCGACCAACCCACCCACCAACCCATCTGCCCCGAGTGTGGCAAGCCCACCGCCGAGAGCCTCCCCGACCGACGCACCGGCACCCCACTGACCCCACACGCAACCTGGTCCGCCTCGGCGTGGGCACTCCTGCGCACCCCAAACGCCGTCTACGCCCGCGTAGCGATCGACACCAAAGCCTCCGGCAAGTTCCACAAGTGGACGATGCTGCTGACCCTGCTCGTACTCGCATCTGCGTGCGCGGTGATTCTCGTGCTCGTTCATTGGGGCGAACTCGTGTGGTGGAGGACCAACGCAACGATGGACTATCGGCTGGTCGTCCGCCAAGTGATCGTCTGGTTTGTCGCCATGGGCGCAGGCTACCCACTCTACCTTGGCCTGGCCGCGATCGAGCGCATGGGCCTGCGCACCATCAGCCGCGTGCACGGCTACCGCGTCACCCCCACCATCGCAAGGGTCATCACCGACTACGCCAGCATCGGCTGGCTCATCGGCTCGGCGCTGCTGATCGTCAGCCTACTGACCTGGTTCGCCCCACCCCTTTACCGCGAGAAGGGCATGCGCACCCCAATGCTCCTGCACCGCGACGTGGTCCTCTGGTATCCCATCGCCGCGATGCTCATCGGGCTGCTGGTCTTCGAGACCCTCGCCCACATCGGCATACAACGGTGCAAGTTCGCGAACGCGCCGAGGCTCCCAAAATAATCACCCGCCCAACTCTTCTCACCCCAACCCAGGCGGCTCCGCCCCCCCACCCGGCACACCCAACTCCTCCAGCAGCGACGTCCGCGCATACAGCAACACGCCCGACCCGGCGTCCCCAACCTCACCGGCCAGCGTCAGCACCAGCAGCGCACCACCGCCGCCACGCCCACGCACCAGCACGTGCGTCAGCCCATCGACCACTTCAACCTCCCCACGCGCTCCATCAATCAACACGCGCTCACCACCCACCCCACGCAGCACGCACCGCGCACGCGTGTGCCCGTTGTCCACCCACACACGCCACACCAACTCCCCAGCCACAGGCGCGGCTAAGCGCCACACCACACACACAACAGGCACCACCAGAGCAGCAACCCCGCCGCCACGCTCCAACCCAACCTCCCGGCGGACCTGGCTCATACACGCCCTCCCCCGCCACCAAGGCCCGCCCCGAGCGCGCCCGCCGCCAGGCGCAACTGCTCCGTCGGCATCCCGAGCAGCTTCTCCCCAAGCCCCGAGAGCAACCCGAGCACCTCGATCATCGAGTCCAGCCGGTCGTTGTGGCTTGCAATACGCCCGGCCTGCGCCGCATCGACCGCACCACCCCCTCCACGCCCAGGCTCCGTCGCGTCGCGGATCTCCGCCAGCCCCGCCAGCACCGGGTCCATCTCACGCTTCATCCGCTCGGCCACCACGGCCCGCAGAATCACCCACGGGTCCCCCTCGGCCTGAAAATACTCCTTGCGGTCCCCACGCTTGTGCACACGCGCCAAAATCCCCCAGTCCACCAACGCCCGCAACGACATGCTCGCGTTCCCCCGGCTGATCGCCAAGCGCTCCATCACATCATCCGTACACATCGGCTCGCCGACGATAAACAGCAACGCGTGCACCTCCGCCATCGTCCGGCTCACACCCCACGTGCTGCCCATCTGTCCCCAAACGGCAATAAAACGATCCTGCGCAGCCACCAGCGCCAAAGCCCCCCCCGAGTCTGTTTGCTGCACCTGCTGCGACATAGAAATGACCCCTAGAACACCAAAGCCCTCGAACCTAACCAAACAACTCTACGTGCTTTCTTCAGGTATCGGCAAGTGCTTTCAGAATATTCTGAAAGAATACTGGCTCCCGGCACAATGCCTGGGGGAGTAAGGTGTCTGGCAGTGGGCGTTTGGGGCCGCAGGGGTCGATAACTCCCCAGTGAGCAACACCCCGACCACCCCCGGCGTATCTTCCGGGCGGGCCAGGGGGTGGGCCTGTCGCTACACTCACGACCCGCGCGGGCACCGCACGCCCCGGGCAGGGTAGTTATTTGTCCGCTTTGCAAGGTACCAAGGCCATGATGACCCCGACCACTCCCGTCCAACGCCACGCCCGCAGCACGCTTTTTTGCTATCCGTCCAGGGGGAGGCTCCCGATGCTTGCGCGCGGGCTGGCACTGGGCGCCCTGCTGCTGGCGGGGGCGTGCGACCGGAAGGACTCGGCCCACTATGCCGTGGAGGAGGCCCAGAGGCTCATCAGCATCCTCACGGCTGAGGGGGGGGGCATGGCCAGCACGAGCGCCGAACGCTTGGCCAAACTCACCGAGGCCTACGAACTCGTCAAGGAGTACGCCAAGGACAACCCCGCCGCAGCCGTCATCGCTAGCCGGGCGCGGGCCGCGCTGGCGCAGATCGACGCGCAGAAGGCGGCGGAACTGGATCAGGCCGCCGTCGATATCCTCGGCAGCCTCCGCCGATCCCTCGCGTTGTACACACAAAACTCTGCCGTTGCCGCGATGCTTGCCAACGTTGACCTGACGGAGCAAACCGCCAGCGTCAGCGCACAGATCAGGCAGATCGACGCGGAACTCGGCGGCGCGCAGACCCAGGCGCAGCAGGCCAACGCCGTTGTGGCAACGCTCACGGGAAAGATTGATGCCCTCCGCGCAGAGGCCAAGGCCAAGCGTGCCGCCGCGAGCGCCTTGCGCCAGCAAGCGGCCGGGGGCACCGCCCAGGCCGGGCTTCCGATTATCCAGGAGGCGGCGACCGCAACGCAGCAGGCCGACGGGCTAGACGCACAGGCCCTGCTGCTGGAGGCCGAGCGCACCAGCAGGCAGACCGATGCGCAGGCCCGCCAGGCCCGTGCCGACGCCCTCGTCAGCGAGAAGCGGCGGCTCGAGGCCGACCTGGCCCTGCTGACGGCCAAGGCCCAGAACGATAAAACCCTCGCCACCGACTCGGCCTCGATCGCGCAGTTAAACGCCAAGACAATCGCCGAGCAGGTCGCGGCATACAAGACGCTGGCCGAGGGTGACCTCGCCGCCGCCCGCAAGCGCGCCGTCGCGGGTTATCAAGAAGCCCTCGCCCACGCCAAGGTCGGCGCCAAGGGTGGGAGCCTCGAGAGCAAGACCGCGCAGGTCGCCGCCGGGTCTGGCAAACTCGCCATCGCCAGCGCCAGCCAGGCGCTCGCCGACGTGCAAGCGACGCAGGCCCGCAGCCAGGAGGCACTGGCCGCGACGCTGAGCCTCCTGGCCTCGGCCCAGCCCCCGCTGCCCGGCGCGATAGACTACCAGGCCGGCGCCGATGAGGCAACGAAGAACTTTGACGACCTGATCGCCCAGGCCCGCGAGAGTTACGCCGCGGTGCGTGAGTCCCTCGACGGCGTGACCAACGAGACGCTCAAGGCGCGCCTCACCGGCGCGCTGGCCGGGCTTGAACTGCTCAGCAGCAAGCAGGGCGTCACGCCCGAGCAGGTCGCCCCCCCCGGCCTCGCCTCGCCGATGAGCACCGAGCAGGCCGCCGTTGCCAAGGCCCTAGACGAGTACCTCGACATCCAGCGCACGATGGATATCGACGCGATGCTCAACGCGATGAACTTCGAGAACCCCGAGCACCGCGAGGCCCTCCGCTCCATGGCCGAGATGAGCAAACTGCTGACCGAGTTGGACAAACTCACTACCGAAAAACTCGGCAAGCCGCTCAAGGACCTCCCGGGCCTGGGCATGCTCGGCACGATGGGTGCAGACGCGACCAAAGACGCGCTCAACCGCACCAGCGCAGACTACAACATCGTCATCACCGGCAACCTCGCCACGGCCACGGCCAAGAGGCACGCCCCGATGGAACCGCCCGCCAAGTTCCTGCTGACCAAGGAACAGTGGGTCATGACCATCGACGCCCAGACCGGCGCGATGCTCGCGCAGGCCGGGCAGATGGTCGGGCCCATCAAGGGCGTCCTGACCGGGCTTGTCCAGGGCCTCAAAGACGGCTCGATCAAGGATGAGCAGCAACTCATGGCGATCCTGCAGGCCAAGCTCGGCGGGATGATGCCCGGCGGCGGCAAGTAACCACTCCCAACCCGGCAACCCATGGCGATAATGCCCAACACACGACGGATATTTTCCACGTCCCTCAAACGGGACACCCGAAAGGATCGCATGAATCGGTCGAGGCTCGCATCGGCGGTTGTTGGCCTACTCATCTCGGCCTCCTGCGCGCTAGGGCAGGCGAGCCTCAGCGACATGGCCAGCCGGATAGACCTCAGTGATGCCGACCGCGCGGAGATCACAAAGCAGGTCGACCGCTACACCGCAATGATCGCCACCGGGACGCCGGCGAGCGTCCGCGACGGGCGCGAGGCGCTGACCAAGCCCTTCGAGGCCGACAAAGTCACCGTTCCCTTCCGCGTCGAGGCGGGCCGGCAGCTCGTCGAGGCCCTCAAGCCCTTGACAAGCTCCAGCAACGAACTCGTGGCCGTCAACACCCTGCGCATCGCCGGTGAGGTCGCCACCACCAACTCGATGGCCCTGCTGATCGATGGCCTCAAGGACCCGCGCCCACCCGTCCGCATGGGTGCGGCGTACGCGCTGACGCGCCTCTTCGCCCAGGCCCGCCGATCGGCCCCGGCGATCTCAGCCGGGGACACCGCCAGCGCCCTCAAGGCCCTGGAAACATTCATCGCCGCCGAGCGCGACGCCAGGCTCATCGATACAGCGATCTCAGCGATGGTCCTGGCGGCTAAAGCCCCGGGCGGCGGCGCCGCACCCGACCGCATGGCCCGCGCGATCGTCGAGAAAGCCCGTGGCAAGGGGGCCGAGGCCGACACGCTGACGATCACCAGCCGGGCCGTGCGCGAGATGCGCGACGTGCTCATCGGCAGCGACGGCAAGGCCCCCCCGGGCACCGCCCGCGCGGCTGCCGAGGTCGCCGGGCAACTCATCGAGGCCATCAGGGCCCAGCTCACCACCGCCGACAAAGAGGCCCTCATCACCGCCGCGGGCAGCGCGGAGACGACCCTGACAATCGCCTCGACCACCCTCGCCGGGCCCGACATCGCCGCGATGAAGCTCGCCCTGGCCAACAAGGTCAAGGCCGCGGACCAGGACGGGCTGGACAAGCAGGCCGAGCGCGTGCTGGCGGTGCTCAAGTCCGAGCCGTTCAACATCAAGTAGCGCGAGATACGCATGAACCCCCGCCTGCACACGCTCCTTTTTGGCCTGATCATCTGTACCGGCGCACCGATCGGCGTGGCCCAAACTGCCGAGCCGGTCGCGATCACGCAGGTCAAAGACCCAGCGCCCCCCGCACCGATCGACCCCGCGCTGGGCACGCTCTTGGACAAGATCGAGGCGGCCGACGCCACGCTTGTGTGGCTCAACGCACCGATCCGCCTGATCCGCCGATTCCCCGAGATTCAAGGTGGTGGCGAGCACACCCGCTACGGCACGATCTGGTACGCCGCCGAGCCCAAGGCCAAGCCCACCCCCAACCAGCCTACACCAAACCAGCCGAGCCTGCCCGCGCCCCCACTCCGGCGGTTTGCCCTCGGCTTTGACACCCTGGACATCAAAGGTGGCGTGAACCTGCAGGCCGTGCGCCGGGAGGACAAACAAGCCTTCGTCTTCGACGGCACCTGGCTCCTGGAAACACGCGAGGCAGAAAAGTTTTTTATCCGCCGGCGGATCGTCGCGCCGGGCGTCATCAAAGACCCCGTCCGCATCGGCGAAGGCCCCTTCCCGCTCCCCGTGGGCCAGCGCAAGGCCGACATGCTCGCGCGCTTTGACGTAACCACCCCCGACCCACTCCAGAACGCCCCTGAAAACCCGCGCTTACGCGAGTTGCTCTCCACCTGCGTCCAGCTGCGCCTGGTGCCGAAGGTTGACACGCCGGGCGCGCGGGACTTTCAAGAGATCCGCCTCTGGTACCGCAAGGCCGACCTGATGCCGATCTACGCCCAGACGATCAACCTGGACGCCTCTTCAGCCGAGGTCTTCATCGTGCTGCAAGAGTCGTGGGACAAACCCTTCGACACCGGCGTCTTCAGCACCGTGCCACCCAAGGCTGAGGATGGGTGGAAGGGGGATGTGATCGAGCAGGTGCAGGGGCAGGCCAAGCCGTGAGAGGCGGGCAATCGGGAATGGGCAATCGGCAATAGGCGCGTAAGTGTTGTGCGGCAGCGCGCAAACCTTGTGCGCCTATTGCCGATTGCCTATTCCCCATTGCCAATTTCCAACTCCCTCGCCTTATACACCCACCCGCACTCCGGGCAGACGCTCCCCGCGTCGTTGGCGTGCTCGGGGCGCGGATACCGGCAGCGCGGGCAGAGATCGGCACGCAGCCGAGCGCGGTCCACCCGATTTCGCACGGTGAAGACGACCACACCGACCAACCACCCAATCAACGCCGCCACTCCCAGGCACGCAACCGTGCCGAAGATGCCCGGCCACTAGAGGCGAGTGTGGACCGGGGGAGCGAACATCATGATATAACAGTCCCCAGCCTGGTTGTAACTCCGCTTACCCCAATACTCAAAGACCACCACGCGCATCGGCCATCCAACGGCGACCTCGCGTGCCTCGGTGACACCCGAGTCGATGAGCGTACTAAGCCGTTCACGCATGAGATGCGACCAGGGAGGCAGGCCCGGGAACCGGGTGCCAACGAAATCAGCCTTTCCACGCGAGGTGTCCACCTGCACTGCGCCGAAAGACCAATACCCGTCGACAGCCTCCCAAGAAAACCTGGGTGACCAGCCCACCTGCAGACGCACCGGATTCCGGCCTAAAGGTTTCGGCACAAGACTCTCGAAGGATGCCCCTCCGTTATCCACAAACCGCACGGACAACACAAAGCCAACGACCCAAGCCGAGAACACAACAGCCACCCCGACAACCGCGCCACGCCGACCCCATCGACGTTTTCGGTTTCGTGTGGTTGATTGCATGTTGATTGAATCGAGCGGGAACAAGTGTATAAATTAGAGGAGTGCCACGGGCAAGAAGCGCAAAGGGGTCAAGTGTGCAGGCACAAACCTGGGGCGCCTATTGCCCATTGCCTATTGCCTATTCCCGCTCCCCACCCCTCAACACGCCCGCAACGCCGTGAACACCGGCCTGGGCACGTGCGTCAGGCGGGCCCACGGGCTGGTCTGCCGCCAGGCGCGTAGCGGGCCGTGCGCGTTGGCGTGGCAGATCGCCAGTTCCGCCCCGCCCACCACCACCAGGCGCTGGATCAGCAGCAGATCATCGCTCGCATACTCACTCTCCGCAGCCACACCCGCGATGGCATCAACCAGAACGCTGAAGCACGCCGGGCTGCTGGCCAAGAGCGTGTCGGCGTCCGTCCACAGGTAAAACCGACGCTTGATGTGCGTTCGCCCAACGCTCGCAGGCGGCTCACGCAGACGCGCCAAAATCCCCGCCGGCCCGTCAAAGCTCGGCCGCAAAGGTTGCCCCACCACCCCCGGCAGCGCAGCGTCCAGCACCTGACGCGCCGAACCGAGGTCCGTCATCCGCGTCCCGTCAAGCTCCACCAGTTGCGTCTCGGGGATGCTCCCCAGCGCGTCCCGGCAGAGCACGCAGGCGTGCTCGACCAGCGCACGCTCCTTGGCCCAGATCACAAGGTGGCTCTCTTCGAGCTGCCGCAGCAGGTCGTCGGCCACGAGCGATGCACAGGGCACCTGCAACAACCGGTTCAGGTCGATCCCCAAAGCCCGGCGTGGTCGCGTCTTGTCCATGTGTGAGCACCTTCACCAACCGCCACCATCACGCCCACCAACACCACAGCATGCGTACGACCCAAGTGTGTCATGTAAATACACGAATGCAACTATTTTTCGTGTAAATGCGCAACGCCCGGGCGTTTGAGCGCAAATCCCGCCTCGATCCCTGTTCACACAAGATGCACGGGAACGACCACCACAGGTGCTCTACCCCTGTGGACCCCATCACGGGTTCGTCGGCACATTTGCCGAGTCTGGCATGCTCTCGGTGTACGCCAGCGTACGGGTGCCAGAGGCCGTGTCGTGGATCACCTCAATAGGCTCGCGCACGACCACCAGCGACTGTGGCGTGTAGACATTGACAACCTGCCCCGCTGCCGGGGCGATCCCGACGCGCCCGCGCGTGAGCGCAACGACGATGCGCCGCTGCCCGTTGTTCTCTAGAGAAGCCATCGCACGTAGTTCCACGCGCGTGAGCCTCCCGAGCCGGACACTGGTTTGTTCGTCGATGATGAGCACGCACCCGGCGTCGGGCCCGGTGCGGAGCGTGTACAAACCGGTCCCCTGGTCATCGAGGGTGACGATCTTCCACGCATCGCTGCCACCCTTAAGGGACTGGACCATGCCCGCTGAGCCTGTCAGTTGCTGGACGTGCAGGGTGATCGGCTCGGTCTTGGCCGTGAATGGGTCAAGTGGTGTGCCCGGGGCAGGGGGTGGGAGGATCTGCGTGCCGGCAACGACCGCCGGGGGGGGCTGGGTTGGCTCGACGTGGACAACCTTCGGCGCCGGCTTGGCTGCCGGGGTCTTGGTGGTGGTCTGTTCCAGTTCGGCCAGCGCCCCGGCCGGGGCGTCAGCCATTTGGACTGGGCTCTGGTCAGTGGCGATCGCTCCGACCTGAGCCGGGGGCTGGGGTGCAGGCTCCATCGGCGCAGGCGTGCTGTTCAAATCAGCCTGGGCCAACGGGGCAGTTGCTTCCGGCGGCTCGTGCGCCATCACAACGATCGTTGTTGGGGCTGATGCGAGCTCGGCACCGGGTGTTTCGAGCAACCCAACGATATCGACGCGCTGTCCACTGGCACTCGGCTGGCTCGCGGCAGGGACATCAGCCTGGCTGGGTGCGGTTGCAACGGCAATGGGCTGCGCAACGGGTTGGGGTTGCCACCCCATCACTGCACTCGTCGGGAATATACTCGTTGGGGGCAACAGGCGGGCCATGGCTACTTCGCCCTCCGTTACGTTGATCGTGCGCGTGCTGGCCTGGGGCATCCGCCCGACTGACCAGGAGATGGGCGTCAGTGCCGAGGGGGCATCATCGCCAATATCCGGCAGGTCAACGCCACCTCTGCCCTGGGTCTGGACCTCGGGTTTGACCGAGTAACCCGCCGGGCGCTCGTAGGGAATATCAGGGAGGTTCACCGGCACGCTGACCGGCAAGGCTTCGCTGACGGGCTGCTCTTGTGCGCGTTGGCCAGCCGAGGAGCTGGGCTGGGCTTGCCCGACCTGCGGTCGAGCGATCCCCGCGCCGTTGCGCGGCACGCCGGCACGCAGCCTGGGCTGGCGCGCAAGCTCGTCAAGATCAAACGCCGTCGCACGCTTGGGGGCCTGCCCAGAGGGCTTGCCCTGCTGCTTGGTTTGTTTGGTTTGTTTGCTTTGCGGCTGTTCCTGCGCCGATGTGCTTGCCGGGGTGATGTGCAGGGCCAACGCGCCCAGCGCGATGCCCAGCAGCAAGCCACGCGCGCGGGTGCCGACAACAGAGCGGGGCCTGCTGATACACATTGCCGACGTCTTGGTCATTGGGAACACTCGTATCGAGGATCAACCCGGGGGAAGTTCAGGGACCGGCTCTGGGCGCGGTCGCGGCAGATTGGGGTCTATCGGCACAATGGCGGGTCCAGGCTTGACAGGTCCTTTGTCAGGGGCGACCCATTGAGACGGTGCAGGCACACGCTTAGGGGATGGGGTGGGGGTTGGTGTGAGGGTGGCTGGCTGGGTGTCCTCAAACTCGGCAAAGGGGTTCTTTGGAGCACCTTTGGCCCCCGGGGCTGAAGTTGTGCCTGCTGGGATGAACGCCGGTGGAGTTGGTGCCGGGGGCCTGGAGGGTGCAGGCACGATTGGCCCGTCGGCGGCAGCGCGGGCGTTGGTTGGCTTTCCCACGGCCACCAGCGCGCCGATGACCACGGGGCCGGTGAGCCTGCTGTCGATCGTCAGCGATGGTGGCAGCAGCCCGCGTTGCTGGGCCGTGGCCAGGAGTTGTTCGGGCGTTGGGTTGGGTGGGAAGCGCTCGCCGCGGGCGATGAGCAGCGCACGGGCAAAGGAGGCGGGCGTGGCCGGGGCTATGCCCAGGGGGGGTGCCTCGGGCCCGACGAGGTCGAACTCTTTGGCCTGGGCCAAGCGGTCTGGGTAACTGACCCCCGGCACCTGGTTGGCGGCCAGCAGGATGCCGGTGAGGATGTCGTCCCAGTTGGCAAAGGGCTTGGTTTCGAGTTTGTCGAAGAAGTCGAGTTGGCCCAGGGCGCCCTGGGGGGGTGTGGTGCCACGGCGTTGATCGCCGGCGGGGGTTGGGGCGACGAGCAAGTTGCCCTGCGCGCCCGGACCGGCGGGCTGGGGGCC
>JBKDDT010000045.1:0-16650 GCA_046339895.1 bacterium | reverse complement strand
TGCGAAAGTGGCCGTCAGCGTGGTCGTGTCCGGATCGTTGATCAACCCCTGCGAGGGAACCATCGTGAACGTAACGCTCTCACGAGGTGCAGCCGAGAGGCTCGTTGCCAAGCCGGCCACGGCGATGAGAGACAGGGCCTTCGAGTGCTTCATATCGACCTATTCCTGATTAGGGTGAAATACGGATGTCAAAACACTATCAAATCTAGATGCTTGAGCATCATCAAGGTACCAATTTTTAAGTAAAATGCAAAAAAAACGCACATGTTTGTGTTCTTTTACGCAAAACACCCTCCCATTGTTCGGACGCTGGCCCCAGGGATGCCCCCAGTGCACCAAGCTGAATGTGGGAAGTTCCATCCTCGTCGCCCGCTTTGTCTGCCGCCGATGCCACACGATGACACCGTCGGCTTTTCGTTGACCCACCTTCAATCTGGCCCCCGCAGAATCCGCGAGTTCTTCCAACGCTGGCGGGGACGGTCGGATTGGGGCCAACGGCCGGACGATGACGGGCAATGACCTAAGCGGACGCTCGCTTGCCAATCGCAGCTGCAAGCGGTTGCGCAAGGTGTGTCGATTTTGAGGATGCCAACGGGCACCGGCGGTGCTTGAGGCGTGATGCACCGCCGGGGAGTTCTGCGATGCCGTCTTGCAAGAGTCAGAATCACACTCCACCGATGCGACGGGCAGGTCAGAGGGCCGAAAACCGAGACGTTCGAGCCTCTCAGCCGCACAGTCGCACCCGGGTAACCCGGAGTGCGCGTAACTCGGGGAATCACCAGTGCCGTCCAGCGTTGCCTGTCTTGCCAAGGGACAATCTCCACGGATTTCGGGTTGACGAGAGGGGAGGGCGTGGTATACTAAAAAGCAGAGCGGATTTCCGAGTGTTCGGCCGATGCCGTGCGCGGGCCGCTAGCAACGATGCCGCATAAAAGCGGCAGAGGAGAGAGACATGTCCATGAAGTCATTTACAAGCGTGGCCGCTTGCGTGGCCCTTACTGGCCTGGCGGTTTCCACCGCCTCGGCCTCCATCACCATCCCCACCGTTACCATCGGCAACCCCGGCAACGCCCCGGACCCGCTCACGGGCGGGCTGTATGGTTCAGTGGCGTACACCTACAACATCGGGCAGACCGAGGTGACCAACGCTCAGTACGCGGCGTTCCTGAACGCCAGGGCCGCGTCGGACCCGTTCGCCCTGTACAACACAAACATGGCCGGGACGTTTGGCGGCATCACCCGCTCAGGCTCCGACGGCTCGTACTCCTACAGCACGGTCAGTGGACGCGAAAACAACCCGGTCAACTTCGTCTCCTTCTGGGATGCCACCCGCTTCGCCAACTGGCTGCACAACGGCCAGGGCAGCGGCGACACCGAGACCGGTGCGTACACGCTGACCCCCGGCGGCATCAGCGCCAACACCATCACTCGCAACGCGGGCTGGCAGTGGGCCGTGACCAGCGAGGACGAGTGGTACAAGGCCGCGTTCCACCAGCCGGCGAGCCAGGGCGGCGACAGCGACAACTACTGGCTGTACCCCACGTCGAGCAACACCAGGCCTGTGGCTGGCGTCGAGGCGAACTTCGGCCACGTGGTCGGCAACACCACCCCCGTCGGCACGTACGCGCCGAACTTCTACGGCACGTTCGACATGGGCGGTAATGTTTGGGAAATGAATGACACGATCATTGGTGAGCGTCGAGGCTTGCGAGGCGGCATGTTCACGGCGAACCTGAACGGATTTAATCTGCGATCTGAAAATCGCTCCAACCTATTGCCGGCAACTGAGTCGGAGACCCGCGGCTTCCGTGTCGTTCAGGTCCCCACCCCCGGCGCGGCCGCGGTCCTGGGCCTCGGCGGCCTGCTCGCGGCGCGTCGTCGCCGCCGCTGAGTTGGCGCGACATTGACCGTACAACCTCATTTCAACCCTCCACGGCCCGGGCACACGCTCGGGCCGTGGTCGTTGATGGTCTTGTCGTGGATCAGTTCGCCGCGAGGACCTCCGCTGGCCCACCAACCACGCCAGCCCTGAAGAGGTGCGCCCCAAAGGTGTGCCCTTGCGCATGACTGACGACAAGTACGGCAAGATGGTGGCCGTCCCCGTCGCCTGCGACGGGCAGGTCTGAGGGCCGAAAACCGAGACGTTCGATCCTCTCAGCCGCACAATCGCACCCGATAACCAGGGGTGCGCGTAACTCGGGGAACTACCCGTCCCGTCCAGGGTTGCCCATCTTATCAAGGGACAATCTTCACGGATTTCGGGTTGACAAGAGGGGAGGGCGTGGTATACTAAAAAGTAGAGCGGATTTCCGAGTGTTCGGCTGACGCCGTGCGCGAGCCGCTAGCAACCAAGCCGCATAAAAGCGGCAGAGGAGAGAGACGTGTCCATGAAGTCCTTTACAAGCGTGGCTACTTGCGTGGCCCTTACTGGCTTGGCGGTTTCCACCGCCTCGGCCTCCATCACCATCCCCACCGTTACCATCGGCAACCCCGGCAACGCCCCGGACCCGCTCACGAATTTTGGGTCGGTGAACTATGTGTACAACATTGGGACCACCGAGGTCACCAATGCGCAGTATGCGGCGTTCCTCAACGCCAAGGCCGCGACGGATACCCGCGGGCTATACAACACGTTCATGGGCACCGCCGTTGGCGGCATCAGCCGCTCGGGCTCGGCAGGGTCGTATACGTACAGCGCTATCGCAGGTCGCGAGAACAACCCGGTGAACTTCGTCTCCTACTGGGATGCGACCCGCTTCGCCAACTGGCTGCACAACGGCCAGGGTAACGGAGACACCGAGACCGGCGCGTACACCCTGACCCCCGGCGGCATCAGCGCCAACACCATCACCCGCAACGCGGGCTGGCAGTGGGCGCTGCCCAGCCAAGCGCCCGGCCAAGACGAGTGGTATAAGGCCGCGTATCACCAGCCCGCCAGCGCGGGAGGCGACGCCGACGACTACTGGTTCTTCCCCACGTCGAGCAACACGATCAACACCTCGCAGGCGAACTTCAACTCCACAGGCCTCAGGCCGGTCGGCTCTTTCGCGCCGAACTTCTACGGCACGTTCGATATGGGCGGGAACGTCGCTGAGTGGACCGAAGGGGCCGACATCAACGTCCGTAACATTAGAGGCGGCAGTGCCGTCAGCTCCCAAAATGCTCTGGCGGCCGACTTCGAGGTCTACAATTTCACAACCAGGGAGGACCAGTTCCTCGGCTTCCGTGTCGTTCAGGTCCCCACCCCCGGCGCGGCCGCGGTCCTGGGCCTCGGCGGCCTGCTCGCCGCCCGTCGTCGCCGCCGCTGAGTTGGCGCGACTTTGACCGTACAACCTCATTTCAACCCTCCACGGCCCGGGCACACGCTCGGGCCGTGGTCGTTCATGGTCTTGTCGTGGATCAGTTCGCCGCGATGGCCTCCGCTGGCCCACCAACCACGCCCGCCCTGGACAGGTGCGCCCCAAAGGTGTGCCGTTGCGCATGGTCGACGACAAGTACTGCAAGATGGCGACCGCCCCCGTCGCCTGGCTCTACCGACCGCCTCGAGGCTCGATAAACCCGTCAACAAACCCGGGCCGAAAGAGCGTCGTGGCAATCACCTGGCCGTCCCCGCTGACGCGGGTGCTGCACAACCCATCGAAGCCGCTGGGGCCGGAGACATTGCTGTTCAATCCAGGAATGTCCGAGCTGCCGGGGATCGCCAAGAACTGCCCCTGGCCAAGCCCGGCACCGTGCGCGCCGAGCAGAGAGACCAACGCCGGCGAGGTGGTCAAGGCAATCGAAGGTACCCGCTTGCAATGCCCCTAGGAGTGGTTGTCAACCAGGTTTGCACATACTAACCTATATGGCTCGATCGGCCTTTCCCTCCATGGCAACGTGGATTTTCATCCTGGGTGGGTTCTGGGTGCTCCTCATCGCGCTCTCGGCGGCGGCTCGTCGCGTTGACACCCGCCCAAGCTGGCCTGCCAGCGGGCCTGTCGAGTTGGCCAACAGGCTCTATTGCCGGGTCTTTCATGGTCTGGGGGTGCTCGGCACAGCCAACGTCCGGCTGGCGATGGCCCGCACGCCTGGCCGGGCGTTGATCGTCGTGAGCAACCACAAGGCGGGTGTGGATGGCCTGCTCGTTTCGGCGGGGGTGCCGTTTTTTATCCGGTGGATCATGGCCTGGGACATGAAGATGCCCGGGCTGGAGTGGGCGTATGAGTTTGGGCAGTTGATCTTCGTCAGCCGGGAGTCAGAGAACCGCGACCTCGTCGGCGTGCGCGAGGCGTTGGGGCACCTGGGCAGCGGGGGCGTGCTGGGGATTTTCCCGGAAGGGAGGTTGTGCCGGCACATCGGCGAGATTTATCCCTTCCAGCCCGGCGTTGGTTTGCTGATCTCGCGGAGCGGCGCGTTGGTGCTGCCGGTGGTTCTCAGGAGGTCGCCGATCTGCGAGAGCGCGTACGCCAGCCTGCTGACACCAAGCCGGAGTGTGATCGAGTTCATGCCCCCGATCGACTACGCCAGCACAGGCCTGAACGCCAGCGCGATCACCAAGGACCTCCAGCAGCACTACGAACGATGGATCGGACCGGTGAACCACGAACCGCCAAGGACGACGGCTAAGGGATAAGTGTTGTGCAGTCCTCGGCCCTCGGCCATAAAACCTAGCACCTAACCCCTTCTCGCTCAGCACCCCACGAAGAAGCGGTTGAGGAAGACGATGATGTCATCGGCGGTGAACTGGCTATCCGGCGTGCTGCTCTGGCCTGGGCCCGCAACATCCGCCCGCGTGTCCCCGGCGAAGAACCAGTTGAGGAAGACGATGATGTCGTCGGCGGTGAGCGTGCCGTCGCTGCCGACGCTCTGCCCAGGCCCGGCCAGGTCGCTCGGCCCGCACGCCGCGACGCCCACGACCGTCCCGCGTAGCGTAACAACCACGCTCGGCGTATCCACTGAGCCGTTGGGGATCGTGATGGTCCGCACCACCGCGCCGGGCACGCTGGTGTTCAGCGTGGCCGTGTGCGTGTTCACGCCCCCGCCCGCGGCATCGCTCAGCGTCCCGCTCGGGGTGATCGAGAAGGGTGCCGCCGCAGCAGGCATCGTGTAGGTTAAGCTCGCGATCCCGCTGGCTGTCCACAACGCCACGTCCCCGGTGTTGCTGACGGTGAACGTCTGCGCCTGCACGCTGTTGATCGGCACGCTCCCAAAGTCGATGTCCAGCGTGCTCAGACCGATCTTTGCCGGCACGCGCAGGTCCAAAAAGACCGGCAGGTGCCCGCCGTTGGGCGCGCTGTTGGCCAGCGCCAGCGCGATCGTCGGGCCCACGGCAAGGTTGTCCGTTATCCGCATCGGCGCGTTGACCGACTGCCCGTCGACGCCCCAACTCCGGTACGAATGGTTCGGGTCCGCGAAGGTGTTCAGGTTCCACGGCGTCGTCAGGCTCCCGATGTAGTCCAGCCCTGTCCCGTTGCGCAGGGCAGCGTTGAGCATCAGGAAGTCAAAGCGGTCGTCCATCTGCGCGCTTGGCAGGCTCGTGATATTGGCCGGGTCTTGCGTGTAGAGCATGCGGAAGGTGTTGGAGCTGTTGCCGCTCCACGTGCCGGGGGACATGATCGGGTCAAAGAGCGGCCCGGTCGGGGCGCTTGGGTTGGGGCCGACGAGGGCCTTGTACCCTTCGTCGTTTGAGGAGGGCGTGTTGAAGTCTCCGCCGAGGATCGCGTTGGCCGCCGCGGGTGTGAGGCCCGCGACCGTCTCGGTGCTCAGCCCGTTGACGTTCGCGGCGATCCGCTGTCCCTCCGTGGCCCGGCGCAGTTCATCCACGCCACTGCCCGACTTCATGTGCGAGCTGTAGAGCGCGATCCGCGTGGCCGGGGAATCGGGGTAGCCGACGAGGCGGACGATCCACCTCTGCGTGTCCCTCGGCGGCCGATGCGGGGGCAGCCCGTCGGTGTCGACGGCACCTGCCGAGATGATCGTCGTGTCCTGCACCAGCTGCACCTTGCTGCTGCGGTAGAACATTGAGTTTTCCGAGTCGGGGCCGGCAACGAAGGTAACCTGCTGCCAGTCCCCCGGGCTTCCCGGCGCGGTGTTGAGGATGTTGCGGAAGTTCACCAGGGCCGAGGCCGAGGAAATCTCCTGCACCACGATCACGTCAGGGGACATGCTCTTGCCCGCGTTGAGGTACGGCCCGCCCCCGGGCAGCGTCGCGGGCACGACGCCGTAGATCGCCGTCTGAAACTCGCTGATCCGGCCCGAGGAATAGTTGGTGATGTTCCACGCCGCCACACGCAACTGCCCGAGCGCACACGGCGCGCCCGATGCAAGCAGGAGTGATACCAGTATGTTCCGTACGACTTTCTTCATAATCTCTTTCTTCCTCACTCTTGACTGCAAACTCGGCACACCAACCCCAAGTACCCCGCCTTTGGGTACCCCGAACCTCCGGGGCGGGCATCTCCCTCTTGGGTACCCCGAACCTCCGGGGCGGGCGTCTGCCTCTTCAAGACCCCCGGCTCGGAGATCCGGGGTACCCAAATCCGGGGTATCCAAATCCCGGGTACCCAATCCGGGGTGCCCAAACGCACCATATCACGCGGGCATCACTGCCCGCTGAAAAAGGCGTTCAAGAACACAATGATATCGTCGGCCGTCAGGTCCCCGTCGCCGCCGAGGCTCTGCCCGGGCCCGGCGATATCCGCCACCGGCAGATTCCCGGCAAAGAAAGCGTTGAGGAACACGATGATGTCGTCGGCCGTGTACTGGTTGTCCGGGCTTGGCGACTGCCCAGGCCCGGCGATGTCCGCCAGCGGCCTGCGGGGCAGCATCAGCATCAGCACGTTGTACGCCTCGTCGCTGCCACCGACGCCACCGGATGGGTCGCTATAGACGCCGTCGTTGTTGGTGTCATAGATGATCTTGGCCCGGAAGACCGCCCCGCCCAGAGAGAGCGGCGACCCATACCCAACCGTCGCACGGTCCACGCCCGCCAGGGGCTGCTGCACCGTGCTGCTCGACCACGTCGTGCCCGAGTCAATGCTGTCGGCATCGGCGACGGACATGAACTCGATCTGGTAGTTCCGCCCGCTGTTGCGACCGGCGATCGTCCTGCCGACCTCCGCGAGCATCTCCAGCCGATAGGCGTTGGTCGTGGGGTCAAAGTTTGCACGAAGCAGGGCCACCGTCCCCCGCGCCTGCACCGCGTCGCGCAGCTGCACCGTCGCGGTGAAATACACGTTCCCCGCGCTGTCGAACGCCGGCGCCGAGATCGAGGGCCCGCTCGTCGCACCCGGGAAGACCTCGCTGGCGAGCGCGATAAACCCGATCGGCGTTGCGTCCACCTGGTTGTCCCCCTCGCCCGCATCCCCCGTGCCGGGCAGACCGTCAAGGCCGTTGTCGCCGAAGACCGCCTTGGAAAGCCCCCCCGCGGCCCCCGCGGCGTTGCCCGTATGCGCCGCGATCGACCACGTCGCACTGCCGACGTTGCCTTGCGTGATCCGCGCCACGGCGATGTAGTTGTTGAGCCCCTGCGGCACCGCCGCGCCCGTGCCCGTACCCGCCACGGTCGCCGCCAGCAGCAGGTCCCCGTTCGCCAACACCGTTGCAGCCACCGGCCCCGATGCGCCGCGATAGACCGCTTGCGATTGATAGTTCGTAAACTCCTGATTCTCCAGCGACCCGAACGCGGCCGACGGATCAAATGCGTCATCCCGGTCGATCAACACACCCGCCGACGAAGGCATCTCGACAAGCGTGCGCCCCGCGACGGCGCCGTTGCTGGCCACCCCCCACGCCGCCAGGGAGCGCGTCTTGGTCGTGCCCGTGTTACGGGCCATGATTGCCGCGGTCCCCACAGGCGTTCCGGCACCGGTGAAGCCACCAAAAACATACGGCGAGAAGCCCAGGCTCCCGCGCCCGCTCGCGCCCGTTGGCAGGTGCGTCTGCGTGTTTGTCAGGCTCGTGCTGTTGGCCGTCGCTTCGCTTTGGTAGTTGTTCGCCAGGTCCGCCGCGATCATCACCGGGCGCGCACCGAGCTGCGATGGCACGATCCCCGGCACCGTCTCGGTGGTGGTAATCGAGCTGAGCACACGCGTCGCCGCGTCGGTCCCACCCGACTCCGAGATCGCGTTGACCGCCGACGCACTCCGCGACAACGCCGGCACGCGGAAGAGCTTCTTGTTGCTGATCGGGTTGGCACCCAGGCTCATACCAAAGCCATCACCTGAAAAGTGCACATTCCCCGCGCTGTCGGCCGTGCCCAGCCCCAGCGTCGCGTTGGCGTTGCCCACCGCGGTGCGGTTGCTCGCTGCGACGACGCGCGAGACATACACCCGGTCCGGCAAGCGTGGTCGAACGCCCACCACCGCCGCGATGATGTTGTTCTCGTCGTCGCTGTCCCCCCAGATGTTGTTCGCACCGGGGCCAAACTCCAAGAACCCAGCCGTCAACTGCTGCGCCTGCAACCCCACGCCGCTGACCGACCCCGGCGCATTGTTCCGCGTCGCGTTCACACCCGCCCCCGGCGTGGTCCACAGCGCGTAACTGGACCTCGCCAACGCCTGCACCGGCGAGAGCGTGCTGCTGATAGTCGTGCTGGCGATGAGGTGGTTGAAGAACGTGCTCTGCTGGCTCAGCGAGGCCTTGGCCACCGGACCCATGACATACCGCTGCCCCCAAGAGGACCGCACCTCCGTCAGGTCCACCACATAGTTATTCACCTGCTCGCCCGTCGAGCCTGTCCCCGCCGCGTACGCCGAGGTCGCGTCGCCGGGCAGCCCGGGCGCGCTCGCAACCGAGTCCTGCCCAAACGCCACCGGCGCACAGGCCAAAGCCCCGCCAATGAACGCCCCACGGGCAAGGCCCGCAAACACACGCAGCACCGCGGCTGAAGTTCTCTTGTTGCACACTCGCATCACACATACCTCCATTGCCGCGCAACCAAAGCCGCCCGCAGACGGGTCAAGACCACACACCGACTCATACGGCACCAATCGCCGTCAAGTTCCTACCCCCCCAACCAATCCAGCCCGAACCAACCCACTCCTGCCCAACTTCGGCCCAGCAAACTTGCACCCTGAGTGTACAACACGCCGGCACCCCCAACAACCGCATAATCCAGGGTTTCACGTCTGCCGAGAATCAAAACCACCCGTACAACGCCCGAGAACCCAAAGCACCCACACCACTTCTATACCCCCCGCCCTCGCTACCCTGCCGCATATGGCGTACCTCGCCCTGGCCCGCAAGTACCGTTCGCAGACCTTCACCGACCTCGTCGGGCAAGAGGCCATCGTCAAGACGCTCACCAACGCCGTCAAACTCGGGCGCGTCGGGCACGCCTACCTCTTCACCGGCACGCGGGGCGTGGGCAAAACCTCCAGCGCACGCCTCTTTGCCGACCTACTCAACAACCCCGACGGCGACCCCGCCCTCCGCAAGGCCATCCTCAGCGGGCAGGACACCGACGTCATCGAGATCGACGCCGCCAGCAACAACAGCGTCGACGACGCACGCGAACTCATCACCAACAGCGTTTACCGCCCACTCCGCGGCCGGCGAAAAATCTACATCATCGACGAAGTCCACATGCTCTCGATCAACGCCTTCAACGCGTTGCTCAAGACGATGGAAGAGCCCCCCGAGCACGTCGTTTTCATCCTCTGCACCACCGAGACGCACAAGGTCCCCGCGACGATCCAGTCTCGCTGCCAGCGCTATGACTTCCGCAACATCCCCCCAGCGATGATCGCCGCGCACCTCGGTGAGGTCATCAAGGGCGAGGGCATCGAGGCCGAGCCTGACCTGCTGCTGACCGTCGCGCGCCTGGGCAACGGGAGCATGCGCGACGCGCTGAGCCTGCTCGACCGCCTCCTGGCCTCGGGGGACAAGAAACTGACCACCTCGATGCTCGAACGCCTCCTCGGCCTGCCCGAGCGGGAACTGATCGTCCAACTGGTCGATTCCCTCGCCGCCGCCGACGCCGCCGGCGCACTCGAACGCACCGCCGAACTCCTCTCTAAGGGCACCAGCATCGACCAGTTGATGTCCACCCTGGCCGACCACCTGCGCGACCTGATGGTCCTGGCCGCGTGTGGCGAGCAGACCGACCTGGTCGATCTCTCGGGCGACTGGCGCGCCCAGGCCACCCAGCAGGCCGCACGCTTTGACCCAGCAGGCCTCGTGCACATGATCGCCCTCGTCGAGAGTGTTGCGGCACGGGCCAAGCTCTCCTCCTTCCCGCGTGCGCTGGTCGATGCCGCGATCGTCCGCCTGGCGATGACCGAAAAACTCGCCGACGTAACGGCCCTGGCCCTGGCCACACCCGCTAGCACAACCGCCACCGCGCCGGGAGCACCCCGCCCAAAAAAACCATAGAGGCGACCGAGCCGCCACCCCCACGCTCGGCCGCCAACACCTCTGCACCCGACCCCTCACCCGCACCCCCACCCCCACCTGCTCACCTGCCCGTGCACATCCCCGCACGCACACAGGCTCCAACACCCACACCCACTCCGGCGCCGATCCCCTGCGCCACGCCCCACGAATCCCCGGCACAGGTCTGGGCCGAGCTCATCGCCGCCGCGGGCGACAACGACCGCCTCAGCGCGCAACTCGAGAAACTCGAGCTCGTCTCACTCTCCCCGCAGCGTGCGGTCCTGGGGCACGCGCCGCGCAACAAGATCGCCGCGGAACTCGCCCTCGCGCACGTGCAACCACTGCTGGCCCGCGTCCTGGGCCACCCCGTCGCCGTGCTGCTGCAACCACTGCCCACAACCGAGCACCCACGCCTCGTCCGCGCACCGCTGCCACTTGGCGAGCAGGCCGACGCCTCAACCACCACCCCCGCACCATCGCCACTCTCACCATCACCCCCGGCACTCGACCGCGCCGCACTCGACGCCGAGGCCCAGAACCCCCTGGTCATCCACGCCATGCAGGCCCTGGGCGCAACCATCCGCACCATCCGCCCCCGCGCGGATTGAAACAGGGCGATCGAAAGGGGTCTTCTGAGCAGGTGGCAATCCTCGGTGGTTTAGTTTGCCTTACCGGAGGGTGGACTGGTATAGGTGCAATCGCTTGTGCTGCTTCAGTATTCTATGGTATCCTTTGCTTTATCCGTGCTGACGAGGCTTACGCCGCGGCGGCAAACGCATGCTACAACAAGGCGGTAGTAGACGGAAATATCTGCAGGAGGCCTGGCACCCCTACTGCCCCCATCAATTAGCAGGAGTCTATCTAATGCGGATCTTCTCCGGCCCTCTGTCTTACGTCATCGTCGGCTTGATGTTCCTCATCCTCGCCCACAGCTTGTGCCTAGCAAATGGCTGGTTCACGGGCATCACGGATCTTCTTCCACGCGTGGAACCCCGCCACATTGGATTGGTGCTTCTGGTATTGGCACTGATCCTCGGGGTGATTGACTTTTACTACAGGTCTAAGCTCAAAAAGCAGGTCCGCTCGGCTGACGGCAACATCTGCCCATTCTGCCGCTACTGCACACACGTCGCCCCCGGTGCCCGTTGCCCCGAGTGTGGCACGGTCTTCACCGAGGAGTTGGTGCAGCACTGGCACAAGTTGATGAACTCCTTCCGCTAACCCCCGCCGCAAACACCACCACGGCACTGTCAGCAACCATCTCCCCCCAAGACCGCCCACCCCCACCAAACCTCTTCTCTGCATTTCTACCTCCACAGCTCCCGCCTCTGACTGCATCCCCATACCCTCTCCCATGACCCCGGCTAAGGACCTCTCCCCGCACGCACAGCCCGGCGTCTATCTCACCGACGACCTCCCAGGCATCGGCGGCCTGCTCAAGCAGCGCGATGACGACTTCCTCGTCGAAGAAATACCCGCCTACCAGCCCTGCGGGCAGGGCGAGCACATCTACCTCTTCGTCCAGAAAAAAGGCCTGAGCACCCAGAACATGGTGCAGATACTCGCCCGGCACTTCCGCGTGCCCATCTCCGCCGTCGGGTATGCGGGCCTCAAAGACCGGCACGCCATCACGCGACAGGTCGTCAGCATCCACGCGCCGGGAAAAGTCCCTGAAGACTTCCCATCGATCAAGGATGAACGCATCGCCGTGCTCTGGTCGGACCTGCATACCAACAAACTCCGCCGGGGGCACCTGCTGGGCAACCGCTTCTCCATCCGCGTGCGGGGCGTCGCGCTCCGCGCGATCTTCGACGCCAAGAAGACCCTCGCCCGCCTCGAAGCCCTCGGCGTCCCCAACCGCGTCGGCCCGCAACGCTTTGGCCTGCTGGGCAACAACCACCTCGTCGGGCGCGCCCTGCTGCTCGGCCAGCACCAAGAAGCACTCGACCTGATCCTCGGCCCCGCCGAGGTCCCCAGCCTCAGCCACGCCAACACCCACGCCCGCGCCGCCTATGCCCTCGGAGACTTTGCAGCCGCACAAGAGGCCACCCCGCGCACGATGCTCACCGAGCAACGCCTGCTCCGGGCACTCGCACAAGGGCGCTCGCCCAAGCAAGCCTGCGCACGCATCGACCCGCTCGCGCTCGGCTTTTATATCTCCGCGACTCAGTCGGCGATCTTCAACCGCATACTTGAAGGCCGCCTCTCCGCCGGCACACTCGCGCAACTGCTCCCGGGCGACCTGGCGTATAAGCACGACAACGGCGCGGTCTTCCCCATCACCGACGCCGAGCTTGCCGACCCCGACATTGCCCGCCGGCTCGCCAAGGGAGAGATCGCCCCCAGCGGCCCGATCTGGGGCCCGGCTATGCCCCGCGCGGCCCTCGGCATCGATCAGGCAGAACTCGCTGCGCTTGCCACACTCGACCTCACACCTGAGCGCATCGACCTGCCCATGCGCAGCGCTGACGCCCCCGGCAAGCGACGCCCACTGCGCGTGCCCATCACCCACACCGATCTCGAAGCAGGTGGCGACGAGCACGGCCTCTACATCCGCCTCGCCTTCGACCTCCCCCCAGGCGCCTACGCCACCGTCGTCATGCAAGAAATCATGAAAACCAACCCCCAACTCGACGAACATACATAACCCCTGCCCCATGGGCAGGGGCAGGCGTGGGGTTCGCACACGCGATGCACCAAAGAAAAGAGGCTCGCGAAAACCGCGAAGGATTGGCCAAGGAACACCAAACAAATGCAATTGATGGCTCACGCCGCCTTCGATCCCTAATCGGCTGCGGCTTGCATCCTCACCAACCCCAAAGGGTTCCGCCGACCAAAGCGCGGGCTCCACCCCTAGCTAAACCCCACGGCCCCGTTGGGGCCAAAGGCATTGGGCAAATCCTAACCCCAATCACCACTCTGAAAACCTCCGCCCCTCGGCCCTCTGGGCACCTGAAGTAAAAGCTTCCCGCACCACTCACCCAGCGCTGACGTCTCCAACGCCCCGAAACGCCGCCAGCACACGCTCCTTGCTCTCGGCCCGGTCGATGATCGGCGCGGGGTAATCCAGCTTTGCCAGCACCTGCATCGGCGCACTCTGCGGCTCATGTATGAACTCGGCTGGCACGCCCCGCAGCTCGGGCACAAACTCCTTGATGAACGACCCATCAGGATCAAACTTCGCGCTCTGCAGCGCGGGGTTGAAGATGCGAAAGTACGGCGCCGCATCGGTCCCCGTGCTCGCGGCCCACTGCCAGCCCCCGTTGTTCTGCGAGAGGTCGCCGTCAACAAGGTGCCGCATGAAGTGCCGTTCACCCTCGCGCCAGTCGATGAACAGGTCCTTGCTCAAAAACATCGCTGTTACCATCCGCAGGCGGTTGTGCATCCACCCGGTCTTGATAAGTTGCCTGCACCCGGCATCAACGATCGGGAACCCCGTCAGCCCCTGCTGCCACGCGCGAAGGTGCGCACGGTTGTCGCTCCAGACGATCCGCTCCGTCGCCGGCTTGAAGGCACGCCCCCTGCTCAACCGCGGGAACGCCCAGAGCAGGTGCTTATAAAACTCACGCCAGAGCACCTCGCTGATCCAGCACGCACACCCGGCCTGCCCACCATCAAGGCTCCCGCCGTTCGCCTGCGAGGCCAGCCGTAAACACTCCCTGGCCGAGAGCGCGCCAATCGCCAAATACGGCGACAGCCGGCTCGTCCCCTCCACCCCCGGCGTGTTCCGATCCTCCTTATACCCGCGCACACGCTGATCCAAAAACCCCCGCAGCCGACCGAGCGCATACTCCTCCCCCGCAGGCCAAAGCCCCGCATCAACGCCCGACACAAACCCCGCGACCGATTCGGGCACATCGTCGCTGTTGATACCCGTCGCCTCCTGCTTGCCCGGCACGGGCCAGACCGTTACGCCGCACGCCGCACCAGGCCCGCCGATGCCCCCACGCTCGAGCACCGTGCTCACCCATTTCTTCTTAAAGGGCGTAAAGACCGTGTACGCACCACCATCACCCGTGCGAACCTCCCCAGGCTCCAGCGCGGCCTGGTCATGGTACAGGTGCAGCCGCCCACCCTGTGCATGCAAACAAACCTCCAACTGCTCATCCCGCTTCACCTCGTTCACCTCATACTGCCGGTTTGCATACACACCCTCGGCACCGACCTCCCGCGCCACCTGCGCCACCACCCCAGGCGTCGCGCGAAAGTCCGCCGACGTGCGCACCAACAGCGGGATGTTCAGCCGGGCCAGGCTCTCCTTAAGCACCCTAAGCGTCCGCAACATCAACTCGATCTTCACCGGCGACTCATCATGCTCCCCCCACTCCCCAGGCGTTACAACAAACAACCCCACTACCCCACGACCACCCTTGCCACCGCCCGCAAGCGCGGCGTGGTACAACCCCGAGTTGTCGTGCGTCCGAAGATCAACCCGGAACCAATGGAGCGTTCGCATGCCAGCCTCCACCTTACCCCCAAAAGATCTACTCAGAGCCCGCAGATACTCACAAAATAGCCCAGGGGTCGGGAAAAATCAGGTGTAGATCAAAAAATCATCCAAACCATCCAACAATCATAGGGGAAGTTCGTAGCATTCCCTCGATCCAAACCGGCCTCGCCCCGTAGACGCTCTGCGTCTGGCTCAGCCTGCGGGCATGAAGGGATAGTTCTTCACTTGCGCATGGTCTCTCCAAAGCAGTTGGCCACGGCCTTGGGCGTCAGCGAGTCGTCGCTGAAGCGCTGGGCCGACGGCGGGCAGATCGACGCGGTGCGCACCGCCGGGGGGCACCGGCGCATCCCCCTGCACGAGGCCGTGCGCTTCATTCGGCACATGGGCCTGCCCGTCCTCCGTGCCGAGGCGATCGGCCTGGCCGAGCAAACCCTCGACCTGCCCGACTGGCGCGACCGCCCCGGCGTCTGCGATGCCTTCCACCTGGCGATCGAGGCAGGCCGGGCCGCTGACGCGCTGCTGATCTTGCAATCGTGCTACCTCGCCGGGTGGTCGGTCTCGGCGATTGCCGACGGGCCGATCCGCGAGGTCCTCGGCCGGGTCGGGCAACTCTGGCAGCACGCCGAGTGGGGGATCATCGTCGAGCACCGCGCCACGGACATCTGCCTGCAAGGCCTCAACATGCTCCGCACGCTTTTGCCCCCCAGGCACACCGGCGCGCCTGTGGCGCTCGGCGGCGCGGGTGGTGAAGACCCGTACATCCTCCCCTCCCTCGTCGCCGCCGTCGCCCTGGCCGACTGCGGGTTCAACGAGATCAACCTCGGCCCGCTCACGCCCGGGCGTGTCCTGGCCAACGCCATCGCCCACTACAGCCCGGCGATCGTCTGGTTCAGCCTCAGCAAGGCACCCGCGGCCGAGGAAGTGCTCGCCGAGCTTGCCCTCATCCGCGATGCCGCCTTGAAGGCCGGCGCGGAGGTTGTGGCCGGGGGACGTGCGTTTGCCAAGTTGCCCCCGATCCAGATGCCCGGCGTGCACATCGCCCACTCCATGGCCGAGATCGAAGCCCTCGCCCGCGCACGCTTCCAAGACCTTCTCTCGGACCACAACCTGCCCAACGGGTAACACGCATCGCGCCAGCACCACCCGGCGGCGAGGGCGTGGACTCCGGTGGCGCGGGCGTCCCCCGGTGACGCGGGCGTCCCCCGGTGGCGCGGGCGTCCCCGGTGGCGCGGGCGTCCCCGGTGGCGCGGGCGTCCCCCGGTGGCGCGGGCGTCCCCGCCCGCGAGGCAGGACCCCTGAATTACCCCCTTGTCCTCATGCGCCCTTCTCCCCACCCCAGGCCCCAACGGGGCGGAGCGGAGCAGAGCAGATGTATCTGCCTCTGCACTCTCATGCGCTCTTGTCGATTCCTCCGCCCCGGCAGGGGCGGGTCGAAGATTGATCGACCTCTCCACGGGTTCCGCGTCGGCGGGCTGCGCCCCGCCATCGCTCCACCCGTGCCTACACCCCGACGCCCCGCTGGGGCGTTCTGAGCCGATCACAACCTGGCACTACTCCTCTCTTCCCTTCCCTTCGCTTATCTTCTCTTTACTTTACTTTTTTTCACTTTACGTTACTCGACTTGAGTTGTCTTTACTTTTCTTCCCTGCTCTTGTCTGTGTCCTCAGTGCCTCTGGGGTAAAACCGTCTTTCCTCTCGGGCATCCCGCCTACCCACGCCCAAAACGCCACCGACCGCGCTTGCGCGCGGTCGGCGTGGGTCGGTGCGGGCGATAAGCCGAGTTCTGTCGGCCCCGGCGGTTTCCGCGTCCCGTTGCCGGGTTGGCGGACCTGCCGGGGCGTGCGACC
>JBKDDT010000044.1:0-49700 GCA_046339895.1 bacterium | reverse complement strand
GCGCCCCCGCGCCCCCCCCGGGCGGCCCAAGGTTGAAGAGAGCGCGACTGCTAGCGATAACCCCACCGCTGCGCTTGGGGGAGGGGTGAGCGAGGTGGTGGTGAACTTGACGGTTCGGGATCGGGGTGGTGGGGTTTTGGTGTTGGAGTTGAGCGGTGGTGATGCGTTGGCGAGTGATGACCGTGTGCAGTTGATGCTCGATGGGGCCGCGCTGCCGAGGGTGGTGCTGGTGGGGCCTGGGGAGGATGGGTCGTCGGCGGACGCATTTGTGCGGAGTTTTTTGCTCGTCGCCAGCGCGGAGCCTTTGGAGGTGATCGGGCCAGGTGAGATGGAGCGGAGGTTGGGCGTGCGGGATGGGTTTACGGGTGTGGACCTGGTGGTGCTCGATCGTGTCGAGCCGTCGCGGTGGCCTGCGGTGGCGACGCTGTCGCTGGGTGCGGGTGGGCCTGGGGTGGTGCTCAAGGGCGGCGTGGATGATCGGCGCACGCGTGTGGTGTCGTGGCGGCGTGAGTTGCCGGTGTTGCGGGATGTGGATTTGTCGGCGATCGAGTTGGTTGGCGCAGGGAGCCTTGAGGTGGGTGATGGGGCGACGGTTTTGGCCGAGGGCGTGGATGGGGCGTTGATGGTGGCGTTCACGACCGGCGCGGTTCGGCGAGTGGTCAGCGCGGTGGACCTGTCGCGGACGGGTTGGGGGTCGGACGTTGGGTTTGTGGTCTTTATGAGCAACGCGCTGGACTGGCTGACGCTCAAGGGGCAGGGGCGCGCGGGAAGGTGGACGACGACGAGCCAGGTGGTGCGTGTGCTTGCGGATGCGGGGACGGCACAGGTGGGCTTGCGTGGGCCTGTTGGGGTGCCGGGCGTGGGGACGAGGTGGTTTGCGGTGCCAGCAGTGGAGGTCGGTGGTGAGGGCCAGCCGGTGGTTGTGCCGATGGGTGTGCCCGAGCGTGTGGGTGTGTATGAGGTGGTGGGCGCGCGTGTGGGTGAATCGCCGGTGTGCGTGAACCTGCTGGACGCTGGGGAGTCGGGTTCGGAAACTCGGCAGACGTTGACGGTTGGGGCGCGGGGTGTGGGGAGCGTGCGGGGCGAGGGGAGGACGCCGAGGGAGGTCTGGCCGTGGTTTGTGCTGGCCGCGGCGGTGCTGCTGTCGGCGGAGTGGTTGGTCTTTGCGGTGCGGGGGAGGGGGTGAGGAGAACATGGCCAAATGGCCAAATGTGGTGTTTGATTTGGCGATTTGGCTATTTGGCTCTTTCCCCCCCTTGGGGGGCGAGCATCCGGCAGGGGCCTTGGCAGTTGGGTTTGCGGTCGAAGTTCCCGGCGAGGAGGTTGTCGATGACGTCGTTGATCGTCGCGCGCACGGCGTGGAGGTCGAGGTCGGCCAGGTTGATCGCGCCCACCTGCGTGGTGGCCAGGAGTTGGTACTCGGCCAGGCCCGGCAGGGGTTCGTCGGCGCTCAAGTGGTGCTGGAGGCTCAGGGCATAGATGCCCAGTTGCAGGTCGTCGGTTTCTGGTTCGAGGAGTTTGCTCCAGGCCTTGCCGGTTTTGTAGTCGATGATGCAGAAGGTGCCGTCGGGGAGTTGGTCGACGCGGTCGAGCTTGGCGGTGAGGGTGTGTTCGCCGGCGTGGGTGTAGGGTGTGTTGACCTTCTGCTCGACGAGGAGGATGTTGGCGGGCCTGCGGTGCATGAGGGTGTGTGCGCTGGTGAGTTGGGCGGTGATTTGGGCGAGCAGTGCGGCCTCGCCGGTGAGGGTGCCTGGGGTGGTGGCCAGGAGCAGGTCGCGGGCGACTTTGTGCAGCATGTGCAGGGGTGGGCGTGTGTTGCCCTCGGCATCGGCGTGCTGGCAGAGCTTGCCGAAGCGTTCCATGGCTTTGTGGACCAGGTCGCCTGTGGAGAGCTCGGCGGAGGTTGGCTCTTCGAGGCCGAGCTCGTATCGGCAGTAGTAACAGGCTGGGCAGCGGAGGTATGCGTCGAGTTTGGTGAAGGAGAGGTGCAGCGGGGGTGTGCGTTTGCGGGCACGGGTGGTTGGTGTGGGCGCGGGTGAGGCGGTGGGTTGTGGGCCCAGGCGTTTGTTGATATCGGCGATGTCATCGGCGTTGGCCCAGGTGGGTGCGGGGAGGCCCTGGGCGAGGGTGGCGATGAGGGCGAGGCGCTCGGCGGCGCGGCGGAGTGAGGTGGTGGCGGCGTCGAGTTGGTCGGGGGTTGTCGTTGGAGACTCGACACTGGCGAGGGCGGCGGCGGCGCTGGCGCGTGTGCCCGCGGCGAGCTCGGCGGTGAGGGCGTGGCGGGCGAGGAGGGCCTTGCCCCCGGCCAGTTGCCGGCGGAGTTCGCCGGTGCTCGTCGGGGTCTTCGAGAGCAACGCGTCGGCGGTGATCGGGTCGGGGGCGGCGGGTGGGTGGGTGAGAAGCTCGGCGGTGAACTGGACGGCGTCGGATTTTTTGGGTGGTTTTTTGCCCACAAGGATCAGCCGGCGTTTGGCGCGGGTGCAGGCGACGTAAAAGATTCGGCGTTCTTCGCGTTGGCGTGCGGCGGCGGAGTGGTCGGCGGGTGGTTGGCTGGGGTGCAGGCCCGCGTGCAGGGGGGCGGGGATGGGTGAGGGGGCGTTGGGGCCCTTGGAGCTTGGGTAGCCGTGGGGTGGGCTGACGCGCGGGAGGATGACGGTATCGAACTCAAGGCCCTTGCTGGCGTGGGCGGTGAGGAGGATGACGGCGTCGTCTGCGGCGTCGTCGGGGTTGTCGGGGTTGTTGGGGTCGTCGTCGACGCGGTCGGATGGGGGGATGCCCAGTTCATCGTTGTCGTCAAAGTCGGAGAGGAGGTCGAGGAGTTGGGCCAGGTCGCCGGGTTTGGGGAGCGTGGGCTGGCGCTGCTGTGCGAAGCGGACGAGTTGGACGACGGCGTCGAGCCGGGCGGCGCGTTGGGCGGGGGGGAGGAGGTCGGCGTGGACGACGCCGGTGTGGATGGCCAGGTCGTAGATGAGTTGATCGGCGCGTGTGGTGGCGGCCAGGTGGTGGAAGTGGTCGAAGGTCTGGCGTGCGCGGGCGAGGCGTGCGTCGTCGGGGCGCTGGGTGGTGAGCCAGTGGAGGTAGGGTGGGAGGGGGGATTGTTCTGTTGCACTGTCTGAATCTGGGTCTTGCGTGTCCAGGCGGTGTCGGCGGATGAGCGCGCGGTAGCGTGGTTCGAGCTCGATGATGGTGGGAGGGTCGATGCCGATGGGTGGGCGTTGGAGGAGTCGGCGTGCGGCTGGGGAGTCGGTGGGGTCGATGAGCAGTTGGGACCAGGCGAGGAGGTCTTGCACGCCGTCGTCGGTCATGGTGCCTGCGCGTCGGCGTCGGCGGACGGGGATACCTTCGAGTTCGAGCGCGGCGTGGACGCGGTCAAGCTCGCCACGGGTGCGGGCAAGGACGGCGTAACTGGACCAGGGCAGTGCGGGCTCGGCGGCGCGGGAAGTGATGAGGGTGGCGGCGATGGCCTCGGCGACCTCCGCGTCGTCCTTGGTGTGGATGATGCGGACGGTGCTGGAGGGGTGGTCGGGTGGGCGTGAAGTGGCTGCGCGGAGGGATTTGTCGGGGGCGGCGCGCGAGGTGGCAAGCGAGATGGTGCGCGAGGCGGCGGCGAGGACGGGCTGGGCACTGCGGTAGTTTTCATCGAGCGTGATGGTGCGTGCGCCGGGCCAGGCGTGGGCGAAGCGTGCGAAGGCGTGCTCGTCGGCACCGCGGAAGGCGTAGATCGCTTGGTCGTCGTCGCCGACGACGCAGAGGTCGGTGGGGGTGGATGGGTTGTGGGGGAAGAGGTGGGCGAGCAAGACGATGGTGGAGGTGTTGACGTCCTGGAACTCATCGACGACGGCGTGTCGGAGCTCGCCGCGCAGGACGTCGCGGGCGAGGTGGTCGCCGGTGAGTAGGTCGATCGGGAGGGTGATGAGTTCGTCGAAGCCGATGTAGCCCAGGCGTGCTTGCTCGGCGCGGAGAGCGGCGACGGCGTCGGTGGTCTGGGCGAAGAGTTGGCACTCGGCGAGCTTGCCGAGGGCCTCGGGGGAGGTCTGGCCTTTGAGGTCGGCGGTGGTCTGGTTGATGAAGGCGCGGGCGTGGTCGATGGAGACGGCGGCGTTGCTCATGGCGGCGGCCTGGGCGATGACGGCCGCGGCGGCGGCGTCGGCGCCTTGGCCCATCGTCAGGCCCATGAGGTTGTTGTGCGTGATGACCTCGCGGGCGAGGCGGTGGAGTGTGGGTGCGTCGGCCAGGCGGAGGTTGGCGGGGAGTTTGAGGCGGTCGGCGAAGCGCCAGGTGATGAGGCGTCCCAGGCCGTGGTAGGTGTGAACGTTGACGAGGGCGGCCTTGGGGGCGTGCTCGGGGCCGCAGAGGGTGAGCAGGTCGGCCAGGCGTTGTCGCATCTCGGCGGCGGCCTTGACGGTGAAGGTGAGGGCGGCGATGGTGGCGGGGTCTATGTTGCGCTCGACGATCATGTGCGCGAGGCGGTGGACGATGAGTTTGGTTTTGCCGGTGCCCGGGCCGGCCAGGACGGCGAGTGGGCCGGTGTCGTGGAGGACGGCTTGTCGCTGCGCGTCGTTGAGGCCCGCCAGGAGGTCCATGGGTGAGGTTAGACGGGTAGGGGTGGGTACCACCACGGGTAGCACCACGCTCCGCGTGGTGATGGATTGGAGGGACGTGCGGAGGCACAGGAGAGGGCGGCACCACGCGGAGCGTGGTGGTACCCAAGTCAGGCGGGCTGGATGGATTTCCAGGCTTTGTCCAGGAGGGCGTTGACGAAGGCGGGGCTTTTGTCGGTGCTGAACTCTTGAGCCAGGCCGACGGCGTCGTTGATGATGACGGCACCGGGGCCGAGGTTGTGCGTGAGCTCGTAGTGGGCCAGGCGGAGGATGGCGCGGTCGACGGTGGCCTGGCGGTAGGCGGGCCAGTTGGGGGCCAGGCGGGTCATCATGGCGTCGGCGGCCTTGCGGTCGACGAAGGCGGCGACGGCGAGCTTGAAGGCCGAGTCGATGCGGGCGGCGGTCATGCCGCTCTCTTGGCCGAGGGTGTGCTGGAGGCCTGTTACGTCGCTGCCCTCGTGGATATCGAGTTGGAAGAGAGCCTGGAAGGCGAGCCGGCGGATTTCGCGGGGGGTGGGAGTGGAGGTGGTGGCTGGGTCGGTCATTTGCCGGTCTTTGTGCGTGCTGTGCGTTTGGTTTTTTGGGCGAGTTTGTCGGGGCGTGGGGCGGGTGTGATGGTGTGTGTTGCGGGGTGTGTTTGTTTCATGGCGCCGAGGCTGGCGAGGGTAACGAGGGTCATGAGGAGGGCCTCCATGGCCTCGCTGCCTTTGTTGCCGAGTTTGCCGCCTGCGCGAGCGCGGGCCTGGTTGTTGTTGTTGACGGTCAGGACGCCGAGGGTGATGGGGGTTTGGTGCTTGAGGGAGCAGTTGACCAGGCCGGCGGCAACGGCGTGTGCGAGGACCTCGTCGTGGCGTGTTTGGCCTTTGACGATGCACCCGAGGCAGACGACGCCGGCGTATCGGTTGCTGGCGGCGGCGGCGTCGGCGATGGTTACGAGCTCGAAGGTGCCTGGGGCATCGAGGATATCGAGGTGTACGCGGTCGCCGCCGGCGGCGAGGTACTCCTCGATTGCGCCGGCCAGGAGTGCGTCGGTGATCGTGGCGTTGTACCGGCTGACGACGACGGCGACGGGGGGGAGGTTGATGGTGGAGTGTTTACGCACGGGGGATGGTAGTGGAGAGGGGGACAAGGCGGGAGGGTCGGCAATCGGGAATAGGCAACCGGCAACAGGCGCCAAGGGGTGTTGGGGGCGATGGGGGCTATTTGCCGCCTCGGGCGCGTTGTTGTTGGTTGCGGATGTTCTCGGCGTGCTGGGTGGCCGAGAGGAGGCGTTGCTGCATGCGGGCCATGATGCCTGTTTTTTCTTTGGCCAGGTGGGGGTTGCGTTTGAGCTCTTCTTCGAAGGCTTTTTCTTTTTCCTCGAACTTCTTGCGGATGTGCTTGCTTTCGAGGATGCCCAGTGCGCTGTTGGTGATGAAGTAGAGGGCGAGTGCGGAGGGTGCGTTGTACATCATCAGTGGGAAGAGGACGACCATCATGACCTTGATGATCTTCTGCTGGCTTTGCATCTCGGGGCTGAGTGGGGTGGCGCTGGGTGGGGTGAGGTATTTTTGCTGGATGAAGAAGACGACGCCGAGGATGAAGGGGAGGATGTTGATGGAGTCGATGTGGCCCATGAGCGGGACGGTGAAGCCGGTCCAGGTGGGGCTCCAGATGAAGCGGTCTGGCTCGGCAAGGTCGGCCAGGAAGCTCCAGGAGCCGCCGGAGATGCGCTGGAAGAGGCCGTAGAAGGCGGGCTGGTGTCGGAGGTCGAAGTTGAAGAAGATCATGGCGTAGAGGGCGATCCAGATGGGCATCTGGAGGAACATGGGGATGCACCCGAGCGCGCCGGCGTAGTTGACGTTCTGCTCTTTCATGAGCGAGGCGGTCTCTTCGCGGAGTTTTTTGGGGTCGTCTTTGTATTTTTCTTGGAGGGCCTTTTGCATCGGGGCGAGTTTCTGCATCTGCTTGCCGAAGCGGTTGAGGCTCATCTGGCTCCACTTGGTGATGGGGTGCAAGAGGGTTCGGACGCAGACGACCAGGAGGATGATGGCCAAGGCCCAGTCGCGGGTGAAGTAGTCGTGGAGCGTGGCGAGGAACCAGCGGAGGAAGGATGCGACGGGCTGGAAGGTGCAGAAGGCGCAGGGGCCGCCGAAGGTGTAGATCTCTTGGTCGGTCAGGCCGATGGCCTTGGCCTGCGGGTCGTTCTGCAGGACACTGCGGCTGACAGGGCCGGCGAAGATGCCCGTCGAGAAGTTGGCCGACTGGCCCGGCGCGATGGAGGCGGGCTGGCTGGTCAGGCGGAGTGCGGCGACGGCGTTGGCCTGGATTTGGGCGAGGTCTGCGCCGCCTCGGGGGAGGACGACGCGGTCGACGGCAGCGGCGATTTTGAGGCGGATGTCGGGGACGTTGCCGGGGATATCGGCGCGGGCGGGGGAGGTGCCCGGGATGGCGTGGAGTGTGACGGCGAAGTAGCGGTTCTGTGCGCCGACCCAGGCGAGGGATTGTGTTGCGCCTTCGGGTGTGGGTGGTGGGAAGAGGACGAGGTCGGGCCAGACGGGGCCGTTTTGCCAGTTGGGTTTGGTGATGAGGTCGGCGTGCGGGATGAAGTTGCGGCCGAGGACGGCCTGGCCCGTGGGGTTGGTTGCGGGGCCTGGGATGACGCCCAGGCGTGCGCGGCGGAGGTCGCCGCCGTAGGTTGCTTTGCCTTTGGGGAGGTCTGTTGGGCCCATCTGGAACCAGCGGACGGTGAGGGTTTGGCTCGTGAGGTTTTCAACGGTTTGTTCGAGGAAGATGTGGTAGCCGCCCGCTGGGAGGGTGTAGTGCCTGGTGATGCGCAGCGCGGGTGTGAGGCCATTGAGGATGGTGGCCTGGAACTGGCCTGGGGTGATTTGCTTCCAGAGGGTTTGGGATTGGGCGGTGAGGTCCTCGGCGAGGGGGACGACGGTGCCGTCGATCTCGATGGCGAGCGCGGCCAGGGGGACGAGGGCGCGTTGGCTGACGAGGTTGCCGGCGTTGTCGAAGAGTTGGTGTTTTTCGGTCTGCTGGATGGTCTCGCGTGGGGAGTCAGTGGCGATGGTGGTGTGGTGGCGTGCGAGGGTGAGGCTTTCGATGCCTGCGCCGGCGGGGTTGAAGGTGATGAGCATCTGCGCGCCTTGGTCGGGGTCGGGGCGCTCTTGCAGTGAGCCGAGGGTTTGGAGGTTGGGCTCGAGGGGGTGTGTGAGGACGGAGTAGTTGGGCTTGGCGGTGGGGCTGGCCGGGTGCGCGGAGAGAGAGGGGCCTGTGGTTGGGGAGGGTGTTGGGAGGGTGGGGGGCTGTGTGGGGGGAGCGGCAGGGGTCGCGTTTGCGGTGGCGGCGGTGGCGGCGGGTGTGGGGGGAGTTTGTGCGTTGGCAGGCAGGAGATAGAGGAGCGCGGCGATGGCGACGACAGCGAAGAGGAGCAGGGGTACGACGAGTCGTGCCCGGGATGAACTGGCCAAGAGGAGGTCCTTCCGAAAGAGGGATGCCGGG
The DNA here is from genome assembly GCA_046339895.1 of bacterium. Lineage (GTDB taxonomy): Bacteria > Planctomycetota > Phycisphaerae > Phycisphaerales > UBA1924 > JAJTGZ01. Next base: position 41,610 of record JBKDDT010000044.1, on the reverse strand, counting down.
GGTGTTTGCCTGGGTGTCTGGTTGGGGTGTCGGCCCGGCAGGTGGAGAGTTTACGCGTGCTGCGGGGGGGAGGGCGTGGGTGGGTTGGGCAGTGGGTGGGCGTTGGGCTGGCTAGCCTTGGGGATGCTGTGGCAGCCTGCACTTGCCGATGCGTATATCCAGGCGACGCCTGCGGAGTTGAGCGTCAAGATCACGGCCCGGCGGAAGGAACTGGGCAAGCGGCTGGTGATCCTTGGGCACCACTATCAGAGCGATGAGGTGATCGCGCACGCGGACTTTACGGGCGACAGCCTGAAGCTGAGCCAGTTGGCGGCGGCGCAGGTGGTTGATTCTGGGGCGGAGTATGTGGTCTTTTGCGGGGTGCACTTCATGGCCGAGACGGCCGACATGCTCACGCCTGAGGGGGTGCGGGTGATCTTGCCGGATATGTCGGCGGGGTGCTCGATGGCGGACATGGCCGACTATGAGGAGGCGGTGCTTGCGTGGGAGGCGATCACGGCGAGTCTGAAGAGCCAGGGTTGGCGTGGGCGTGTGATCCCGGTAACGTACATCAACTCGACGGCGGCGATCAAGGCGTTTGTCGGCGAGCGTGGCGGGGCGGTGTGCACGAGCAGCAACGCGCGGTTTGTGCTCGAGTGGGCGCTGGCCGGGGGGACGGCGGCGGTGGGCAAGGGGGAGCAGATCAAGGTGCTCTTCTTGCCCGACCAGCACCTGGGTCGGAACACCTCGGCGAAGTTGGGGATGGATGTTGATAAGGAGGTGGTGCTCTACGACCCGCGGCGTGCGGCCAAGGGTGAGGCGCTGGGGGGGATGAGCGCCAAGGAGTTGCTCGGGGCCAAGACGATCTTGTGGGCGGGGCACTGCTCGGTGCACAAACTCTTTCGGCCCGAGCATGTTGAGCAGATACGCCAAGAGGAGCGGTCGCTGGCCAAGGGTGCGCAGACGCGTGTGCTGGTGCACCCTGAGTGCGTCAAGGAGGTGGTGGACCTGGCGGACCTGGATGGTTCGACAGAGTTCATCATCCAAACGATCAACTCGGCGGAGGTGGGGTCGAGGTGGGCGGTGGGGACGGAGGTGCACCTGGTCAGCCGGCTGGCGCGGGGGGCGGCCAGGCGTGGGGTGGAGGTGCGGATGTTGAGTGATTGTCAGTGTTTGTGTACAACGATGTACCGTATTGACCAGCCGCATTTGTTGTGGGTGCTGGACAACCTAGCGAAGGGGAAGGTGGTCAACGAGGTTTCGGTGCACGCGGAGGCGAAGAAGTGGGCGCTGGTGGCGGTGGAGCGGATGCTGCGGCTGAGCGCGGGGCGGGGGAAATTGCCAAGTGGTCAAATGGCCAAATTGACAAATGTGGACTGACTGTTTGGTGATTTGAACATTTGGCAATTGTGCAATTGTGCCAACCCCGCCGCTGCCCCTGGGTGGGGGGGAGGGGTTGCTGCGAAGGGTTTATTGTTTGAACAGGTCGGGGCAGAAGTCGGCCCAGCCTTGCATCTGGTTGCCGTGCCAGGTGGTGAGGGCGGGGTCGTCGCGGTCGAAGCCTGCGGCGTGGCCGTCGAGGAAGCCGAGGTTGGCGAGGCCGGCGTTGGGGCGGCTCTTGCGGTTGTTGTGCCGGCGGACTTCGCCGGGGTAGAAGACGGCTTGCCAGCGTGCGTCGTCGGGGTCGAAGTTGTCGGTCTCGCGGATGTTTCCCTCGCCGCCAATGAGGGTGGGCAGTGTGGTGTCGCCGGTGAGGACGAACTGGCTGGAGAAGAAGACGGAGGGGAGGCGTGTGCTGTGGTAGAACTCGCCGGCTGTGAGGGAGGCGATGAAGCGTGCCTGCATGAAGTAGGCGACCTTGGTTTCGGGGATCATGCGTGAGGGGCACTTGAGGCCTTCGAGGCTGGAGAGGCCCGGTTCGAGCTGCTCGGCCCAGCCGAGGCCTGGGGTGTCTTCGCCGGTCTCGGGGTTGCCGTGGACCTGCCAGGCGGACCAATAGGGGAGTGTGTCCTTCCAGTCGATGGCGTAGGCGGTGAAGGACTGGTTGAGGGAGCGGACGTTGGCGAGGCACTTGGTGGTGCGGGCGGAGTCGCGCGCGCCGGCGAGGGCGGGCAGGAGCAGGGACATCAGGACGGAGATGATGCCGATGACGACGAGCAGTTCGATGAGCGTGAAGGCTTTACGCATGGGAAAGCTCCTGCAAGCATCAATAGGCTTGGTGCTTTGGGGGGCACCTACGCGGCGGCAGGAAGTATAGACGCGACAGCCGGGGTGCTTATTGAGAGGGTGTTTGCGAAACCCGTAGCCGCGGGCTGGAAGCCTGTGGCACAGGGTTGTGAAATGGCCACTCGGTGCGGGGACGGTGTGCGTGTATTACATCTGGACGATCGCGCGTTGGCGTTTGATCTCGGCGGGGGGTGTGAGGGGGCCCTTGTTGATGCCGGGGCAGGTTGCGCTGGCGCGGGCCCAGGACTGAGGGGTGTGCAGGATGGAGGTCCAGAAGGGCCAGGTTCGGCATTGCTTGGGCCTGTGGGTATAGATGCCGCAGACGGCCTTGCCGGGGGTGGTTGTGCGGTCGAGGAAGATGCAGTCATAGCCCCGTGGGCCGGCGCGTTCGGTCAGCGACCGGCCCTCTGGGAGGATGTGTGTGTAGTGCTCGATGAAGGCCTGGATTGACAGGCCCAGGTGCGTGGCAAGGGTGGCGGCCTCATCGTCGTCAACGAGGACGAAGCCTGGGGGGCCGGAGCAGCAGTTGCCGCATTGTGTGCAGGAGAAGCGCAGACCCTGGCCTTGCTCGGGGGAAGTGGGTGCCTCGAACCATTCGAGTTGTGGCAGGGAGTGGTCGGGCATGGGTCCGGGGTGGGCGAGGGTGCAGGCAGGGGGTGTAGCGAATGATTGAGGGTATTGCCAAAGTCGCCCGCTGGCGATACGGTGGAAGGACCACAGACCCGGTTTCACCCCCACACAGGAGCGTACAGATGGCAAAGAAGTCGAGCAAAGCGGCAAAGAAGAGCGGTAAGAAGGCGCCGGCCAAGAAGAAGGCCATCAAGAAGCCGGCAAAGGTCAGCACGGGCAAGGGTGCGTCGCCGGCGGAGATTGGGGGGAAGCTTGTTTCGCTCTTTAACCAGGGGAAGGCCGACGAGTGGATAAAGTCGGCGTGGGACAAGAAGGTGCGTTCGATCGAGGGGGACGGGATGCAGCACGTGGGGCCCAAGGCGGTGCTAGAGAAGTGGGCGTGGTGGATGAGCAAGACGGAGGTGCTCGGGTGCACGGCGGAGGGGCCGTATGTTGGGGCGACGGGCTTTGCCGTCAAGTATGCGATGCACTGCAAGGACCGGGCATCGGGAGAAGAAGTGCGGATGACTGAGGTGGGGGTTTACACAATCAAGGATGGGAAGATCGTCCAGGAAGAGTTTATGTACGCGCATCGGTGATCGGGCTGCGGCTTACGCCACGCCAGCCTGGTCGGCGGGCTTGGCATCGACGATGATGTTCGTGATGTCCTTGGGCGGGGTGGTCTGCTGGATGGCATCGACGGCCAGGGCGACGATGCCGAGGAGGCGGTGCTGCCAGTGGTGCTTGCCGGCGATCTCGTCGCGTGCGAGGGTTGCCATCTGGGCGCGGTCGTCGTGGTCGGCCAGGAGTTGCTCGGCGTGGGCGCGGGCCTGGGATGGTTGTGTAACGTCGAATGTGCGCAGCAGTGTGGACTGCGTGCCCTTGGTGCTGGCGCAGAATAAACGCCGGACTTGGAGGCGGTCGTCGGTGATGGTCGCGGCGCCACCGGCGAGGCTGAGCAGGAGGCGTTCGCTGATGGCGTGCGTGAACTGCGGGGGGTTGAGGGCGATGGTTACCTTGGCGCGTTTGATCCAGGCAGGGATTTGGTCAAAGGGGACGTTCCCGGCGTGGCGGACCGTCCCGGTGCAGTGCGGGCCCCACTCGCCCGCACCCAAGACCACGACGTTGAGGCCCTGGAGCGCGCGGACGAGGGCGATGCGGCGGCGGGCGTTGACCATCATCGTGCTGGTGCGGAAGACGGCGTTGAGGAGGTTCCAGTGCTCAGCCGCGGCTAGGCCCGTGGGCATCGACAGGTCGTAGGCACTGGTGAAGGTAAGCGAGGGGTGCTCAAGGCGGAGGGCGACGAGGTCGTGGACGTTCTTCTCGATCCGCAGTGGCACGGCCTGTCGGCGTTCGAGGAGTTCGGCGGGTGTGGCGATCGAGCCGGTGACGAGCACGTCGATATCGCGTGGTGTGGTGCCCGCGCCGGCGTGGGTGGGGGTGATCTGGTCGCGGTCGCAGAGGGCCTCGGGGTCGACGCCGTGGGGGACGCAGCCGTGGCGGATCGTGGGCCAGCGGAGTTTGAGGAGTTGTATTTCTTCGTCGCTGGTGGTGGCCAGGCGGTAGCCTGGGGTTTGTGAGGCGAGGTCCCACTGGCGTGTGTCGAAGGCGAGTGGGCTGTCGACGAGCCAGTTGACCAGGGGTATGGGTCGTGCGCTGGGTGGGAGGCCCCGGCTCAGGAGGGAGTGGACATCGGTGCTCAGGACGTTGAAGAAGATGGCGAGGGCGCGCTCGCCATCGGCGATGCGCTCGGCGTTGACGGTCATGCCCGCGCGGAGGAAGGCCCCGGCGACCTCGACGCCGAAGCGGCCGAGGAGGCCGTAGCGCGAGGAGTAGTCCACGGGCACGCGAGCGTGCCGGAGCTGCTGGAGCGTGGGGATCATCTTGCTCTATCGGCACACGGGTGCACTCGGCCAGAAAACGAAAAGCCCCATCCCCGGCGGATGCCGGGGATGGGGGAAAGGCCTGGGGTGCAGGCGTGGAAGGTGTGAGCGGCGTGTGGGCTTAGAACTTGGGCTTGCCTGAGTCGCGTTTCTGGTCGGGCTCCATCGGCTCTTCTTGCTGCTTGTCTTGATCCTCTTGGGCATCGCGTAAGGCCTTGGAGACGCTGCTGCCGGCCTTGATGACGGCGGCGGGGATGACGATCGAGGCCTGCATCGAGCCGTTGGCCGGTGCGATGGCCAGGCCGACTGGGGGGAGGTCGTCGGGTATCTGCACGTTCAGGGGCATGCCGGTGAACATCGCGACGGTCGGCAGGGCGGTGTCGAGGATTCCTTTGACGCCGACGAAGACCTCGGCGAGGCGGTCCTTGGGGAGCAGTTCGGCGGTGGAGGCCATGGGCTTATCTTTGGCGAAGGTGCCCTCCCCTTTGCTGAAGGCGAGCATGCCTGCGCGCATCATCTCGCTGCTTTTGCCAATGGTGGTTGCGACGGCGCCTTCCATGGGGGCAATGTACCCGGTGGGCCCGCCGGACATGCCAAAGAGGATGTTCATCATCTGCGGTGGGATGTCGGGGTTGGGGGTGAGTTTGAAGGTGTAGCTTTCGACCTTGGTGCCGTCGATATCGGCGGCGTTGGGTGTGAAGATGGCCTTGCCGATGTTGTCCTGCTCGTAAGCCTCGGTCATGGCGGTGCGCATGAAGTCGACATAGGCGTTGGGTTCGGTTGTGAGCGAGAAGGAGAAGGTGCGCGCCAGGACGCCCGCCATGGCCCCGCCGGGGTTAACACCGATGACCGCCGCGCTGCCGGTGGTCTTTTCGAGCATGAGTTTGTTGCTGGCGGCATTGACCTTGGCGCCCGGCGCGGTCTCGTTTTGCGGGATCTGCCCGAGGAGTTTGCGGAGTTCGGGGCTGCTCAGGTCCAGGCCCATGGCCAGGAGGTACGGCCCCATCGGCAGGCGTGCCGTCAGACCCGGGGCGGCCCCCTTGAGGGAGGCGATCTTGGACATCGGCGAGTCGGCCTTGAACGCCGAGATCATGTGCAGCCCGACGCCGGCGTCGGAGAGGTCGAGGGCGAAGGTGGCCATCGTTGCGTCGTTGAGGACGTTGTCCATGAACCACTTGACGGCGGCGGTGTTGGGTTCCTGCCCGCCCATGGCGGCCATGTCCTCGACTTGCTCCTCCATGTTCTTGAGGCCCTCGTCGATGAGGGGGCGGGCCTTGAGGACATCGACCATGATGGTCAGGTCGCTGGTGTCGGCGACGGCGCTGGCGCGTGCGCCCAGGGCCTTGGTGTGGGCGGGGAGTTGGCCTGGGGCGAAGTTGAGTGTTTCGAGGATGCCCTTGTCGGTCGAGAGGGCGACGAGGCCGCCGTCGATCTTTTTGGTGAACATCTCTTTGTTATCGATGGTGACGGGGTCGATGCCGGCGGTGGGCTTGCCGCCGACGGTCTTGACGAAGGCGTCGTAGTCGGCCTGGAAGAGCAGTGCGCCCTTGGGCAGGGTCGGCTCGATCAACTCACCTTTTTTGGCTGCGGCCTTGTCGCCCGGGCCGCCGAGGTCGGTGATGACGACGGCGAGGGGGCCTTTGCGGTCGATCTTGCCCATGCCCGGGAACTGGTTGAGGAGCATGTAGGGGTCGGTGGCCTCGGGTGTGCCGGTCCAGGTGCCGACTTTGCCCGCGTCGGTGCCGAGTTGCTCGAGGTTGGGGACGACAATGACGGCGGGGTTCCCGGCCGGGACGCGGTCCATGATCGGCGGGAGGGCGAGAGCCGAGCCTGAGGCGAGTGCGAGCAGGAGGGTGGTGGGCAGGAGCATTCGACAGTTCATTGAGGGGTCCTTTTCCAGACACACGCCCAGTACCCGACACAGGAGATGGGCGCGTGGTCTCGGGCAAGACTAGACACCTCGTCTATCGGGCCGGTGGGATTTGGTTTCAACCAAACGGGGTCCGAATGGGGTGAAATCTGTTCCAAGGCCGGGCGTCGGGGTGGTGGCAACAATCCAGGCCCATGCCCTACCGCGTCTGCAAATCGTTTACCGTTGAATCTGGGCACATGCTCAGCAAGCACCCCGGGCAGTGCCGGTATCCGCACGGGCACAGCCGAAGGATTGATGTGGTGCTGCTGGCCGAGGGTCTGGGGCCTGGGGACATGGTGTGTGATTTCAAGGCGTTGAAGCTCGCAGTTCTTGCGCACATCAACCGTTTGGACCATGCGTTGGCGGTCAACAGCGGGGACCCGATGCTGGGGAAGTTGCAGGCCTGGGAGCAGCGGTTGGTGGTCTATCAGGGGTTGGACCCGACGACGGAGGTGATGGCGAAGGATATTTATGACCTGCTGCGGGGGGAGGTTGTTGCGGGGAGGGTGTATACGGATGAGGATTCGTTGACGTATCGGTTCCCGCCGGGGTTGCGGGTGGAGCGGGTGCGTGTGACGGAGACTGCCAGCACGTGGGCGGAGTACTTTGAGTAGATGGGTGCCCGCGTTTGTGTAGCCCGGACCTCCGGGCCGGGAGTGTTTGCCTCGGGTACCCCGCATCTCCGAGGCGGGCGTATTCAAACACTCCCGGCCCGGAGGTCCGGGGTACCCAAGGCTGGGGTGCCCGAGGCTGGGGTGCTATCTTCCGGCCGTGCCTGAAGCCCCTGCAAGTACCACCCGGGCCCACCCTGAAACCCAGACGCTCGGCCGGGCTGTGCGCGCGACAGGCTTGGTAACCCTCGGCTCGCGCGTCTTTGGGATGGTTCGCGATGTGCTCATCGGGCGCATCTTCGGGGACACGGCGATTGGCTCGGCGTTTGCCGCGGCGTTTGCGGTGCCGAACATGTTTCGGCGGCTCTTTGGCGAGGGTGCCCTCTCGGCAGCGTTCGTCCCGGAGTATGCACAGGCCCACAAGCACGATGCACCGCTGGCGGGCCAACTCGCCTCGCTGACGCTGCGCTGGCTTGGGCTGGCCACGGGCGTGCTCACGGCGGTCATCGAGGTTGGGCTGCTGATGGTGCTGATCTTTGTGCCGGGCGATGCCGAGCGGAGGTTGTCCATCACGCTGCTGATGGTGATGCTCCCATTTATGCCGATGATCTGCCTGGCGGCGATCCTGGCCGGGATGCTGCAGGTGCACAACCGCTTCGCGGCGGCGGCGAGCGGGCCGATTCTTCTCAACGCGTTCATCATCGTTACGGGGTTGTACTTTGTCCTTGTTGGTGGGCGTGGGGACGCGACGATCGCCTATGCGCTCGGCGTGGCGACGGTGCTCTCGGGCGTTACCCAGGCGGCGACGTTCTGGTGGATGCTGCGGAAGGAAGTAGCTTGGTCCCGGCATGACGCCCGCGCGCGCGCCACGGCCGGTCGCATGCTGCGGACGTTTGTCCCGGTGATGATCGGGCTGGGGACGCTGCAGCTGAGCACGTTGATCGACACGGTCATCGCGATGTGGCCGATCTGGATCGGGCCGACGATGTTTGGGCGTCCGGTGCCGCTGGATGAGGGGAGCAACGCGATTATCAGCCTGACGAGCAGGCTGTACCAGTTCCCGCTGGGGGTCTTTGGGATCGCCGTGGCAACGGCGGCGTTCCCGCTGATGGCCCGAGCGGCCGATGATCCGGGGAGGTTTATCGAGGTGCTTCGGCGTGGGCTGCGGCTGTCGCTGCTGATCGGCCTGCCGGCGAGCGTGGGGCTGGCGCTGGTGCGGCACGACCTGGTCTTTGTCATGTTCGCCGGGGGCAAGGGTGGATTTTCAGCCGAGGGGGTTGCACGGGCGAGCAGTGTGCTGCTGGGCTTTAGCACAGCGGTGTGGGCGTACTCGCTCAACCACGTGCTGACGCGCGGGTTTTATGCACGCAAGGACACGCGCACGCCCATGCGTGTGGCGATCGTGATGGTGCTTGTGAGCGTGGGGCTGAACTTGACGCTCATCTGGCCGCTGCGCGAGGCGGGGCTGGCGTGGGCGACGGCCATCAGCCAGGTGATCCAGACGTTCGTGCTGCTGGTTCTGGCAGGGCGGAAGTTGCACGCCGGGGCGATCCTTGATGGGCCGACGCGCATGGCGATGGCTCGCACGGCTGGGATGGTGCTGGCGATGGGTGTGTGCGTCTGGGGCGTGCTGCAGGTTTGGCCCGCGGTGGTGTTGTGGCGTGAGCATGCGTTGCGGCTGGGGGTGGCGGCGGGGGTGGGGCTGGCCGTGTATGGGGGGATGTGCGTGGGGCTGCGTGTGCCGGAGCTGGCGTGGCTGCGCGGGCGTGGGGGTTGAGGAGGCAGGCCGACTGATTGCAGCGGCGCACGGCAGGCGAGCGTGTTGCGTGGTGCGGGCCTTTTCGCTCAGGCTAGCCGAGCCGGTGTCAAGATCGATGACGGCGGCGGCGAGGTTGCCGAAGAGTCCAAGCTGCCCGATGAGTGTGCCGACGGGGGCAGGGTTATCGACGCGCCCGACGCCCCACCGACCCTCCCAGGCGTGCTTTGGTCTTTGCTTTGGTCTTGGGCTGGGCTTTGGGCTTGTGGGGTCCGCCTGGGCGTTCGCCGAGCACATACGCCTTGCGCTGATACAGGTCGTCAAAGAGGGCGGATTGGGTGTCCGGCTCGGGCAGGTGGACGCCGAGGGCGACGAGCAGGTCGATGAGGCCGAGGTAATCGCCGGTGTGGATGAACTCGCGCTCGCAGCGTGGTGGGCCGAACTTGTGCCGGTCGTAGGTGCCCGCTTGCAGTTCTGTCAGGTGTGGCATGTTGTGGTAGTTGCCCAGCGGGAGGCAGAGGCAGGTGGCCTCATACCCGGATCGGCAGTAGACACTCGCCTCGCACGCGCCGCCGGCCATGAGTTTGCGTTGCCAGGGGCGTTTTGTTGTGCCCTTGGCTTGGCTGGCCTTGGGGATGGCGGGGCCGCCGAAGATTTGCTCGGCCCGTGCGGCACAGGCGTCGGTGAGCCAGGGTGTGAAGATGCTGATGCGGTCGCCGACGCGGACGATCGGGCCCCCGCCGAGGGGGCTGTCGGCAAAGGACCGGCTGTTCTCAAGTGCCAGCACGCGCGAGCCTTTGGGCATCGTCTTGAGCCTGCACGCGGCGATGGCGCCGATGAACCCGATCTCTTCGGCGCGCGTGAGCAGGACGCGCACGTCGCCGATCTTTTCGCCCGCGGCCTTTCGCACGGAGAGTTCCTCGATCGCGCAGAGTGCGGCTGCCACGCCCGTCAGGTCGTCGCAGGCGTGGGTGTGCAGGAGGCCTGCGCCGTCGATCTGTGCAGGGGGCAGCCGCCAGGTCGCAACATCCCCCACTGCTGGCTCGCAGGGGACCAGGCCGGCCGAGTCGTCGAGTTCGGCCAGGTAGTGCTTGCCGGCGGGCGTTTCGGTATCCGCCGGGCCGGTGAGGGTGGCCGAGACTGGCCCTTGTGCGGTGTGCAGTGTGATGGGCGCGAGCTCGAAGAAGGCGTCCATGACGCCGCCACGGAAGGAGAGCTCTAGGACGCCGGGGGCGACGATGCGCTCGACGACAAAGGCGGGGTGGTCTAAGTGGGCGGTGATGAACAGGGGTTTGCCTGGCTTGGGACGCTTGCTGGTCGGGGCGAGTGTGATGACGACATTGCCGGCTTTGTCGGTGCTTTTGCGCAGACCGGCGCGTGCAGCCAGCCAGGCGTCGATGAAGGCGAGGACGCGCCCCTCGCGCCCCGCGGCGGTTGGGATTTGCGTCAGGTCCACCGCCAGTTGCAGGCGTTTATCGCTCATCCCCGATGGTAGGGGCAAGGGCCAGGCCCGCGACCTGGCCCAGCAGCAGTTGCACCGCCAGCACCTGTCCCGCGCTGGGGCGACCGGCGGGCAGAGCCGAGCAGAGGTGCAGGGGGACGCGCAGGCGTGTGCCGACGGTGCCCCCGGCGTGGTGCTGGACGCTGGTCTGCACGAGCAGGTCAAAGTAGGTGTCGCCGTGCACGCTCAGGGGGGTGCACTCGATGACGACGCAGGTGATCGTTCCCATCATCGGCAGTGTCATGGGGGGGCTAGCGCGATCATTTGGGAGGTTGATTCTGTGCACTGGGCCAGGGGACGATGCCCGAGGCGGACAATTCTCGGCAAAGGCCTGCGACCTGCCAAGTTACGCGCACGGGCACGTCGCGCCCGGGGGTGAGGGGGAGCCGCTGACCGGGTTGGGAGTCGAGGTTGGCCTGGGTTTGTGCGTCAGCCGAGATCGAGAGGACATAGGTGCGAGTGAGGCTGTCGTAGAGCATGGCGTTGGCGTGCGGGGTGGTGATATCCAACCAGCCGGAGAAGGCCCCCGGGCCGCTGCCGGCGACGATGCCGACGACCCCGGGCCAGTTGACGCCCAGGCCCGAGCTGTCGAGCAACTCGGCACAGACGACCAGTCGAGGGCCGCCGGGGGCGTCGGGCTCGATGCGGGAGAGTGGGTGTATGCGCAGGCCCACGGGTGCGAAGGAGTCGACGACGGCCTGTGCATCGGGGAGGCGCAAGTCGGCAGGGATCGTGCCGCCGTTGAGCCTTCCGTGCCCGTTCGGCCCGTTGGAGCACGCGCACAGTCCAGCGGCCAGGCCCAGCAGTGCCGGGCAGAGCAGAAGGGCGGGGATTGGGTTGGGTAAGCCCATGGACATGTGGGTGGATACTAGCAAAGCGTGCGCGCGTGCCCGCGTGGGCTACAACTTTTTGAGGGCCGCGACGAGTTCATCGATGTCTCCCGTGGTGTGCGCGGCGCTGATCTGGCAGCGCAGGCGGGCGTGCCCCTCGGGGACGACGGGGTAGCCAAAGCCGATGACAAAGACGCCGAGTTCGAGGAGTCTTTGGCTCATGGAGATGGCGCGAGCGGTGTCGTGGACGATGATGGGGCAGATGGCCGTGGGGCTGGGCAGGACGTCAAAGCCGGCGTCTTTGAGGCGTGTGCGTGCATAGGCGACGTTATCGCGCAGGCGCTGGACGCGTTGGGGCTCGCGGAGGACGATCTCGATGGCTTTGTGTGCCGAGCAGGTAATGGTTACGGGCAGGGCGTTGCTGAAGAGGGTTGGTCGGCCGCGTTGGATGAGCAGGTCGATGGCGCGTTGGGAGCCGGCGACGAACCCCCCAGCGCCGCCGCCGAGCGCTTTGCCGAGTGTGCCGGTGAAGAGGTCGACGCGTCCGTGAAGGGGTTGGGCGTTGGTGCTTTGGCCCGTCTGGGGATCGAGTTGGTCGATCATGCCCCAGTGCTCGTGTGTGCCTCGCCCGAGGTGGCCCATGACGCCGTGGCCGTGGCTGTCGTCAACGACGAGCATTGCGCCGTGCTGGTCGCAGAGTTTCCGCATCGCAGGCAGGTCGGCAATGGAGCCTTCCATGCTGAAGACGCCGTCGGTAACGACCCAGATTTGGCCGGTTACATCCTTGTTGGCGCGTGCGGCTTGGAGGGCCGATTGCAGGCTTTTGTCACCCGTGAGTGTGTTGTTGCGGTAGACGGCCTTGAGGACACCTTTTTTGATCGTCGCCGCCAGGCGGATGCTGTCGATGATGCAGGCGTGGTTGAGTTCATCGCTGATGATGATGTCCCCCGGCTCGCAGAGGGTGGGGAAGAGGGCCTCGTTGGCCGTCCAGGCGCTGACGAAGGTGTAGCTGGCCTGGGTGCCCATGTAGCGTGCGATGTGGGCTTCGAGGGCTTCGTGGGGGGTGAACGTGCCGCAGATGAAGCGGACGCTGGCGGTGCCCGCGCCGTAGTCGCGCAGGGCCTTGATCCCGGCCTCGATGACCTCTGGGTGGTTGGCCAGGCCGAGGTAGTTGTTGGAGCAGAAGCAGAGCGTGTCGCGGAAGGAGCCGTCGCCCTGGCGGATCTTGACGCGTGCATCCATGGGCGAGCCGAGGACGCGCAGGTGCTTCCATAAGCCTTGCTGGCGGAGCTGGTCAAAGAGGGCGTCGGTGCGGGTGTCAAAGTGCGTGCCTGTCGTGGGGCTTGTCTTGGCGTTGGTGTTCATGGGCAGATCGTATGAACCTGCACAGCGGCGGCGTGCATCGGGGGGGTCAACAATCGACGCATGCAATGGCAAGAGATCGCCGCGGGGTTGGTTGTGGGGCTGGCGGTTTGCCTGGGGATGGTTTTGGCGCTGCTGACACTGCCGGGCGTGTGGCTGATGCTGCTCACGGCGGTGCTGGTCAAGTTGCTCTGGATGCCCGAGCTGATCGGGCCCTGGACCTTGGCCGTCTGCCTGGTGCTGGCGATTGCGGGGGAGTTGATCGAGGCGTTGGCGTCTGCCGCGGGCACGAGCAGGTTTGGGGGGAGCCAGGCCGGGGCCGTTGCTTCGATCGTTGGGGGGCTGGCCGGCGCGGTGCTGGGGACGTTTGTGATCCCCATCCCGATCGTCGGGACGATCCTGGGCGCGATCCTGGGCTCGGCCCTGGCAACGTTCGCCACCGAGGTGCTCTACAAACAACGCCCCACGGGCCAGGCTCTGCACGCGGCAACAGGCGCGGCGATCGGGCGCACCGCCGCGACGATCATCAAAGTCTTCATCACCGGCGTGGTCGGGCTGATTTTGCTCGCAAGCGTGCTGGTGGCTTGGTTGTAGGAAGGTAGTGTGTCTCTTCTCTGTGGCCTCTGAGTAAGACCCCCGATAGGCTGTAAGCGTGGCTACTGATCCGATTATTGGGATTGACCTTGGGACGACCAACTCGCTGGTGGGGGTGTCGGCGTGGCCGGGGCCGGCCGATCTGCCGAGGATCTTGCCGGCTGCCGATGGCGGGCACCTGGTCCCGTCGGTTGTGCGGATCGATGATGCGGGTGTCGTCGTCGGGGCGTTGGCCAAGGCCCAGGCCGCAGAGCACCCGCGGGGGACGATCGCCAGCGTCAAACGGCTGATGGGGCGTGGGCTTGAGGACGCGCAGGGGGACTTGCCTTATCTGAGTTACAAGGTTGTGCAGGGGCCTGGGCAGACGGCGCGGGTGCAGTTATCCGACGGCCGGCTGGTCTCGCCGCAGGAGGTCTCGGCACACATCCTGCGTGCGTTGCGGGCGCAGGCATCGGCGGCGCTGGGGGTGCAGGTCGGGCGTGCGGTCATCACGGTCCCGGCATACTTCGACGACGCCCAGCGCCAGGCGACGCGCGACGCGGCGCGATTGGCAGGGCTGGAGGCGGTGCGCCTGATCGCCGAGCCGACCGCGGCGGCGCTGGCGTATGGCCTGGGCCTGCGTGCGGGCGCGCCGGCGCAGACAATCGTGGTCTATGACCTTGGTGGCGGGACGTTTGACGTCTCGGTGCTGCGGCTGACGCCCGGGGTAGGAGCGACGGCGGCATCGCCGGGGGCCGATGCCTTTGAGGTGCTGGCAACGGCGGGGGACACGCACCTGGGCGGAGACGACATCGACTTTGCGATCGTCGGCTGGCTTGCCGGGCAGTTGCAGGCGCTGCGCCCGGGGCTGCCGGTGCCCAGTGACGGGCAGCGGCGGGCGCTGTTGGCGCTGGCCGAGGGTGCGAAGATCGAGTTGAGCAAGGATGATGAGGTGGAGATTGATCTTGCGCGGGCCTTGCCCGAGTGTTCGGGCGCGCCGCTGCGTGTAACGCTCACGCGTGCGGTGCTGGAGGCGTTGGCCGGGCCGTTGATTGAGCGGACGATCGCCGCGTGCGGGCGTGCGGTGCGCGATGCGAGGGTGCGGATGGAGGGCGATGGGATCGACGCGGTGATCCTTGTTGGCGGCAGCACGCGTATGCCGGTGGTTCGGCGGAGGGTGCGTGAGCACTTCAAGATCGAGCCGTACACGGCGATTGACCCCGACGAGGCGGTGGCGCTCGGGGCGGCGGTGCAGGCGTCGATCCTGAGCGGCGCGACGACGGGCGCGATGCTGCTGGACGTGATCCCCCTGAGCCTTGGGCTAGAGACGGCTGGGGGTGGGGTTGCCAAGATCATCATGCGAAATGCCCCCGTGCCCGCCGAGGCGCACGAGATGTTCAGCACGCAGGTGGATAATCAAGGGTCGATCAGGTTGAACATCGTGCAAGGTGAGCGTGAGATGGCCGGGGACTGCCGGTCGCTGGGGGTGTACCACCTTGGTGGCATCCCCGCGATGCCCGCGGGGTTGCCGCAGTTGCGTGTGGAGTTCCGTGTGGATGCCAACGGCATTCTGGGCGTCTGTGCTCTTGAGCAGCGGTCGGGGCGCCGGCTGGACGTGCAGATCGTGCCGAATCACGGGCTGACTCGGCAGGAGGTCGAGCGGATCGAGCGCGAGAGTTTCGCGATGGCGCGGCAGGACATGGCCCGGCACCGGATCGCGGACCTGATTGCCACGGGTGCGCTCGACCTGGGGTGGGTGCGAACACAGTTGGGGCGCTATGGCGCGGGCCTTGCCAGTGAACCGAGGGGGAGGATCGAGGGTGCCATCGCAACGCTGAGCGCGCTGTTGGAGCGGGCGCGTGGTGATTGGGAAGCCGTCGCTGCCGACGAGTTGATGCGGGCGAAGGAGGCACTGGACCACGCGAGCGTCCCGCTGCATGAACTGGCCATGACGCGGGCGCTGCAGCAGGGCGAGGCAAACCAACAGCAGCCGGGGGGAAGCGTGCATCCCCATGACCGGCTTGGTAAAGGCATGTAACCACAGAGGCACTGAGGCACCGAGAAAGACTGGGATTTTGGTCTTCGAGTCTTACCCAGTCCCTGTATTGTCTGTGCCTCGGTGCCTCAGTGGTACAATTTCTTCCACCAATGTTGCGGGCATCCAACCCGCACGGCCCCACCCACCGCGGTCTGGCCGATCTACACTCTTGTACGTTTGAACCGGACCCGATAGACCCGCACTCATTTGGAGCCATTCATGCGCACAAGCGTGCTCGTAGTTGCCCTCGGCCTGACCACCTCGATCGCAGGTGGGCAGGTGATCACACCCGTTCCACCCGCGCCGGCGCCGCTGCCGGAATACACGCCTCCGCCCCCGCCACCACCGGCACCGGCTCCGGTGGTGCAACCTCCGACCCCGACGCCGAACCTGGTCAAGACGGGGGCGGACGGGAAGATCGTCGTGCTGGCCGAGCCGCCTGAGTTTGCCGCGGCCAGGGTGATCGGTCTGGACCCGGCCAAGACGGCCCAGCTCGCCGCGTTGATCAACGACCGGCAGGCGAAGATGGACGCGATGATCATCGCCAACCCGGCTCTGGCGTTGGAGTTGTTCTCCAAGTTGCCCGGTGCCGACACCATGGACATCAACCAGATGGCGGGGTTCCCGGCGATGTTCAAGTCGTTCGGGCTTTCGCCGGCGCCGCTGGAGGCGCTCCGCGGATCGGGGATCTTCAGCACCAACCAGCTCGACGCGATCAGCGCGGGGACCACGGCCTATCGCCAGGCCCTGGCCGAGGAGTCAAAGAAGGTCGCCGATGGAGACCTGAACAAGACGATGCTCATGGCGTCGCGCACGCAGATCAAGCTCGTCTCGGCTGAGTTCAACACATCGATGCGCCGGCTGCTTGACCAGCTCGTTGCCAACTGGCCCAAACTCCAGGACGTTACCACCTGGCCCAACGCCGGGGAACTCAAGTCCACGATGGCGGGCAGCGACCAGAACGCCAAGGTCGCCGCGCTGACAAATGCGCTCAAGGGGATCCCCCCCGAGGCGAGCGGCAAGCTGCTCGCCCCGTTCGCGTTGCAACCTGCACCGGCACCAACACCCGCACCGTCGCCAAAGTGAACCCCTCCCCCGAGGGCAGGGGCAGGGGTGCGGTTTGCTTTGGCACTTGCCCCTTCAACCCGTCGGGGTACAAGCGGACCTACACCCATGCACAGACGCACACTCCTTGCCATCGCCGCCGCCGGCGCCGCCGGCACGCTCTTGCAAGCGTGCCGGCGCAGGTTGGGCAGTGCGCCCGTTACGCTCTACAGCAGCATCGACCCGGCGGTGCTTGAGCCGATTGTCAAGGGACTGATCCTGCCGTGGGAGGTCAAGACGCTGACGGATAGCGAGGCGACCAAGACCACCGGGTTACTCGCGCGTTTGCAGGCGGAGAAGAGCGCGCCGAAGGCCGACGTTTGGTGGTCTGGTGAGATCGTTGGGACGATCCAGCTCGCCCGTGCCGGGCTGCTGGCGCCGGTGACGGCCCCGGCGGTGCTGACCCGGTATGCCGGCGCGGTCCCCCGCGACCCGGGTGGGAGGTGGTTCCCGCTGGCCGATCGCCCGCGCGTGGTCGTCTACAACACTGCGCAGTTTGATGCAGCCACACGCCCGCGCTCGCTGGTAGGTGCCTTGGACTTGGCCAGGGGCTCCAAGAGCGTCAAGCCTGTGGTCTTTGCCATCGCCAACCCTTCCTTTGGGACCACGCGCGGGCACGTTGCCGCGTTGTATGCACGGCTGGGTCGGGACGCCTTCGCCGAGCTCTTTGCCGGGGTGAAGTACCGCGTTGTGGATGGGAACTCTGCGGTTGTGCGCGCGGTGGCGATGGGTGAGGCCGCGCTGGGGTTGACGGACTTTGACGACCTCGTCAGCGGGCAGGCGAACAGGTGGCCGATCGACGCCTTCACGCCGGCGTTTGATCCCTCGGCTGAGGCCGGCCCGGCGTTGATGACCCCGGGGACGGTGGCGGTGCTTGCCGGTGGGCCAAACCCGGCGGGTGCGCAGGCCCTAGCCGAGGTGCTGCTCAGTGAGGGGACCGAGGACGCGCTGGCCAAAGGGGCGTGGCGTTCGCGCCCGGTCGTCGGGGCCTCGCCGGCGACGGATGCGCGGTTGGCGGACCTGACGGCCGCGGCTGTTGATTGGGACAAGGCGGTTGATGCGCTGCCCGATGCCGTGGCGTTGGGGCTCGAGCTGATGAAGGGTTGATTCGCAAGCGGGGTTGGGCGCGATGCGCTTGAGTGCCCTTGCGACTGTAATCCCAATCGTTATAAAGTTTAGACGGCCAAGTAGTTAACCCCGACCCTGCCCCTGCCATCGGGGGAGGGGTTCGAGATAGGTAGCCGTGTTGATCTGGCTCACACGAGGCTTACACGTTGAAGTACTTCGCCTGGGGGTGATGGACGATGATGGCGCTGGTGCTCTGCTCGGGGTCGATCTGCCAGTTTTCTGTCAGTTCGCACCCGATGCGTGAGGGGTCTAGGAGGCGGAAGAGTTTGTCCTGGTCGCTCATGTCTGGGCAGGCGGGGTAGCCGAAGCTGTAGCGGGAGCCGCGGTACTTCTGCGTGAAGAGGTCTCGGAGGCGTGGTGAGTCGTCGTTGGCGATGCCGAGTTCTTGTCGCATGCGTTTGTGCCACATCTCGGCCAGCGCCTCGGCGGTTTCGACGCCGATGCCGTGGAGGTAGAGATACTCGCTGTAGGCATTGGCCTGGTAGAGTTTCTGTGCCGCGGCCGAAGCCTCTTTGCCCACCGTTACGCAGTGCAGGCCCAGCACGTCGCGCTGGCCGCTGTTGATATCGCGGAAGTAGTCGCTGATGCACAGGCGTTTGCGCCCGCTTTGCCGGGGGAAGGTGAAGCGTTCGATCTCGCGGCCGTGGTCGTCGGGGTCGTAGATGACCAGGTCGTTGCCCTGGCTGTTGCAGGGGTAGTAGCCATAGACGACCGCGGGGCGGAGGATGCGCTCTTGTTTGCACCGGGCCTTCAGGCGTGCGAAGATCGGGCCGACGGTTTCTTCGATCTGATCTTCAAACTCCTCGTCGCTGAGGGACCCTTGCTTGAACTGCCACTGCCCGCGGTAGAGGGCGACCTTGTTGATAAACGGGTAGACCAGGTCCAGGTCGATATCCGCGACAACGCGCGAGCCCCAGAACGGTGCCTTGGGCACGTCCACGTCCTGTCGCACATCGCTCCTGACGACGGCAACCTCGGCCGTCTGCGTGCCCGACCGCTTGCCGGCCTCGAAGGCCTCGATGCGTTGGGCGGTGTCGGCCTTGGAGCGTGCGATCGTTTCTTCTGCTGCGGTGCGTTTGCTGGTGCGGGTGTTGATCTCCTGCGCGAGCGTGGCGGTGGCGCCGGCCTTGATCATGTCCATGGTGCGCAGGCCCTCGAAGGCGTCCTTGCCGTAGAAAACCTCGCCCTTGTAGATGCCGCGCAGGTGCCCCTCGCAGTAGTGGCGTGTCAGCGCCGCCCCGCCGAGCAGCACCGGCACGTTGATGCCCAGGTTGTTGAGTTCGTGCAGGTTTTCTTCCATCACCGTTACGCTCTTGACCAGCAGGCCGCTCATGCCGATGGCGTCGGCGCCGGTCTCTTGCCACGCGCGTGCGATGTCGGCGATCGGCTGCTTGATGCCGATGTTGTGCACGGTGTACCCGGTGTTGCTCAGGAGGATGTCCACCAGGTTCTGGCCGAGGTCGTGCACGTCCCCCTTGACCGTTGCCAGCACGATCGCCCCTTTGCTCTGCCCGTGGCTCTTTTCCATAAACGGTTGCAGGTGGGCCACGGCCATCTTCATCACCTCGGCACTCTGGAGCACAAAGGGCAACTGCATCTGCCCCGACCCGAAGAGCTCGCCAACCGTCTTCATACCCGCCAGCAGGTGGTCGTTGATGATCTCAAGCGGGGCGTACTTCTCCATCGCGGTTGTGAGCGTGCCGGCCAGGCCTTCCTTCTCGCCGTCGACGATGTGGCTCTGGAGTTTTTCCTCGAGCGTGAGTTCCTTGCTCGCACGCTGGACCTGCTCGCCGGTGGCCGCGTCTTTGAACAGATCGATGAACCTGGCCAGCGGGTCGAAGCCGGCATCGGTCATCCCCGCCGGCAGGCCTGTGCCGCCGGCGCTGGCGTCGCGCCGGTCATAGATCAGGTCCAGTGCCGCGTCCCACTGCTGTTGCGGAATCTTGTTCTTGGGGAGGATTTTAGAAAAGTGCAGGATCGCGCTGGTCAGCCCGGCCTCTTGCAGCTCGTGCAGGAAGGCCGAGTTGAGCACCACACGGGCCTGGTTTTTGAGCCCGAAACTCACGTTGCTCAGCCCGACGGTTGTCTGGCACCCCGGCAGCGCACGGGCAATGGCGCGCACGCCCTGGATCGTCTCCAGCCCGCTGCGCCGGTCGCTGGCCATGCCCGTGCTAATGGGCAGGACCAAGGGGTCGAAGATGAGGTCCGCCGGCGTGATGCCGTGAACTGTTGTGGCGCGGTCGTAGGCGCGCTGGGCGATGGCGAGTTTGCGTGCCGCGGTGCGGGCCATGCTCGCTTGTTTGTCCTCATCGATCGAGCCGATGACCAGTGCCGCTCCATAGGTGCGGGCGAGCCGGCAGGCCTCGTCAAACTTGTGCTCACCCTCCTCGAAGTTCGCCGAGTTGATGATGCACTTGCCCGGCGCGTGGCGGAGGCCGGCCTCGAGAGTCTTGAGCTGCGTGCTGTCGAGCATCAACGGCACGTCGACTTGCCGAACAACGCGCTTGACGACCTCGGCCATGTCGCGGGCGTTGTCGCGCCCGGCGTAGTCAACGTTCACGTCCAGCACGTGGGCCGAGTCGTGCCGCACCTGCTCGCGTGCGAGGCTCACGATCCCGTCCCAGTCCTCCGCTTCGAGCAACTGCTTGAACTTTCGGCTGCCGCTGGCGTTCATCCGCTCGCCGATGATCAGCATCGAGTTGTCCTGGCGGTAGTCCGTCGGGGAATAGAGGCTCGTAATCCCGGCTGGGGGTTCTTCTTTGGCTGGCCACAGCACGGCCGGCCCTGCTCCCACGCCGGTGGTTGCTCGTTGACCAATCTCACGCCCACCCACGGCCTGGGCCAGCAGGCGGATGTGCTCGGGCGTTGTGCCACAGCAACCGCCCACCAGGCTCGCGCCGCTCTGCTCAACAAACCTTACCATCGCCTCGACAAAGGGCTGTGGCCCCAGCGGGTACTCGGTCCTCCCGTTGAGCAGCACAGGTAACCCGGCGTTGGGCACGACGCTGACGAGCTGCTTGCCGCCGCGGCTGCCAGCGCCCCAGTGCTTGCCCAGGTACTGCACATGCTCGGCCATCTCAGCCGGTCCTGTCGCGCAGTTCAGCCCGAGGCTCATGATCGGAAAGGCGCGGAGCGCCGACGCAGCGGCCTCGATGCTGGTGCCCAGGAGCATCGTGCCGGTGGTTTCGATCGTTACGCTGACCATGATGGGCACATCTGCGGGCGTCTTGCCGCGCTCGGCCAGGGCGGTCAGGATCGCGTTGACCGCACACTTGACCTGCAGCAGGTCCTGGCACGTCTCGACCAAGAAGGCATCGACTCCACCGTCGAGCAGACCCCGCGCCTGCTCGGCATAACTGGGCAGCATCTCCTCCCACACGGTGTTGCCCAGTGTGATGAGCTTGGTGCCCGGCCCCATGCTGCCGAGGACGAACCGGGGCTTGTCGGTGGTGCTGTGCTTGTCGCACGCCGCCCGCGCGATCTCCGCGGCCATTTTGTTCAGCGAACGCGTCTGGTCGGAGAGATCAAACTCCCCGAGCGTCAACTTGCTGGCGCCAAAGCTGTCCGTCTCGACACAATCCGCCCCGGCAACCAGGAAACTCTCGTGGATCTCCTGGATCACGTCCGGCCGCGTACGCACCAAAATATCCGTGCAGTTCTCGCACCCGCAATAGTCCTGCTCGACAGACAGATGCCTGCTGAAGATGCTCGTACCCATCGCCCCGTCCAGGACAAGCACGCGGCGCTGGGCATGGTCATAGAAACGACTGGGCATGCAAACTCCGAATCTTCTCCCCGACAGTCTATCCGTTTATGCGGATATATGGTAACTTCTATTCCGAGTCAGGGCAACCCGTCCAAGATCCGAATCATCGGCTAAAAAAAAGCCGGCTGCTTGCAGCCGGCTGTGTGAAGGTTCAATGTTGGGCACGGTTCCAACCCGTGCGGCAGACTTACCCATTCTCGGCCACGGCCCCGGCAGCCCCATCCTTCTTCGCCCCGGCCTTGCCCGCGTCCTTGCCCGCAAAGTAGTTCCCCTGGAACTTCTTCTGGAACCGCTCGATACGACCGGCCGAGTCTACAAGCACGTTCTTACCCGTGAAAAACGGGTGCGAGCCCGACCACACCTCAACGTGGATCTCCGGCACCGTCGCCCCGACGGTCATCACGTGGACCCCGTTGTGGAAGACCTTGCAGTTGTTGTAATACTTCGGGTGCGTCTTGCCCTTCATAGCAGATCTCCGGCCAGCGGTGCGTGCCCCACGCTCGATTTTCGCAGGGCCAAGATGATAGCACACACCCCACGCCCCATCCCCTCCCACGCCATCCCACCCCACCACCCCCGGCCCCCCCACTCACCCCGACCGGCCGTCTTCTTGCATCTTGCGGGCCAGGACGAAGGCGAGTTCCATGCTCTGCTCGTAGTTGAGCCTCGGGTCGCAGAAGGTGGTGTAGTTTCGGCTCAGGTCCGCCTCCGTCAGGTTCCCGATCCCCCCGAGGCATTCGGTTACGTCCTGGCCGGTCAACTCGACGTGCACCCCCCCCAGGTGTGTGCCCGCGGCCTTGCAGATATCCCAGGCGAGTTCGACTTCGCACAGGACGTCGCCGACGCGCCGGGTTTTGATCCCGGAGGTGGTGGTCAGCCCGTTGCCGTGCATGGGGTCGCAGGCCCAGAGGACCGGTGAGCCGTGCTCGAGTGCGGCCCGGACCAGCGCGGGGAGGACACCTTCGATCTTCTGCACGCCCATCCTCGGCACAAGCACCAATCGCCCGGCCTCGCGGGCGGGGTTGAGCGCATCGATGAGTTCGACGAGTTCGCCGGGGGTTGTGCCCGGGCCGATCTTGACGCCGATGGGGTTACGGATGCCGGCCGCGTAGTGCATGTGTGCGCCGTCGAGGCGCCTGGTGCGTTCGCCGAGCCAGGGCAGGTGGGTTGTCAGGTTCCACCACCCGGCCTTGCGGGGGACGGCGCGCGTCTGCGCCGCGTCGTACCAGAGGTTCAACGCCTCGTGGCTGGTGAAGAAATCGACCCGGCTAAAGACCGAGAAATCCTTCTCTCCCGTCGCCCGCATGAACTCGATGCTCTCAGAGAGCCGAGCGAGCAGGGCCTGGTACTGCTGGCGCGTCTGCTCCGTCAGGCCCGCACGCCCGAGGAAGCCCAGGTCCCAATACTCCGGGTGGTGCACGTCGGCAAAGCCCCCGTCGATGAGCGAGCGGACAAAGTTCAGCGTCAGGCCCGCATGCTGGTAGGCACGCACGAGCAACTCCGGGTCAGGCCGGCGGGCCTCGGCGGTGAAGGCGACGCCGTTGACAAGGTCGCCGAAGTAACTCGGGAGTGTGACTGTTTGCCCATCGACGACCCGCGTCTCCGTCGCGCTGCTGCGCGGCTTGGCGTACTGACCGGCAATCCGCCCCACGCGGATCACCGGCTTGCGCCCCGCAAAGACCAGCACCAGCGACATCTGCAAGAGAATCTTGAGTTTCCCGGTGATCGTCGCGGGGGTGCAGTCGGCCAGCGTCTCGGCACAGTCGCCCCCCCAGAGCAGGAAGCGTTCGTTGCGCTGTGCCCCGGCGATCAACTGCCGAAGGTGCTCGACCTCGCCGGAGGCGACCAGCGGGGGGAGCTCGCCGAGTTTGCCCACGGCACGCTCGAGCGCGTTGGCATCGGGGTAGGGAACGCTCTGGGCCGAGGGCTTCTCCCGCCAAGAGCAAGGGGACCACCCCGGCGGCTCGGTGTCCGGCGTGGTTGTCGCGGGCGTGGTATTGGGGGTGGGCGTGGGCATCTACAAGGTCAGCATATCGACCTATTTGCCCTCGCCCTCGGCATGGCCGGGCCTTTCACCTTGCCCGAAGCCGGCGCGGGTGTGGCAGGCAAGCACCTTCTGCGGGTGGCGCAGATTTTTTCTTCGACCCGGTGAAGCCGTCTTCCTGACCACCCGATGCAAACCTCGGCCCTTTTTTACCTCTTGGCGGAGGGCCGTGCATGCCGTGGCCGAGCGTCCCGCCAAGATCAACCGGAGTTGTACCGATGCCCAAGCCCCGCACTCGTCGCGCCAGCACCACAAAGACCATCAAGAAGGCCACCAAGACTACCACCAAAAAAACAACCCCTAAGGCCCGATCGATCAAGCCGAAGAAGGCCACCCCGGCCAAGGCGAAAGCCAAGTCCACCAAGCCCGCAAAAACAGCAAACAAGACCAAGGCCAGCAAGGCCAAGGTGAGCAGGACGACGACGAGTCGGTCCAAGGCTGCACCAGCCGGGCCCTCAGCTGCGAGCGCGGGGAAGACCTACTGGCTCAGGAACGACTCAGGCTTTTTGACCAGCACTTTACCGGCCAGCGCACGTAACGCCACCACCGCGGCGTTCTTGCTGACCAGCCGGCGTGGGCAGAGCAATATCAGCAAACTCGCCAGCCGGATGTCCGGCCCTGGGTTTGCGGGCAAGCCGGGCAACCGGGTCGGCATCGACGCAGGCACGTTCGATCGGCCGGGGCGGTTCAACCCCTTTCCCAACGCGCCGACACTCCACCCGGGCCAAGGGAACCCCGCCTACGCCGACAAGGTGCGCAATGGGTTCTTGACCATCGCGCACAGCAGCCGAAAGTCTGCATGAAGACTATTACAGAAACGCACGGGCTCAAAGCCCGTGCCACCGGGTGCTGAAACGATCTCTCCAGCACGGCAAATGCCCCCCTCGGGCAGACGCCCGCGTGCGCATACCCTTTATATATGCCCCGGCTGCTGGACACACCCGACGAACTCGCCCCCTTGCAGAGGGTGCTCGTTGGTGCCCTGGCTGGCGTCGCCGAGCGCATCAAAGAGGCCCTCGCCAGCGACATGCCGGCGGTGCAACGCCTCGTCGAGCACGTCGAGCAGTACCACGGCAAGATGATCCGCCCGACGCTGGTGATCCTCTCTGGGCTGGCCTGCCACCCCAGCGAGGTGGGCAAGGGGCAGACTGCGGGCCTTGCCGCGCCCGCGCCGCTGTCGCCGCTGACACCCGCGCACACCACCATCGGTGCGGTCGTCGAGATGGTGCATCTGGCGACGCTGATCCACGACGACGTCCTCGACGAGGCCGACGAACGCCGGCAGGCACTGACCGTCAACCGACTAACGGGCAACGAAGCCGCCGTCATGCTCGGCGATTACCTCTTCTCCTCCGCCTACCGCCTGTGCGGGCAGCTCGGCGATGCGCACGCAACCGTGCGCATCGGCCAGACGGGCATGACCCTCTGCTCCGGCGAGCTGCTGCAGCTGCACAACCGGGGGAACTTCTCGCTGGACCAGCGGACGTACTTTGAGCTCATCGACCGCAAAACAGCCAGCCTGATCGCCGTCAGTTGCGAGCTGGGCGCACGCGCCAGCAGTGCCGACGCCGAGGTGTGCGCGCGGATGGCCCGCTTTGGCAGCAAACTGGGCACGGCGTTCCAGATTCAGGACGACCTGCTGGACCTGGGCGGGGACCAGAGCCTGGTGGGCAAGAGCCTGGGCAAGGACGCCGAGAAGGGGAAGTTGACGCTCCCGGTGATCCACCACCTGCAATCGTCCACGCCCCAACGCCGGGGCAAGACGCTGACGATGCTCAGCGAGGGCGCGCCGCGGGCATTGCTGGCCGAGGCACTGCGCAGCACCGACTCGATCGAGCACAGCCGGCGCGTGGCCCAGGGGCTGGTCCAAGAGGCCCAGGCGAACCTCCAGTGCCTGCGCCCATCCCCCGCCCGGCAGATGCTGCACGCGATGGCCGAGGCGGTGCTGACGAGGGCGTTCTAGAGCGCGCGGGGGTCGGCTGCTAACCCAGGCGAGCAGTTGTTGTGCCCGGTCAATATGCTTGCCCAGCGTGCCCGGCGTCTAGAGAGCAACCCTAAACCAGAGGGAACATATGAAAAGGCCCACCACGCTGTTGACCACGAGCACCCGAGCAACGTGTGCTGTGGTCTGCCTCTGCTGCGCCCTGCTGCTGGCGTCGTGCGCTTCGCCCTCGCGTAAGGACGCCGTGCCCACCGAACTAGCCGACCAGTCCACCGTCTTGAACGACCCCTCGATCCGCACCTGGGACGACACGCTCAGCCCGGCGTTCCTTGCAGAACTCCTGGCCGCCGGCAGGAGAGAGCCCCCCCCGATCGGTGCCAACGGGCAGCCCGGGCCGCTCCCCCCGGCGTACTACCTGGGCATCTCAGGTGGCGGCGCAGACGGTGCCTATGGCGCGGGCCTGCTCTGCGGGTGGACGGCCGCGGGAACGCGCCCGGATTTCAAGATCGTCACCGGCATCAGCACCGGCGCCCTCACCGCACCCTTCGTCTTTCTTGGCAAGGAGTATGACGACAAACTCCGCAGGGTTTACACCTCCGTCCGGACCGACGACATCGCCAAGTCGCGCGGCCTGCTCGCCGCGCTCTTTGACGACGCGCTGATGGACACCGTGCCGCTCCGCCAACTCATGATCAAACTCATCGACGAGCAGATGATCCGCGATATCGCGCGCGAGTATGCACGCGGGCGCATCTTGATGGTCGCCACCACCAACCTGGACGCCAACCGTGGAGTCATCTGGAACATCGGCAAAATAGCCTCCAGCAACGACCCCAAGGCCATAGACCTGATCCACGACATCCTCATCGCCTCGGCCGCAATCCCCGGCGCGTTCCCGCCGGTGCTCATCCAGGTCGAGATCGACGGCAAGAAGTACGAAGAGATGCACGTCGACGGCGGCACCAAGGCGCAGGTCTTCCTCTACCCGCCGACGTTCGCGCTCAACGACGTCCTGACGGCCGAGGGGGTCAAACGCCAGCGCATCGCCTACATCATCAGCAACGCCCGGCTGGACCCGCAGTGGGCCAGCGTCCAGCGCCGCACGCTCTCCATCGCCGGGCGGGCCATCAGATCGCTGATCCAGACGCAGGGCGTCGGCGACCTCTACCGCATCTACCTCGTCCTGCAGCGCGACGGCGTCGCGTTCAACATGGCTTACATCCCGGCCACCTTCAACACCGTCCAGAAAGAAGAGTTTGACCCCGTCTACATGAGCCAACTCTTCGCCCTGGGCTACGAACGGGCCGCCGCCCCCGGCGGCTACCCCTGGAACACACGACCGCCCGGGTTCATCGAGGCGACGGGCACGCCCGCCGAGGATGATGTGCAGGCAAAGTGATCGCCACGGCTGGCCCGCAACAGGCCCCACCTCACCCCTGCGCGGCGAACTCGAACGACAAGACGTGCTGGGCGTAGAGCAGCGGATAGTGCACATCCATCCGGATGCCCACATACTCCGATGGGTCAACGCCGGCCGCCTCGAACATACGTGCCGTCAGCCTCCCGTGGCCCGCAAACGCGGGCTGGGTCGCGTTGGCCAGCCCGCGCCCGAGCAGCGTCGGCGTCAGCGCGATCGGCAGCCGATCAAACCACCGGCGTGACGGCGCGCCGGAGAGGCCGCCCATGCTCCCGTGGTGGTACACCCCCGCGGTGCACTCGAGGTTCCCCGCCAGGGACCTGGGCAGGTAGACATCCGAGACCAGCCGCTCGCTCGGGTGCGAGACAACGATCGAAGAGTTAAGGTAACCCACCTCGTCCTCGCGGACGAGCACGTTGGGGGACTTGAACGGGCCTGCAAAGATGTCCACCGGGGCCGGACACTCAAAGGCGGGGTCGACGATCTCGATCGCTACGCCGTGGCGGAAGTCGCAGGTAACCCTGGGCATGGGCGAAGAGCAGAACTCTTCGAGCAACCTATGCCCGCCGGCGCCTGCCGCTAGTTCCTGCGCCGCCCTGGGGCCTTCGTCGGTTTTGTACGAAAGCACAAAGGGCGTCGATGCCCCCGAGCGGACAAACCCGATGCGCCCGACCGTTGCCGTAACGTCCAGGTCCCCGGCAAACGTGGGCGACTTGGCCGGGGTATAGACGCGCACCGCGACAGACAACCTAGACCGGCACCCCAACAGGTCTGCCGCACCCTCAAAGAGCCTCCGCTGCGGTTCCCGCTCACCCGCAGCCGCACCCCGGCCACCACGCGGATGCTGGGCGTTGGCAGGCCCTGCCTCGAGCGCGGTCAGCGCGGCGACGAGCCTGCGCTGGCTCCCACCGGAGTGCTCGATGAGGGCCTGCAGCTCATCGACCGCCGCGGCACACTGGGCTAGGCGCGCCTTGGGCACCTTCATCTTCGCCACGGCACGCAAAAAACTCTGCAACCCCTCGACACCCGGGAAGGCACCAAAGACACCGGAAAGTTCACCCTGTGCACGGACCCCTGCCGTTACGCGGTGGCACATGGGCACCTGCATCGAGAGCCAGCGGGCCATGCCTGTGCTCCGCCTAGCGTGGGCAGGGAAGGAGGCGACCAACTCCCCAAACTCCCCCTGCATACGCGAGGCGACCCGCTTGGCCCACGCGGTGTCGACCGGGGTAACCCCAGAATCGAGTCCAGAACAGACCCCAGAGTCTAGAGCAGAATCCACCCGTGAACCTTCCAAAGCCCGATCAGAAACCGGTGTAAATGGTGCCGAGGCAGGGGGGTGCGCCATGTTCTTGACTTTATCTGAGAAATTCATCAAAAACCACTTGCAAGGAGAAAAAAAGCATGTATATTCTGATTGCCAGTCCTATTGCCTCCTTGCTACGGGCAGGTTGCTGGGAGACCAGATCGCGGAGGTTCGTCCGAGTGGCCGGACTTCCGATTGATGTTCCGGAAGTTCTTTTCTGCCGACTCAAGGAGTTATTGGCCATGCTCGTCCTAACGTGGATTCGTCGGTGTGCGGTCGTAACCATCCCGCTGATGGCCTTTGCCGTGGCGTTGTTCTGGTCAGGTTCGGCCCATGCCCAGACCATCTACTACAGCGGAACGGTCAACATCCCCATTCCTGACCGCGGCGCGGGCAGCCCGACAATCGGGGTCTGGATCGACTATCAAGGCCTAACCCCCCCACGCCAGGGGGGCAACGCCGAGGGGGGCGAAGATCTGAAACTGACCCGCAGCTCTTCCACGTCCACCGGTTCCGCCTCGTTCATCACGGTAACGTCGAGATTCAATGCGACCACCAACGGGGGGATCACGTTTCTCAATGGGTCGGGCTTCCCGCCCAGACTCCCCCCCGTCGCCGATGGTGCCTCGATCGGTCCGGGCACGTATCCCTCCCTCGCCGGGGGAACCATTGGCGGCACAGCTGCGGCCCTGGTGGACTATCAGAACCAAACACGGTTTATTGGCTTCCGCATTCGCGGGGCCGACGCGACGACATTCAACTACGGCTGGATGCGTCTGGAAGTCGGCGCAGACTTCCACACCAGCAAGCTTGTGGACTTCGCCCTTCAAACCACGCCGAACACGCCCATCAATGCGGGCGAAGGTATCGTCATCGTCCCGCCCTTCTTCGAGGTGACCTCGTCCCCCTCGCCCTCATGGCTCATCACCGGCCGAACGGCGGTCCTCTCAGGCTTGGCCACGGCGGACCCGGCGTGCGGAGCCATCTCGTACAGGTGGCAGCGCAACGGCGTGGACATCGTCGACGGCCCCGGCGGCGCATCACCCAGCGGGGGCACGGTCGTCAACGCCAACGGGCCCAACTTGGTGATCACGAATCTGGCGACCTCCGATGCCGGCACCTACACACTCGTGGCCACCACACCCTCATGCGGGGTTCGGACCAGCACCGCCGCGAGCCTGGTTGTCTATCCATCGAACCTGTGGACGGTGTCTAACCTGCACCCGCTCGGGGCGAGTGAGTCCTGGTCCTACGGGATCACCGGCTTGGAGCAGCAGGCTGGTCAGGCGACCTTCGATGGCCTCGCACAAGCCGTGCTTGTCAACAGCGCGGCGGGCACGTGGATCAACCTCCACCCGCTTGATGTCCCCGCCAACAGCACATCGAGTGCCCGTGGGATGGCCACCGATCAGATCGCCGGTATCACCACGATCGTCAATCCCTTCCCGATCGGGAATCGGTCCGTCGCCACCCTGTGGACGCGCACCGCCGGCGTCTGGACGTGGAACAACATCAACCCCGTGCCCCCCGCGGTCCCCTCAGCCGCGAGTTTCTCCATCGCCAATGCTACCGATGGCGTTCAGCAGGTCGGGGCCGCCACCGTCGAAGGTCAGCAGGTCGCCGCCCTGTGGAGCGGCACCGGCGACTCGTTCGTCAGCCTCAACCCGCCCGGCTCCATCCAATCCGAGGCCAATGGCGTCCGCAACGGGCAGCAGGTGGGCTCCGCCTTTGTTGGCTTTCAGCAGGCCAGCCTCTGGTCGAGCACTGCCGAGTCGTGGGTGAGCCTGAACCCTGCCGGGGCTACTCTCTCGGTGGCGACGGGCACGGACGGGACGCAGCAGGTCGGGTACGCGAACATCAACATAGGTGCCGACCGGGCAAGCCTCTGGGCCGGCTCGCCGGGGACGTGGGTTGATCTCCATCCTGTGGGCTTCTCTTCATCTCGGGCCCAGGCTGTTGCCAACGGGCAGCAGGTCGGCAGCGCAGCGCTTGCGGGCAGTGCCATGGCCGCCATCTGGACCGGCTCTGCAAGCTCGCACATGAACCTGCACGCGTATCTCCCTGCCGGTTTTATACGTTCGCAAGCCGAGAGCATCTGGAGCGAAGGCGAATACACATCCATCTCGGGCGTTGCGATCGACGCAGCGACCGGCCTGCCCTTTGCCGTCCAGTGGACCAAGTGCGTCCGGGTGGGCATCGGCACACAGCCCGTCCCCATCTCGACGTGCGCCAGCCCGGCGGCAACGTTCACCACCTCGGCCTCGGGCACGCCCCCGTTCACCTACCAGTGGCGCCGCAACGGCACGCCGATCGATCCGCAGGCCAACGCCTCCGCCGCGACGGCCACGCTGACGATCCCCAGCGTGCAGGTGGGCGACTCGGGCAGCTACGACTGCACGATCACCAACGCCTGTGGCAGCGCAACGAGCAACGCCGCGACGCTCGCCGTTACGCAGTGCTGCGGCCCCAGCGACGTTGCCGGGCCGGGCCAGAACGTCGGTCCCGACGGCGAACTGACGGCCGACGACATCATCGTCTTCCTCAACTGGTTCTTCGCGGGCGACAGCCGGGCCGACGTTGCCGGGCCAGGCCAGAGCACCAGCCCTGATGGTGAGTTCACCGCCGACGACATCATCGTCTTCCTCAACGCCTTCTTCGCGGGGTGCTGAGAGGAGCCGTTCGTTTCGAGGTGTTCGGTGCGAGGGCCGAGCAAGGCCGTGGGCACCGCGACGGCGGTTGGGCGCGGGCCTTATGGGTCTTGGTGTTGGGCTGTTTGATGGCGCAGAACATCCCTACAGGCACCTTCTATCATTCGGGCTATGTCTACGCACGCCCCCACCACCCCCACGCCCGCCACACCCGGCAAGTCCATGGACGCCATCATGGCCCTGTGCAAACGCCGGGGGTTCGTCTACCAAGCCTCAGACATCTACGGCGGGATCAACGGCTTCTGGGACTACGGCCCCCTCGGCGCACAACTGAAAAAAAACCTCCGCGAAGCATGGTGGCAAGACATGATCATGAACCCCTGCTGGGGCCGCAAAGGCCCAGGGGGCGAACGCGTGCGCTGCGTGCCGGTCGAGACGTGCATCATCCAGCACCCGAAGGTTTGGGAGGCGAGCGGGCACTTAGCAGGGTTCGCCGACCCGATGCGCAAGTGCCCGGGCTGCGGGCACTTTGTGCGTGCCGATCAACTCTGGGACGTGCTGGTTGCAACATCCGAGTGGTTCAACTCGCTGATCCAAGAGTTTGACCCTGCCCCCGCAGGGACGCAGACCCCCGGCGTCAACTCAGTAAGCCTGATCAAGTGGGCACGTGGCAAAGGCAAGAGGCTCGCGCCAAACCTTGCGCTCGTGCGGAACCCTGAAGTTACACTCTCCTGGCTGGCGACGCGCGTCAACGGGCAACCATCCACGCCGCCCGACGTTATCGAGATCGTCCGCCACCTGGCAACCGAACAACTCGAAGCGACTGGCCTGCAAGACCCCTGCCCGCGCTGCGGCGGCGTGCTGGGCGCGCCGGCCGCGTTCAAACTGATGTTCGAGACCTACGCGGGCATCATCCAGACCGACGACAACAAGGTCTACCTCCGCCCCGAGACGGCACAGGGCGTCTTCCTGCACTTCAAGAACGTCGTCGATTCCACGCGCGTAAAAATCCCCTTCGGCATCGGCAACACTGGCCGATCCTTCCGCAACGAGATCACCCCCCGCAACTTCACCTTCCGCTCGCGCGAGTTTGAGCAGGCCGAGCTCGAGTTCTTCTGCCACCCTGACGAGAGCTTCGAGTGGTACAAGTTCTGGCGCGACTTCCGCATGCAGTGGTGGCAGTCCATCGGCCTTGCCGGCGAGAACCTCATCCTCCGCGAGCACGCCAAGGACGAGCTCAGCCACTACTCCGTCGGCACCAGCGATGTCGAGTACCGCTTCCCCTTCACCGCTCCCGGCTTCGGCGAGCTCGAAGGGATCGCCCACCGGGGCAACTACGACCTCACCCAGCATCAAACCCACAGCAAGGTCAAGCTCGACTACTTCGACACCACCCGTGGCGAGACACTCCCCAACGGCGGCAAGAAGGGCGAGCGCTACATGCCCCACTGCATCGAGCCCGCCGCCGGGCTTGACCGTGGTGCCCTCGCGCTCATCTGCGAGGGGTACACCGTGGACCCATCGCGCCCCTCGCCGGAGATCCTCAAACTCCACCCGCGGATCGCCCCGATCAAGGCTGCGGTCTTCCCGCTGATGGACAAGGACGGCCTGCCCGAGATCGCCGATAAACTCACCGACGACCTCTTCGCCAAGTTCGGCCGCCTCGGGTTCATCGAGAGCGACGCCAAGCAGTCCATCGGCAAGCGCTACGCCCGCATGGATGAGGCCGGGTGCCCGTACTGCTTCACCATCGACGGCGACTCGGCCAAGGACCAGACCGTAACGTGCCGGGACCGCGACACGGGCCAGCAGACGCGGATGAGCATCGACAAGGTGGTCGGGTTTGTGGGAGAGAAGCTGGGGGTGTGATGGTCGCGGGCTTACGCTTGGCCCCTATGTCCCCTTCCCCCTACCAACTCTGGGGCACCGTCGGCCAAGACTTCGACGCTCCCTCGCTGGCCCAGCTCATCGCGGCGACGCAGTTGCCCGTCTCCGTTGCCGCCGCGCTCATGCCCGATGCCCACGTTGGCTACGGGCTGCCGATCGGCGGCGTGCTGGCGACGCGTGGCTGCGTGATCCCTTACGCCGTGGGCGTCGATATCGCGTGCCGGATGAAGCTCTCGGTCCTCGACCTGCCGGTCTCTGACCTCACCAACGCCGCACGTCTGGACCGCTACCAACGCGCCATCGAAGAAGAAACCCGCTTCGGCGTCGGGGCGCGTTTCGGCGGCCAGCCCCGCAACACCGGCAAAGCCCCGGCCATGCCCACAGGCCGGCGCGACCACCCCGTCATGGATGAGGACTGGTCCATCTGCCACAGCACGCGCTCCAACAAAGACAAGGCCTGGGCACAACTCGGCACCAGCGGCTCGGGGAATCACTTCGTCGAGTTTGGGCTCCTCACCGTCCTCGATGATGCACCCCGCCACATCTCACAGACACACACCGGCGGCTCGCACGCCACCTGGGACCTCCCCCCAGGGCAGTATGTCGCGCTGCTGAGCCACTC
Organism: bacterium; assembly: GCA_046339895.1. Taxonomy (GTDB): domain Bacteria; phylum Planctomycetota; class Phycisphaerae; order Phycisphaerales; family UBA1924; genus JAJTGZ01. The sequence continues at coordinate 8,466 of JBKDDT010000044.1, read as the reverse complement.
CGGCTCACGCGGCACAGGCGCGGCGATCTGCGACCACTACAGCAAAGTCGCAATGGACCTCCACCCCGAACTGACCAAAGAGCAAAAGCACCTCGGCTGGCTCGACCTGGCCAGCCAGGCCGGCGCAGAGTATTGGGCCGCGATGGAACTCATGGGCCGCTATGCCGCGGCCAACCACGCCTGCATCCACCACGCGATCACCAAAAACCTCGGCGCCGACGTGCTCGCCGATGTCGAGAACCACCACAACTTCGCCTGGAAGGAACTGCACGACGTAACCGACGCCGACGGCATCACTCGCCCAGAGGAACTCATCGTCCACCGCAAGGGGGCAACCCCCGCTGCGCAGGGCGTCATGGGCGTGATCCCCGGCTCGATGGCCACGCCGGGCTTCGTCGTCATCGGCCTGGGGGGCAAAGGCTCGCTCAACTCCGCCAGCCACGGCGCAGGGCGCGTCATGAGCCGCAATAAGGCACGCGAAACCTTCCGCTGGGGCACCGCCCGCAAGGAGATCGAGGCCGCGGGCGTCCGCGTCATCTCCTGCGGCGTCGACGAAGTGCCCGGCGTCTACAAGGACATCCACCACGTCATGGCCAAGCAAACCGACCTGGTCAAACCCGTTGCACGCTTTGATCCAAGGCTCGTCAAAATGGCGCCGGAGGGGGAACGGGCGGAGGACTAGCCCGCCTCACCGCACCACAAACGTCCCCCACGTCGGCAGATGGTCGCTGCCCGTCTTGCCGCCGACGCCCGCATCGACGCACCGCACACCCGGCGTGTGCAGCAGGTGGTCGATACGGATCTGCCCCATGTGCTGCTTGAGGCCCAGGGCGCTCCAAGTGCCGCCGCGTGTGCGCCGGGTGGTGGCCCAGGCATCAACCGCCCCGGCATCAAGTATGGCCTGGACGTGGTGGCCGCGGGGCGTGCAGTTGAAGTCCCCCGCCAGGATCATCGGCGACGCGTTCGGGGCTTGAAGATGATCGCGCACGAACGTGCTCAGGTCCACCGCCTGCTGGCGTTGGTCCATGACCATGCCGGGCACGGGCGGGTAGATGTGGATATTGACGATGCGGACCACACTCGACCCAACCTGCACGCCGCACGCGATCTGTGGGTCTGTCCACACGCCGCTGCCGACGTTCAGCCCACTCGGCCACGGGGTGGGCTTCTCAGCAAACGGCAACCGACTAAAAACCGCCTGGCCGAACGGGCCCTCGCGCGGTTCCTCATACACGTGCGGCCAATCGGCCAACGCGGCCCGCACGGCCTTGGCCGTGCTGTTGGTGTACTCCTGAATCACAATCACATCCGCCCCCGCAGGCCCCACGGCACGCGCCTGGCGGGCCATCTCCGCCGGGTCGCTGCGACCGTAGAGCATGTTGCAAGAATAAACAGTGAGCGTCTTCTCACCCGCGCTCACCCCCGGCAGCGACAGTGGTCGAACCAATGGCCAGATGTCCCCGCTCAGCCAGAGTACCCCGGCAAGGAACAACGCCGCAGGCACGCGCCAGCGTTTGAGCGCAAGCGAGGGCAGCACTGCAACGACAGCCGTCAGCAGCACAGCCACGCCGACCTGCAACGCAAACGTGCGCAACATGAACGCCACGTACGCCCCCGCCACGACAGGCAGGCTTCGGCTGGCCAGCATCGGCGGCAAGAGCCACGCCCACAGCCAAGCCAAGAGCGCCACCAGCACGCCGAGGATGAGGAGGCGGTTCAACCACCGCAGCACCCAACCTTGACGCTGGGCAATCGCGGACTCTTGACCCGTCGCGCCGCGACTCACGCCTTCCTCTCAGCGGGCCGATCCACCCGTGCTACCTCGTCGCCACCCTCCCCCTTGGCCCGCTCCTGGCCCATCTTCCCCAGCACGCCAGGCAACTCAATGCCCGCCTGCTCGGCACGCTTTGGCCTTGGCTTGAGCCTCCCGATAGGTGCTCTCCACGGGGGGTCTTTGGTCCAGGTCAATCCGGTTCGAAGGTCCGCAACCGTCCCGTCGCCCCCATCCTTGAACACCACCGGCGACCAGTGCGCCCCAGGACCATCAATCGACAACGCCGGCCCATCGACCTCCACATACGCATCAATCAACGCCGGGTACACATACCGGCCACGCACATCCCGCACCTCCGCCCCCGCAGGCACGCCCACGCCCGCCTCAAGCACACCCTCAACCAACCCCCCACGCAGCACCACCGTCCCACCCTCAACCACCCTCCCCGGCCCCACGTGCACCGTCCCACCCACCAACGCAACAAACCGAACCTCCTCCCGCACACCCACACGGTTCGCCGGCGGCGCAAGAGGATCGACAACCTGCCCAACCCCCACCCTCGCCACACACACCACCCAACCAACCATCACCAGCCCGGCCACCACACCCACAGCGCGACGGAAAAACCCAACAACTCGGCTTGCCATAACTCCCAGTATACAAACCCCACACCCCAAACACCCCCATACCCCACACCCTTTGCCGATCTACCCTGACAACACCGGCACCCCAACTCCCACCACCAACAGGAGCAACACCATGCCCCCCACCCTCCCCCAAGGCAACGCCATCATCGGCCAATCCGGCGGGCCGACCGCCGTCATCAACCAGTCCCTCGCCGGCATCATCGAGGGCCTCAAGGGCTACGCACCGGTCAAAAAAATTCTCGGCATGCGCCACGGCGTCGACGGCCTCATCAAGGCCAAGCCCCCTGTCGACCTCACCACACTCACCAGCGAGCAACTCGAAAAACTCGCCCGCACACCCTCGGCCGCGCTCGGCTCCTCACGCAGCAAGCCCGCCGACGCCGACTGTGGCAAAATCTTCGACTCCCTCCGCGCCGCCGACGTCCGCTACTTCTTCTACATCGGCGGCAACGACTCCTCAGACACCTGCCGCATCATCTACGAGATGAGCCAGCGCCAGGGCTACGACCTCCGCTGCATCCACGTCCCCAAAACCGTCGACAACGACCTGATGACCAACGACCACACACCAGGCTTCGGCTCCGCCGCACGCTACGTCGCCATGGCCTTCATGGCCGACGACCGCGACAACGCCAGCCTCCCGGGCATCAAAATCAACGTCGTCATGGGACGCAACGCAGGCTTCCTCACCGCCGCCAGCGCTCTGGCACGCCAAACCTCCCCAGGCAGCGAGCACGACGGACCACACCTCATCTACCTCCCTGAGGTCCCCTTCGACACCGACCGCTTCGTCGCCGATGTCTCCGAATCCCTCAGCAAGCACGGCAGGTGCCAGATCGCCGTCTCCGAAGGGATCAAAGACAAAGACGGCCACGACATCGGCGCCAAACTCATCGTCGGCGGTCAGGCCGACTCCCACGGCAACGCCCAACTCTCTGGCTCCGGCGCGCTCGGCGACATGCTCTCAAGCATCCTCAAGGAACGACTCAAAGGCCCCACAGGAAAGCCACCACGCGTCCGCGCCGACACCCTCGGCTACATGCAACGCTGCTGGCCAGACCCCTCACCCATCGACGCCGCAGAGGCACGCGCCGTCGGTGTCAAGGCCGCGCAGGAGGCCATGACAGGCCTGACCGACGGCTCCATCGCCATCCTCCGCACCAGCAACCACCCCTACCGCGTCGAAAAACGCGTCGTACGCCTCGCCGACGTCGCCGCCAAAACCAAAACCATGCCCCCAGAGTTCATCCAAGGGCACAACAACGTCAGCAAGGCCTTCCTCGACTACTGCCGGCCCCTCGTCGGAGACCTGCCCACCATGTTTAAACTGACCATGTAAAAATATCGGGCTTGCCCTCGACCCTCGGCCCTCACCCCTTACCCTAGCACCCCCCAAAGAACCGGTTCAGAAACACAATAATATCGTCTGCCGTTAACTCCCCGTCGAGCGTTACGGTCTCCTGACCTGGCCCAGAAACATCCGCGCACAGGTTCCCCGCAAAGAACGCGTTGAGGTACACAATAATGTCGTCGGCGGTCAACTCACCATCCGCCCCGATCCCCTGCCCAGGCCCGGCTATATCCGCCCTCCCGCACGCCAACGCCGGCAGCCGAACCCGGTAGAGCACACTCCCGTTGACATCCGCCCCCGCCAGCGCCGACGCCGCCGGGCGGTTCACGTTCGCGATAAACCACAACCACCCGTCGTCGGTCAACTGCACGCTGTCGTTGTTCAACCCCAGCAGCACGGCATCGTCATTGGCCACCCCGTCCCCGTCCAGGTCCATCGGCTGCCGCTCACGCAGCAGCACCGTCCTGCCATCGACAACCACCAGGCTGTTGTCGTTCGGGTCGCTGCTGTTGGTCAGCCCGCTGATTACCCACCTCCCAGAAGCGTTGATCGCCACATTCCCAAACCCCACCGAATTGGCAAACTGCCCGGTGTTCGGGTCCAGCGCGTACCGCTCCCGCCACGCCTGCGCAAAGCACGGCACGCACGCCACCCCGCTCCGCGCTAGGTTCACATCCCCAGAACGAACATAGTTACTCACGCCCGTCGAAACCCGCGTGATCCACCGCCCGTTGCTCGCCAAACGCGTCAGGCCCACATCCAAAATAACAAAGTCAACTTCCCCGGGCAAGAAATCAAAGTCCCTGATCAGCGTCTGCCCGTCCACCACCAGCATGTCCACCGCACCAGTCAACTGCCCCACCAGTGCCCAGTGCGACCCATCAGGCGTAACCATCGGGTTCGGCGCTGACCCGAACGGCACAAACTGAAAATAGTTCGCGTCCGGGATCGTCAGCTCTGCATCAACATACGGCCAGGTCCGCGCCCCATCAACCGTCTCCGCCAGCACCGTGCTCCCCAGCATCAACGCCTGCTTGTTGCCCGCCATCCGCTGCGAACGAAACAACGGCTCACCGCTGTCGGTAATCCCATCGGCAAAGATGTCCTGCCCAAAGTTGTACCCCGGCACCCCCGGCAACGCGCTCCCCTCGCGCCCATACACCCCAAGTGCCGTAACCCCAGGCAACCCGCTCAGCTGCACGCTGAGCTGCCCGCGCAGCAACACCCGGTTGGCGTTGCTCGCCACCGGCGCGGGGCTCAGCGTCGAGATGATGAAACGACCAGAGTTGTTGATGCTCGCCGGGCCATTGACCACGACCGTCCCCGGCACCTCCCCCACCTGCAACCCCGTCGTAAACGCCGGGTACGGATCACGCTCACCAAGCACCAGCGTCCCGACCACCGACGACGCCGTCGCCGTGCCAGCAACGACCACCTCGTCGCGCGTCATGTCCTGCCCCGTCGCAGGTGGCGTCGCCGCATAGACACGGTTCCCCTTCAATATCCACCACCCCCCGCTGCTGCTCACTCGCACCAGGTCGATCCCACCGGTGTTAAAGACCTGCCCACCCGAGCCGGGAATCACACGGTTGGCCTGATCAGCAAACGTCGAAAACACCGGCGCCGGCAGCACCTGCCCGAACGCCGAGACCGAAACCAAGCCCCCAGCAGCCAAGATCAATGCCCGAGCAATCTCAATAGTTCGCACAGATAATCCTTTGTCTAGAAACAATCAACAGAAAAGCAAACACACAACAACTCAACCTCAGAACCCCTCCCCCGAGGGGAGGCACAGGGGTAAGGTTCTCGACCACACCCACAACACCCCCGCCCCAGGCACAAACACAACCCCCCCAGCCAACCCAACGACAAACGCAACGGCAAGCGGACCACGAAAAATACCCTGTCGCGACATCGGTCATCTCCAAAAAGAGCCGCCAAGCCACAAGAGCACAGGCCAACACCAACCCACCCCACACTCTATACGATTACCACACACACCCGCTCCATGCCAATATTGATACCACCAAACCCGTCAAATAGGGAAAAATCTGGCCCGTCGGCTGCCCTGGCAGTACAGTAATATACCCTAAGTGTATCTTATGGACAAAAATCTGTTTTTCTGGAGGTCTTTCTTCCACCGGTCGGTATGCTCTCTGTGCCGTCTCCCTTTCGTGGGCCGGTGCGAACGCCGACACGCATGTGTTGGCAGCAGTCTCGCCATGATTCATGCATCGTTGGTTCATGTGTCGTTGGGTTGTGCTCTCTTGGCATCTGTGGTTCCCGCGCACCTCGCGCACGCTGCCCCGCCGGGTGGGGGCAGGCGTATTGGTCGCGCATCCAAACCGGCACCACTGCTTTGCAGTCCCCCTTGGCAGGCGTCGTGGACGAACCCCTCTTCAACCCGCGATACGCCACACGCTTGACGCTCGAAAACCTCAGGGTTCTGTCCTCCTCAGACTGTGAATCCACCCTCACCGCCCCGCAGCAGGACAACACGCTTGCGCTCCAGAAGCGAGCGTCCCTCAAGGACTCGATGGTGCGCCTGAAGTTCGCAACCAACGTGAACACCAACTTCCAGGGCACCCTCGACCACATCGACAAGATCCTCGACGCCTCCATCACGTCCTCGGTCGTGGCATACATCGACGATGACAGGCTCGTCAGCGAGGAACTCCCACTCGACGTCCTCGTCGCCTCCGGTGCCGAGCCGAAGGCTGTCAGCTCGCTGATGCAACACGAGGTCAACGCCATCAACGCCATCGTCGTCTCAGCACCGGGCTACGCCGCCCAATCCGGCACCGTCAGCGAGAGCAAAAAACTCGTTACAGGCCAGCCAAGCCAGGCGGACACCGTCGCCCTGCGAATCAAAGCCCTCATGAGCGGCCTGGCGATGGGCGACCTCCCCGTCGAACGCTTCGACATGGCCTTCGGCGCCTACGGCAGCCTGCCCCTGGTCATCGTCGGCTTCGAGTCTTGCAAACTCGTCATCGACGCCACCAACGGCCTGGTCCTCGCCCCCGTACCACACCAGGGCACCTTCAACGCCAAGGCCCTGCTGGCCAGCCACGGCATCACGGGCAACTACGGCATACGGCTCTACAACAGCAAGGGGTGCCTGGCCGCAACAGGGCCAAACACGCCTCCGATTACTACCCCTCGCCCGCCGTCGTATCCAAGTTATCTCGTCCCGCCCGGCATCCCTACGAATTGGTCGTGCACTAATCCGCCTGGCGCTACAGGTCCAGCTGGTACGACCTGCGTATGTACACGAACCTCCACATACGCTAACGTCGGACTTCCTGGTACATTCCCTGTGATACAGACATGTCTCTATCCCGGCTGGTGTGTTGGTACTCCTCCCCGCCCGATTCCTGGCTCAACCTGCGACTACACCTTCTGAAAACCATCACCCGACAGGAGTAAACGCCTGTCGGGTGGCTTTGAAATACTGGACTCAAGTGCGTGCAGGGTTAGTGCTGTTGATCGCAGCCGCTTTGGTTGTGCTGGCCTGGCAGGCCCCGCTGGCGATCGAGCTGCAATCTCGGGCCCGCTGGCTCGCCGATGCCCAGCGTGGCAGCTCGATGCTGCTCAAGCAAGATGCCAGCGACTGGTCCTCATTGCAACCTGATGCCCAGAACGCAGTGTTATGGATCTATCGTGCCTTTCCCGGGACCCATTTGTTTACTCCCATTGCCGTCTCACAGCGACAGCGCAATGAACTTGTCTTTGGCTCGTTGATCACCGATTGGCCGAGCCTCCCTGCGGGGTTGCAGCCCGGCGTCAACACGCCCCAGGGCGTTGTCGAATCGATCGACCCGCGCACGAACATGCTGACACTCTTCGGGCTAGGGGTCTTCCGCGTGTGGGTGCTCCTACTAACCGGCGTTGTGGTCCTCCCATGGGTGGTTTGCCGGCTCTGGGCGTGGTGGATGTACCGCATACACCGGCTGGTTGTAACGCCGTCCTGCGTTGTGCCCACCTGGGCAGTGGTGGCGGCAGCCTTGGTCTCGGCCCTCGTCCTGAGCTGGGGGTTCTTTGACCGCAAGTTCCTCTGGGGGCGCAGCGCGCCGAACTGGCAGGAGGGGACCATCATCGCCGGCGCAGTCTTCGCTTCTTTGGTCCTGCCGAGGTTGGTGCGGGGGTTGTTTGACGCCCGCGACAACGCCGCGGCCCAGTCCCAACGCTGCCGGGCCTGCTTCTATGGGCCGTTTGGGAGTTCCGATACCGCCGGGGCCTCCACTCCCATCCTTGCCCACCCCCGCCGCTGCCCCGAATGCGGCACCGACGCGGGCACACCCCCACCCCGCCGATGGTCGCTGGTGGCAGCAACCTGGTTTGCCCGGCTCACACCGGCCCTGCTTTTGATCGTCGCCTGCTGGTGGCCGATCAGAGTTTTGGGTGGGGCCGTGCTGGCCTACGGCCCGGACTACGGATATGCACAGAGCAAGGAGCACTTCCCAGAAGCAATACCGTACAACCCCTTATCGCGTTGGCTAAGGATGCAGTTTGTGCTCACATATAAGGACCACATGCAGCGAGAGATTCTACCCGCATGGGCATGGCCGAAAATTCCAGCACCAATCTTCGCCGGCAACGGCCCCTTCCCCGTCATCCCGCCAACAACTCCACCACCCACCTCCGCTCCCCCACCCCCCTGACCACCCCCCACCCCCCACCCCCCACCCCAAGCC
>JBKDDT010000043.1:0-4103 GCA_046339895.1 bacterium | reverse complement strand
CAGCAAAAAAAGCAGAACAAAGATCATCATCACCACGCGGCCGGGAGTGAAGAACGCTTCTGTCATGGTCGGTCTCCTTGCGGCTTGTTGCTACGCAGGCTCCGCCTGTTTCCACAGGCGCTCGATCTGGTGGGCGACGATGGACTCAACGGCCTCGCGCGGCAAGCCCGCGATCTTGGCGTCGTTGAACGCCGCGGCGATCACACCCTTGATCCGCTTGCGCTCCTCGGCCCTCGGCCCCCACGCCCGCTCGGTCGTCGCGATCACCACCGTGCCCCGCCCACGCACCGACGCGAGAAGCCCGGCATCGGTCAGCTCCCGGTACGCCCGCGCAACCGTGTTCAGGTTGATGCCCAAGTCGGCGGCAAGCTGCCGAACGGGTGGCAGCTCATCCCCCTTGGCGAGGGCACCGGCGGCGATCAGGTGTCGCAGCCCGGCCACGATCTGGTCGTGAAAGGGGACCGGGCTGGAAAGTGAAACGGTGAGCATCTGCTTGATTGTATCATACTCTGATACTACGTCAAGGATGCCCCTGCCTACCCACGCGCTTTGGCCCTCCCTTGGCACCCCGAGCACCAGACCGTCGTCCGGCCGGCAACGGCCGCCGAGCGGAGCCTCAGGCCACAGGCCAGGCAGTGCTCCCCACCCCGCCCGTAGACGCTGTGCCGGCTCGTGAACGTCCCCACCTGCCCGGAAGCGTCGGCATAGCTGCGGACCGTGCTCCCGCCGAGAGTGATCGACTCAGTCAACACCTGCCGGATGTGCAGCGCCATCAGCTCGCACCCCGCATCGGTAAACCTCGCGCACGGCGTGCGCGGGTCAACCCCCGCCCGGCTGCAGGCCTCGTCGGCGTAGATGTTCCCCACACCCGCCAGCACAGACTGGTCCAAAAGCGCCGCCTTGATCGACCGCCGTTGCCCACCGATCCCGTCGGCTAGCTCAGCGCCCGTGACCGTCAGCGCATCAGGGCCAAGCCCACGCCAAGCGCTGGCTTCTATCTTGGCCCACTCATCGACCAGGATCACCCCCCCGAACCGGCGTGGGTCGTCAAAGAGCATCGTGCACGCCCCGGCCGGGGTCCGCAGGGACCAGAGCACGTGCGCGTGCGGGCCGGGTGGGTTTGGCATCTCCGCTGCGATGCGCACCTGGCCGGACATCCCCAGGTGGATCACGATGCCACGCCCTGAGTCCGCCGCCAGCAGCAGTTGCTTCCCCCGGCGAAGAATGTGCGCGATCGTCGCGCCGACGAGCAGGTCAGATGGGGGGATTGCTTGCGCACCACGATCATCACAAGCACCCGCAGAGCGCCGACGCAACTGCCCGTGCGTGATGACATCACCCCGGCGGACGTTGACGCCCAGCACGCGGGCGCCGACGATCCAGGGCACCAGCGACCGCCGGACGGATTCGACCTCGGGCAACTCGGGCACGGCTAATGGTGCCCCCGCCCAGCGGTCCGGTCCACCGGTGCCGGGATGAAAAAACCCCGGGCTTTCTGGCCCGGGGTTGGTGTTTAGGTGTGAGTTTTGAGGTGTGAGGGTGAGATTTTTTCATGGCCTCGGCCCTCGGCCCTGCTCCCTCACCCCTCTGTCAGCACCCGGCGAAGAAGCGGTTGAGGAAGACGATGATGTCGTCGGCCGTCAGCTCGTTGTCCAGAGCCGTGGTGTTCTGGCCCGGGCCGGAGACGTTGCTGGCCAGGTCGTTGGCGAAGAAGCGGTTGAGGAAGACGATGATGTCGTCGGCCGTGAGCTCCTCGTCGATTGTTACGGTGTTCTGGCCTGGCCCGGAGACATTGCTGGGGTTCGGGCAGGCGTTACGCCGCAGGTTCGTGCGCAGGTTGACGACGCGGTCGCCGGTGGACGTGGCACGGGTGGTTGGGAGCGTAAGGCTGAAGTCGGAGGTGTTGTGGGTGGTGTTGTAGGTTGAGACGGCCAGGTAGTAGGTGCCCGCGATGAGCCTCCCGTTGCGCCCATTGCGGGCGACATCAACAACGGAGGTCCCCGTGGGCACGGCGGGGCGGACGGGGGTGGTGCTGCCGAAGGAGAGGGCCGAGCGCCGGTCGCTGCCGCTGTCGTCATCGTTGCCCAGCAGCGCACCGATGCCGGAGTACAGGCCAATCTCAGTATCAACAAAGTTGCCCATGGTGGGCGCAACGCCCGGGCCGGTCCCCTCGGTGTCGATGTCGACATAGAAGGTGTTGCTGGCGTTGACCTCGCCGGCGATGGCGAACGAGTACCACATCACGTCGTTGCCGTTGACGACGGTGTGTGTGCGTGTGGTGACGGCCTCGGCACCCGGGGTGCTCGTGCCTAGTAGCCCGATGGCCTCGACCCCGCTCGGAGGCGTGGCGGCGGCGATCGAGGGGCTGAAGGTGCGGATGGTGGTCGTTACGTCTCCGCTCTGGGTGGTGCTCAGGCTGGTTATGGCAAACTCGGCTGCGAAGGTGGGGAACCCGCCGGGTGTAACGGCTAGGTAATAGGTGCCTGCAACCAGCTCGCCGTCGCGGCCTGTGTAGGGCAGGCCATCGCCCGGCGCGGGGCGGTTGTCGGCGCCGAAAGTGAGCGTGCCGAGCAAGCCGCTGCCGTCGGACGAGTCGCTCACAGCGAGTGTGCCGTTGCTGTTGTAGAGCCCGATGGAGGTGTCCATCAAGGTCGGGGAGGTGCTCGACGCTTCGGTGTCGATCTGCAGGGCCGAGTTGGAGAGGGCATTGATCGGCGTTGTCAGCGAGAAGACGTACCACTTGACCGAGCCGACGGGGATGGTCTCGGTGTCCGTCGCGGTGGAGTTGCCGTCGATGTTGCCGAGGCTCTCGCCTGCGGGTGGCGGGACGGGGTCGGTCGGCGCGGCGGTTGCCCAAGCGCGGACGCGCACCGTGGTGCTGCCCCCGTTGAGCGAGCCTGCGACGGGCTGCGTGTTGAAGGTGGTCGCGTGCGTGGTGCTGCTGCCGGTGCCCACGGCTAGGAAGTAGGTCGTGTTCGGCCCGATGTTCCCGGCGGTGCCGGCGGTGGTGCCGTCCTGCCCGGCAAAGCGAGCGGCATCGTCCGTGCTGTTGCGCCGGCCCGCGCCGTAGCTGAGCTGGCTGAGTTCCTCGGGGCCGTCGGTGTCATCGCTGTCGATGAGCGTGCCCGTGGCGTTGTAGAGGGCGACGTCTGTGTCGTTGACGGGCAGGAGGTTGGTGCCCGCAACATCGATGTCCAGCGCGCCGGTGGCGTCAAAGGCGGGGGTGGTGAAGGTGAACCACTTGACGTCGCTGATGCCGATGCTCTCGGTGGCCGTGGCCCACGCACCGCCGCTGACGAGGTTGATGGGCGTAGCCGGCGGGGTTTGATTCGTTGGTGCGCCGGTGGTGAAGTAGCGGACGCGGAGGTTAACGGTCCCCGCGTTGGCCACGGGCGGGACGGTGATGTAGCCGGTCTGGAAGGTTGCCGGGGCGGCCGTGGTGGCATCGCCACCGACGACGGCGACGTAGTAGCGTGTGGGTGTGCCCAGGCCGCTGGCGGTGCCATCGCGCCCGTTGAAGCGGACGCCTGAGTCGGTGTACGCGCCGATGAGCGCGCCGGGGCCGTAGGAGAGGGCAGAGAGCTGGCTGCTGCCGTCGTTGTTGTCCTGGTCTTCCACGGCCGCGGTGGTGGTGCGGTAGAGCGCGATGGCCGTGTCGTTGGCCGGCACAAGCGCGGACCCTTCGGTGTCGATATCCAGGACGCTGCCGGTGGGCATGGCGGGCAGGTCAAAGAAGAACCATGCCGTCCCCCCGGCCGGGAGCGCATTGGTGGCCGTGCTCCAGACGCCCTCGGTCAGGGCGACCTGCACGGCATCATTGGGGGGAGTCAGGAACGAGACCGTCAGGGTCTGCAGGGTGCTATCGATGCCCGCAAAGTTGCCCGTGTCCCAGGCGCGCAGCGTCCAGGTGCCGCCGCTGGACGTCACGGTTTCGTTCATAGACGCGGTCGCCTCGGCGGTGTTCGACGACTGGGTCGCGGTTGCCCACGGCTGAACGATGGAACTGACCGTTACGCCATTGGGCGCAACGATTTGGAACCTTGCCCGGCTGAGCGGGTTGACGTTCGAGTTGTCCGTCGGGTTGGCCGTGCGCCCGGTGCCCA
>JBKDDT010000042.1:0-187796 GCA_046339895.1 bacterium | reverse complement strand
GCAACCTCAAGAGAAGCCTGAGCCTGACCAACGCGGCGTAAGCCGCGGGACATCCCCGTTGACCGCTCTCCCCCACCCAACGCGATCACACGCCAGGCATCAGCCTCAGACCGTGGAGTGGGCATAGATCAGAGGTTCCATACCTGGAATCGTGAGCGCGACTAACAGGACTATGAAAAAGCACAGCTCTAAAATGGCTGCGCAAATGATCATGGAGGCAAAAAGGACTGGCAGGACGACGAGTTGGTTCACTAATGATCAGCATGCTATGCGATATATCTCAAAGTACCTGCCGCTACCACAAGGCGGTCCAGCTGAAATGATTGTACGACTGCCCTCATATCTTGGAAAATGTGCATTAGGATCAGGTCGCATTGTCAATGCTACAAAGGTCAAGTTATTGCGAGGTGGTGGGGGAAAAGTGAATCTCGATCACGCCTATCCATTACCGTAAACCCTAATGATCAAAGGCTTAACCGTGGACGAATGGTTGTACGATGATGTCGACAATCGCGAGGACTACATGTCTGCAATGGAGGCCGTAGCTAAGCGATACAAACTACGTACATATGATTCAGGCTCCTTTGCTTTAAGAAATGCTGACGTGACTCGTTGGCGTGAGTTTGTAGACTCTTATCTTAAGCACCATATTGATGGGGACAGGAAGACGTGGCAGCAGATACTAGTGGCCGATCTAGCAGTGACCTCGCTGGCGTTGTGGCTTGACGAAGATGATGAAAGAACTGTTACAAAAGACGAAATACAGATAGCAGAGTCATACATGACCAGAATGCGAACCGATCGGGTGTTGTCCGCGTTTGTTCGGCAAATGACAACGCCGAATGATCCGGGGTCGATTCTTCCAGAAACATATCCGATGAGGGAGTTGGCACTCAAGCTTGGATTCTGGGATGTATAGATAGTCTGTTTGATAACAAGATAGTACTTGTGCCACTTCGCAGTGATGTTATCATTCGCTGCTTAACGTGCGTGCTTAAGCCGGCAGACGCTCTGGTGGGTTCTCGGTAATGCCAGCGGCGACTGCGTGGCGATGGTTACGCAGGCGACCGTCGGCACGCCGTCGCGCGTGGCGTGGCAGGGGGCCTACGACGCCTACGGGCAGGTGATCGCGGCGCGGTCGATTGTGTCGCACCCGCCGTTGCGGGCGGGGCACAAGGGCCTCTTCGCCGAGCGGCTCGACGGCGGCGTGGCGACCCTTGGCGGCACCCCATCGCTTGGCGACCTCGACCGCGGCCGGCTCGAACCGCCTGCGACGATTGTTTATCATAACAGAAACCGGACGCTCTCGCCGACGCTGGGGAGGTTCCTGCAGAGTGACCCGAATGCGAGTGGGGTGGGGTTGGTGAGTAGCGTGCCGCATTCGGGAACGCGTGTGTTGGTTGATGTAATAATCGCAGACCTGGGCCAGATGGCTGGTGATGGTGTGAACTTGTATCAGTACTGCCAGGGCGACCCTGTGGGGGGAGGGACCCGACGGGGTTGTACAGCGATGAGGATGAGATGGAAAGTGAAGATTGGGATCCCTCTAACCCGGTCGAAGACTTCACCGAGTTCTTGGGTGCGATTATGAACCCTAGCGGTGCTGCAAATGCGATGCTGGAAGAGTTGGTGACCGACTACGTTGTAAGGATGGATGATGATTTGGACTGGGCAATGGACTGGAGCAGGCGCGATGACGATTACAGCCGGAGAGAGAACAAGTGGGTGGATGCATCACTCGCGCGTGGTGCGGGGAACCACTTCCAGATAGACAAGATGAGGAAGTATTTTGACGGTGGGGAGGTGCAGGACGGGCCTGCGATGGCGATGCGTGGTGGTGGTGGTGGTGGCAGTGCGATTGGTCGTCTGGGGGGAATTACTAGAGGGCTTGCGCCGCACGTCTCCAGGATGAGCTACAACCTTCTTCGTAAATCTTTTCCTAATGCTAGAAAACAGTTCTGGAGAGATGCTCAGAAAGCCGGCACCCACTTTAAAGAGTTCGACTGGACACCAGCCAACGTCGCCAGGGTTAGAAACGGGCTCTCCCCACTCGATAAAAACGGAACAGCGGTGGTTTTGCACCACATCAAGCCTCTACGTCTCGGTGGCACCAACCTCACCTCAAACCTCCGACCGGTTCGCGCACCGGCACATCGCCGATATCATCGCAGGTATGGACGCAGGCGCAGAAGGAGTGTCAATGGACATCGAGAGCATCGTCGATTATGTACAGGTTCATCACGCTCATGAGATTGCTCCAGTTGATAGTGTGGCACTCAAGGACTTCGGTAGTTCCATAGGCATGCGGGTGCCGCGCGCACTCGCCGTATGGTTGTCGTCAGTTGGAAGCGTCAAGATAGACGGCAAGCCAACGCTGACAGTCGATCCGCACTATGGATGCCCGATTGAACCGGATGAAGTCTACCGCAGTCTTATAAATAAGTGCAATCCTGATCATCACATCGATTCACAAATACTCGAAAGGATAAATACATACAGAGACAACCTCATCCCCTTTCTGCGTCGGGATGACAAGTCGTTCTATTGCCTCTTTGTCGCACGCGGCAAGATCAAGGACGGCGACTGCCCGATCGTCGTCTGGGAAACCTCGAACCGCGACTTTGTCGAGCAGTACATGTCCATGAAGATCTATCACCCCAGCTTTGTCAACTGGCTGGCCGGTCTCTTGGGAGTTCCAGAGGACGCGGCCGGTGTGGTGCGTAAACGGCGGAAGCCAAAGACTGAACCGCTGGTGCACGAGGTTATGCTCGGCGAGCGATCGCCGATCGAGAAGGTCCTCGCCGAGATTGTTAAGTTGCCGAGTACGGGCCTCCTACCACCAGCGACCGATGCCGAGATCGATGCGGCCGAGGGGAAGACTCGTCTGAAGTTCCCGCGTGCCTTCAGGCAGTTCCTTCAGGCAACCGCGGGAATGCAGTATAACGGGGAGATTGTGCTAGGAGTCGGCAGCCGTGCGGATGCGGATGAGGAACGCTCGTTGGTGCGCGTAACACTGCGTGAGCGTGAGGAAGGGATCGTGCCGCTGCGTCCCGACCTGATCCCGATCCAGGACGAGGGCAACGGCGACTGGCTCTGCCTACTCCCCAAGGAAGACGGCAGTGCCGACTGCCCGGTGGTGCGGTGGGTGCACGACGGTGATAAAAAAGAAGACCAGCGCCCCGAGCGTGTCGCTCCGAGTTTCCGCCGGTGGCTGATTGATAAGATTCTGGAAGGGCCGAGCATGTAGGGGTTCAGACAGCCGGACGCCGGGTGAAGTTACCCTTGTGCGCAGTGTGACTCGATCTTTGGCAAGTAAAGAAGCATTGTGTGGTCCGCACGCTCTCGCCGTGGCCTTCGCCGGAGTTGTTTGCCACGAGCGGGAAGATGTACCGGAGCGAGCGTTATTATTATGATGGGATGCGTCGCGTCGCCGAGGTTACGACCGATCCGACGCTCTCGAAGGCGGCGGCGAAGGCCACGCTGCCGCAGGGGGAGTTGGCGACGCTGACCGAGGACGGGGAGATGTTTGCGGGCCCCGACAGCATCGACGTGCCGCTGACGTTCGAGAGCAAGCAAAAGAACCTGACCGTGCCGCCGGCGGTGTATCTCTCGCGCGAGTATGTTTGGGGCCCGGGCGACAATGGGGTCGATGAACTGCTCTGCCAGTGGGCGCGGCCGAGCCGGGATGTGCCGTGGTGGGTTATAAGTAATGTTAGTGGCGACTGCGTGGCACTGGTCACGCAGGCGACCGTCGGCATGCCGTCGCGCGTGGCGTGGCAGGGTGCCTACGACGCCTACGGCCAGGTGATCGCGTCGCGGTCGATGTCGGTGATCCCGCCGCCGTTGCGGGCTGGGCACAAGGGCCTCTTCGCCGAGCGGCTCGACGGCGGCGTGGCGACCCTCGACGGCACCCCATCGCTTGGCGACCTCGACCGCGGCCGGCTCGAACCGCCGGCGACGATTGTTTATCATAATAGAAACCGGACGCTCTCGCCGACGCTGGGGCGGTTCTTGCAGAGTGATCCGAATGCGAGTGGGGTGGGGTTGGTGAGTTCGGTGCCTATCCCAAAACCTGCCTGACGAGCGTGATCGAGCAGTTGAGGTGAAGGAATTCGTCTGGGCTTTGGATAGCAGATCACACGCTTGACCCGCAGAGGAGGCGAACAGAATGCGTTAAGGTAAGGTCTGGTCCGGTCGATGTAGCCCCTCCCGGTGCGCTGGGGCATATTGGCACCGGCGTATGATCGGTTGCCCGACCTCAAGCCCCCGCGCAGGAACCATGACGGCCCAACAGACCATCCTGAACACCCCGGCGAACAAGGCCACTCGCGCCGGGGCACGTGTGTGGATTCTTCAGCCCGAAGTGCAGCACTACCGACTGCCGGTGCTCGACGGCGTACAAGCCCGCGGCCGGGCTGATCGTGCTTACGAGATCACGGTCTTTGGCGGGCTCGACGCCAAGGGCGAGTGCATAGGTGGAGGCACGCGGGAGTACGTTCGCTCCCTACCACTTGAGCAGGGCAAGATTCTCGGCGTACCGACCGCCTGGTGGCCCGGGTTTGAACAACTCCTCCGGCACGAGAAGCCCGACGCCCTGGTGATGCTGGGCAATCCGCGCATGCGGCAGTGCTGGACGCTCCCCACCCTCGCCCGGTCCATGGGCATCCCGGTCATTGCCTGGTCCAAAGTGCATTCCTATTCGCGTCTGGCGTGGATCAGCAACGTGCTCAAGCCGTGGTTTTTCAAGCGATTTGATCGCGTGATCGTTTACGGCGAGTCCGCACGGAAGGAACTCGTCGCACGGGGCATTGCCGATAGCCATATCTTTGTTGCGCAGAACACCATCGACACGCGTCGGATCTTCACAGACGCTGATCGCATCACCAAACGCGGCGAAGAACTGCGAAAGGGTGCGGGCCTGACGGGCAAGCGTCTGCTGCTGTGCATCGGGCGGATGGACGCAGAAAAACGCCATCAAGACCTCCTGGACGCGTGGCCCCGCCTCAAGGCCATTGACCCCGACCTGAGCCTGGTGATCGTCTCCGGCGGGCCACTGCTAGAGGAGATACGCGCCAAGGCCCGGGCGATCGACCCCGCGGGCATACTGGTCACCGGGCGCGTGCCGGAGGGGGACGACTACGCGTGGATCTCCACCTGCGACATCGGCATCTACCCCGGCGCAGTCGGGCTGGCGATCAACATCTCACTGGCCTTCGGCAAGCCCACCATCATCGCCGACGAGCGAGGCAGCGACAGCGAAATCCTCGAGCACGGCGCGACCGGCTGGCGGTATGCTCGCGGCGATCTGGACGGCATGACCGCCTGCGTCAAGAGCGTCATCGACGATCCGCGGGCGAGCAGGGCGGTCTGCGACCGTGCCCGCACGCTGATGCGCGACACCGTTACGATCGACAACATGGTCAGCAAGATCGACTCGGCCATCCGCGTGGCGCTATCTATGCAAACGGGCAAGCACCCACGCCCCTGATTCAGGAGTTTCTTCATGCGCATCAGCGTCTTCGGTCTTGGTTATGTCGGTGCCGTCTCGTGCGGTTGCCTTGCGGACCTGGGGCATTCTGTCGTTGGCGTTGACATCTCGCAGGCGAAGGTCGATCTGATCAACGCTGGCAAGCCCCCGATCGTCGAGGCCGGTCTGAACGAACTGCTCGAGAAGGCCATCAGGGCCAACGTCCTGCGAGCCACGGTCGATGGCGACGAGGCGGTGAAGAACTCCGATGTCGCTCTGCTCTGTGTCGGCACGCCGTCCACCCGGTCCGGGGGCGTCACCACGCACTACCTCGAGGCCGTCGCACGTCAGGTCGGTGAGAGCATCAAGAAGCACAACCCTAAGCACTTTGTGGTGATGACGCGATCGACAAGCCTGCCCCACGTCCACCAGCTCATCATTGACATCCTCGAGCAGTCATCGGGGAGGAAGATGGGTCATGGCATCGGCTATGTCTGCCACCCGGAGTTCCTCCGCGAAGGTGTCGCGGTGGACGACTTCTACCACCCGCCCAAGGTCGTCTTTGGTTCGACGGACGCCGTTACAACGGAAGTCTGCAAGACGATGTACCCGAAGATCGACGCGCCGACGTTCCACGTCGAGCCTCAGGTCGCCGCGATGATCAAATATGCCGACAACTGTTTCCACGCCCTCAAGGTGACCTTCGGCAACGAGATCGGCCTGATCTGCAAGGAGTTGGGGGTCGATTCCCACAAGGTCATGGATGTCTTCTGTGCCGATAAAAAGCTGAACATCTCGCCGAAGTATCTCAAGCCAGGCTTTGCCTTTGGCGGCTCCTGCCTGCCGAAGGACCTTCGCGCCATCCTCGACACCGCGCGTCAGACCGCCACCGACCTGCCCATGCTCGCGGGGATGCTGGCCTCTAACAAGGTCCAGGTTGAGGCCTTGCTGCGTCGGGTCGTTTCAGAAAAGCGTCCGGTTGTTGGCCTGGTCGGTCTGGCCTTCAAGGAGGGAACCGATGACGTCCGCGAGTCGCCGTTGGTCAACGTCGTCGAGGTGCTCTGCGGCAAGGGCCATGCCGTGAAGATCTACGATGAGCATCTATCGATCCAGGCTCTGGTGGGCGCCAATCGCTCGTTTGCTTTCAGTGCAATCCCGCACCTTGCGGATTTGATGAACAACAACCTCCAGCAAGTCGTCGACGCCGCCGACGTGCTGATCGTCTCGCACCGCCTCAAGCCCGCGACCTGGCAGAGCGTGGCGTTCAAGCCCGGCCAGCGGGTGATCGATCTGATCAACGTGCCGGACCTGCACAGAGCACCCGGATATGAGGGGCTCTACTGGTAAGCCCGTCGGAGCCTCTGGCCCCTTGTTCACAGACCGTTCACACTTTGCTTGTGCAGTTATCCGCGTTGGGTTGGCCGCTGATTGACGCATGTTGATTAAAGCACCTCTTCGCAGGTGCTGACTTTTGACGCCCTGACCAGGCAGGTACGGCTCAGTCGAGGGTCTGTCGCTAAGCTTGCATCTGCCCCGCCCGTTGAGGGTGCTTGTCCCCAGTGCACGGGGCACTGGCCTACTGAGTTGTACAACCCCGCATCGGGGTTCGCTCAGCACTCCAATGAATCATCGCCCATTGAAGCCCCTACCCCCTGCGCGGGTTCCGGTTCGGCACCTTGCGCTGCTGCCCAGGGCCGAATGGCCCGGGCTTGATCGGGGCCGTCGGCGGCTGCACACGCACCGGCGGGGTGATCGACCCGGGTCCACCTGCTTCCACGCCTTGGGCCTGGCCCAGTCGCCCCCCGGCAGGGTCTTGATCCTCTGGCTTGGTCCCCCCGAATTGGGGTTCGCCCTGGTCCTGAGCATCCCCCTCTGTGTTGCGGGCGAAGATCAGCCGGCCCGCCGCCGTCTGCATGCTGCTGGTCACCTCCGCGCGCACCTCACTGCCCACCGCACCCTCGGCGTTCTCGATGACGATCATCGTCCCGTCGTCGGTGTACCCGATCCCCTGCCCCGGCTGCTCGCCGGGCTTGACCACATTGACCGCAACCGTGATCCCCGGCAGCAGCGAGGGCTTGAATGCGTTGGCGATCGCGTTGATGTTCAGCGTCGGAACGCCCTGGATCGTCGCCACGCGGTTGAGGCCCGTGTCCCCCGTAACGATGATCGCAGGCATCCGCCGGGCCAGTTCCACAAGCATCTGATCGACAGCCTTGCCGGGCACAACCGTCTCATCGACCGAGATGTCTAGCCCCGCCGTACGCTGCAGTTTGGCGACAACGTCCAGCCCCCGGCGGCCCTTGGCCCGCGTGATCTTCTCGCCGGAGTCGGCCAGGGTTTGCAACTCGCCGATGACAAACCGCGGGACGATGATCGGCGTCTGCAACAGGCCCGTCTGGGCCAGGTCCAGCACGCGCCCGTCGATGAGAGCGGAGGTATCAAGCAGCATCGGGCGCGGGCCGCGGAGCTGCTTGGCAAACTCGACATAGGGGATCACCAGGCGGAAGTCGTCCTGCGTTTGCAGCACGACGGTGATGCCCAGGTACGTCAGCCCGACGCCGATGAGGATTTTGACAGAGTCGATCAGTGAGTTGGCGGTGCTGATGCCATAGGTCTTGACGAACAGGTCGATGATCGCCGAGAGGAAGATCGTGCCCAGGCCGCCGATGATCCCTCCGACAACGATCGCCCCGATAGCTGAGAGGCGTTTGCGCGGTGTCAGGATGTCCAGCAGGATCAGCCCAAGGCCGATCAGCCCCGCAGCCGTGACGGGCACCTGCCAGCCCGGGATGAAGGTAAACCGGCTCTCCCCGGTGCCACCCGTGTCGATGATGTAAACCGTCGTAACCGTCAGCAGCAGCACCGCAAAGGTCATGCGCACGATGCGCACGGCTGTCGCACGCGTCAGTGCCGACTGCTCGGCCGCCGAGAGCGTTGGTGCCCGCGTCACCGGAGGCGGGGTTGATGTTTGTGCTTGGTCGGCAGGCTCAGTCATCTGCAAAGTCTATCGGGTGGTTATCCCGGCGGGCTGGAAGTGGGGTTGGGCGGTTCCTCGCCGCGACCGGCACCGGCCTTATCGCGGGGCTTGGCGCTGATCGTCAGCGTTGCGCTCCTTTCGTGCTTTTTCCGCTTGGCACGCCGGGTGAAGAAGGGGATCGGCAGCAAGTTCCGCAGCAGATAACCGGCCGCGCACAGGGCCAGGAGCGTTACGATCCAGAACTGCCAGTCTCCGATCGGCACCCCTGAGTCTAGCGGTGTGCAGGCTCATCCTGTGTCGCAGCCTCGGCCGTCGCGGTCGCAGGCTCGGCAGTCCGCGCCGCGGCGGTAGTGGGGGTGGCAGTGGAGGCGGGCGTGGGGGTGGCGGCAAGCACCTCGGCCGGCTTGGCCAGTGCCGAGAGCAGCGTCTCTTGCCAGGGGTGCTCGCCCAGCCACTCGACCTGGCCTGTTGAGATATCCAGCACCGCACCTATCACCTTGAGTTTCCCTTCCTGCACCTGAGCCACCAACTCCGCACTGGCCTTGTACAGATCAAAGATCGTCTGCCAGATGTTCTCACGCACCGCCAGCTCGACCAACTCGGCACCCACGGCCGAGGGGCTTTGCTTCCGCGCACGATGCACCGCAGGGGTGATGCTCGCCGCCAACGCGGCAATATTCGGCCCCAGCGTCCCCTTGGCCTCCAGCGCCTCAACCGTCGCCTTGACGGCCCCGCACTTGCTGTGCCCCATGACCACCAGCAAGGGCGTGTGCAGGTGCCCCACCCCGTACTCGACCGTGCCCGTCAAGGCCGGGCTTGTGATGTTCCCCGCAACGCGCACGACAAACATCTCCCCCACGCCACGGTCAAAGACCCGCTCGACGGGGATACGCGAATCGGCGCACGTGATGATGCTCACAAACGGCTTCTGCCCACCCTCGCCCGTCTGCTTGATGCGGAGCAGCCCAGTGCTCGGGTGCGTCGGCGTGCCGGCCACCCAACGCTGGTTCCCACGCCGAAGCGCCGTCAGCGCCTGCTCAGCCGTGGTGATCTCCGCAGGCTCGGCGCCATCCTCCCCCCCTTCAATCGTGCCCGCGGCACTGTTGGCCTCTTTGACCACTCTTACAACCCTCGGCTCAGGAAGCCTCGGCGGCGCCGCGGTTGCCTGCGTCCCGGGCTTGACAACTGGGGACGCGGCGGGCTTCCCCTCGAGCACCACGGGCTTGACCGCAGGCTTGACAACCTTCTTAACCTCGGCCTTGGCCTCAGCAGGCTCGGCGTGCGCCGGCGGCTCAGGGCTGGCCCAAGTGCCTGCCCTCGGCATCGCAAACGTGGCAAACACCGCAAGCAAAAACGCCGGGGTCGTCAGCGTGCGCATAGAAACCTCCACCCGGACCATCGGCCCAAAACGGCCCAAACCCCGGCCCGGGCGGGGAACGGCCCGGGGTCGCGGGGATGGTTAGAGGGGTTGTAAGGGATTGGGACTGCCTAACGAATGTGCATTTTACTTAGGTATAAATACTCATTTATGAAAATATCGAGCTTTCCGATTGCGGCCACCTGGAAAGTCCGGTAGCCTAGGGGGCATGCCGAGCATCGCACTCGTTATGCGATGCGGTCTAAGCAGTTCTCGTTACAGGGAAGCACCATAATCATTCTGCGTTGTTGTACCGGGTTTTTGTCTGGTCTGTTCGCAAGTCGCCCAGACGGCCAGTCTGGTAGGCGTGGCTTCGTCATCGGCGTGATGATCGGGGCGATGCTCATGGTCGGGGCACCGGGGTGGTTGCCCCAAGGTGGGGTGATTCCCGCCGCTCAGGCCAAGCCACCCAAGCCACCAGTGCCTAATGTTCTTAAGCCAGTGCCTGATGAAATTTTTACGTATGAGCAAGGAAACGACGTCCTTGGCAACCCCTTGGATTTTCCTGAAGTCTTCTCTTTCGATCGCACCCCGATTTCCGTTGGAATGTATGAGGGCTGGTGGCTCCTCGCCACCGGCAACAGAGGGCCCTTCACCTTGCCGATGCCCGACCTGGACCAGGACGGCGTCGCCGAGACCGGCCAAGCCTGGGACCGCATTGACCACCATGAACTTCAGATTTGGCTCAGCAGTGTTGGCCCACGGGGCACACGGGAACCGGACATTCTGATCGCCGAGCGATTCACCAATCAGACGCACGTCTTCGGTCGCATCGGCGCGGCTGAGGATGTCGATGGCGACGGCGTACGCGAAATCACCACCCTCGGGTCGGCCACCAACGCCTCCAATGGTCAAGCCGTCCAATTGTGCGATTGCACTTGCGATAGCAATTCTCACCTGTGTCGCTGTATTACTTCCTGGGATTGGATTTTGGTCTGCATTCGAATGTTTTTCTGGCCTAGCTCTGTTTGTTTTGTGTGCTGTGAAAGCTCAACGTGAGTATGAAGAAGCTATCGCCAGATGTAAAGCCGCACGCGATAGGGACATGGAGTCATGTGGCTGCATCTAACGCTGCGGGGTCTCTGTTTGTACGGTTTGGCGGAGTTGTCCAGGTCGTAGATTAATCTTGCGCTGTAGGTATGCGAGAAAGTACGGTTCGTTCCGATGGACAAGATCAAGATACAGCGACCGTTATGTCTTGAGTTATTAAATAAGTCTGCTCTAATTTTGTTTCCACCGACGATGCTGCTCGCATTTCTAGCGCAATTTTACTCATACATTTATACAATTCGAACGGGCAATCGGCCAGGCCCCATGTTCACCACAGCTTTCTTCTTCGTGCTGGTGCTTTTGATTTTTATGTTTTGCATTCATGTGGCTAGTCTCGTTGCCGATTTTCGTTTTTGCAAGCCCGTTTGGCGGCGCATCAAAGAAGCCAACGGCCAGGAGTGCCCGGGGTGCCAGTACCCCGGCACTGTCGAGGTCGGGGGCAAGTGCACCGAGTGCGGCATGGACTTCACCGCCGAGATCGTCGAACGCTGGCGGCAGTGGTGGTCGGCCGATAGCATGCCGCCAACGCTCCCCGCCTCAGGCGGCGAATGGTGGGCCGAAAGCTTTCGGGCGCTCGTGCTACGACCCATCCAAAGACTGCGGCAAACCCGCCTCTTCTCCTCCCGCAGCAAGCCTCGCCCCGGCCAACCGACCCCTGAAGGTGCAGCGCCTACAACAAGCCACGACGCAAGAGCGACCGAGGGATCGGGCCGTTCTTCAGCGGATAAATTCTTAACGCACGAAGAGTCCGTGCATGGAGCAGAAACCGTGCATAAAGTAGAAGGCTCTATGCTGGCTCCAACAGCAAACCCCGCGATACCCACCGGGTCGCCACCCCCCGCCCCGGCCGACCCGCAACCCAGCAAGGAGGGCGCGTGATGCTCTCGACGCGCGGGTCGTTGGCGAGCGATTCGCGGGCGAGCGTCCCCGTCCTCTCGGTCTACCGCTCCACAACCGGCCGGCCCTCGTTGACCCTCTTCGGCAGCGACGCGGACATCCTCATGGCCGTGCTGGAAGGGCGCGCAACCGGCCAGCGTGCCGACGGCCTGCTGGGCATGATCCGCGACTCCGACCCCTTGGTCGCAAACTTCTCCGCCAAGCGTTCTCGCAGCGGCCTGGCCGACGCGCTGGGCACGGTCGTGGCGACGGAGAGTATTCAATATGACCCGTGGATTATGGATGGCATGGCCATCTCGCCGCTGGTGCTCGAACGCGCGGACCCGGATGCAGGAGTGTGGAGCGACTGGGTCGCCCTTGCGCTGCAGATGGGTGCTGTTGACGGCGATTCTCTCAGGCCCAATCTATTCTCATCACCCGAGGAGGTGTCCGCGTGGATTGCCAAGGTTGTCGGCAGTTCTAGGGAAAATGTCGGTGGGGCTGTTCTATTCCGCGGCCAACTGAGTGGAGAGGGAGGAGTGGATTCGGTACCCTTCTCATACATGCAGATGGACGGCAATGGGCGGGCAGTCGGAGAAGTGCCTGGTGGCACGGCAATCGTACGCCAGTATGCCGAGTCTCCTCTGCTAAACAGTGCTATGGAACAGGCCAGAGATCGGTACCGGGCACAAACCGGAAGGGATCCCATAAACCTCACCGCTAGCTTCGCGCTCGTTACGCTGGCGGGGGTTGGTGGCATGGAGTCCGCACTTGTTTTGTTGATGCGTGATCAGAACAATCCTACAGAGACGGTGGCCATGCCTCTAATGGCTACACGAGGAGAGATAATCCGGGTCGTGCCGGACAGCCCGCGCGGTCTCCCTATGTGGACAGTAAAGCCCTTCCCGATACGGAAAGCTATTGTAGGTGCGGCTGGTACTGCTGGTGGTATCTTGGCTATTCTTATGCATTTTGGTATCTCACCGGGTCCCGTAGCTGCTCGGTTAGGTCTTCTAGGAAAATGCCCTGAAGGCGGGGGCACTCCGGGCGGTCCTTGTGCCCCAGGGTGCGTAGCCGCTGCGAATAACGACTTCGCGGCGTGCGTCTGCGCCGCAGGAGTAGAACTCCATGCCAAACAGGTTGACTGTGCTATCATATTAGCTTTAGCCATCATTGCATGCGCGGCAACCGTGGGACCACAGGGCCTGCTCTTTTGGATCGCGTGTGCCGGAGGCCTCGCGGCGGCGATGACATGTTTTAAAGATGCACTTGAGGATTACAACACTGCAATAGAAATATGCTTGTTGCGGTACAGGTTAGCTGTTGCAGGGTGCTACTGCAGTTGACCGCGTATTTATCTTATGAAAACTACCTGAAATGATCAAATTTAATCCGCCATCATGGATTACTGCATTGTCTATCTTGATGGTTGTGTTGATGCTGCTAGTGATTTTGCAATATATTTATAAACCCCAGGGTCTAGCGCCTTGGATGTACAGGATCGGTGAAGCACTGCCCTATTTGGCGATTCCTTCAGGAGCCGCTGTTGGGCTCTTACTAAATAATTATTATCACCGTGATTGGCTCCGCGTGAAGCAGGCCAACGGCCATGAGTGCCCGGGGTGCCGGTACCCCGGCAATGTTGAAGTCGGGGGCAAGTGCACCGAGTGCGGCATGGACTTCACCGCCGAGATCGTCGAACGCTGGCGGCAGTGGTGGTCGGCGGAATCCCTGCCGCGACGCCTGCCCAATACTGACCGTTGGTGGGATCGTAGGGTAGACGTTCTCGTGCAGCAGCTGATGCAGCGACTGCGGCAAACCCGCCTCTTCTCCTCCCGCAGCAAGCCAACCCCCAACCCCCCAACCCCCGACGCCCCACCCCCGCTCCAACCCGATCCGCACGAAACCAAGACGGAGGCATGACCGCCCACTCACCCCGCCCCCACCGCCGCGCGCAAAAACTCCGCCATCGTCCGCTCGACAACGCGCGCCGACGCGCCCCTTGGGCGTACATCCCCTGCCGCTCCGACGCGCTCGACCCCCGACGGCCTGGGCACAACTCTTGACCACACGTCGGCCATTGCCCAGAGCCAAACAGCCGTGGGCAGCAACCTCATCGCCCTGTCAAAGGCTCTCCGCGAGCGGCGCAAGGCGGCTGACGAGGCGTCGAAAACGAAACTCGACCATGAACGGCTAGAGAGGTCATAAGGCAAGCCCCGCACGGCTCAAAACCCCGCGGGCAGCATCGAGATTCAAGCCCCCAGGGTCGACCTGTGTCTGTGCTCGGACACCACCGCCCAGCACAAGCACAACGCAAACACCAGCATGCACCACGAAGGCCCAGCCGCGCGTTGCCACGCCACCACTGACTCCCGCGCACTGACCCCCCCCGGCGGCAGCACAAACCCGGCCACCAGCACCGCGCACCCGATACCCACCACCCACCGCACCGCCGCCCGCCGCGTCGACAACAGGCACGCCATCGCCACCATCACCGGGATGAGCATCTGCACCAGATGCGGCGAGTTTGTCTGCGGGCTAAAACAGAGCACAGCGATGATCAGCAGCGACCACTCCAGCGCGACGATATCCCCCATCCCCTGCTCCCCCGCAGGCCTGTTGAACACCTTGACGCCGTAACGCCGGTAGAGCATCACCACGGCTAGGCCAAACACACCCGCGACCGCACCCACCAACGCCACCGTCAGCAGGTTCATCCCCGCCGAGGCTGTCTGGCGTGCCGCCCACGAGGTAATCGCAACCCCGATCGACTGCACCGGCATCACCTTGGCCCCCACGGCCTCTGCGGGGTCCCCCGCCATGCCCGCAAGCCCCCGCATCGCCCGCACCAGATACTCCGCGTTCTGGCTCCAACCAAGGTACAACGCTGGCACCAGCGCCCACAATACCGCCGAGCCCACCGTCGCCCCCGCCGCTGCGAACCTCTTGCGCAGCAACAAATACGGCACCGCCGCCAGTGTTACATATTTAATATTCGCCCCAAACCCCAACGCAACCCCAGCCAGCACAGGCCGACGCACCATCCACCGCAGCGCGAGCAGCCAGCAGAGCACCATCAACAGGTTGCTCTGGCCCATGTTCATCTCCGCACGCAACTTGTCGGCCAGCAGCAGCATCACCCCCAGCACAAACGCGGCAAAAGTCATCGCATCCCGCCGAAGGTTGAACCGCCTGATCATCTCATCAGCGCCCAGCACCAAGATCAGCACCAGCAGCGCCAGCCGAATGCACAGCCACACCACCCCGGCCACCTGTATCCCCAGCGAGACCAAAGGCGTCATCAGCACCGCCAGCAGTGGGGGGTAGATATACCCCAGTTCCCCGGCCTTGTACAGGTCCGTACCCCGCACCAGCGCCTCGGCGCCACTATAAAACTCATAAAAATCGCGGAACTGCCGGTCCAGCGGCTCTCCCGCACGCGTCATGCGGTTCACCGAGCCCGTCGCCAGCCACGCCAATAACCCCAGTATTCCCAACACCATCCCCACCGTCGCGGCCATTTCAAACGCACTGCGACCCCTGGTGCTTGCGTCAGGCATAGTACTGCAGTTTAGCACGTGGATGCACCGGCAACAGGCCTCTGCCATCACACGAACCACTCAGCACGGCTACGATGAGGTCTGAAACCCGAGGATACAAACCGCTCCAATCAATGCTCGCTCTCACCTACGCGTAAGGGAACCATCCGTGGCCTGGGTCAACACACGCCCCACCATCTCCGTCCAGCAACCCGTCGAGGTAACCCAACCCACGCCCACCCCCACCGCGGTGATCACCGTCGTCATGCCGATGTTCAACGAGCACGCCACACTCCGGGCCACGCTCCCGCTCGTGCAGCACTTCGTGCGAGACAACCACTGGTGCCACTTCTTGTTCATCGATGACGGCTCGTCCGACGGCACCGACACGCT
The DNA here is from genome assembly GCA_046339895.1 of bacterium. Taxonomy (GTDB): domain Bacteria; phylum Planctomycetota; class Phycisphaerae; order Phycisphaerales; family UBA1924; genus JAJTGZ01. The sequence continues at coordinate 172,077 of JBKDDT010000042.1, read as the reverse complement.
CCTGGACCAAAGCAACATCCCACGCCGGCACCAGCACGCCGAGGGCGCCCAAAACCAGCCCATCTCCTGGGCGCGTCTAGCGACCAATTCCGGCAAGGGCCTGGCTGTCGCCCACGGCATCGAACTCTCCACCACACCCATGGTCGCCTTCATGGACGGCGACATGGCCTATGGCCTTGACCACATCCCCGAACTCGTCGAGGCCCTCAAAACCGCCGACGTCGTCATCGGCTCCCGGCGCGAGTCGGCCGAGCAACGGCGCAATACCAAACGCCAACGCCGGTGGATGGGCCAGATCTTCAACTGGATCGTCCGCACCTTCCTCTCGCTGCCCTATCGCGATACGCAGGCCGGCCTCAAGGCCTTCCGCGGCGATGCCGCACGACGCATCTTCACACGCAAGCGCATCAGCGGGTTTAGTTTCGATGTCGAGCTGCTCTTTATCGCCCGCGTGCTGCACCTCTCCGTCGCCGAGACCCCCGCACGCGTCAACCGCGCCCACCGCCAGCAACCCTCCTCGGTCAACCTCGCCACGCAGCCGATGGTGATGATGCTCGACCTGCTGCGCATCCGCTGGAACCACCTCCTTGGCCGATACAACTAACGCGATCCTGCTGAGTTTCGACGCCGAGGAGTTCGACCTCCCCCTCGAGCACGGCCAGGCAATCGACGAATCCCAACAACTCTCCATCGGCGGCGATGGGCTGGCCCGCGTCCTGGACATGCTCGACGAACGCAACGCCGTTGCCACGTTCTTCGTTACCGCATCGCTCGCGCATGCGCACCGCCCGATCATCCAGCGCCTCGTCCAGCGCCACGAGCTCGCCTCCCACGGCCTTGACCACCGCCCGCCCACCATCGACCAACTCCGCCCCGCCAAGGACGCCCTCGAACAAATCGCCGGCGTAGAAGTCCTTGGCTTCCGCCCCGCACGCATGGCCAAACTGCCCGCGGCCGCGATCCGAGACGCCGGGTTCCTCTACCACTCCTCCGAGAACCCAACCTGGATCCCCGGCCGCTACAACAACTTCTTCCGCCCACGCACACCCTACATCGAGCACGGCATCCTCGCCATCCCCGCCTCCGTTACGCCGATGGTGCGATTCCCTCTCTTCTGGCTGACGTTCAAGAACGCCCCGCGCTGGCTCACCCGGCTGGCAACACGCGCGGTGCTTGCCCGCGACGGGCACGCCGCGCTCTACTTTCACCCCTGGGAATACTGCGACCTCAAAGGCTGGCACCTCCCCCGCACCATCGCCGGCAACTGCGGCCAGCACCTCACCGCACAGATGCACGAACATCTCGCGTGGCTGGCCAACCGCGCGACCTTCCATCGGTACGACGACTTCGCCAAAGCCTTCGGGAAATAGCGATGAGCGACGAGCGATGAGCGATGAGCGATGAGTAAAGGCAAGCACCGATCTGCCGCTGCCTTTACTCATCACTCATCGCTTTCTTTCCCCCCTCCGCGCTGGCCATCGCTACCACGAACAGAGTCCACGCCGGGAAGAGCTCCAACATCGGCACCACCTCGATACCCAACGCTATCAGCAACGGCCAACGGAACCCCAGCACCGCAAAGAGCACCAACGCCGTCGCCACATCGAGCACCCACTGCACGGGGGGCAAAAACACCATCCCAAACCCCAGCACATCAGACACCCCCGCCACCAGCAACGCCCACCGCCACCTCGGCAACCTCCACGCCACCAAAAACTGCTCGTACAACCTCTTCAACACGCCACCCCTTCCCCAGCAACCCACCGCCACCCTAACCCGTACACCCCTTAACAGGCCCCCCAACACACCCTTGACGCACGCCGGCCCGGTGCTAATCTTCCCGCTCGGGCAGTTAGCTCAGTTGGTAGAGCACCGCATTGAAAATGCGGGTGTCCCCGGTTCAAGTCCGGGACTGCCCATTCCCCCACCGCCAACCAACCACGCCTCATCTGGCCATTTGGCCACCTTCACACCCTCCCCGCCAACTCCAGCCCCTTCTTCCCAATCACCTGCTCGGCATACGCGTTCATCGCGTCACGCAGCTGCTCAAAGCTCTCCAGCACGTAGTAAATCGGCTGAAAATGGTCGATCTCAAACGCCGTGCTGCACACGCGCTCTAAGTCAAACGCCCTCCACTCTGCCACCGGCCGCTCCACGCACGGCTGCGCTGACTCCGGGCCATCGATCTTCTTCTCCCACGACCCACTTAACGCATACGGCGCCTCCCCATGGCTGCTCACCAGCCCGCTGCCATAAATCTTCACACGCCCGCCCTCCTTGATGAGCCCAAACTCCACCGTGAACCAGAACAGCCGCCCAAGCCGCTCGATGTGGTATGGATCATCGCACAACAACGCCGCACGCCCGTACGTCTGCAAAAAGTCCGCAAACACCCGGCTGGCGTGCAGCGGCACATGCCCAAACACATCGTGAAAAATGTCCGGCTCGGGCAGATAGTCCATCACCTCGCGCGGGCGGATCAGCACCGTCGTCGGGAACTGCCTCGCCGCCAGGCACGCAAAGAACGACTTGGCCGGCAAGTACCCCGGCACCCCAAAGCTCGCCCAGTCCGAAACCTCCCCCAGGTACCGGTTGATCCCCTCCAACTTCGTGCCCTTCTTGAGCACCACGCCGTCGCACCCGATGCACTCCTGCTCCAGCACCGTGTCGACCAGCAGCGGTATCCGCTCACCCGTCAGGCGGAGGATCTTCAGCCCATCAATAAACGTTCGGCTGACCTGCTCTTCCAGCACCGACCACCGCCGCTTGAACAGCTCACGCCAGACCTCGTGGTTCTCACGCGTGTACTTGTGGTACCGCTGCGTGATGTAGAACCGGCTCGCGTCGATCTTGCTCGCCGGCAGCCCAGGTGCCGCGTCGGCGTTTTGCTGCGCCAGCCGGGCCTCGTCTGAGTCGATGATGTTGTTGTACCGGATATCAGCCCGCATCGTATAGGCTCCTAACAAGGGACTACCCACCCATCCCCGACCGGCAACTCTATATCGGCCCCACCCCCTGCGTGCTATACTTCACCCCACGTTGAAGCTGGCCCGGGCGTGTGCCCCGGCCACCCGGCTCCTAACTCTCAGCCCGGCCTATCGGCAGGGCTTGAAAGGACAGCACCATGGCTCGTAACGTCCAGGTCCTCCTCGTCGAAAACGTTGACAACACCGGCATCGTCGGCGACGTCGTGAACGTCCGCAAGGGCTTTGCCCGCAACTATCTCCTCCCCCGCGGCCTGGCCACCACGCCCGACGAGGCCAAAGTAGCCGAACTGCAGGTCAAACGCAAAGACGCCATTAAGGCCCTGGGCGCCCTCCGCACCGCTCGCGAGGCCCTCATCGCCAAGCTCGCCGGCCAGCAACTCACCATGGTCCGCTCCTGCAACGACCTGGGGATCCTCTACGGTGCCGTTACCCAGCACGAGATCGCCGTCGAACTGGCTCAAGCCGGGTTCCCGGGCGTTGTCGACCGCGAGGTCCGCATCGCCCTGCCGATCAAGCGCATCGGCGATTACGCCGTGACCATCAAGTTCAGCCAAATCCAAATACCCGACGACGACTCGGCCAAGGCCTCGGCCAAGCCAAGCAAGAAGGCCGACGCCGTCCAGCCCGATCTGGAGGCCGAGGTCAAAGTTCTGGTCAAGCCCGACCGCGAGCTGGACCTCAACCGCACGCGCGACGAGGCCGAGGCCGCCGTCGATGCCTCGATCATCGAGAAGCGCGCCAAGGACAAGTCGGCCACCTTTGCGACCGAAAAGCCCAAGTCCAAAGAAGCCCCGGCTGAGCCGAAGTCCTCAAGCAAAATGGGCTGGGGCACCAAGCCCGCCGCCGACACAGGCGATACGCCCCCCAAGGCCGAGAAGGCACCCAAGGCCGAGAAGGCCGACAAAAAGGCCGACAAGAAGAAGTAACCCCTGCCCCTAGGCACCCCGGACTTTGGGTACCCCGGACCTCCGGGCCGGGCGTCTTCTCCCTAAGACTCCCGGCCCGGAGGTCCGGGCTACCCAGCAAAACAATCTCCCAACCCCCGGCAATACCGCGCCACACCATGGCGTTTGGCCGATAGCCTTACGCAGTTTCCACCCCACGTAAGCACACCCAGGGGGCAGCGGGCACGTATGGAGGTTGGTCATGATTCCTGCTCCACTAAAGTCTGATGCCGTGCCCACGCCGTCGGTTGCCCCCATCGCCCCCAAGGCCTTCGGCCTCGACCACGCCCGGCACCTGCTCTGGCGCGCTGGCTTCGGCGCCTCCCCGGCACAGGTGCGCACCGTCGCCGGGTGGGGGCTTGACCGCTCGTTGGACTATCTCATCAACTTTGACAAGGTCAAGGACGAGCCTGTCGAGGCCTCCCTCTTCCGCAGCGACATCATCCGCCCGCCTACCCCCGAGGAGCGCGAGCTCAACCGCCGGGCGCAGCGCGAACGCGACGAGGACACTTTGGCCGAGCTTCGCCTGCGCCGCCAGCAGGCCGAGCGCGAGGACCGCGAGCAGATGAAGAAACTCCAGCAGTGGTGGCTGACCAAGATGGTCGAGACCAGCCGGCCGCTGCAGGAAAAACTCACGCTCTTCTGGCACGGGCACTTTGCCACCAGCTACCGCACGATCGAAGACAGCTACCACATGTTCGCCCAGAACCGCCTCTTCCGCAAGCACGCCGCGGGGAGCTTTGCCGACCTCCTCGGCGGGATCATCAAAGACCCCGCCATGATCGCATACCTCGACAACAACGATAGCAAAAAAAGCAAGCCCAACGAGAACCTCGCACGCGAACTCATGGAGCTCTTCGCCCTCGGCGTCGGCAACTACACCGAGCAGGACATCAAAGAAGCCGCACGCGCACTGACGGGCTATACCTTCAAGGACGATGAGTTCGTACTCGAAAAGAACAACCACGACACAGCGAGCAAACGCATCCTCGGCCGCACCGGCAACATCGACGGCGACGAACTCGTCGCCATCCTCCTGGCCCAGCCCCCCTGCAGCACCTTCCTCGCCACCAAACTCTACCGCTTCTTCGTCCACGACTACCCCACCGGCAACACACCCTTTGACAACGCCGCCAAGCTCGTCATCAGCGACATGGCACAGCGCTTGCGAGCCACCCGATTCAACGTCGGCAAAACCCTCGACGCCCTCTTCCGCGGCGAGCACTTCTACAGCCCAGCCATAATGAACCAGCAGATCAAAGGCCCCGCCCAGATGGTCGTCGGGGCCATCCGCTCCATGGGCGTCCCACCCAGGGATATCAGCGTCCTCTCCGACGCCGCCGAACGCATGGGACAGACCGTCTTCGCACCACCCTCAGTCAAGGGCTGGGACGGCGGACGCTCCTGGGTCAATACCAGCACCATGTTCGTACGCCAGAACCTCATGGTCTTCCTCCTCACTGGCCGACGCCCCCAAGGCAAAGACGCCCTCGCCGACCGCGAAAACTTCCAGGGCGCACTCCTGCTCGCCGGCCTGGCCGAGACCTATCCGGAGGCCAAGACCGGCCAGACCGCCGACATGCTCACCGCACTGCTCCGCTTCACCGTCGGCACCCCCACCCCCGCTGGCCGCCCCGTCCTTGAAGAATACCTCGCCGACACCGGCAACACAATCACCCCGGAAAACCTCACCGATCTGATGATGCTGGTCACGGCGTTGCCCGAGTATCAGTTGTGCTAGTTAGGCAATAGGGAATAGGCAATGGGCAATAGGCGCACAAGTGCTTATCGAGGGCCCAACAAACACGTTCGCGCCTATTGCCCATTGCACATTCCCCGTTGCCCTGCCTTTCTCCCCCGGAGCCTCCCATGTTCGACCTCAACAACCCCTCGGCGTTCACCCGGCGGCGGTTCCTGGCGCACGGGCTGACGCTCGCCTCAGCCGCCGTTACCGTCCCAGCCTTCCTGCAACGCAGCGCCCTCGGGCTGCCGCAGCCCGCGCCCGGCATGACCAGCATCCCCGGCGTGCCCGAGGAGCGCATCCTCGTCGTCGTTCAACTCTCCGGCGGCAACGACGGGTTGAATACCGTCGTCCCCTACCAGGAGGCCGCCTATTACAAGTCGCGCACCAGCATCGGCATCCCAGCCGGGCGCGTCCTCAAGGTCGGCGATGAGGTCGGCCTCCACCCGACGATGACCGGGTTCAAGGACCTCTACGACCAGGGCCTGCTGACAATCGTCCAGGGCGTCGGCTACCCCAACCCCAACCGCTCGCACTTTAAAAGCATGGACATCTGGCACACCGCCGACACCACCGCCACAGGCGACGGGTGGCTCGGACGATACTTCGATAGCCAGTGCTGCGGGTACGGCGCAGGCGAATCCGGCCAGGCCCCCACCAAGCAGGCCAAGGCCGCCGCGAAGATCGACAACACCCAGATCGGCATCGCCATGGGACGCGAGGCCCCGCTGGCGATGCGTGGCCGCTCGATCCAGCCGATCGCCTTCGAGTCGGCAGACCTCTTCCGCTGGACGGGCAGCGCGGAAGAAAAATCGTTGACAAAGTACTACGACAAACTGACCAAGGCGAGCACGCACCAAGTCGCCGCGGGCATGCGCGAGACCAACTCGGACTTCCTCGGACGCACCGCCCTCGATGCACAGGTCTCCAGCGACCTCATCCGAAAGGCCGTCGCCACCAAGCCGACGACCCCCTACCCCGGCGGCAACCCGCTGGCCGACCAACTCCGCATGGTCGCCAGCATGATCCACGCCAAGCTCCCCACACGCGTCTACTACGTAACCCTCGGCGGCTTTGACACCCACGCCGGGCAGGGTGGTGAGAATGGCAACCACGCCCGCCTCGTCGGGCAGTTCGCCGCCGCCGTCAAGGCCTTCTACGACGACCTCAAAGCCCAACGCAACGACACACGCGTCCTCTCGATGGTCTTCAGCGAGTTCGGCCGGCGCGTGGGCCAGAACGGCAGCGGAGGCACCGACCACGGCACCGCAGCGCCGATGTTCCTCATCGGCCCCATGGTCAAAGCCGGCGTCAGCAACAAGCACCCAAGCATGACGGACCTCGACTCGGGGGACCTCAAGCACACCGTCGACTTCCGCTCCGTCTACGCCACCGTCCTGGCCAACTGGCTCAAGAGCGACGCCGACGCCATCCTCGAGGGCAAGTACATGCGAGCACCCGTGCTCAAGGCATAAGAGATCGTTTCACAACTTGGTGGCACGGGCTTCCAGCCCGTGCATTTGATTTTCTGAATCAGCGTCTAAGCCGCCCAGCCGTTTCCCAACCCCCGCCGCCCTCAATCCCACCCCACGCGATCACCCCATCGCAGGCCCACTTACGAGCTGCGTGCTGGCAATCAGCCGGTACGTCGCCGACCGTTCCAGCAACTCCGCATGCCGGCCCACGTCCTCGATGCGCCCATTGTTCATCACCACGATCCGGTCGGCGTGCACAACGGTGCTCAACCGGTGGGCCACGATCAGGCACGTACGCCCGCGTGAAAACTCCGCCAGCGCGTCGGCGATCTTCTGCTCGCTGTCGGCGTCGATCATGCTCGTCGCCTCGTCGAGGATCAGAATCGCCGGGTCCCGCAGCACCGCCCGCGCGATGCACAGCCGCTGCCGCTGCCCACCGGACAGCCCCGACCCACCCTCACCCAGCTGCGTGTCGTACCCATCGGGCTTGGCCAGGATGAACTCCTCCGCCCGCGCTTTGCGTGCGGCCGTGCGCACCTGCTCGTCGCTCGCCCCCGCCGTCGCATATGCAATGTTCTCTGCGATCGTCCCAGTAAACAACGCGGCGTCCTGCGTCACCACCCCAATCTGCGCTCGCAGCGACCCGATGCTCACCCGCGCGATATCCACCCCGTCGATCAAAATCGACCCCGCGTCAGGCTCAAACAACCTCGGCAGCAGCGACAGCAGCGTCGTCTTCCCACACCCGTTGGGCCCCACGATCGCCACCGTCTCCCCGTGGCGGATATGCAGCGATGCCCCGTCCAGTGCCGGGTGATCGGTGTTCGGGTAACGCAGCACCACCCCCTTGAACTCGATACTGCTGGTGTGCCTGGCCAGCGGCGGCAACACTGCATCCTGCCCAGGCTCCAGCGGCGCTTGCTCCAACTCGCGCAGCCGGCCCGCCGCCGCCCCGGCCACCTGTAACTCGTTGTACAAACCCGTCAACGGCTTGAAGCACGCCGCCGCCACCCCCAGGCTCGCCAGCGTCAGGATGAACTGACCCGGGTCCAGGTTACCGTCGATGATCGCCTTGGCCGGGATGATCGCCATCGTCCCCAGCACCATGATCCCCACGGCCTCCACCAGCGGGCTAGACAGCGACCGTGCCGTCCGCACCTTCAGATCATGGTGCAAAAACTCATCAACCGCCTCCGCAAACCGCGCGTCCTCACGCGCCTCGGCGCTGCTGGTCTTGACCACACGCAACTGCCCGATCGCCTCGTTGCTGACGCGCTGTGTCTTCCCATACGCCTCAAGGCTCTTACGCGACGCCCGCCGAACCTTCGTCCCGAGTTTCTTGATCACCACACCCAGCAGCAGCCCGACGGCCAGACCACCCGCCGCCAGACGCCAGTCCGTCCAGAACGCAACACCCAACGCCGCGACACCCCTCAAAATCTGCCCCACGGCCTTGCTGATGATCCCGATAAACCCACCCCACAACTGCCACGTATCAAAGATCACACGCGAAACCAGCGCACTCGGCCCCTCCGTCAGCGTCCGCCGCAACGGCATCCGGATCACATGCCCAAACACCCGCTTGCGGATATCCGCCACCGTCCGCGAGGCGATCGTGTACGAAAGGTAACTGTGCAGAAAGTTCGCACACGCCCCGAAGATCGTCAAAAAACCCAGCGCGATCATCACCCACAGCACAGCCTCATAACGCCCCGTCGGCAGCAGCGCGATCCAACCGGCCGGGATCATGTGGTGGTTCTTGTTGAGCTCCGTTGCCAACTCCGGCAGGTCCTTGCCACCCGTTGGGTTGAGGATGTTGCTCAGCACCGGCCCTGTCGCCGCCAGGCCCGCCCCCAACCCCCCAGCCGACAGCAACGCCGCAACCATCGCCAGCATCAGCGCACCACGATACTTCAGCATGTCCCCGGCATAATGCCAGATGTTTCGCATACCCGATTGAAGGGACGCCCAGGCCCACAAGCAACTACAACAAGTAGGCACCCCGGCATTGTGCACCCCGGCATTGGGCACCCCGGCATTGGGTACCCCGGACCTCCGGGCCGGGCGTTTTCCACTCACCTCATTAGAAACCCGGCCCAGAGCTCCGCGCTACCCGATCCCCACCTCGGCATAACCTCCACCGTGAAACGCAGCAAACGACCGATCAACAAACTCCCCACCGCGACGCCCCGCCCCAAGCCCGTCGCAGGGTGGTCCGACAAAGCCGAATCCCCCGCCGACACGCAAACCCTGCCCCCCCGCCCCAGCTCACACCCCTTCGGCCCTGAGCTGCACGCCGAGCCTGTCCAACTCGGCGATGAGCCAGAAAAGTTCGACCCCGGCGCCGGCACACGCCCGGTTCGCCCCCCCCACGCCCCGCACCGCAACGCCCAAGAGGACGCCGAAACCGACGCCCCGCCCATCAAGCTCCGCCTCCAGCGCTTCATGGCCGACAGCGGCGTCGCCTCCCGCCGGTTCTGCGAGGCGATGATCGAGGCTGGAAAGGTCGAGGTCAACGGACGCATCGTCCGCGAACTGCCGATCTTCATCGACCCCACCGCCGACCGCGTCGTCGCCGACGGGCACGAACTGCCCAGGCTCAAGCCCCGCCGTGGCAGCAGTGGGGGGCGCGGCAAGCCCGATGGCCCCGCACGCAAGGTCTATGTCCTCGTCCACAAGCCCGAGCGCGTCCTCACGGCTATCGGCGACCCAGGCGGCAGGCTCACCCTCGCCGACCTCGTACAACACCCAGGCAACGTCCGACTCTTCCCCGTCGGACGCCTTGACTACGACGCACGCGGCCTCGTCCTGCTCACCAACGACGGCGAACTCGCCAACCGCCTCACACACCCACGCTTCGGCGTCCCCAGAGTCTTCGAGGCACACGTCAAGGGCCTTTACCCCGCCAACCTCCTGCCCGACCTCGAACGCGGCCTCAACATCAAAGCCCAACGCGCAGCCGGCCAAGCAGGCAAACGCGCCGGCACCATCAGACTCGAAATCGCCGGAGTCAAGAAGCCCGACAAAGTCGAGCTCCGCCGAGTGAACAAGGCCGTGCGCCAGGAGGTGATCCAAAGCCGGGGCGTCCAGCCGGGGAGCAAAACGGTCCTCCGCGTAACCCTCACCGGCCCCCTGCACGTGCCGATGCAAGAGTTATTCTTAGAAGCGGGCGTGATGGTGGTCCGGCTGACCCAGGTCGGGCTTGGGCCTTTGCAACTCCTCGACGTCCGCCCCGGCGAGTGGCGCGAACTCGACCGCCACGAGATTAACTCCCTCCGCCGCGCCGACAAAGGGTAAAACTAAACTATTCCTGCCTTTGCCCAACCTCTTCTCTGTCTTTCTACTCCATACCTCCTTCCTCTGAGCGACCCCACCCGCAGCCGGTGTAAACCCAAAACCTGCCTACCCTCCTGCATGCGCAACCCGATCATCGGCGGCAACTGGAAGATGAATACCGACAAGGCCACCGCCGTCGCCCTCGCCCGCGGCGTCCTCTCCGCCGCCGCCGCCAGCCCGGGGCCGGAGGTTGTCGTCTTCCCACCCTTCCCATACCTGCTGCCCGTCAAAGAGGCCCTCTCACACCCGACCATCGGCGGGCGCACCGTCGCCGTCGGCGCCCAGGACGTCTACCACGCCGACCGCGGCGCCTTCACCGGCGAGGTCTCACCCCTGATGCTCCGAGACTGCGGCTGCACATGGGCACTCGTCGGCCACTCTGAACGCCGGCACCTCCTGCACGAGGGGGACGACAACATCAACCTCAAGTTGCGATCGGCCCTCCACGCCGGCCTCTCCGTCATCCTCTGCGTCGGCGAGTCCCTCCACCAGCGCGACGTCGGCGAGACCAACCACATCAACGAGAAGCAAACCCGCCTGGGCCTCCGCGAGGTCAAGGCCGAGGAGATCGACCGCGTCGTCATCGCCTATGAGCCGGTCTGGGCCATCGGCACAGGCAAAACCGCCACGCCCGACGACGCCCAGCACGCCCACGAGCACATCCGACGAGTCGTCGCCGATATCTTCAGCCACGACGCCGCCGAGCGCATCCGCATCCAATACGGCGGCTCGATGAACCCATCCAACGCCGCCGAACTCATGGCCATGCCCGACATCGACGGCGGCCTCATCGGCGGCGCAAGCCTCAAGGCCGAGGACTTCGGCAAGATCATCGCCGCCGCAGCGGCAGCCGCCGCACGGGTACTGCGGTAAATCGCTCTGGCTACCCCGTCTTGGCTACCCCGTCTTGGGTACCCCATCTTGGGTACCCCATCTTGGGTACCCCATCTTGGGTACCCCGGACCTCCGGGCCGGGCGTTTTGTGTACTGAGATAGCCAGGGCGGGTAGGTGGTAGAAGGACGCCCGCCCCGCAGCTTCGGGGTACCCCAAAGCCCTTACCCCAGCGGATTCACCCTCGGCACCGCGCTCCCGTGCCCGCGCACGATCTCCCCCAGTTGCCGCCACAGTTTCAACCGCTCACCCTTCCCCCCCGCCTCAACCGTCCCGATGAACCGAGCGATCAGCCCGCGCCGGATCGGCACGCCACACCCGATCGGCTCGATCGCCAGCATCGCCATCGATCGCAACCACCGCCTACGCCCACCCCGCCGGATCGCCACGCAATCAATCATCGCGATGCACGGGGCCTCCGCGTCGGTGCTCGTAACAATCAGGTTCGACGGCTTCGGGTCCCGGTTGACAACCCCCGCGTGCCGAAGCGATGTGAAGTGGTGGGCCAGCTCGCGCGCCAGCGCGTGCTCCGTCCGTGTAGGCAAATCCCCAGCAGCCAGGTGCGCCAATGCCGACCGCCCCGGCAACCTCTGCATGATGAGCCAGCGTTCGCGCGTGCACCCCTTGCCCTGGTCGATGATCGCCAGGCAGTGCGCCGTGGGGATGCCCAGGTCGATGAGGCGCTGGCAGCCGCGCCAGTGCCGCTCGGCACGCGAGGCGCGCACAAACGCTTTCACCGCGTCGGCACGCGAGCGGAGCGCCCACCGTTTGAGCACCACCCCCTCCCCGAGAAGCTCGGCAAAGTAGACCGCCGTGCCCCCCTCGACCTTGACGAGCTTGGCGGCAGCCAGGTCCAGCCCGGCCAGGGCCGCGCCCCAGTCCCCAAGCCCAGGCCCTAGCCCCGGCTCGGCACGCCTTGTGATAAAGTCGTCGCGCACATTCACCGCCGCGACGATAGCGGCGTGGGTGGTGGGGGGTGGGCAATGGGCGTGGCTACTAAGCCCTCGGTTTGGCCATGGGTATGCTTGAACTACCCATCCCCAAAGCGTTCCTGACACATGAGCGAAACTCGAGATACAACAGTCTCCCAATGACCGCCCCCTCCACAAAGAAGAAGCGGTGGCTTGCAGCGACACTCGCCATGATGCTCCTCATGGTGAGTGTTGTTTTTTATCGCCTTGTATGGGCAACGGGCCTTCACGGCATTTGGGTAACGGGGTGTGCCGAGCTTGTCTTGGCAACCTTTGGCCTTATGTGGGGCTTTTTTGCGGCCTGGGGCCTCTTCATCAAGCCGGGGCCCACAGTCCGGCGGGCATCGGATGAGTCTTGGGTTACGGTGGTCGTCTTTGGCATCGGCACCTTTGTACTGTGGTTACTGCTTTGGCCGTTGTGGTACGTGGTCTGGCTGCTGCGGTCTTTGTTTCCATAAGCAGCACGATTCCCGGCCCCCCACCCGCCCCGCCGATAGACTCCACCCGTGCACCAACCCCCGCCCGACAGCACGCCGCTGGACCTCTCCGTTGCCATCGTCTGCAAGAGCAACGAGCCGACGATCACCCGCACGCTCCAATCCGTCCAAGGGCTGGCCAGCGAGATCGTCGCCGTCGATTCAGGCTCCACCGACGGCACCATCGACATCCTCCGCTCCTTCGGCGCACGCGTCGAGCACTCACCCTGGCTCGGGCACGTCCGCACCAAGCAACTCGCCCTAGACCATTGCACACGAACCTGGGTCCTCGCACTCGACAGCGACGAAAGCCTCGAACCCGCCCTGCAATCCGCCATCCGCTCCGCCCTCACCACCCCCACCCCCCACACCCACGGCTACCAACTCAACCGCAAAGTCTTCTACAACGGACGCTTCCTCAACTACGCCTGGCAGCCCGAACTCCGCCTCCGCCTCGTCCGCAAAGGCGCCGCCAAGTGGGCCGGCATCGACCCACACGACGGCATGGTCATGACCGACGGCACCCACCCCGCACGCCTGACTGGCGACATCCGCCACGACTCCTTCACCACCTTCCAAGAGCAACTCCGCAAGCAGGTCAACTACGCCAAACTTGGCGCCGCCGAGCTGGTCGCACGCGGCCACCGCGGCAGCCCGCTCCGCCTGGTCACCTCACCCATCGGCGCGCTCGCCAAGCAACTGATCCTCAAGCAAGCCTGGCGCGACGGGTGGCCCGGCTGGCTCGCCGCCGGCTCCGCCGCCGCGCAGGCCATGATGAAGCACATGCTCATCATCGAACAGGCCCGCAAGCAAAACATGCATTGATCCAGCCCGCGTCTGCCCCGAATCCAACCCCTGCCACCACGCTCGTGCTTACCCGCGGTTAAGCGTCGCAAAATCGGCAGCGGCGGGCAGGTCCTTGAGGTTGGCCAGGCCAAAGGCTTCAAGAAACTGACGCGTGGTGCCATACAGCATCGGACGACCGAGTTCCTCAGCCCGGCCAACGATGGTGATCAGCCGGCGCTCCAAGAGCGAACGCAAGACCTCCCCACATGCGACCCCACGGATGGCCTCCAGCTTGGCCCGCGTGATCGGCTGTTTGTACGCGATGATCGCGAGCGTCTCGACGGCGGCCTTCGAGAGCCGCCCGGCAGCCTGCGTCCCGTGGAAGGCTTCCAGGGCCTTGCGGTGGTGCGCCAGGATCATCACACGGTAACTGCCGGCGAGCTTCTCGATGCGGAACTGCCGGTTGGAGTGCGTGTAGTGGTCGTTCAGGTGTGCGACGGCCTGCTCGATGAGTGTGAGCGGGTCGTGCGCGGGTTTGCTTTTGCGTGCGCGCTTGGGCTTGGGTGCGGGGGCGTCGGTGGTTGGGGCCTGGGTAGTGCTAAGGGCCTCGGCGCTCTCCAGCAGAGGTTGCTCGGGCGTGATCAGGCCCAGGGCCTGGCCAATCTTCGTCGGCGGCACCGGCCGAGGGCTGCTCATCAGGAGCGCCTCAACCTGCTGCGCAAGCGCGGCGATTTCTGGCTGCGCACCGTCAATGGGCACATCCACAGCCTCAGCCGGCGCGAGATCGGCAATCGCTGCGGAGGTTTCGGTGGAGGACGTCGAGAGGGTTGTGCTGGCTTCCATGCCGTGGCTCGCTTGGAGTGTAACGGAGCGATGACTCGAAGGTACTTTAGCAGGTGGGTGGGTTGGTGCGCGGTGGCGCGTGGCGGGGGTGGGGGTGGGATAGGTCTGTCGGTTGTAACTGACAGGTGGCGGGCAGATCGGCTCCCCGAGCCGATCCGGGTACCCCGGATCTACGAGCCGGGCGTCTTGCCGATCCGGGTACCCCGGATCTCCGAGCCGGGCGTCTTGGTGATGGCGCTGCCTGTTGGTGTGAGCCAACCCCACCCCCAACCCCACCCCCACTCCCACCCCTGCCCCTCCCCGCCAGAAGATTCTGGGGTAGGGGTTCTCAAACATGGGCGATGGTCATCCTCTTGCTGCGGTCGCTTTGCGTGCGGGCGTATGCTTGCTTCACCGGCGTCGGTGGACGGCGCTACGACAGGAGCCAAGCATGCTCGGCGGCGGGGGGGCAATCTTGGCCTTGGGCCAGTCGGGTGGAGGGCCCGCAGGAGGGCCAGGGGCGACGATCTGGGCCATCGGCAAGTTCCTTGCCGACAAGGCCCTCAAGGGTGGTTGGTACCCTTGGTTGGTCGTCGGAGGTGTCGTGGTGCTGGTCTTGGTCCTGGTCTTTGCGTACAAGTACCTTCGGTTCGTCAACGACAAGTAGCACGCCCGCAAGCAACTTACTGAGGCCCCGTTCATGTCCCAGCACACATCCAGCAACCCAAACGAGTTCATCCTGCCTGACCTGGGGGAGGGCGTGGCCGAGGCGGAACTGATCAAGTGGCGTGTCAAGGTCGGCGATGTCGTACGCGAGCACGACATCCTGGCCGACATGGAAACAGACAAAGCCCTCGTAGAAGTCCCCTCACCCAGGGGCGGCGCGATCCTCGAACTCCTCGGCAGCGAAGGTCAGATCATCAAGGTCGGCTCGGTGCTGGTCCGGTTCGGTGAGCCTGCCAGCGTACGCACAGCCCCGGCCGCGCCAGCGGTGGTGGAGGTGCCACGTGCGGCAGAGGCAGCCACAGGCAACGGGCACACCACGCACACGACCGCAAGCGCCGATGCCGGCACGGTCGTCGGCTCCATGGGTGGTGCCCTCGCCGGGCTATCCGCCGACGGCTCGGCACTGGCAACGCCCGCTGTACGCAGGCTCGCTCGCGACCTCGGCGTGAACATCGATGCCGTCGCCGGCACGGGCATCGGCGGACGCGTTACCGAAAAGGATGTCCGCAGCGCAACTGCAGCGGGTGCCAAAGTCGCAACACCCCTCCCTCACCCGGCCCCGCAACCTGTCGACAAGCCTGCCGAGCCGCTGGTCAAAGTTGCGGCACCTGTGCAACCCGCAACGCGCCCAACACCCGCACCGGCACCGACACCGACACCGGCACCGCCACCCGCTCCCGCCGCGCCGGCCCGGCCACTTCCGGCACCCTCGCCCACCGGCCAAGACGTAATCCGTGTCCCATTCAGAGGCGTTCGGCGGACAATCGCCAACCGCCTCCGCGAGAGCGTCAGCAACACCGTCCACTTCACCGTCATGGACGAAGCAGACGTCTCCGCCCTCGACGCCCTCCGCAAACGCATCGGCGCCGCAAGCGGTGAAAAAGTCAGTTTCCTACCCTTCGTAGCCGCGGCCGTCTGCCGCTGCCTCGCCGGCGAGTTCGCCGAGTTCAACAGCACAACCGATGACGCTAAAGAAGAGATCCTCCGCCACCGGGGCGTGCACATCGGCATCGCCACCGACACAGACAACGGCCTGATGGTGCCGGTGGTGCGCGACTGCGATAAACTCGGCGTTCTCGAAATCAGCCGGCAGATCGCAACCGTCGCCGAGAGCGCACGCAACCGCTCGGCACCCCGCGACACCCTCATGGGCAGCACCTTCACCATCAGCAACGTCGGCAGCCACGCGGGACGCTTCGCAACGCCCATCATCAACTACCCAGAGGTGGGAATCCTGGCCGTCGGGCGCGCACGCGATGCCGTCGTGGTCCGCCACGGCGGGATGGCCGTCGGCAAAGTCCTCCCGCTCAGCCTCGCCTGCGACCACCGGGTCGTCGATGGTGCCTCGGCAGCACTGATGCTCTCACGCATCATCGCCCTGCTCGGCACCCCCGATGAGCTCCTCGGGCCCGCACGCGGGTGAAGACCGGGCGGTGCGCGGGCACACCCTAAAGGCCGCTACCCCAGCAGCAGCCCATCATGCGCCAGACGCACCCCCTCGGGCAACTGCGCATTGGTCTGCTCATGCGGCAGGTCATGGGCGATGTGCGTCAAAAACGTCTGCCTCGGCGCGACCCGCTCGGCGATCCCCACCGCCTGCTCCACCGTCAGGTGCGTCGGGTGCCGCTTGTGCCGCAACGCGTCAAGCACCAGCGTCCCCAAACCCTCCAAGTACGGCCAGCTCTCCGGCGGGATCGCCGACACATCCGTGCAGTACGCCAACGGCAAAAAACCCGCACGCATCGACACGTCCCGCTGCGCGTTGACAGCATCAAACCGAAAACCCAAGATCGGCGTCCGCCCGTGCAGCAGTCGGATCGGCGTGATCCGCAGACCGAACAACTCAAAGCCCACCCACGGCTGGATCGTCTGCGTGATCAGCGACGCCACAAACGAATCGTTCGCGTTCGCCTCACGCTCGAAGATATGCGCATACACCCGACGGAGGTTCCCCATCGTCTGCTCGTCCGCGTGCACCTCCACCGGACCGTTCTGCACCAGGTTGAACCGGCGCACCTCATCGAGCCCAAAGATGTGGTCCACATGGTGGTGCGTGAACAAAATCGCATCGCACCGGGTGATCTTGTGCGCCAGCGCCTGCTGGCGCAGGTCCGGCGTCGCGTCGATCAGGATCACACGCGCCTGCCCGCCCGGGTCCACAAAACGGATCGCCGCCCCGCACCGCAGCCGCTGGTCCCTCGCGTCCGTAGACACACACACGCCGCACCCGCACCCAATCGCCGGCACCCCAGCGGAAGTCCCAGTACCAAGAAATAGAAACTCCACCTGCAAGGATAGATGCGATCGACCACCCCGCCCTGTCAACCTACGCCCTCACGCCACCTTGCGTTGACCCTGGGCCCCCAAGCCGATGCCTCCACCCGCCGCACCCGCCCCCGGCGTGCCGACAAACTCGCAGATCGCACGCCGCGCCTCCGGCTCAAGCCCACTGAACATCAGCCCAACATCAAACCAGAAAAACCTCACACGCTTGATCCACCGCACCGTGCACCGCACCGGCAGTTGCCCGTGCTGCGTCAACAAAAGCGTCTCGATCCCCTGGCCAAGCACTGGCCTCGCCCGCGTCCGGATTTTCATCCCACCGGCCGAGATATCGATGATCTCCCCCAGCGTGCACCTTGCCATCGAGCACCGCTGTCGCCCGAACGTCCGCTCCAACTGGGCCCCCGACTGGACCGGCGTTCCACCCGGGGCGTGCGGGCCAGCGTTGCCGTGATCGTCCGAGGCGGGCATACCTCCAACTATCGATCACTATCCCGCGCACCTCCAATCGCAAAGCAACACCACCTCGGGTTTCTCCCACACGCACCCCGCACAACCGGCTACGCAACACGCACGGCCACCTCTACCGCCCGGTAACACACCCAAAGTCCACCCCTCGCTACACTCACGCATGAACAACACCCTGCCCAGACTCGCCCTCGGCTTCGCCGCAACACTCCACGCCAGCGGCGTTGCCCTTGCGAACACCGACGGCGTCAACTCGGCCACGCCCCCCAGCGTGGTCCCGCAGGAACTCGTGCTCGGCAAGCCCGCACCTGCCGTACGCGACGGGCAGGCCATCAGCGATCCCCAGGCCCCCTGGACCGTGCAACTCCGACCCCTCGCCTGGTACGCCGCCTTCGCCGGCGATGTCCGCGTCGGTGGCTCACCCACCTCACGAAAACTCGACGTCCGCGACATCAACGCCGACTCACCACGCATCACCCCCCTGGCCGAGGTCGCCTTGCGCATCCCAGACAAGCAACTCCTCTTCACCCTCCAGGGTGGTGGATACTCCGCCGAGAGCATCTGGTCCCCCACAGCACCGATCCAAGTCGGCACACTCGCCCTAACCCCAGCACAGGCTGTAACCAACAAGTTCGAGATGGCCAGTTTCGAGGCCATGGGCGGCTACTACTGGCTGCTAACAGACTTTGACGACAACACCGGCAACACCTTCCTCCGCCTCACCTGCCTCGGCGGCCTCCGCGTCGTCGACCAGACCTTCCGCTTCACCACCAGCGCAGGCACCACCCAGACGCAGAGCACGTACGCCGCGCCGGCCGTGGGCATCAAACTCGACGCCCAACTCAGCCGAGAGTTTGTCGCCTCCGTTGCCACCACCGCGGGCATCTGGCCCGATCAATCCAGTTTCGACATCGACACCTCCTTCACCTACACCCCCAACGGCGGCTGGCTCGGCCTCCAGGCCGGCTACCGCCTCCTGAGCATCGACTACAGCAGCGGCAGCGGGGCCGACGAAAACTCCTTCTCCGGGTCCCTCGCCGGGCTCTACTTCGGCGTCCAGATACGGTTCTAGCCCCGCAACCCTTGCACCAGAACCCCTCGGATCAACTTTCCTAACCCGTTCCTTGACAAGACCTTAGATTCATCACACACCAGGTGTCTACGGGGTTATCCTATCCCGGCGGCCCACGTTGCAGGCACCCCCGACCCTGCTCCCCATCGCTCTGGTCGCGCAAGCGAGCAATGCATGAAGACACTTACAAAAAAAGACTTCATCGAAGCCCTCCGGCTCAGGCTCGGCATCGACCCGCGCCACGCCGATGAACGCATCCGCCCCGCCCTGCAGGCCTTCCTCGATGAAATCGTCGAACAACTCGGCCAGGGCAACCGCATCGAGTTCCGAGACTTCGGCATCTTCGAGGTACGACAGCGCGCCGCACGCACCGCACAGAACCCCAAAACACTCCAGCCCGTCCACGTCCCCGCACGCAAAAGTGTCAAGTTCAAGCCCGGCCTGCTCATGAAGCTGCGCGTCGCCGGCGACGCAAAGCCCAACGCGTAAGTCTGTCGCTAGCGATCGGGAATCTGGACCAGTTGCGAGGCCTGCACCTGCTCATTGCCAAGTTTGTTCCGCTGCTTGAGCCCCGCGCCGTTATACAGGTTGTGGGGAAAGCGTTTTTTCAACGCCGTCAGTTCGGGGTTCTCCGGACGCGATGGTGCCTCATCGGTCGCCCGCCGGGGGAGGTCCTCGTCGCTCCAAACGCCGATGGTTACCATGCTCCGACGCGGGCCGTGGAAATAGAACGCCAACTCACCCTCCTTCCGCAGCGACGCCGCCGCCTCCTCTGCGGCCCTCCGCAGCTCGGCCAGTTCAGCCTCGGTCGGCTCCCGGTTGATGTCCTCACGCGAATACACCCCCACCTGCAGCGTGTACCGCGCGCGGGCACCAAACTCCTTCCTCGCCGAGATCAGGTTGTACTCCGGACGCGTCCCAACATTGATCACATCCCCGGCCGGTGCAAGGAACGCGCCCAAAAAAGGACGCGTCTGCCCAACCTTCGTCTTGCGAACCTCATCAAGCCTGCCCACCGCCTCCGGGCTTGATGGATCAGCAAAGCGACCAACAGCCACAACCGTCGCCTCCCCACGGACCTCGCTGAACACGTCATTGATCTTCGCCTGCTCGCGCACGCGTGCCACCCCCGCCTCAGCCAGCACGGCCTGCTCAGCGCCGCGGAACGTCGCCAGGATGATCGACCACGGCCCCTGCGTCTTGCCCTCTGCCGGGGCCTTCTTGGCCGGGGGCTGCACCTTCTGCACCCCAAGTCCAGCAGGCTGCGCACAAGCGGAAGATACTGGAGTGGCCACGAAACCTGCCAGGAGCAGCACCGACAGCAAAAGTCTCAACTTCATGCCCAATCTTTGCCACACAAAGCAGTGCGGGTGCAGAAAAATCGTCCAAGCCACCTGCGTGCTGATCTGCACCGCAGATGCCCCGTCCAGTCGCACCCGGCCCGGGAATTGTACATTTATAAAAAGAATAATCACCCCTCCAACGGGTGCGCAAAGGCGACGCGCAAAACCTGACAAAGTGCGAATATCTTGTTGGTATTTATCCTCCCGAACAAGGCAAATGACCATCTAACTGCATATTTTACAAGCACTTACGGGAAGATCGCCTGGACCGATACACTCAAGAAAAAACGGATCAACCGACGATAGACAGTGAACCAAGATTGCACACGGGCTGACAGAGACTGAACCGCTCACGCCCGTATCAAGTAAATACCCGAGAAGGATCTCAGCGGGGGCAAGGCCAGGACGGCCGGCAACCTGAGTTGTTGCATTGTCCGCGTCGCATCGCCAGTTTCGTTCTGGAGTAGACCATGTCAACCATCCCAAGCACACCCCGCAACCCCGGCATGGTCACCCTTGTTGATCGGGCCAGTGTCATCGCCCGCCTCGGGCCGCGCGCGGTCCCCGGCGAAACACAGCCCCAGAGCGCCGGCCGGGGTCTCGATGAGGTCAGCCTCTCGGCCGAGGCCCAGTCGGCCTCCCGCCAGCAGCCAAGCGACCAGCCCAACGCCCGTGCCGAGCGTCTGGCCCTGATCAAGGCCCAGATCCAAGATGGCACCTACGACAGCGACGACAAACTGACGATTGTCGCCGACCGCATCGCCCGCCGCCTGGGCTGAGTGCCAGCCTCTGGCATAGATCAATCAATGACCACCGCGGGGCCCCTAGTGTTGGCCCCGCGTTTTTGTACTTGCGTGCCGGGCCCGGATGATCCCCTTTGAGATGGAGCATGTGCAGGATCAACCCCCCCCTGCCCACCAGAACGTTCTCGAGGAGGGTTTCTGAAACAGGTATCCCACCACTCTGAATCGAATTCACTCTGCATCTTCTTTACCTACATCTTCATCACCGTGTATTTCAACTCCATACCTCCCCCCTGTGAGTTCCCCCTCTGGGCCCTCAGGGCCTCTGGATAAAGCGCTCTCCCGAACCCCCACCATGGCTTTCTTCAAAGACCTCATCGCGAAGGTTTCCCAGGGCCTGGCCAAAACCAGGCAGGCCTTCGTCGCCAAACTCACAAGCCTGATCCTCGGCCGGACGCTCGATGAGTCCCTCCTGGCCGATGTCGAGCGTGCACTCCTCGAAGCCGACGTCGGCGTCGGTGCCACCGGCAAGATCATCGCCGCCGCACGCGAAGACTTCCGCGCCGGCAAGATCAAAGACTCCGCCGAGCTCCTCGTGCACCTCAAACGCAGCCTCAAGGCCCTCCTCGCAGCCGGCGGCCCCGACGTAGATGTCCGCGCCGCCTCAGCATTCATCCCCGCCCCGCTGCACCTCCGCCCCCCCGGCGAGTTGACCATCATCCTTGTTACCGGCATCAACGGCGCGGGCAAGACCACCAGCATCGCCAAACTCACCAAACACCTGCAAGAGCAGGGCAAAAGCGTCCTCCTCGGCGCGTGCGACACCTTCCGTGCCGGCGCCGTCAAACAACTGGAAGTCTGGGGTGAACGCCTCGGCGTAGACGTCATTCGCGGCCAGCCCAACGCCGATCCCGCCGCCGTCGCCTTCGATGCCTGCAAGGCCGCCCTCGCACGCAAGGTCGATGTCCTCATCATCGACACCGCCGGCCGCCTGCAAACCCAAGAACCGCTGATGAAACAACTCGCCAAAATCCGCGGCGTCCTCGCCAAGCAGGCCCAAGGCGCACCACACGAGGCCCTGCTCATCCTCGACGCAACAACCGGGCAGAACGCCCTCCGCCAGGCCCAGGCCTTCGGCAACGCCGCCGGGATCACCGGCATCATCCTCTCCAAACTCGACGGCACAGCCAAGGGAGGCATCGTCGTCGCCATCCGCTCCGCAGTCGACATCCCTGTCAAGTTCGTCGGCACCGGCGAACGCCCCGAAGACTTCGCACCCTTCGATCCCGACACCTTCGTCGAAGGAATGTTCGGCCAGTGAGTGCTTCGTTGCCCCGGCACTACATGCCAGGCATCAGAATTCCTACTCCCCAAACTACCCCAAGCCAACCCCCAAAAACCTCTCTATAAACCTCTGCAACTCCCTCCTCTGAGTGAACCACCCGCTGGACCACTCAACCCAGCCCGACTAAACTCCGATACACGCCCACAACGTGCGCGCCCCAAGCCCGCACGCCTCGCCGGAGAGGTGCCAGAGCGGTTGAATGGGCTAGTCTCGAAAACTAGTTAAGGCCATTGGTCTTACGGGAGTTCGAATCTCCCCCTCTCCGCTTCTTTCTTCCCGCGTACCCCGCATCGGGTACCCCGGACCTCCTGGCCGGGCACCACCCAGCAGGCTATCATCAGCACCATGCAACGCCGCCCCCACCAGTGTTGTAGTTGATCGCATCAAAGCCCCCCGGCACGCACGTGCCCGGCTACGCGATCCTGGCCCTCTGGCCGCCGTAAACACCGATCCCTTTCCCAGGCCTGCCCTGCTCGCTCGCCTGTCGAGCCACAAGTGTCGCCCTCATGAGTTCTCACCCCTACCAAGTCGATCTCCAACGCGCCGGCTTCGCCCTCGACGCCCTCCAAGGCGAACTCACCGGCTTGGGCCTGCGCGCACCCGACCCCGCACCATTCGTCCACGCCCTCCGCCAGGCCCTCTTCCCGCACTTCCGCACAGGCCAGGCCACCACCACCGAGCTGCTCACACAACTCCACGACGCCGCCCACCAACTCGCCGCCCAAGCCCTCGGCACGCCCCAGACCTGGCCCGACCACCTCATCGACGCCCTCCCAAACATCGCCGCACAGCTTTACGCCGACGCCGCCTTCACGCTCGCGCAAGACCCCGCCGCACACTCACTGGACGAAGTCATCACCACCTACCCCGGCTACGCCGCCATCGTCATCCACCGCGTCGCCTCGGCCATCCACCTGCTCGACGTCCCGCTCATACCCCGACTCCTCGCCGAGCTCGCACACGCGCAGACAGGCATCGATATCCATCCCGGTGCAACCATCGCCTCGCCCTTTTGCATCGACCACGGCACAGGCGTCGTCATCGGCCAGACCGCCGTCGTCGGCAAAAACGTTGTCCTCTACCAGGGCGTTACCCTCGGCGCACTCCGCATCAGCAAAGCCGTCGCCGGCACCAAGCGACACCCCACCATCCAAGACGACGTCGTCATCTACGCCAACGCCACCGTCCTCGGCGGCAACACCGTCATCGGCGCACGCAGCATCATCGGCGGCAATACCTGGATCACACGCTCGGTACCCCCCGACTCCACCGTCCTCCGCAAACCCGACCTGCCCATTCCTACCAACGCAGGCGACGAATACACCATCTAACCCACGCACCAAACCCACCCACCAAACCCACCCATAAGGAAACACACATGCGCACAGAAAACATCCTCCAGACCATCGGCAACACCCCATCCGTCCGCATCAACCGCCTCTTCCCAGGCCGCCAGGTCTGGATCAAAATGGAAAAAGCCAACCCAGGCGGCAGCATCAAAGACCGCATCGCCCTGGCCATGATCCAGGACGCCGAGCAACGCAATCTCCTCAAGCCCGGCACCACCATCATCGAGCCGACCTCCGGCAACACGGGCATCGGCCTGGCGATGGTCGCCGCCGTGCGCGGGTACAAACTCATCCTCGTCATGCCCGAGTCCATGAGCATTGAACGCCGGGCCATCATGCGCGCCTACGGAGCCGAACTCGTCCTCACCCCGCGCGAGCAAGGGATGAAAGGGGCCATCGCCAAGGCCCAGGCCCTCCTCGCCGAGCACCCGCCCGCCTGGATGCCCATGCAGTTTGACAACCAGGCCAACGTCCACATCCACCGCCAGACCACCGCACGCGAAATCCTCGCCGACTTCCCCGAAGGCCTCGACGCGATCATCACAGGCGTTGGCACCGGCGGGCACATCACCGGGTGCGCGCAGGTCCTCAAAGAGCACTGGCCCAAACTCAAAACCATCGCCGTCGAACCTACAAAGTCCCCCGTCCTCAGCGGCGGCACACACACACCCCACGCCATCCAGGGCATCGGCGCGGGCTTCGTCCCATCGATCCTCGACCGCCCGGCCCTCGACGGGATCGTCCAAGTAACCGACGACGACGCCAAGAACTACGCACGACGGGCCGCACGCGAGGAGGGCCTCTTCATCGGCATCTCCAGCGGGGCGACCCTCGCGGCCATCAGCCAGTCCCTCCCCAGCCTCCCCGCCGATGCGCGCATCCTCGGCTTCAACTACGACACCGGCGAACGCTACCTCTCTATCGAGGGCCTCTACCCAGCACAGTGATCCCCCCGCTCGCATCGTCATAAACGGGCGCAACGCCGTGGAGTTGGTGTTCCACACAGAACACAATGTCCGCCTCCAGCCCGATCCGCCTCAGGTTCCGACCACCCCGGCTGTCGCGAAAGACACGCAGAACCCCATCGGGCCTGCTTGTCGCCTGCGCGTGCAGCATCGCACACAACCGTGCCGAGTCGTCGGCTACCAGCGTTCGCCCCGCGCCCACCAGGCGCTCCGTCAACGCCCCGGCAACCAGCGCGTCCTCCATGCTCACCTGCTCGCGCGTCCCGGCACACAAAATGTGTACCGGACGCGCGTCCTTGGCGATCGCGTCGGCAATAGTCTGAACGTTCCCCATGCAGGCGACGAGGACCAAGCCCGCGTGCCGGGCGTGCAAAAGCGTCGCCGTGCCGTTGGTGGTAGTAAAGACGATCTCGCGCCCCCCAACTGCCCCCGGCGTGTACGCCGACGGTGAGTTGCCCAGATCAAAACCCTCCGGCTTCAACCCCGCACGCTCACCCCCGAGCAGCACGGCATGCCCCTGCAACCGCAGCCGATCGGCCTTGTCGCGCGCATCCTGCACCGTCAGCACCGGGTGGATGCACGGGCACCCGCTCGCCAACGCCTGCGTGATCGTTACGCTGGCGCGCAAAGCATCAATGACCACCGCGATGCACCCGGCGAGGGCCTCGGGCGCGATCAGCGTGGGCAGGAGGTGGACCGCCGTGGGGCGCGGGCCGGCCTCGGCGTCGGGTGAGGGTGGGGGGAGGTTGCTGTCAAGGACTTTGTACACGCCGAGAGGTTAGCGTGCGGCCGCGGAAAAAAAACGCCCCGGACCAAGGGTCCGGGGCGTTGGAGGGAAGTTGCACAAAGTGGAACGACCGTTCGTCTTAGCGACGACGGCGGCCGAGGGCCAGGCCACCAAGGCCGAGCAGCGCGGCTGCGCCTGGGGTTGGGATGATGTAGCGGTTGAAGCTGGTGTAGGCAACGGTGCTGCCGGCAGCGCCGAAGCCGGGGTTGGCCGAGCCCAGGTTGCTGTTGGGGAGCGACTCGTTGCTGTTGAAGTTGGTGTCCGAGGAGTAGGCCGCGAACCAGTCGATCTGCGTCGGGTTGCCCAGGGCGGCCAGCGAGATCGTCTGCACCCACCCGGCGTTGCTGTAGCTGCCGGCGAAGTAGTTGAGGTGGCCCGGGGTGTTGCCGGCGGTCAACTCGAAGCCGACGGTCTGCGTCCCACTCCAGAACGCGAAGCCGAAGTCGGGGAGGATGGGGAAGGTGTCGTCGCTGTCGCGGGTCAGGTTCGATATGACCCGACGGCCGCCGTCGGCGCTGTCGTCCATCTGCGCGTCGGTGAAGCCACCTGCGCGGGTGTCGAGATAGATGGCAACGTAGTCGTTGACGTTGTTGCCTGGCACGAAGGTGATGCGAAGGTCAGCACCGCTGTTGACGACCTCCATCGTGATCGACCCGCTGCCGAGCGTGCCGCCGAACCCGCTGCCGCCGCCGTTGGCGAAGGTCTGCGGGCCGGGGCCTGCCAGGGTCAGGGTTTGGGCTGAGGCCGCACCAGCACAGGCCACCAGGGCCAGGAGAGCAAGAGCGTTCTTCATAAAAAAATCTCCCTCATCTTGGTTTGTGAAAGATCGAGCACATGCACGGGCACACGCGTGTCCCGTGATCGCATTGTGGTCAGAACAGTCGTGGGGTCTCCACTCGCGTCGCTCTCCATTCTGCGGTAGACCCAAGATACCACCAAAATGAGGTATTGCAAGGAGTCAGTGCCGGAAAGGAGAATAATCACTTTGAGTTATCGGGCGTGTTTAGTGTCTGATTGGTGTCCCGAGGCATTCAGGCCCCGACGTACCGAGCATAGAGGGCCCGCGCGGTGGCCGGGTCGGTCGTCTGGCCGACGATCGCACGCCCGTCGGCGAAGATGGTCAACGGCCGGCCGTCGGTCAGTTTGCCAGCCAGGGAGGTCGTTGTGCTGGCAAACGTGCCATGCGGGGCCAGGCGGTGGGCAAGGTCGGCAAGGTTCAACTGTGTGCCGCGTGCCGGTGGTGGCACCTGCACGGCGTTGCGCCCGCACAGCACCGTGCACTCGGTGCTGCTCTCGGGCGCATCAAGAAACGCAAACTTCCGGCGTGCGCAGCACGGGCACTTGGGGTCCATCGCCCCACTCAAGTCAATGCGTGCCCGCCGGTTCGCCCATAGGTCAAAGCTCAGCATCGACGCGCTCAGTGCCCCCGGATCGACGATCAGCTTGATCGCATCGGCCGCCTGCGTGCAGCCGATGATCGCGCTGACGGGTGCGAAGATGCCAGCGGTGTCGCATGTGGGGGCCGCGCCCGGTTGCGGTGCGTCGGGGTAGAGGCAGCGGAGGCAGGGCGTCAGGCCCGGGCGGATAGTCATCTGCATCCCGGCGGTGCCGACCGCGCCGCCGTAGACAAGGGGGATGCCGAGCTTGACGCACGCGTCGTTGAGGAGGTATCTTGTCTGGAAGTTGTCGGTGCAGTCCAGGACGACGCTGGGGCGCGGGTGGGCGAGGAGGATCGGCTCGGCAGCGTGCGGCGTGAAGTCCTCCACGATGGCATCGACGGCGATGGCATCGTTGACGGCCCGCAGCCGGGCCAACGCGGCCTCGGCCTTGGGCTGCCCGACGTCGTGCTGCGAATAGAGCGTCTGCCGCTGGAGGTTCGTCAGCTCAACGGTGTCGCGG
Organism: bacterium; assembly: GCA_046339895.1. Classification (GTDB taxonomy): domain Bacteria; phylum Planctomycetota; class Phycisphaerae; order Phycisphaerales; family UBA1924; genus JAJTGZ01. The sequence goes on along the minus strand of JBKDDT010000042.1, from coordinate 144,667 downwards.
TCGATGACCGAGAGCCTCCCGACGCCGGCGCGGGCAAGCAGGTCGAGCGCCGGGCACCCAAGGGCCCCGGCACCGACAACCATCACGTGTGCGCGGGCCAGCGCACCCTCGGCGGCGGGGCCGAAGCCGGGCAAAATGCTCTGGCGGTGGTAACGCGATTGCACGGCTGATCGTAGCGAGGGGGCTCATTTCGCGTGCGCAAGGCTAAACTCGACCATGGCCAAGCAGGACCTCAGCGCATACCAGCAGAAGATCGTCAAGCGGTACTATGAGCACCACGAGGCGATCCACATCACCAAACTGATGGAACTGGTCAGCGAACTAGCCGTGGCAACGGGGGGGAAGAAGGCTGAGGGATTGTGGAAGCGCGCCGAGACCGCCCTTCGACAGGCAGGCGCCGACGAGGCCAAAGCGCGTGCGTGCATCGAGAGTAAGAACGTCAAGGCGCTGGCGGAACTGGTGGGGAAGTTGGCGAGGTAAGCGGGTAGGTCGGCTCTCCGAGCCGTCCCGGGCACCCCGGACCTTTGAGCCGGGTGTCGATCCGGGTACCCCGGATCTCCGAGCCGGGCGTCTTCGAAGAGAGTTTTACTCCCGAGGCCCAGAGGGCCAAGAGAAGGAATGACTCAGAGGACGGAGTTAGAGAGGTTTTCAGGCTGGTTTCTGGGGTTCGGTTTGGGGTGGACTTTGGCACAAGGGGCACCAAACCTGGTAACTACTGCGCAATCGGCGGCTTACCCGGGGTGCTGGCGAGTATCGCCACCCCCAGCAGGATCAGCGTGATACCCGCCGCCTTGCGTGCGGTCATGCTCTCGCCGAGGATCAGCCACCCGAGCAGCACCGCCGTGGCGGGGGCGATCGTGAAGGCAATCGGCTTGACCAGCGAGACGTCCGCGACTTTGAGCGATGAATAAAACAAGATCAGCGCGACCGCCCCGGCACAAACCCCTGCGCCGACGATCAGTTTCACCATCGTCGCAGGCTCGGCACGGGTGAAGTCTGGCTCAGGCGTTAGCAACTTGCCCACCAGCAGCCACGCGAGCCAAACCAACGGCAGCGCGACAAGCGTCCGCACCGCGACTGCCGTCAGCGGCCCGACCTGCCCGGTCTTGAGCACAACCTTGGTGCAGACCTCGCCGACGCCCCAGAAAAGCCCGGCCCCAACGGCCATGATCACGGCCCAGGTTGGTGTGGAGATGTTCATGCCCAGAGCATCCCGTGCCGGGGGTGGATTGTCAAGAGGCGATGCCCAAGCGTGCGGTCAGGGGGCATGGGTGTTGCTACGCTTGTTGCCGGTGGCGGGCATCGACAAGGAGCAGGCATGGGCGCGGAGACACCGAGCAACGCAGCAACCAACGCACCGGGCAAAGGGCCGAACCTGGACCACCCGGTCTTCGCCCTCGTCAAGGGGCACTTTGCCGGCAAGCGGTTCAGCGCGACGGAGTTCCGCGGGCAGAGCACGCTGATCGTCCAGCCCGGCGATGCGCACGCGGTGCTGGGGTTTCTAAGAAATGACGCGCGGTGCGGCTTCAACTTCCTGGCCGACGTGGTGGGCGTTGACTACCTCGGCTACCCGAGCAAAACAATCGGCCGCTTCGCGGTCGTCTATGTCCTGCGCTGCTTTGAGCGTGAGGATCTCTTCTTTGTCAAAACCTTCCTCGACCCCTCGCTCCCAACCGACGGCATCGTCGAGGACCCGGCGTTGTACCTCGACAGCGTCACCGACCTATGGCCAGGTGCCGAGTGGATGGAGCGTGAGGTCTATGACATGCTGGGCATCCGCTTCCGCAACCACCCAGACCCTCGCCGCATCCTCACGTGGGAGGCCTACCCAGCCCACCCGCTGCGGAAGGACTACCCCGTCCGCGGGCGTGAAGAACGCGAGCAGTTCAGGCTGGTGGACCGGACGGATGCCTGAGTGCGGGCCCGTGCCAGATCGCACCTAGATCACGCGCGACGACGGCGGAGATGAGCACCTCCTGCCGGTCAATCCGCTGCCCCGGCGCGATGTTGATGGTGGCGTAGCCGATATCGGCCTGGACGCCCGGGTCGCCGGGCGTGGCATTGACCGGCAGGCCAGAGTGCCCGGAGATCACGCTGACGCCCAGGCCCAGCGGGCCGGTGTTGGTTGGGGCGAGGTTGTTGTTGGACAAGTCCCCACCGGTCGCCTCGTTGAACGTCATCGCCGCAGTGGCCAGCGACGACAGCCCGGCGAGGGCAACAAGAGGCAGTGTGAGAAGGGATGTGCACGGGCGTGTGATGGGTTTGCTCATGAGGGATTAGGCCCTCAAAAAGCAGAGGGTTGGGGCAGGTGTGTCAAGCCCGCGCTGTGCTTGTGTGAATGCTTGATGAACCGCTGTGAGGGCACACGTGCACGGACGCCCAAGGGTGCATGCCGCTTGTTGCGAGCGTTGCCCGGGAGTTTGATCGCCCAACGAACAAGGCCCACGGCAGCTGCCGTGGGCCTTGTGGTTTGTACCAGATTCGAGGTACCCCGGGTCTCCGAGCCCGGAGTCTTGGCCTTGGCGTGGCAACTGCCCGAGGCTACCTCATCGCTGCCTTCCCCGCCAGGCTGTTCTGAGGGACGGGTTACGTTACTTCTTCTCCGTGCCGAGCCAGAGTTCCCAGTTCTTCCCATAGGCATCGGCGTTGACCTTGGTTACGCGGTCCAGCGGCGCGTTGACCATGGGCTTAGCCGGGGTCTTCCCTTCCAGGATGTTCTCCATCAGCAGGCGGACGCTCTCGGTCCCCCAGGCGAAGTACTTCTGCCCTAGGAGGACCTCAACGTCGCCGTTTTTCAAGTACGGCAGCGTCGGTGGCAGCGTGTCGAGGCTTACGACCTTGGCCTTGCCGCGCAGGCTGTCCAGCGCGTTCTGCGTGTACAGCGGCCAACCGCCCACGAAGACCCACGCGGTGATCTGCGGGTTGCCCGCCTGCACTTCCTCGATCTTCTTGACCGCATCCTGTGGCGTCTCCTCGTGGTAGTAGGTATTGATCACGCTGATATCCGGGGCGATCTTCTTGAGCGTCTCCTTGACGCCACGCACGCGGGCCTGCAGGTTCGGCGCGTTCTGGTTCCCCGCCAGGATCGCCACCACGCCCTTGCCGCCGAGTGCCCCCTTGACCTCCTCGGCCAGCGCGGCGCCGGCCTGGAAGTCGTCGGTCCCGAAGTATGCAAACCGCTTGCTCGTCGGCACGTCGCTGTCGAAGGTAACAACCGGAATCCCACTCTCGACGGCGCTGTCGATGGCGACCTTGAGCTTCGCCGCGTCCGACGCCGATACAGCTATGCCTGCCGCCCCGCGCGCCGCAAGCGCGGCGATCAGGTCCGCCTGCTTCTGCGCGTCCTCGCCGACGGGCGTCTGCCAGTCGATCTTGATCTGAACATTGTACTTCTTGCCAAGCTCAACGGCGGCGGACTCTGCACCTGCCCGCGCAGCGATGAAGACCGGGTTGTCCTGGCTCTTGGCCACCAGGCCGATGGTGTAGGTCTTGCCCGCACCCTTGGACGGGGTCGGTTGCGCCGACGTGGCCGTCATGCTCCCCTGCGCGGCAAAGGCCACCGCAGCAAGCATCACGGCAAGGCCCGCACTCAGAATCGTCTTGATACCCATGCGAAAACTCCTGTATGGGGTGAATGATCCGCGTAAGTGTATTGCCCTAAAGCGCCGCCGGGGGATGCCCTTACCGATCCTCAAGTTCCTTCCGCGCCCGACGCTTGGCCGCCAGCAGCATGTTCTCCTCGGCCGGCTCGGCGGCAGTGGGAGTTGGCGTGGGCGTGCTACCACGGGCTGGTGTAGCCCGTGGTTTCGGTGCCGCCCTCGGCACCACGGCGGAGGGTTCCGTCCTCGGCGGCGGTGCAATCGCCCTCGTGCTCGCCTTGCGCTGGGCCGCCTCAGCAATCGCCAAGCTTGGTGCAACGGGCGGGGCGCTGCCCCGAGCGCGGCCGGCCAGGCGTTCCCACGCAACTCGCCGCGCGGCGATATCCACCAGCAGCATCGCAATCGCCAGCGGTATCAACCACGGCCACAGCGGGTTGCGCGCCTCCTTGGGCGTATTGGCATCGCGCCCCAGCAGCGTACGTGCATCCATCGCCGACAGCGCGGGAATCGTCAGCACCCGACCACCTGTCGTGCGAGCGATCTCTTGCAGCAACGCATCGTTGCTCTTGAGCCTGCGGAACTCCTCCCCCCGCGGGCGCACCGCACCGCCAACGACCGGCCGCAGCGACGCACCCTTGCCCACCCCCCGCGGCGACACAAGCGCAACATACGTCCCCGCATCCTCTGCCGGCATCGACCCCTCATACACCCCAGGCCCCGTCTGCGCCAGCGTGATGGAAGCCCGATCCCCACGCGGCGAAAAAACCGTACCCCCCACGGCCAGCGAGTCGATCGGCTTGCCCGAGGCGTCCAGCGCCTCCAGCCGCAAGTTCAACTGCCCGCTCTCGAGTGTCAGCGTCAGGTCCGTCAGTTGCTCAGCCGGCGGCCGCGCGATCGCACGCGCAAACTGCCCCCAGAACTTCCCATACCCCGCCCAACCCTGCTTCCACTGCGTCGCCCAGCGCGAGGCATCGCTCGTGAACGCCGCGACCTGCCCCAACCCCACGGCCCACGATGCCAGCACAGGCTCACCCTGCGGCGTCAACATCGCGTAGGTAACGCTCTCGACCGTCCGCCGATCCGCACCGATCTTCGGCTGCGTCAGCGTCAACCCACCCAGCGGGGGGATCGACTGCCCCGCCAGCCCCGCAACAATCGGCGACGCCCCCGCCGGCAGCACCGGCACAAACGGCTCCTCACGCACCATCGGCGACCGCACCACACGCACCGCACGCAGGAAAATCCTCGGCAATAAGTCCGGGTCCGTCGCCATAAAAAACTCACCCTTGCCGATCGTCGCCAGACGCTCAAGGCTCTCCCCATCGGCATCATCACCCACGGCAATCGACGAGACCTTGATCCCATCGTTGCTCAGTTGCTGGGCAATCTCCGCCAACTGATCCCGCCCCTGGCTCTGCCCGTCCGAGAGCACGATGATGTGCTTGACCGTCGCCTTCACAGGCAGCAACGCCTCACGCGCCAGCACCAACGCCGGCGGCAGGTTGGTCCCCCCGTCGGGCATGATCCCAAGGATTTTTTCCTGCGTCGCGGCGGGGTCCTTGTTCGGCCCCAGCGGCACAACCCACTCCGACTGATTGTCAAAGCGCACGACCCCGATAAGGTCGCCCGCATCCAGCGACTTGATCGCCGACGCCGCGCCCGCGTTGGCTATCGCCTGCTGCGACCGCCCGCTGCCCATCACCCGACGGGCCATTGAGCCTGACGAGTCCATCACGATCACCACGGCGGTGCTGGGCACGACGAGTTTCTCGGGCAGGTCCAGCGTCACCGGCAAGATCGGCTCCAGCGCCGAGCCGCGCCACCCGCCCGATGCGAACGAGTCTGGCCCCCCGACCATCACCAGACCGGCGCCAAAGTCTTGCACGTGCGCGACGAGCAGCTCCTGCGTTGCCGGGGCGATCGCGTCGGCGCTGACGTTCTGCAAGATCACAAGGTCATACGCCTGCAGCGAGAGCACATCCTCGGGCACCCCCGCCGGGGGAACCACGCGCACGGCAAAACCCTGCACCTCCAGCACGCGGGCCAAGTCCCGCCCCGGCGAGTCGGCGGCCGCATTCCCAACGCCGTCGACGAGCAACACCGCCCCCGACCCCGGCGTGGTCGTAACAGCCAGCCCCCGGTTGTTGACCTCGATGGTGTCGCCAGAGGGCTTCCCACCCGTGTCGCGGTCGGGCTCAAAGAGCGCCTCGATGCGGTGGACTCGCCCGAGCGCCAGCGGCGCGTTGAGCGTGATGGTCGTCCGCCCTGGCTTGAGCGACACACGCTGGCCCGGGTCGCTGGCCGGGTTTTTCCCCGGCTCGGTGCGCACCTGCACACCCTCGACAAACAGACGCAGCACCCCGCTTGCCGGCGCTGTGGATACGAGCGTAACACGCACAGGCGCGATGCTCCCCGCCGCCGCCCGCGTTGGCGCCTCGACGCGCTCGATGAGCACCTCACCGGTGAGGTCATACCGCAGCGGCAGCACGTCGATAGGCGTGCCGGCCCCTTGCGCAACGGCCAGCGCGTCGCCGAGCGTCTCGTTGCCGTCGCTGATGAGCAAGATACGCGAGTTGGCATTCGGCGCCGACGCGGCTAGCGCCAATCGCAACGCCGACGCAAGGTCCGTCCCCTCCCTGGCCGGTGCAGGCAGCGGCCTATCAAGCGGCAACACCGCCCTGGGCGTGCTGACAATCTCAGGCGCCGGCCCGGCGACGATCAGCCCAAACAGGTCCTCCGCCCCGTGCGTCTTGAGCGGCCCGGCCAGCGCACCGCGAACCATCGCCTCGACGCTCTGCGCCTGCCCATTGGCATCGGGCGTTGCAGAGACAAACGCCCGGACCGAGCCGGAGAGGTCCAGCACCGTCGTGATCCCCGCACGGTCGCTGCGACGGATGCTCGTCGCACCCGCCAGCGCCAGCGCCAGCACCACCATCAACCCCGCCCGGCACAGCACGGCCAACCAACGCCGAGGCCAGTGCATCGCCCACAGCAATGCCAACCCGACCAACGCCAACGCAACACCCCCGGCGGCGAGCCAAAGCCATTCAGGGTGCTCAAAGCGGAGGGTCATTGGGCAGAGGGCTCAGGGGTGAGGGTCGAGTGCCGAGTGATCAGCGACGAGTGCATTTGCTTTTCAACCCCTGCCCCGAGGGGAGGGGCAGCGGTGGGGTTTGATCTTGCCGCGATCCTCTAAGGAGGCGGCGCATCACCCGGCGAGTTTGTCTGTCCCGGCGCACCCGGCACACCCAACTGCCCAGGCAGTCGTTCAAAGTATTTCCGAATAATCCCGTTTAACCTCGGCGGCGTAACGCGCTGCTCGATCGCCTGCTCCGCCGACTGCCCCGCCTGCCGAAGTGCATCGCTCACCGCCGCAGGTGGACCCGCCGGGCTTGCCGGCTTGGACTTGTTGTTGCTCAACCACTCGGCGATCGTGCGCCCCGGGTCGCCCGGCGATGCCGAGGCAGTGGGGGCAGTTGGAGATGCTGGTTGTGTCGCACCCACCTGCCCGTCGCGCGAGGGTTTGTCTGAGCCTGCACCACCCTGCTCGGGCGTGCCACCATCAGGGCCACCGCTCCGCGCCATTGGCTCAAGGCTCGTTGTGCTCGGGCCACTGCCCTGGCCATTGTTCGCGCCGGGTCGATCAGGCTTGCCCTCCCCCGGCTGCGGTGATGCCGCACGTTGATCGGTCTTCTTCTCACGCCCCGAGTTGCCGGCCATCTCGCGTGCGAGTTGCTCAAGCTCCTGCCGTTGCCCCGGCGTGGCGTTCTCCCACATGCGCTGGGCCTGCTCGCGCAGGCGCTGTGCGTCCTGCCGATCTTGCTTGGCACCATCACGCGACCGGCGGAGTGCGTCGATCTGCTCGCGCAGTCTCTCAACACCCGGCGTCCCCGACTCGCCAGGAGTCTGCCCCGGTTGCTGACCGGGCTTTGTGCCGGTGGGCAGCTGCCCCGGCTGCTTTGCACCATCTTGGCCCGGCTTGGGTTGGCCGGCTTCCCCTTGCCTAGGCGCGGCTGATTCGCCCAGCTGCTGCTCTTGCTGCTGGCCAGGTGGCGATCCATTGGGTGAACCCGGTTCAGGCTTGGATGGATCACTCCCCCCACGATCACCCGGGCGAGATTCAGGCCCTGTGCCCGGCTGCTCCTTGACCCCCTCACGCCGAAGATCACCCTTCTCTATTGGCCAAGACCCAGGCTCACCCCCCGGCGACGACTCCGGCTTCTCACCTCCCTTGTCGCTCTGCTGCCCCTGAGACTTCTCCGCCGATGGGCCGCTGGGTTTCTCCGATTGCGTGCCCGCTGGATTGTCGGATTGCTGCTGCCCGGGTTTTTCGCCAGGGTTCTCTGACGGCTCCTCGCCCGCTGTTTCTCCCGGCTCAATGTCTGCTTTACCCTCCTCACCAGGCGTTGATTCTGGCTTGCGATCCGCCGAAGGCTCACCCTTTGCCGCAGGTGGTGCCTTGGAATTCGCTTGCCGATCCTCTCCCGGCTGCTCCCTCGGCTGCGGCGGCTTTGGCCCCTGCAACTCCTTGGCCGCCTCGTTGAGACGCTCGCGCAGCGCATCAATCTCTCGCTCGGCCTTCTGCTCGCCCTCGTTCTTCCCCGCGCCCTCGGGCTTTGACTCCTCTCCCGCCGGGGACTTCTCACCGGGCGGCAATGCTGCCGGAGGTGCCGGTGGCGTCGCAGGTTTGCTCTCGGCCGGCTGCGGGCTTTGCGCACCATCGGGTGCGACCGGGTTGTTCTCGCCGCTGCCCTCAGACTCGGGTTCCCCAGACGTACTCGCAGCGAGTGCGGCACCATCGGCTGGCGTGCCACTGTTTTCCACCGCCTTTGCCGAACGATCCTCCTGCGTCTTCTTCAAGTCCTCAGCAAGTTGCCGCAACTCCTCGGCCAGCCTCTCCCGCTCGGCCATTGGCATCGACTCAAACGCCTTGCCGAGTTCTTCCGCCGCGTTACCCGCCCCATCCAGGTCCCCCCGGCGGAGCGCACCAGCCAACTCCGATGCACGCTGATTCCCCTTCTCCATCCGCTGCATCTCCGCCAGACGATCGCGCAGCGCCGCCGACGCGGCCTCCGCCTCCTTCGCCCGATCCTCAAGCCTCTCCGCGGCCTGCTCCACGGCCTGCGCAACTTGCTGGCGGGCCTCAGCCGGCGTTGCCGACCCGTTCTCAAGCTGCTGCTGTAACGCCTCCAGCGCCTTGGCTTCAGGGGTGGCTTGAGCCGTGGGCGTCGCCAAAGGATTCGGCGCAAACACCCCCCCATCCTCCCCCGGCGTTTGCACCGCCTGCAAAATCCGCTGCGCCAACTGCACCTCTTGCTTGGCCTCTTCAACCTCCCCGCCCTTTGCCCCCTTGCTCCCAGCCATCGCCTGCACCCCACGCGACCACCACCCCTGCGGCAGCACGATCGCCACCGCAACCCCCGCCGTGAGCACCAACGCCGGGGCCGCCCAACGCCGCGTCCACACGATCGGCATCGCCCGGCGAAGGTCTGCCGGGGCCACCCTCGCGGCAACTTGCTCCCCCGCCTCGATCGCGGCAACCTCAAACGGCCCACCCCCCGGTGCACGCGCCAGCAGGTGTGCCGAGGCAAGGGCGTCATTAAGTCCAAGCCCCGCATCGACCTCACTGGCCACCTCAGCCCGGCTCGGCCGGTCCAGCCACGACCAAACCGCCACGACCAAACCGGCCACCACCACCGCCAAGCCCAGCACCCCCAACGCCCCCGCCACGCCCACCTGCCCGAACGAAAAACCCAGAACCCCCGCCCTCTCAAGCACCACCAGCACCACCCCGCACCCTAGCCCAACGCTCAACGCGCCCGCACCCCGACCGGCGCACGCCCGCGCAAACGCACGCCGGCGTGCCCGCACAATCACCCTGTCCAGCGCACTCATGCCCGGATACTACGGGTTCAGCTCCGCTGGTGTTCTGAGCAAGCCCCCGCCCGGTCTGCCAGGTTTGGGCCCCAGCAGGGCGAGAATATTGGCTTTGCCCCGCTCATGGCCTCGGCCCCCCCGGCCCGATAAGATCATTTGCCGTTCGCTCGTTTGCAAGAAGCGTCGCAGGAGTTGTACCCTGGCTAAGTGGATTGACAAATTCTCCAACCTCTTCGGGATCGATATGGGCATCGACCTGGGCACCTGCAACACGCTCGTCAGCGTGCGCGGCCAGGGGATCGTCCTTAACGAACCCTCCGTCGTTGCCGTACGCAAGGGCACCAACCAGGTCCTCTACAACGGGCAGGCCGTCGGATGGGCCGCCAAAGAAATGCTCGGCAAAACGCCCGGCGGCATCACCGCCATCCGCCCGCTCAAAGACGGCGTCATCAGCGACTTTGAAATCACCGAGGCGATGCTCACCTACTTTATCCGCAAGGCCAACGGCAACCGCTGGCAAAAGCCCCGCGTCGTCATCAGCGTCCCCTCGGGGATCACCGCCGTCGAGAAGCGGGCCGTCTATGAGAGCGCCCAACGCGCCGGCGCACGCCGGGTGTATCTCTGCGAGGAGCCCCTCGCCGCGGCCGTCGGCGCCGGGCTGCCCTACACCGAAGCCACCGCCAGCATGATCGTCGACATCGGCGGCGGCACGACCGAGGTCGCCATCCTCAGCCTCGCCGACATCGCCGTCTGCGAGAGCCTCCGCGTCGCCGGCGACGATATGGACGAGGCCATCATCGCCCACATGAAGAAGACCTACAACCTCATGATCGGCGAGCAGACCAGCGAGCGCATCAAGATCGAAATCGGCTCGGCCTCGCCCATGGGCGAAGAAAAATCCATGGAAGTCCGCGGGCGCGACATGGTCAGTGGCCTGCCACGCAAAACAGTCGTAACGGCCGAGGAAATCCGCGAGGCCCTCTCCGAGCCTGTCAGCGCCATCCTCGAATGCGTCAACCGCACACTCGAACGCACCGAGCCGGAGCTCTCGGCCGACCTCGTCGAGAACGGGATCATGTTGGCAGGCGGCGGCGCGCTCCTGCGCGGCCTGGCCACCGTTATGCAGAACTCCACAGGCCTGCCCGTCAAACTCAGCGACGACCCCCTCACCTGCGTCGCACGCGGAACCTGCATGTTCCTTGAGAACATCGAGCTGCTCAAGCAGACCCTCGAAAACGACCTGGACAACTAGACTTCGCTGCTCACCAGCCCTTGTTGACAACAAGCCTCCCCGCCCCCGGCACCACCGCGCGATGCTCCACAGGCGACCCATCCTCAACGCACGCTCGGCACTGACGATCTGTGCCGGGCTTGCGGCCCTGCTCGCGGTCCTGCCCACGCGCTGGAGTTGGTGGACCAGCGACCTCTCCGCCCCCGTGCAGTTTGCCGCGTTGCCCGTCAGCTGGGTCGTAACCAAGGCCGTCCGCGCCGCCAGGCCCGCCATGGCCCATGACGCCAACTCCCCGACCGTCGAACGGTTGCGCCTCGACCTGGCCGAGCTGACAACCCGCAACCTCCGCCTGGCCGCCGAGAACGACCAACTCGCCCAGCAGGTCCGCCAACTCCAAAGAGGGATCGAACTGGCCGGCAACCAGGAGGTCCCCCGCCTGATCGCACCCGTCTTTGCCAGCCAGGCCGGGGGCTCGACGCTCCTGATGGTCCGCACCGCCGGCCTGCGCGGCGTTGACGGGCAAAGCACCGTCGTCGCCCCAGGCTCCATCGCCGTGCACGGCGGGGTCAACCTCGTCGGGCAGGTCATCGGTGTCCGCGGCGTCGTCGCCGATATCCGACCGATCTCCGACCCCGCCGCCGGTGTGCTGCGGGCAACGCTCTTCCCGCTCGAAACCGACCCCGCCGCGGACCAATCCTCCATTGCACTGGCGGCGCAACTCGCCCCGATCCCCGGCCCAGGCGGGCGGGGCCGGTTGCGCGGGCCCGTCTATGTTCTCAAACTCCCCGACGGGCAGACCGAGCCGACCATCACACCCGGCATGCAGGTCCGCCTCACCGACCCCTCCTGGCCACGTGCCGCACAAATGCTCGTCGTCGGCGTCGTCGATAGCGTCGAGATCGCCGACAACGGCCGGCCCATCATCATCGTCCGCCCGGCCGTTGACGTGCAACGACTCGAAGAGGTAACCATCCTCGTTACCAGCGAGGCCCTCCCACCGCCCAACACCACCGCCTCACCCACCCCGCGCGGAGGGGCCCGATGAACTGGGCCGTCGCATCGCTGCTGCTCTACCTCGGCCTAGCCGTCGAGATCGGCCTGCGCGGCGGGCTGACGATCGGCCAGAGCGCGTCCCCTTCGGTGATGTTCGCTCTTGTGGCCCTCGTCGCGGCGTACGCACCGTTGCAGCACGCGCTCTGGTTTGCGTTCTTGGCTGGCCTGGCCGTGGACCTGATGTCCCCGCTCGCGCCCCTGGGCAGTGGGGAGGCGGTGGTTGTTGTCGGCCCGAACGCGATCGGGTCTTTGACCGGCGCGTACTTGGTCTATCTCCTGCGCGGGTTCCTCTTCGCCCGCAACGCCGCCACGCTGACGCTGCTGGGCATCATCGGCGCTTCTGCCGGGGGCGTGGTGGCGTTGGCGCTCTTGCAGGTGCGTGCCATAACCGACCCGGGTGTGCTCTTCCGCCGGATGGGGATTGTCTCGGTGCTGCTCTCGGCCGTCTACACGGGCCTGCCGACGCTGCTGCTGGCGCTGGTCTGGAAGCGGATGCTCCCCTGGCTCGGGCTTGTTGACCCCTCCCAACGCCGATACGACCGCATGGGCCAGGGGCGCTGAGTCGCCCGGCACCCACGCCTAGAGGTCCGTGTCAAACGCGTTGAACGCTGCCGTCTCAGGCCGGCGGAGCCAGAAGGCCCCGCGCCCGCGCGGCTTCTCCTTGGCGTCCAGGCGTTCGAGGTAGTGCCGCAGCGAGTCGTCGTTGAATGTCGCCAGGAAATCCGCCGACGCCCCGTGGCTCGTCCGCAGGATCGACTCGATGACATGCTCACGCGGAAGGCGCGACCGGCTTGGCTCGGACGCAACACCGGAAACCCCTGAAATCCCCGCGCCGCGGTGGGCACCGGGTTGGGCAGTGGTGGCAACAGAACTGACGGCAATAGCCGCGGCGGCAGAGATAAGGCGCATGCTTCGTCCTTGAAGTGCGTGGGAATAATCCCGCTGGTGTTGTGCTGCGCTCCGCGCGTCGATTCCCGCGGACATGCTCCGCCGCGATCGTGATGCATCGGTGCGCCCACCCCCACGCCCACAAAGTTTTTGCCGACCTTGTCCTCAACCCCCCACATCCCCGGCTACCGTCGCGCATGAAACGCCTGGCCACCCTCATCCCCGCCGATCCCTCGGGGACACCTAAGGGTGATACCAACGATGCCCTTCTCTGGAACCCCACCCTCAACCTCCTACGCGACGACCCGCAGACCCTGCCGGGCTTGCACACCTCAGGCTTTGTCCTACGCTGCTGGTCCGGCTGGACCAGCGACGACCCAACCGACCCAGACCCGGCAAGGTGGTCCCCACAAACTTTCAACGCCCTGCACGCGGCGTGCACAAACTTCTTCCACCACTACCCAAGTGCGCAGCTCATCTTGCGCAACCACCACCGACATGTGCTGCACGACCACCACACGCTGCTGCGCTTTGCCCAGCGCTGGCAGCAGGCCCCGCACGGGAACCTCTCGTTCCTGATCGACCCGGCCTCGTGGCTGACGGCACAGATGATCCCCGACTACGAAGACCACCTCGCACGCACCGCAGAGGGCTTGGAGGGCACGCCGATGTGGCGCGAACTGATGCTTACCAACCTCACACCCGACGCCGAGCAAGACCCGCTGAGCACCGAGAAACTCGGCATCGACGTCGGCCCACCCATGCGCCAAGCACCACTGCACAAGGGCTTGCTTGACGCAAGGAGGATGGTAAAAATACTCAGTGCCCCGATCGGGCGGGCCGACACGGTGGTACTACTCCCCGGCGACCGCTCGGCACAAAGAGCGTTTTTGCCCCCCGTTCCCTGATTTGGGCAATCTACCCGAGGTTGGCTGAATCCCACAGCGGCAACGCCCCGTAGACATAAATGGATATGGAGGCATCGCAACGCATGCCCAAGACTCGCGCAAACCCCAACCGATCAGCCGGGGCCCTCGGCCTGCCGGTGCTGGTTGCCTGCGCGCTCTGCTGGTGCCCCCCAGCCGACGCACGCGCCGATGGCTTCGATGAGGACGCGCTCTTCTCCTGGACGATCGACGCACCCTCGGCGTTCTGGGGGCCGACGCTCGCGTCCGTCCTCGATGACGCCCAGGCCAACAGCACACCCCTGCTCATCACCCAATCACCCGAGCAGGTCGTCAACCCCACGCACACGGCACTCGCGCCAGCGGAGTTTGCAGCCCTCCTACGCCACAGCGGCCAACTGAGCCTCTCGAAAAGCAGGCTCGCCAACGCGAACGTTGAAAAGTTGGAACTGGGAAACGCAACTCGCTCCAAGGGTGCCGTGGAGATCTTCGAGGGCGTCAGCCTCGCGGGCACACGCAGCGAGATGACCCTCGGCAGCACCGGCGCCGGCGGGCGCAGCGCGATGCAGGTCTACGACGCCTCGGCGATGGTCGAAGCGGTCAAGGTGGCCGATGTGGCGTTCTCGTTTGTCGGTGCCGTGCGCGTCGCCAGCCAGGGGCCGGTAGACGCGGCACCGGTGCGGACGCAAGTGACCCCGATGATCGGACCGGGGCTGCGCTGGCAATGCGGCCAGGCCGAGACACGATTGATGGCCCTGGGCGATGCCTCCGGGCAGAACGAGGGGTTGATCGAGTTGCGTGCCGATCAGGTCTGGCGGATCACTGGGTGGACAACAATCTCGGTGGGGTACCAGCACCAGATCACCCCCACGGCGGAGCGCCGGCTGGCCAATGAGCCGAGCGACTCGATCATCCTGGAACTGCGCCTGAAGTTCTAGAACCTGTTCCAAAACCTGTTGGCACGGGCTTCCAGCCCGTGCATTTGCCCCTCTGCACACGCATGTTGTCTGCGGCGCGCAACTACATGGCGATCAAAAATCGGGCATCCGCCACAAGCCCCACGGCGACGTTTACAGCCCGGCTCGGGAGCACGCGTTCGGGAGGGTCCAGATGACTACCCGATACCGCCGGGCGGCTCCTGGAGGGTCTGGGTGCATCTCCATTTCTGGTCGCACTTGTGCGGAGTTACACGGCGTGAATCGCAACCGCCGCTGCCCGGGGCCGATCGACATCGGGCTTCACTGCTTCTATGCTATGCACCCTCAGCGTGCTGATGGGAAAGCCTTGCTTTGTTCGGGTTTGGTTCACTGAGACACTCATCTAACCTCTGATCTTTAGGAGTTTGCCATGGCCATCCGGATCGGTATCAACGGGTTTGGACGCATCGGTCGGCTGGTGTGCCGGATGGCAAGTGAGGATGCGAACATTCAGGTTGTAGCCGTCAATGACCTGGTCCCGGCTGACAACCTGGCGTACCTGCTCAAGTATGACTCGATGCACCGCCAGTTCATGCTCGCGGGCAAGCCGGCCGACGTGGCCGCGACCGAGACGAGCTTCACGATCAACGGCAAGCAGACGCGGACGCTCGCCGAGAAGGACCCGGCCAAACTGCCCTGGAAGGACATGGGCGTCGATTACGTTCTGGAATCCACCGGCCTGTTTACCGACCTTGAGAAGGCGAGCCTGCACATCCAGGCCGGGGCCAAGCGTGTGATCATCTCGGCGCCGACCAAGAGCGAGCCGGCCCAGGTGCCAACGTTTGTGCACAAGGTCAACTGCGGGCAGTACGACCCGGCCAAGCACGCCGTCATCAGCAACGCGAGTTGCACGACCAACTGCCTGGTGCCCGTCGCCAAGGTCATCAACGATACCTTTGGCCTCGAGGAAGGGCTGATGACGACGATCCACGCCGTGACGGCAACGCAGCCCACGCAGGACGGCCCGAGCAAAAAGGACTGGCGTGGGGGTCGCAACGCCTACCAGAACATCATCCCTGCCAGCACCGGCGCGGCCAAGGCCGCGGCGCTGGTCATCCCCGCGCTCAAGGGCAAACTCACCGGGATGTCCTTCCGGGTGCCGACGGCGGACGTGAGTTGCGTGGACCTGACGTTCCGCACGGGCAAGGAAACGTCGCTGGGCGAGATCAACGCGGCGATGAAGGCCGCCAGCCAGGGCCCGATGGCCGGGGTGCTGGGGTACACCGAGGAAGAGGTCGTCAGCAGCGACTTTGTCAGCGACCGCCGCAGCAGCATTTATGATGCCGGGGCTGGGATCGAACTGAACAAACGGTTCTTCAAGGTTGTTGCCTGGTACGACAACGAGGCCGGGTATGCCGCACGGTGCGTGGACATGCTCCGCCTGCTGGCGAGCAAGGACGGCAAGTAAACAACCGCGATCATCCTTGTCTCTAACCCCTCCCCCAAGGGGAGGCGCAGGGGTGGGGCTTGATCGCACCGACAGCCCCATCAAACACTGCGGTGGGGGGCCAAGGCGTCTGCGTTGTGTAACTCTTTTTGCAAGCCTCGATGGAGTCGCCTGTGGCCCGCCTCGTTCGCCTGACCAGTTTGCAGCCGATGAAGTTCCAGGCCCAGGACATCCCCGAGGGGAAGGTGCTGTCGATCTGCACGTGCGGCCTGAGCCAAAATTTCCCAATCTGCGACGGCTCGCACAAGGCGGCACGCGCCAGCGAGCAGGCTGGGATGTTGTACGTCTACAACGATGCGAGGACACAGGTCGTCGAGGTCCGGCCGGACCCGTTGGCCGAGGGTGGACAGGCTAATCCCACCTGACCTCTCATACAAATCAACGGGAAAGCACGGTTGTTTGGCTTTGCTTGCAACCAAAATCTTATCTGAAAACCTCCACCTGCATCCTCTGAGTGATCCCCCTTTGGGCTCTCAGGGCCTCTGGAGTAAAACTCTTCCCCGCCCGAGCTACCCATGCCAAACGCCAAAGCCAGACCCAAACCCGCACACCCCGCCAAGCCAGCCAGCAAGGAGAGCAAGCGCGACTTGCTGACCATCACCCAGTTGACCGGCGACCGGCTGCGTGCGCTCTTTGCAAGCGCTTCTGCGCTCAAGGCACGCCCCGAGGAGTTTGCTACGCGCCTGCGGGGCAAGGGTGTTGTGCTCCTGTTTGAGAAGCCCTCGCTCCGCACGCGCGTCAGTTTCGAGGTCGGCGTCAGCAAGCTCGGGGGGCACGCGATTTTTTATGACCACTCTGCCGATCGCATCGGCATGCGCGAGGGTCTGCAGGACTACGCGCGCGTGCTGGGTCGGTATGTCGATGCCATCGTTGCGCGCGTCTATGAGCAGAGCGTGCTGGAGGGGCTGGCAAAGTTCAGCCCCGTGCCGATCATCAACGCCCTGAGCAACGCGCACCACCCCTGCCAAGCACTGGCGGATGTCTTTACGATCTACGAGAAACTGGGCACGGTCAAGGGGGTGCGAGTTTCTTTCTTGGGCGACGGCAACAACGTGTGCACCAGTTTGGCGCATGCCGTGTGCATGCTCGGGGGGGAGATGCAGGTGATCTCACCACCCGGGTATGCGCTGCCGGAGGTTGTGCTGCAAGAGTGCCGGGCGTTGGCCAAGGGCAGTGGGGGGAGCATCACGACGACAAGCGACCCCGATGCCGTGGCGGGAGCGCAGGTGGTTTACACCGACGCGTGGGTGAGCATGCACAACACCGACGCGGAGGAACGCTACCGCGTGCTGCGGCCGTACCAGGTGAACGCCAAGTTGATGGCCAGGGCGGCGCGTGGTGCGATCTTCATGCACTGCCTTCCAGCCGAGCGTGGGGACGAGGTAACGGACGCGGTGATGGACGGTGCGCGATCGGCCGTGTATGACCAGGCCGAGAACCGCCTGCATGCGCAGAATGCGTTGATGTTGGAGTTGATGGTGGGAGTGGCCAATTGACTATCTGGTCATTTCACCCACCCGGCACGCCGATGTCCTCGTTCCACAACTCTGGGTTCGCTGCGATAAACCGCGTCATCAGCTCCACGCAGCGTGCATCGTCGAGGACGTCCACACGCACGCCCTCGTGGGCGAGCCAGTCCTCCCGGCCCTGGAACGTCCGGCGTTCGCCGATGACCACACGCGGGATGCGGTGAAGGATGCTCGTCCCCGTGCACATCGCGCACGGCGAGAGCGTGCTGACCAGCGTCAGCGTCTGCCAATCGCGCCGACGGCCGGCGTTGCGGATGCAGACGGTCTCGGCGTGGGCCGTCGGATCGCCGGTCTGCACACGCAGGTTGTGCCCGAGCGCAACGATCACTCCGCGCGGGCTGACCAGCGCGGCACCGATCGGGATCCCACCCTCACGCAACCCCTTGCACGCCTGCTCATACGCGGCCTCGATGCCCACAGCGGCGATGGTGTCCGTTGCCATGGGCCAGCATAGCCACAACTAAAAACCCCTCCCCAACATCGGTATGGGGGGGAGGGGCAGGTGTGGGGTTGATTCAACCAACAGCGAAGTGATCTTCGTTATCTGGTTATCTGTCGGTCAACAGGACGCCATCAACGATCACTTGCTCGCGGCAACCTTGGCCGGCTTTGCAACCTTCGCCCCGGGCTTGGGGGCAGCTTTTGGCGCGTCGGCAAACTCGATCCCAGTTTTGATCCCCGACTTACCCATGTGCGCCTTGGAGGCCTTGACGGCCGTCTCGCAGATGGTGTCGAAGGCCTTGGTGTCGTGGATGGCCAGTTCGCTGAGCATCTTGCGGTTGAGGAGGATGCCGCTCATGCGCAGGCCGTTGACGAAGATGGAGTAGCGCGTGCCGCGGATTTTGCAGGCCGCGGTCAGGCGTGTGATCCAGAGCGAGCGCATGTCGCGCTTGCGTAGCCGGCGGTGGCGGTACTTAAAGACGCCGGCCTTGACGAGGCCGACCTTTGCCTTCCACTTGTGCTTGGAGCGTGCGCCGTAGAAACCACGGGCCAGGCGGAGCAACTTCTTACGGGCTTGGGTGCGAGCGGCACCTTTACGAACGCGTGGCATAGGCCACCTCCAGGTTATCGCCGGCACGGGGATGGGCCAGCGCGGCCCATGCTTTGACTCCCGGCAGACCGATGCGCCCCGCGACCCTTGCGGGCGGGGGCAATGCGGCACGCGGGCACTCCTGCCGGCACGCCACGGGTTCATTGACCAACATCACTTGCCAGCGGCGGCGGCCTCGGCGGCCTTTGCAGCCTTGAGGGCCTTGCTCTGGGCGGGTGAGGGGCTTTTGCGGATCGTTGCCAGGCTCTGGTCGCGCCCGCGCAGCCTGCGGTGCAACTGACGCTCGAGGGCCTTGGCGTCGGCGTTGGAGGCCAGGCGGTCGCGGCGCAACTTGCGCAGGCGGTTGGGGCTTTTGCCGCTCTTTAAGTGCTTGCTGTTGGCGCTCTTGTGCTTGACAAGGCCAGACTTGGTAACACGCACACGCTTGAGTAGACCCTTGTGCGGTTTGTTCTTCTTCTGCATGCGTCGCTCCAACCAAAGATGGCGAATCTGACCCGGGCCGTTTTGAGCCTGGCCTAGATGATAGACCCGCGTGGCGGCCCTGTCGAGCGGGGGAAGTGAACCCGAATATCCACCTGAAATGCACAAGAGGTTCGCGGAGGGGGAGGTTGATGGGGTGCAGGGGTGGAGTGGTGTAGGTGCAAAGTGGCAAAGTGGTAAAGTGGTAAAGGTTCAAGGTGTGGTCTTGCTCGGCGTATTGCCTTGCTCATGGTGTCTTGAACCATGCCTCTGTCTTACTCCGCGTCCCTCCGCCAACTTCCGCCCCTGCCGCGAACCTGTTGTATGACCGAGATTCTCTTCCGCACCCCGGCACCACTAAACTGCAATATGCCTCCAGCCGACGAACCTTCCCTCATCATCCGCAACGCCCGCGTGGTTACCTTGGCCAAAGATGGCCGGCCTTCACCCAAGCCCCTGCGTGGCGAGGATCTTGGCGAGTTGCACGTCATCGAGCGGGCCGATGTTCATGTCGCGTGTGGGAAGATCACGGAGGTCAAAAAACTCCTGCCCAAGTCCAGGCCCCGCGCGCCTGTTCCGGGTGTCAGCGAGATCGATGCGCATGGGCGCGTGCTTCTGCCCGGCTTTGTCGATGCCCACACGCACACCTGCTGGGCTGGCACGCGGCTGGATGAGTGGGACCAGCAACGCAGGGGGGTGCCCTATCTACAAATTCTCAAGAAAGGTGGCGGGATCATGGCCACCGTCCGTGCCGTGCGTGCGGCAACGCTGGCCGAACTGACCGAATCGCTCCTGGCCCGTGCGTTCGAGATGCTCGCCCTGGGCACGACGACCATCGAGGTCAAGAGCGGCTACGGCTTGACGACGGCCGACGAGATGAAGATGCTCCACGCCGTGCGAAGGGCGCAGGAGCAGTTCCCCGGCACGCTCGTGCCGACAGCCCTGCTCGGGCACGCTCTTGATCCTGACCAGCCGGGCTTTGTAGGGCGTGTAACGCGCGAGACGCTCCCGGCGGTGGGGGCGGAGTTCCCGGGTATAGCCGTGGATGCGTATTGCGAGACGGGGGCATGGTCTGTGGAGCAGTGCGTGCTCTTGTTTGCGCGTGCACACGAGTTGGGCCTGCGTGTGCGTGTGCATGCCGATCAGTTCAATAGCCTGGGCATGATCCCCGCAGCGTTGCGCCTGGATGCCGACAGCGTTGACCACCTCGAAGCGACCACCAAGGAAGAGATGACGCTGCTGGCGGCGAGCAAGGCCATTGGGGTGATGCTCCCGGCGTGCGGGTTCCACCAGGGCGGGCGGTATGCGCGTGGGCGGGCGTTTGTGCAGATGGGTGGGGCGTTGTGCATTGCCAGCAACCGCAACCCTGGGTCGGCCCCGTGCGGGTCGATGCCGATGGTTTGTGCGCTGGCATGCCGGCACCTAGGCTTGTCGCCGCAGGAGGCGATCACCGCCGGCACGCGTAACGCCGCGTTGCTGCTGCGGCTGTCTGATCGGGGTGCTATTGCCCCTGGCCTGCGGGCTGATATGTTGCTGCTCAAGGGGTCGGATGAACGTGCCGTGGCGTTTGAGTTTGGGACCAGCCCGGTCGAGCGGGTGATTGTGGGTGGGCGGGTGGCTTGATCGTTTTGTTTGCGGGTTGGGGCGTGTTGCCCCCTATTGTTTTGTGTGTTGAGGAGTTCCTCATGCGTGCGTTGCTAATCTCATCTCTGCTGGCGGTTGCCGTGGTGCTCGGCGGGTGCGACCCCAATCAGGTTGGCAACCAGGCCCAGTCGGCTGCGCGGGGGACGCGCGACGCAGTCAAGAGCACGAAGACGGGGATCGACGATTCGCAGAAGAAGGCCGTCGAGATGGCCGACGAGATCAGCGGGGGGAAGAAACCAGCCGCCCCCAAGCCCGCCGACGATGGGAGGCCAAGGCCTATTGTGCCCCCAGTAAGCAACCCGTAGCCACGCACGGTTAGCCCGGCACGCGCACTCGGCGGGCGAACAGAAAGGTCTTATGGTCTGCAAACTGGCACCGGTTTTGGTAAGCACCGCTCTGCTGCTCGCCTCGTGCGGCAGCCCCGTATCGTCGGGTGACAAGGGCAAGACAACCTCCTCCCACAGCGAGCCGGGCCATACCTGCCCGCTGTGCCAGGGGCTTGAAGAGAACGCGGGCAAAGCAGATATGAAAACACAAACCCCCACGCCACCGGCCACGTCATCGGCTACACCAGCTGCCCCTGCTGCCACGCCCGAACTTCTCGACATCACCGTGCAGTCCATCGACGGCAAGCCTGTCAACCTCAGTGCCTACAAGGGCCAGGTGGTGCTCATCGTTAACGTGGCCAGCAAGTGTGGGTACACGCCCCAGTACCAGGGGCTGGAAAAACTCTACAACGCCAAGAAGGACGCCGGCCTCGTCGTCCTCGGGTTCCCGGCCAATGATTTTTTGGGCCAGGAGCCTGGTAGCAACGAACAGATCGCCGAGTTCTGCAAGAGCAAGTATGGCGTGACGTTCCCGATGTTTGAGAAGATCACGGTTACCGGCCGCAAACAACACGAACTCTACAAGCGTCTGACGGCTCAGGCCCAAGAGATGGGCGGCGCACCGAGCTGGAACTTCACCAAATACCTCATCGCCCGCGATGGGACGCTCGTCGCCCGCTTCGGCTCAAAGACAACACCCCAGGACCAGGCACTGCTTGCCGCGATCGACGCCCAGCTGGCCAAGCAGCTCGCACCCACGGCGGCTGATAAATCTGATAAATAAAAAGGGCCGGCTGGACCGGCCCTCTTACGGGTGTTGCGGGCGTGTTGAATCTGTCCCCGATCAGTTGGACCCAAGCCGGGCACGGAACTCGCTGGCCGGGAAGAGTTGGCCCGGGTCGGTCGTGGGAGCGACGTCCGAGTGCAGGTAGACGCGGTTGGCGGGGATTTTCAGTTCCGCGCGGAGCGTCTGGACGAGTTCCATGAGCTTGGCCATCTGCAGTTTGGTGAAGCCCTGCTGATCCCCGTTGCCCACGAGGCAGATCGAGATGGCGTGCTCGTTGAGCCACATGCGGGTCTGGCCCATGGCGTGTGCGCCGCTCTGCTGGCGGATCCAACGCTCGCCGACGTGGACTTCGCCATCGCCCATGCCGCGCCCGTTGCCGATGAGGAACTGGTGCCCGAGGTTCCGCAGACCCGCACGCACGTGCTGGGCGGCGATGGTCTCAGGTGAGCCAAAGTCTCCGCTGGAGTGGTGGATAACAATCGCCTGCCAGCGGTTGCGGTCGAGTTTGGGAACGCTGGTGAAGATCTGTTCGAGTTCGCCAACGGTGCCCACCGCCGCCAAGGCGGGCATCGCCAGGCCGCCGACGCGTGGGGCGTTGCGGCCGTCCAGGGCCATGAGCAGGCCGCCGACTGCCGTCATCGCGCCGGCCAGCGAGAGCCACACGACTGTGGCGCGGTTGCCCGCGGCCGAGCCATTGCCACGAGTTGATCGAACGCGACGTGAACGGGCCATAGAGAGCGGTCCTTGCTACGGAAGAATCATCGTCATGTTTCGGTCCAGAGGCGAGCAACCATCGTGATTTATCAAAAGATTCTCGGATCTTACCCCCCCGGATAAACCAAACGCGCGGCACACGCGCACTGCTGCCAAACAACCTCCTGACGGAACAACCGATCCAGACGATCCAAGCCCTACCACGGATCACCCAAGACTGTGCCCAGCGGCACGATCTGCGCGAGCGCATCGCTCTGTGATAACTCGCGCTCCAACCCAACCCGGCAGCAGACGCCTCGGTCGTGGTCGCTGTTGAGGATCAGCGCCCGCGTGCCGAGGCGGGCAACGCCTTCGGGAGCACTTTCGTGGCCCAGCAAGAACAGGCTTACGCCCCAGCGGTCGGCGAGGGTTTGCAGTTCCTGATCGCTCTGGCCTCGGCCCCAGACCATCAGGTGGGCGCTGCCGAGGCGGGGGGTGAAGTCGCCGTCGGTCAACGCGCGCTCGAGGACAGAAGGGTCGAAGCGGTCGAGGGCGTCGCTGCCGGGTAGGGAGTGTGCGCACAGCACGTCCCGCCCGCCCGCGCTGGGCGTGCAGCGGAGGGCCAGCGGCATCGAGGCGATGAACCCCCTGATGGCCTCGTCGACGCGTGCTGCCTCGCTGCCGAAGACATACTCGACGCCGGCGTTGAAGGCTTTGACGCAGTTGACGCCGTTTTTGCTGACGCCCTGGCCGTGGACCTGCGCGATTTCGTGGTTGGCCAGCAGGGCGTGGACGCGCTGGGGGAACGCGGCCTTGAGTGCCGCGACCCGGCAGAGGACGCGGTAACTCATGTCCATGCCGTCGATGAGTTTGTCGGAGTGGATCAACTCGTGGAACGTCGCGTGCGGGCCGGCGGTGCCCGCATCGGGCTGACCCTCCATCCCAGCCAACCTGACGATCGCCCGGAAGTTGACCGGGTGGTCGTGCAGGTCGCCGGTAGCGATCAACTGGCCGGGGCCTGTGATGTGGTCGATGCTGCCGCGCCGGCATTGTGCCGAGAGGTTCGCCGAGGCCCCGGCCTCGAACGCCGCGATCACCTGCGACGGGGAGGCAAGATCGAGAGAAGAGAGGGGCATGGGGGGCGGGAGCAAGGAGCGACGAGTAATGAGCGATGAGTGGGCAGTGGGCAGTGGGCAGTGGGGGAGCGTTGCGGGGCGGGATAGGTGTATCAGAACCCCTCCCCCAGAACGTTCTGGCGGGGAGGGGCAGGGGTGGGGTTGGCAACCGGTGGAGCTCCCTTGAGCCATCCATCCACCGCAACCACTCTACCTGCTCCCGCCATCAAACTTCTTCATCAACTGCTGTGCTTTGCCCGTGCTGTTGCGGATAGCGACCGAAAGCCCGATCGGGTCTTGTTTTTTCATATCCCAGACGAGTTTGCGGAGGTGGTCGTCGCGGAGTTGGGTCCAGCGTTTGAAGAAGTCTTCAAGTTCGTGGCGGTTGAAGCGGGTCATCGGGTCTTTGAGGCCCGACTGTGCGGCGGCCCAGTCGATGAGCGAGCC
Source organism: bacterium (assembly GCA_046339895.1). Lineage (GTDB taxonomy): Bacteria > Planctomycetota > Phycisphaerae > Phycisphaerales > UBA1924 > JAJTGZ01. The sequence continues at coordinate 120,639 of JBKDDT010000042.1, read as the reverse complement.
GCCGTGCTCGTTAAAGCGGTAGAGGCGTGCGGTGGCCTCCAGCCGAACGCGCGCGGGCTGGAAGGGGTCGGCACACTGGTCGGGGATTTTGAGCATGAGTTCAGCCGCGTTCTTGGCGACCTCGATGCCCATGAGCGGGTCGCTCGGCGCGCTCTCGCAGGCGACCATTGCCGGCGCATCGCTGGCGGGGACGAGGTTGGCGATTGCCGTTGAGAGTGTTTTGAGGCCCGCGCGCTCGAAGCGGACGGTGACGCGTTGGCACGCCTTCCCCTCGTGCACGTCCCCAACGGCCTGGCTGACCGTCCCGACGCCCCACTCCGGGCGACCGACGTGAACGACCTTATCCCCAAATGCAAACGGCTTGACCAGCATGCACGCCACCCTGATTTGTAAGCCCGCAAAGCCCGCACGCACACGCGGCCAGGCCGACAACGGGAAAAATGAACCTGACGACCAACACAATCCCAACCCCAGATGCCAACCCCAGTTCTTGCCCCAGTTTCTTGCCCCCACCCGACCCCCAAACCCAACACCAAGCCCCAAAGCCCCGCCCCCGCAGCAGCCACGCCACATGGCCTGGCCCACACCCACACGCCGTCAGTTGACCTTCAGATCACACACCCGGCAAGCCCAGGCAGATCGCCCACGCCCCTCTGGCAGCCTAGTATACCCCCCGGCACGCAAAGAGCAACCGGCTCAGCCGCGCCCTATGCCCAAAACCAGCCCTCTGGCCGGTATGGTGGAAAACCCACCAGGCCAGCAACGGGCACCAGAGATGAGTAGGGCAAGGTATCAGCACGGGCGCCAGCCCGCAGCACCAAACCGTTCGACCACTTACGACCCTCAGCGAGAAAAACTCCAATGATCGAAGCACTCAAGGGCGACGAAATCATCACCAAAGCCGGCGGCCGGTTCAAACTGTGCGCCCTCATCCAACGCCGGCTCGTCCAACTCATGGACGGCTCCCGCCCCATGGTCGACCGCGCCGGCCGCAGCGACCTCGAGATCGCCATCGAAGAGATCATGCAAGGGAAGATCGAGCCGCAGTTCGATTTTACGGACGAAGCGACGAACGCGGCGATGCCGCAGAAGTAAACGCCGGGCGGGGCACCCTCGCAAAGCCACATCGGGCCGCCTCTGGTCGCTCATCATTGCCTCTACCGACCTCACGGCACCTCCGCCCGCTCCACACCCTCACCGGACCCATCCCGCGCCACCGGTCGGTGCCGCCGGGCCGTGATCGCGTTCCACAGCGAGCGGTCCCTCGGCACGCCCATCGCCGCCGGGTCGTGCCCGTCCACCTCCGGCACGCGCCAGATCATCATCGCCATGCCCGCGACCAACAACGGCACCGCCAGGCCCGCCACCGCCAGCCGCGTCGCCCCCGCCGCCGAGAGCACCTCGCGCTCCTTGAGCCACTCCCCCCCGTGCCCGGCCAAGAAAATCCCCACCGCCGTTGCGCCAAACCCCGCCGTTGTTACGATCGCCATCACACGCCCGCGCATCTCGTCGGGGGCCAGCAGTTGCATCGCCGCCCAGCTCTGGTTGAACGCCCAGAGCCAGAAAAACCCGCACAACGCCATCGCCGCGTACCCCCACAACAAGCTCGGCGTCATCGAAAAAATCGCGATCGAGCCCCCCAGCCCCGCCACCGCCAGCGGGATGAAGTGGTGCTTGGGGTACCAGCTCGGCACCCACCGCAGCGATAACCCGCCTGCTACCGCGCCGATCCCCTGCACCGCCAGCAGCGTCCCACCCGCACGCTCGGCGCTCTTGTCGGCCAGCCCATAGACATCAATAACAAACAGCGACAGCAGCCGAACCAGCGGCGCCGCCAGCATGCTCAAGAGCACCTGCGCCAGCAGCACCGCCCGCGCACCCCGGCTGCGCACCAAAAACCCCGCCGCCGCCTTGAACTGACCGAGCACCGAAACCCCGCTCGCGCCGGGCGCAGGCGTCCTGGGCGTCGTGCCCACCACCACCGCCACGATCAAAAAACTCACCGCGTTGTACGCCAGCAGCACCGTGATCGGCGTCGCCGTCATCCTCGGCCCGATCTGGTACATCCACGCCCCGGCCAGGATCAGCCCCGCCAGCGCAGGCCCGATCACACGCGCAAGGTTGAACTGAATCCCGTTGAGCGTGATCGCCTTGAGCAGTTGGTGCCTGGGCACGAGCCTGGGCGTGAGCACCTGCCACGCCGGGAAGTTGAACGCCATCACACACCCGTTGATCGCGCTGAGGAGAAACAACAGCCGAACGCCCGTGCGCGGGTCCTCAAACCGGAGCAAGGTAACCGCCGCGACGCACGCGGCGACGCACGCCGCGAGCACCTGCGTCAGCACCAGCATCCGCTTGCGGTCCACGCGGTCGGCCACTAGGCCCCCGAAAATCCCAAGCAAAAACACCGGCAACTGCGACGCCACGCCCAGCGTCCCCTGGTCGTCCAGCCGTTTGGTCGTCTCGGCCACGAACATCTGGATCGCAAACATCTCCATCCACGTGCCCGTGTTGGACAGGAACTGCGCACCGAGCACATTGCGGTAGTGCTTGTTGGCCAGGACGCTGGAGAACGTGTCGGCGGGCGCGGGCTCAGCCGCAACTGCACCGGCACCCGCACGAGCATCTGATCCTTCACCGTGCAAATCACGCACTCCATTGCGGCCACGCACGCCCACGGCGATGCTACGCGCACTGCCGCAGCGGCACGGGACACAATCACTTTGCCCCTGTTTATCAACGGGCGACCGTCGGGACCTGCCCCACCGTATAGTCCACCCGACAGGCCAGCCCGCACCACCGACCAACGAAGACCAACCATGAACAGCAAAGAGTCCTCCCCGCGCCCGAGCAGCAAGAAGACCGATTCCACCCTCCGCAGCCACGTGCGTGAGACGACCGTCAACGCCTTCCGCGACGGGAAGTTTTCGCTGCGCGACGTAAAGGCCCTCGCCCGCGAGGTGATCGAATCGGCCGCCAAGAGCGTGGATAAGAGCATCCCCGCCTCTCGGCGGCACGTGCTGCGCCAGGTCTACGACGGTTTAAGCGAGGGCCTCCACACCGCCGCGTCGGCAGGCTCGGCCATCGCCTCCGACGCTGCCGACCGCGCACGCAAGGTCGCCACCAAGGACGCCCCCGCCGCCGCCCGACGCATCCAAGAGGCCAACGAGCAGCTCATCGAAGCGGTCAAATCCGTCGCCAACAAGGCCAGCAAGCAGGTCCGCGAAGAACTGCACACCATCGTCGCCAAGGCCGAGAAAACGGGCCCCAAAGTAACCGCCGCCGCACGCGATGCCTACCACGCCGCTGACGGCCACTGGGGCGAACTGACCACCGAGGCCGCCCGCGCAGGCACCCGCGCCGCAGGCCGAGCCATCGGCACGCTCGCCTCCACCGCCAGCGGCTTCTTCGACGGCATCGCCGAGGCAACGCACGCCAAGCCCGCAGCCAAGGGATCAGTCAAGGGCAAGGGCGCATCAACCTCCAAGCCCAAGAAAAAGCCCAGCACTAAGGCGGGCTCAAAGTCTGGGTCCAAGCCCGCCAAGAAAAAGACCACCACCAAACGCGGCAAGCGCTGACCGCTCCACCCTTCACCCATCCCGTCTGCGCCGGTTTGACACGACCATCACCACCACCAGCACCGCGCTGGCCATGAACCCGGCGATCCCGATCCCCGTCGCCATCGGCAGCCCGCCCGACCGCGCCGAGAGCAGCACGATCGACGAGCCGACGAACATCGCCGCGATGATCAACGCCGCGGAGATATTCCGGCTGGCGTGCTCGATCGTCCGCGTCAGTTTGTCCAGCCCACGGTGCTCGATGTTCACGGCCATCTTGTTCTTGCGCAGCTGCGACAAAATCGGCCGCACCTCGCCGGGCAGTTCCTCGAACAACTCCAGGTAAGCCATCGCGCTCCGCTTGAACCGGCCTGAGATCGCCGAGGGGCTGTAACGCTTGCCCACCAGCCTCTCGATGTACGGCCTGACAAACCCGACCATCTCAAATGTCGGGTCAATCTCCCGCGCGACCGACTCGATCGTCGTCAACGCCTTGATCAGCAGCACGATGTCCGCCGGGCAGCGGATCTGGTGCCGACGCAGCGTCGCAAAGAACCCCTGCAACACCCCGCCGAGGTTCAGTTGTTCCAGCGGCGTGCCGCGGAACTCGGAGATGATCGCGTGCACGTCTGAGCGGAGTGTGCGGTCGTCGAGTTTTTCTTGCTCGACGCCCGTGATCGCCCCCGCCGCGGCTATCACTTTGTCCAGGTCCGCGCCGACGACGCCGCCGACGAGGTCGGCCAGCTGCCGGGTCGTCCGCGTATCGACCTGCCCGGTCATCCCGCAGTCGATGAATGCGATGGCACCACCCTCCAGCGCCATCAGGTTCCCCGGGTGCGGGTCGGCATGAAAAAACCCAAACTCCAGGCACTGCGAGAAGACCGCCCGCGCGCCGTTCTCGACCAGCCGCCGACGGTCCCCCTCATCTACCGTCGCCAGGTCAAGCTGCGCCAGCACGACCCCCTGGATCTCGTCCATCGCCAGCACGCTGGCGGTGGTTGCTTGCCAGTAGACCTTGGGGAAGACGACCCCGTCGTCATCTTCAAAGAGCGCGCCGAGGCGTTCGGTCGATCGCCCCTCGTGCATCAGGTCCACCTCGCGTTTGAGCTCCTTGGCAAACTCGTTGACGACCTCCGTCGGGCTGTAGCCCAGGTTCGCAAAGTGCGCCTCGACGACACCCGCCAGTGAGGCGAGGATCTCCATGTCCACCTTGAGCACCGCTCTGATCCCGGGCCGAAGGACCTTGAGGACCACCTTGGTCCCGTCCTTGAGCGTCGCCCGGTGCACCTGCGCCATCGACCCGGCGGCGAGTGGCTTGTTGTCGATCGACTTGAAGAGCTTTTTCAACCCCGCAGCACCGCCGAGCTCCTCATGAAGCGCACCCTCGATGACCTCAAAGCCTACAACGGGCACGTTGTTCTGCAGATTCTTAAACTCATCGGCCCACTGCTGGGGCACAAGGTCCGACCGCGTGCTGAGCACCTGGCCGAGCTTGACAAACGTCGGCCCCAACTCCTCAAAGACCATCCGCAATCGCACCTGGATCGGCACCGTCCCCTGCGCCACCTGCGGCGAGGCGCCGATGACCGCCAGCCCCTTATCAATCAACCCCACAAGCCCGAGTTTCTGCGCAAGCTCCGCAAAGCCGTGCTTGGCCAACACCTCTAGCACCTGGGCGTACCGCTGCACATGGTTGATCCGACGTGTTGCGGGCGCGCTGCTCATGGGCCGATCGTACCCGCCGGGCCGATCGGCCAAAGTGTTCTGTGTGGAACACCATCTCCGCCAACGTGCGCACGCCGGCGGAGATGCCTGTTATCCAAGCACCAGCGTGGCTAGGTAGGTGTACAGCGCGATGCCGATGCCCACGTTGAAGGGGAACGTAACCGCCAGTGGCAGGGGGATGTACAGCCCGGGTGTCGCCTGCGGGATCACCAGGCGCACGGCTGCGGGGACGGCGATGTAGCTTGCGCTCGCGGCCATGACCATCAGCAGTGCGCCGTCGCCTGGGGTTAGGCTGAGCGTCCACGCGAGTGCCAGGGCGAGGCCTGCGTTGAGCAGGGGCGTGGCGATGCCGAAGGTGATGAGCGCCCAGCCCGCATTGCGAAGGTCCTTGAATCGGCGTGCGGCGAGCAGGCCCAGGTCCAGGAGGAAGAAGACCAGAACCCCGCTGAAGAGGTCGGTGCAGAGGGGCTTGAAGGCGTGGTAGCCGCGCTCGCCGGTGATCATGCCGATGGCCATGGAGCCCAGCAGCAGGAGGACCGGCCCGTTGAGGAAGGCCTCGTGCAGGAGTTTGCCCCAGCCTGGGTTGGGGGTTGCGGGTTGTGCGGGGTCGCTCCGTTCGGCCAGGCGCATGAGGACGACGGCGATGACGATGGCGGGGCTTTCCATGAGCGCCATGGCGGCGACCATGTGCCCGCCGAACTCGATGCCTTTAGCCGTCAGGACGGTGCTGGCGGCCATGAAGGTGACGGCCGAGACCGAGCCGTAGGCTGCGGCGATGGCCGCGGCGTTGTGGATGCTCACGCGCTTCTTGAGCAGGAAGAAGGAGTAGACCGGGATGACGCAGGCGAGCAGCACCGCGGCGCCGAGGGCGGCGACGGCCTCCCCGGTGAGTCCGCCTTTGACGAGTTTGACGCCACCCTGAAAGCCGATCGCCCAGAGGAGGTAGAGCGAGAGGAGTTTGGTGACGGCCTTGGGCACGTGCAGGTTGCTGCGCACGGCGGCGGCGAGCATGCCCAGGAAAAAGAAGAGGACCGGCGGGCTGGCGGCCAGCACGCTGGTGAGTTTGTCGAGGCCCGGCAGGGGGGTGTCGGCCAGGGTTGGCATGTGGGCAGCATACCACCGGTGGGCGTGCGTTGTCTTTGGGCACTACGCTGGGGCATGCCGGGAATGCGTGAAGAGATTGCCGATGCCCGCCGGGTGCTTGATGAGTTGCTGGCCGATGGGCCGGCGATGGGTGTGATCGAGCGCGTGCCTGGGGTGTTGGCGGGGGTCGTGCGTGCGGGTGGGAAGATTTTGATCTGCGGCAACGGTGGCTCGGCGTGCGATGCGGGCCACTTTGCCGAGGAGTTGACGGGGCGGTTCCGCAAGGACCGCCCGCCGATCCCGGCCATTGCGTGCACGGATGTCGGGCATGTTACGTGCGTGGCGAACGACTATGGGTTTGAGCAGGTCTTTGCCCGTTGGGTGGTTGGGCTTGGGCGGGGGGGCGATGCGCTGATCGTGCTGAGCACCAGCGGCAACAGCGTCAACACGAGGCTTGCGATCGAGGCGGGCAAGAGTGCGGGGATGACAACGGTTGCGCTGCTGGGCAAGGGTGGGGGCGTGATGGGTGGTTTGGCTGAGCACGAGGTGGTGGTGCCGGGGGTTACAAGCGACCGGATTCAGGAGTTGCACATGCTGGTGCTGCACGGGTGGTGCCATGGGCTTGAGGTGGCGCTTGGGTGGGGGTGAGTCGGATCACAGTGAGTTTCTTGCGTGTGAAGTAGTCAACCCCACCGCTGCCCCTGCCCTCGGGGGAGGGTTTGGACGCGAGACATGTTGCTATCGGTATAGAAATAGGTAGATGCCGGGGTGGTTGGGCATCCGTAGGATTGTGGGTTACGAATGGACCTGTGATTGGGGTGTTGTTGCCTAGCGGGAGATTGACCGATGCTTAGCCGAAGCCTTGCGTTGGTGTGTGCGGTTGCGGGCGTTGTTGTGTGCGGGTGGGGGTTGGTGGGGTCATCGGCGTGGGGGCAGAACAACGACGCGGAGATTGTGCGTCTGCGTCGGCAGTTTTCGCAGCCTGTAACGGCGGCGTCGCCGTTGGCGGACCGGTTGTTTGTTCGGCTGCGTACGCGGAGTTGGCTGTTGTCGGTGGACCTGGCGATGCCGCAGCCTGGTGGGTTGAACCGGGAGATCAACCCGCGTGATTTTTTCAATCCTGGCTTGCCGGGGGTGCTTGTGAACCCGTTGAACCCGAACCAGCCGCTGGGCAGTGGGACTGCGACGATGCGTTTGGAGCAGGTGTCGCTGTTTTTTCCGGTGCCCGAGCGTACGGCGGGGCATGAGTTTCAGACGGGGACGTTTGATGCGCAGGTGAACATCAACGGCGTGCAAGCGATCAGCAACACGTCGCGGAACATGCCGGCGTTTGTGAGCGGGCGTGAGGGGTCGCGGTTTGCCAAGTGGGAGTTGCCCGACGGGGACGCACGGCGGGTGCAGCTGCAGATGACGGTGCCGATGGGGTGCTCGAGCCTGACGATGGACGAGCGGGTGGCCAGTGAGGTCGATTGGCCCGCGGCGGGGAAGGAGTGGGCGCCCGATGCGCAGTCGGCGTTGGAGCCGGCGTACCTGGTGGACTTTGTGCGCGACCGCAAGCAGGTGCAGGAGACGCAGGACCGCATCGACGCGCTGCTGAAGCGGTGGCTGGGCAGCAGGGACCCCAAGAGCATGCGGCCGGTGGCGTTGGCGCGGCTGCTGAGCGGGCTGGTGATGGAGAATTTCACCACGATCAACACGAGCTCGATCTCCGGTGGTGGTGCGGGGGCGATGCTGGGGTTTAGGTTTCAGACCGCAGGTGAGACGATCAACGCGGGGCGGGGGACAGAGGCGCAGGTGGTGCAGTTGCTGTCGGCGGTGCTGCGTCGGGTGGGGATCCCGGCGCGGACGGTCTTTGGTGTGGAGACGCATAGCCGGGTTGGCAGCGGGCAGCCGTTGCGGGGGACGGGGCGGACGCGGGAGTGCGTGTGGCTGGAGTTTGCGGTGATGGACCCCGCAAGTGGGGGGACGGTGTGGGTGCCTGTGGACATTGTGCGGCAGCGGTCGAGCTCGAGCCGGGCGCCGGCGGAGGGCCGGCCGTGGAACTTTTTGGGGCACCACTCGGAGCTGGAGTTCATGCTGCCGATCTCGTTTCAGATGCACCCGCCGATGGATGTGAGCGTGAGCGGGCTGCCGGCGTTCTGGGGGTGGAGTTCGCCCAAGGGCGCGCCGGCGGCGTTCCATGGGGTGAGTTTCAATATCAGCCAGCAGAACTCCAGGGACAGGGATACGAATAATCCTGATCCTGCGCCGCCCAGGCGGAGGTGAAGGCTCCTTGATTGTAAGTTCAATAATATAAACTCTATTTCAGAAGACCCAGAGGGGCTTCACTCGGGGGATTGAGGCCCGGAGGTTTTCTGGGTGGTTTTGTGGGCTGTTTTCGTGGGGCTGCGGCCCGCAAAGTCTTCGGGGTTGTGCGTGATGTGCGCCAGAACTTGCATTTGCTGCGCTTCCTGCACGGAACTCTATCGATGAAGTCGTTTGCGTGTGGGTAAGCCCACCTCTGCCCCTGCACTGGACAGTGGGGTTCTGATGAAAAGTTTGATGTTATTATTACTTAAGAAGTTCGGCGGTTCTGGGCAGGCTGTCGACGTAGCGTGTGTGGACGTTGACGTAGTGCTTGCGGTAGATCGCGTCGATCTGCTTGGGGGTGGGGAAGCGGGTGCTGAAGCCCGGGGCGGCGGGGTCGAGGGCGAGCTTGGCGGCCTTGATGAGGTGGGCCACGAGGGTGCGCGGGTCTTCCATGCCTATGGCGATGCGCACGGTAGTCGGCTGGATGCCCGCGTCGCGGAGGGCCTGGTCGCTCATCTCGCTGTGGCTGGTGATGGCCGGGCAGATGACAAGGGTGTTGGTCTGCCCAAGGCTGACCTGATGGGCAAAGACGGGGTCAAGGGAGTCGAAGAAGCGTTTGAAGGTGGTGCGGTCGAAGGCTGGTTTTTTGCCGGGCTTGCCCTCAAAGTCGATGGTGAACAGGGGCGCGGGCAGGCCCATGTGCAGGACTTTTTCGCGGATGGGCCCGTTGAAGTGCCCGGGGACGGCGTTGCAGTTGACGTTGATCTCTGGGTGGCGTTGGAGCGCCTCGGCGAGTGTGAGTGTGTTGATGGTTTTGGTCAGCACGCGTGATTCGAGGGTGTGCATCCCGTTGATGACTTCGTAGGCTTTGTCGGCGTCGAGGAACGCGCCTTTGATGTAGTAGACGTTCCAGAACATGGTCTCGTGGCCGTGCCAGGTGCGTGGGGTCCCGTCGACATCGCGGCCTGGTTGGGCGTCGTGCTTGCCCATGAACATGCGTTCATTGCGGCCGATGACGACGCCGGCGGTGGTGCCCCCCATGCCCGAGATGTCCTTGGTGTAGCTGTGGATTACAAAGTCTGGCCTCTCGGCGTGGTCGGCCCGGCGGAGTGGGCGGTGCAGGAAGGGCGTGCCGACGGTGCTGTCGCAGAGCACGGTGAGCTTGTGCTGGTGCGCGTGCTTGGTCATGGCGGGGATGTCCAGGCAATAGCCGTGGGGGTTGCAGGGGCTTTCGAGGTAGACGTAGATGTTTTTGCCCTTAGCCAGGCGGTCGGCGTGCTTCTTTTTACACGCCGTGAGTGCGGTTTGGAAGTCTCGCTTGGTGTAGCCGTCGAAGAACTCGACGGCTACGTCCATGTTGCCTTGTTTGGCGAACCAGTCGTGCATGAGCTGGTAGGTGCCGCCGTAGACATTGCGGGAGGCGAGGATGATGTCTTGGTAGCCGACCAGGTGCGAGAGCGCGGCGTCAACGGCTGCCATGCCGCTGTTGAAGTTGAGCGCGAAGTATTCGTGTGATTCCGGGCCGCACTCGATATCGACGATGTGGTTGGCCAGGCTGATGCTGGTGGGGCTGAGCAGTCGGCTGTAGATCTGGAGCATGAGCTCCTTGCCCTGGAAGGCGTCGTCGACCCACTCGCTGCAGGCGTAGATGTAGGTGGCGGTGCGCGTGATGACGGGCTTGGCGCTGAAGATAGCCGAGACGTTGTCGATGATCGGGTAGGGGCCACGGGCAAGGCGTGAGCTCTGTGTGTTGACGATGGACTGGTAGGTTCGGCGGAAGGGGTTCATCAAGGTGTCCATCACCTTGGCGAGCTGGAAGCAGAGGAACTTTTGTGCGGCAAAGCGTGCGGCGCGGTCCTCACGTGGGAGAGAAGCGAGTTCGTTGGTGAGCGTGGCCCAAAGGGTTTGTGTGTCGGCGTGGGCGGAATAGACGCTGCGGGCGATGGCGGCAAGGTGTTTGCCAAAGTCGGCCTTGGGGTCGATGCCGAAGTGTGCGAGCTGCTCGGCGACGAGGCCGTTGATATCGGTTGCGCCGGTGGTTTTGCGGCGGGGTGAGATTTGGCGGGCAAGGTCGAAGGTGGACTTGGTGGGCGTTGTGGGCGTTGTGGGCATGGGTGGTGGTTCCGTGCGGTGTTTGCGGGGCTTGGAGTCTAGGGGAAGTTGGGTTGCCGGTGGGTATATCGGTTGGGAGGCTATGTTGGTGCATGCGGACGCTGCTTTGCAACGATGATGGGATCCACGCACCTGGGATCACGAGCCTCTTTGACGCGTTGGCCGGGCACGCCGGGGGGCCGGCGATCGGTGAGGTGATGGTCGTTGCGCCGCTGACGGTGCAGTCGGCGACGGGGCATGGGATCACGTTCCGTGAGCCGCTGATGACCAAGCGTGTGGATGTGAATGATCGGATGGAGGGGGTGGCTGTTGATGGGAGGCCGGCGGATTGTGTGAAACTGGCGTTGTCGGTGTTGTGGCCTGAGCGGTTTGGGGTGGGCACGCGGCCGGACTTGGTGGTGTCGGGGATGAACATGGGGGCGAACGTGGGGATCAACGTGCTCTATTCGGGTACGGTGGCGGCGGCGTTGGAGGCGGCGTTTTTGGGGGTGCCTGCGGTGGCGGTGAGTTTGCATATCGGGGCGGGGCGGCCGAGGTTTGATATTGCCGCGGCAAGGGCGCGGGAGGTGATCGATCTGCTGGTGCGTGGGGGTGGGGGGAGTGTGCTTGTGCCGGGGTCGTGCGTGAGCATCAACATACCGATTACGGAGCTTGAGGGGCCGATGCCATTGATACGGGTGTGCCCGATGAACACGCACGGGATGATCGACTCTTTTCGACGCAACGAGAACCCGATGGGTGAGACGTATTACTGGTCGAGCGGGACGCCGCTGGAGTTTCATGCGACGGAGGTGGGCAGCGATGTGCAGTGCTTGTTTGAGCGGTGCATCACCGTCACGCCGTTGAAGCATGATTTGACGGACGTGGGGGCGTTGGGACGGCTGCGTGCGGCGTTGGGGACGTGAGGGGCGTGCGGCTGCTCTGATCGGTCTTCGTTTGGATGAACGCTTGATTGTGTGTGTGGATATCTCCAAAACCGCATATTTTTGTGGTTTTTGGTATCGGAGCGTGCCGGGTGCGTTTGCGTGTGGTATGGTTTCCGTACGTGCAACCATCACCACTCCATGACCGGCTGGGCGCGATTTTGGCGGACCTGAACTACCGGCAGGTGGGGGACTTGACGTCGACGAACGCGGAGACGGCCCGACGGTATATGACCGGCGCGCCGCCGAGCGTGGAGTTCCTCGCTGCGGTGTGCACGAAGCTGGAGGTGAACGCCGAGTGGTTGTTGACCGGTCGTGGGGTAATCAAGCGTAAGGACGTGCGTGGGGCGGCGTTGCGGGAGGCGAATGTTGGGGAGTTGCTGACATCGCTGGCGCAGACGCTGGAGCGGTTGATCAGCCGGGTTGACCGGCTGGAGGTCTTTGTGCACTCGATGGAGACGCGCATCCGTGCCGCGGGCCCGATGGCCGTGGCTGAACTGTTTTTGCCCGAACCTGACCAGAGAGGAGGCGCCGATGGGCGCGCTGAACCCCCAACCCCTGTGGTCCCCACCAGCGAGCGTGCCGAGTCGGTCGCAAACGCCCTTGACTACACCAAATCACCAACCAACACCCACGCGAACACCCACGCCCAACGACCACGTCCGCGCGATCGTTGAGTTGCTGCGCCCTGGCACGCCCGATTTGGCGCGCCGGTGGTTGGCGGCGCTGTTGATCGTGCCGGAGGAGGAGCGTGAGGCGGTGGTCTGTGCGATCGAGCGGCGGATCGTTGCGCAGTACCCGTTGCCGGCGGTGCCCGCGGCGGGCGCGCTCGGGGAAGGTGTGGTTGCGCCGGCGGTGGTGACCAAGAGCATCGGTGCCCCTCGGCTGCCGGGCATGCCGAGGCAGGTGAACATCAAGCACCCGCCGGTGCAGAAGCAGGGGTATGTTGAAGAGGTGATCCGGACGTATGAGGTGGTCGAGGAGAAGCCGGGGAAGGTGGCTAAGGGAGAGAAAGGGCGCAAGGACGAGAAGGGGAAACAGGATGAGAAGGGTCGGAAGCGTCGGCGGGCGGGTGGGTAATGTGTGCGTGAATTGATTGTGTTTTTAGGGGTCTTGGTGTTGGCCAACCCCACCCCTGCCCCTCCCGGCCAGAATGTTCTGAGGGAGGGGTTAGATGCGCCAGGACTTGCCGTTGCGGATCACTTGGCGGTAGAGCGTGTCGCGTTCGATGGGGGTGAAGCCGGCCTCGCGGATGGCGCGCTGGAGGGTTCGGGTGTCGACTTCTTGGTGTGTGCGGGTGTTGTCGTGTGTGCCTCCCTGGCCTGCGGCGTGGTTGAGTTTGGTGATGTCGTACCAGACGATGGTGCCGTCGATGTCATCGGCGCCGCTCTGGAGCATGAGCTGGGCCATGGGGAGCGTCTGCATGATCCAGAAGGCCTTGGCGTGTGGGAAGTTGTCGAGCATCAGGCGAGCGACGGCGAGTGTGCGGAGGTTTTCCAGGCCGCTGGGGCCTGGGAGGCGTTCGAGGTCGCTGCCGTCGGGGAAGAAGGGCAGGGGGATGATGGTTTGGAAGTAGCCGGAGGTGGGAGGTGGCAGAGTGTCAGAGTGGCGGCGTGGCAGAGCAGAGTTGGCGTTGGTTGCGTTTCGATGAGCGATGAAGTCGAGGGGTTTGAGTGTGCCTGGGCGTGTGAGGGTGATGGGTGGGGCGGTGCCGCCCTCGTCGCCTGTGTAGCCGAGGTGGCCGCCGGTGTTGAGTTGAGTATCAACTACTTTGTCATTCTGCAACTCTGCCACTGCGGTGCTCTGTGCATAGCCGAGGCGGGCGAGGGCGACGTCCTGTGCCCGCCGGAGCATGTCCATGTGGACGAGGCGGTCGCGGCGTTGCTCGATGTGGCCGTAGAGGATGGTGGCGTTGGTGTTCAGGCCGAGTTCGTGTGCGACATAGTGGACGTCGAGCCAGACGTCGCTGCGGATTTTGCCTTTGTAGGCCTCGTCGTGGACGCGGTCATCGAAGACCTCGGCGCCGCCGCCTGGGAGTGAGCCCAGGCCGGCGTTTTTGAGCTCGGTGAGGACCCAGCGGATGCCAGCTCGGCGGTCGTTGACGTCGTATTTTTTGGCGATTTTGGCGAGGTGTACGATCTCGACGGCGGTGAAGGCCTTGACGTGCAGGCCGCTGCCGAGCGCGCGTGCGGTGTCGCGGATGGTGCCGACGAGGTCGGTGTAGTAGGAGAAGGGGAGCCGGGGGTGCAGGCCACCGACGGAGTGCATCTCGGTTGCGCCGTTCTCGACGGCGTCTGCGACCTGCTGTTTGACATAGGCCATGTCGCGTGTGTATGCGCCGCTCTGGCCCTCTTTGCGGAAGAACTCGCAGAACTTGCACGAGAGCGCGCAGACGTTGGAGTAGTTGAGGTGGCGGTTGATGTTGTAATAGGCGTTGTCGCCGTGGAGGCGTCGGCGGAGGAGGTCGGCGAGTTCGCAGAGTGTGTGGATGTCGGGTGTGTCAAAGAGGGCCTGGCCGTCGTCGAGTGTGAGGCGTTGGCCGGCGTGGACTTTTTGTGCGATCGCATCGAGGCGCGGGTCTGGGTTGCCGAGGGTGTAGGTGGATGGGGTTGCCAGTGCGGTCATTGCTCGATGGTAGGCGCGGGGGGCGTTGTTTCACTGAAAAGTGAAAGTTGATTAGGGGTTTTGTACGCGTTTTTTTTGCACGTTCATAACCCTGACAAAGTTGGTGATGTGGTCAAGGAGTGAAGGGTGAAGCGCCGATAGGCGGTGGTCTATTCCTGTCGGTTTGCGCACATGCCTGACGTTCTTGACCAATCCAGTATTGACGCACTCTTGGCGGCGGCGGACAGCACGCCGGCGGTGGTTGAGTCGCGGGATGTGAGGATTGTCAGCCGGCACCGCAAGGATTTGACGAACGTGGAGGTGAGGCCGTATGACTTCAAGCGGCCCGAGCGTGTGAGCAAGGACCAGATGCGTGCGTTGCAGACGCTGCACGAGGCGTTCGGGCGGAACTTTGGCGCGGCGTTGTCTGGTTTTTTGCGCACGATCGTGGAGGTGCGGGTTGCGACGTGCGAGCAGATGACGTATGGGGAGTTTATCAGCGGCCTGCCGAACCCGACGAGTTTCAACCTGGTCAAGGCGGCGGGGCTGGAGGGGCAGATTTGTCTGGAAGTTTCGCCGTTGATTATTTATCCGATCATCGATCGGCTGCTGGGGGGCACGAACCAGGATTTGTTCATTCCGCAGCGGCCGATGACGCTGATCGAGACGCGTCTGATCGGCAAGATGGTGGACCGGTCGCTGCAGGCGATGAGCGAGGCGTGGGCGGGGATCAAGGCGATTACTTTTTCCGTTGCGGCGACGGAGAGCAACCCGCAGTTGGTGCAGATTGTGCCCCCCAACGAGGTGGTGGTGGTGGTGGGCTTTGAGCTGAAGATGAGCAACCGCGCCGGGACGATGAACCTGTGCATCCCGTACAACGTCATCGAGCCGGTGATGCAGGATCTGACGAGCCAGAGTTGGTTTAGCACGAGCAAGGGCGTGCAGCCGAGGGTGGTGAGGAAGACGATCGAGCACGCGCTGTCGCAGGCGGCAGTGCACGTGCACGGGGTGTTGGCGGAGACGACGATCACGCTGGGGGACCTGCACGCGATGCAGCCCGGGGACGTGCTGACGACGGACAAGCCGACGAACCTGCCGATGGTCTTTGCGGTGGAGGGTGAGAAGAAGTTCTTCGCGCACCTGGGTCAGTTCAAGGGCAAGCGTGCGTTGCGGATCACGCGGCCGATCGGTCGTGAGGACCGGTGCTGAGGCTCAGTCAGAAAACCAAAGGCGCGGGCAGGAAGCTTGCTCTACCGGGTTGTGAAGTGGTCTCTGGGGTGTGCCTTGTATGGGGTGGGGGTATATGCTCAGAGGGTGTCGCTGGGGTTTGACCGTTTACCTGCTGTTATCGAAGGGAAACCATGCTCAAGAGTGCCTTTGCCGTTGCCGCCGTGGGCGCGAGTTTGACTTTTTCGACTGTTGTTGCAGGCCTGCCGACGCAGTCGCGTGCGGAGGAGAGCGCGATTGCGACTGTGCTGAGCAAGCACGCGGGGTCGGTCGTAACAGTCAAGTTCCTGCTGGCGATGCAGGAGAACGAGCGCGAGGCGGAGGCGGGTGGTTTGGTGATCGACCCCGCGGGGTTGATCCTGGTGAGCAACCTCGAGATTGGCGGCTCAATCGGGCGCGGGCGCGAGAGTGCGCAGGCCAAGGAGATCAGGGTGCTCATTGGTGATGACACACAGGGGCTGCCGGCGAAGATCATCGGTCGCGACACGGAACTGGAGCTGGCGTGGGTGCAGCTGGACAAGCCGGCGGAGAAGCCGCTGGCGTTTGTCGACCCGGCCAAAGGCGTTACGGTGAAGGTGGGTGATGAGCTGGTGGCGATCGACCGGATGAACAAGTATTACGACCGCGTTGCGGTGGGGCTGGAGTTTTATGTGGGGGGGCTGACGACCAAGCCGAGGAACCTGATCATCCCGTCGGGTGGGCCGTTGCAGTGGATTGGTCTGCCGGTGTTCAGCGAGGGTGGTGGGTTTGTGGGGGTTTCGGTGGTGCAGCCGGTGGGTGGGGATGAGGATGAGCCGATGGCGCAGCGGAACATGGGTCGCGTCAGCCCGTTCGACCGCGGGTTGAAGGTGCTGCCGGCGGCGGAGGTTGCCAGCGCGACGGCACGGGCGATCGAGGCGCACAAGTCGGGGAAGGAACTGGGCGCGGAGCAGGCGAAGCCCGTGGTGAAGCCCGAGGCACAGCCGGGTGAGAAGCCTGAGGGTGATGGGATGCCTGGCGAGAAGCCGTAACTTGGGATTTGGTATGGGGTGATTGTGTCTTTGGGTACCCTGAACCTCTGGGCGGGGCGTTTAGCCGTTGGAACCCCGTATTTCCGAGGTGGGGGTTTTCTAATTCTTAAGATGCCCGGCCCGGAGGTCCGGGGTACCCTGGCGCTCGTGCTCGACTGCGTCGATGAGCCTTCGGGCGAGTTGGGCGTTGAGGACGTGGCCGCTGCGGGTGGCGGTGATGTTGGCGTAGATGGGCCGGCCGACGAGGGCGAGGTCGCCGATGAGGTCGAGGGTCTTATGGCGTGCTGGTTCGTCGGCAAAGCGCATGGCCGGGGTGGTGGTGGGGGCACCCAGGACGAGGACTTCGTTGGGGTTGATGTGGGCGAAGAACCCGGCGGCTTGGAAGGCCTGGGCCTCTTGCGCGGTGCAGAAGGTGCGTGCAGGGGCGATCTGCTCGGCATAACGGAGGCCCCGGTTTGCGTGCGTCTGCTCGTTGTCGGTCCACTCGATGGCAAAGCGTGCGGCTTGGGGTGGGATCGGCGCGTGCGGGCCGTAGTCGAGGTTGTATTGGACCTGGAGGGCGGGGTGGTCGGTTGGTGTGGCCTCGATCATGCCCGCGCCGTCGTGGATCGTGATGGGGTGGTGGAGGACCAGGGGCGCGATGGTGCCGTCGATGGGGACGACTTTGGGCAGGAGCGCCTCGACGAAGTTGAGTGCCGACCCGTCGAGCATGGGGATTTCTGCGCCGTGCAGCTCGATGGCCAGGTCGGTGATGCCGAGGGCATAGATGGCGCTGAGGAGGTGCTCGGTGGTGTGGATGCCCGCGGCGGTTGGTGCGGCGATGCCTGTCGCGGCGGCCGGCTCGGGCTGTTCCGGGAGCAGGACGGTGCAGCGCCCGAAGCCGTCGCGGCGTTGTGAGTGGGCGATGTGGCGGGCGTCTGCGGGGATGTGTTGCTGGTCGGGTAGGTCGATGCGGCGGAAGTGGATGCCAGTGCCAGTGGGAGCGGGGCGGAGCGCAAGGACGCTCACGAGCGGGCTGAAGAGGCCCGGGCCGCTGAGCATGATGCTCTGGTTGATGGACCTTCTGGGCAGTGGTGGTGCGTTCGCGTGCGGGTTCACTGCTGTGCACCCCGGGCTTGTGCCGCGCTCTCGGCGAGGCGTTTGATGGCGATCTGCTGGCGTGCCCAGTCGCGTTGGCGCATGGCGGGCGCGCCGCAGTAGGCTTCCCCTTCGGGCACGTCGTTGATGATGCCGGCCTGCGCGGCCAGGCGTGCGCCCTTGCCGATGGTGATCCCGTCGGCAATGCCGACACCGCCTGCGATCATCACTCCGTCGTGGATGGTTACCGACCCGGCGATGCCGCAGCACCCGCAGATGACCACGTGCGAGCCGATGCGGCAGTTGTGGGCGATCTGGACGAGGTTGTCGATTTTGGTGCCCGTGCCGATGATTGTGGCGCCGAACTTGCCACGGTCGATGCAGGTGCAGGCACCGATCTCGACATCATCGTGGATTTCGACGTTCCCGATGTGGGGGATTTTTTCCAGGCCTGCTTTGCCGGGGAGGTAGCCGAAGCCGTCTGCGCCGATGATGGCGGCGGGCTGAAGGATACAGCGCCGGCCGAGGGTGCAACGGTCGAGCACGCAAGCGCCGGGATGGAGGATGCAGCCTTGACCGATGTGCACATCTGCGCCGATGCGGACACCGGCGTGGAGAACGACGCCTGCACCGACGACGCTGCCGGGGCCGACGGAGGCGTGCGGGCCGATGTGCGCGGTGGGGTCAATGGTTGCGGCCGGGTCGATGACGGCTGAGGGGTGGATGCCGGGGGACAGGGAGACCTTGGGTTGGAGGAGGCGTAGGACGGCGAGCATCGCGCGGTCGGCGTCATCGACAACGAGTGCGGCACGGGTGCCCTGGTCAAAGTCGGGCAGGGCGACGCCCGCGGAAACGACCACGGCAGAGGCCTTGGAGTCGGCCCAGCGGGGGGCGAACTTGGCCGAGCGTATGAAGGTGAGGTGCTCGGGGCCGGCGCGATCGAGGGCCTCGACGCCCGTAACAATGGCGGTCGGGCACCCGACGAGGCGCGCGTTGAGCAGCTCGGCGAGATCGCCGGCGGACATCGAGATGTGTGGTTGGAGGCTCTTCATCTGGTGCACCCGTGCGGCACGCCAGGGCCCGCGGCCAGGGGGGTTCTGTGCGGGTTACTTCTTGGTGTATTCGGAGTTGAGCAGTTGGATCAGCGCGTCGGTGATGTCCAGGGTGGGTGAGGCGTAGACGATGCGCTTGAGGCTGATGACGCGCTGGACGTCGGTGGAACTGGCGCCGACGGGGACCGAGACGTTCTCGTCGGTGGCGATGACGAGGTTGAGGCCGCGCGTCTCGGCGATCTTGCGGCCGCCCGCGGAGATCTTGGCGAACAGCTGCCTGAAACTCTCGCTGCTTCGGCGGTCGGCCAGGGCCTCGAAGACCTGTTTGCGGGCCTGGGCGGTGGCCTGCATCTCGATGGCCTTTTGCACGGCGGAGTTCTTCTCGGCACCATCGGGCAGGGCGCGGGCGGTCTCGAAGGCGGCCTTGGCCTCGCCGTCGAGTTTCTTGAGTTCGTCGTTGAGCTGCGTGAGGTAGGCCTGCAGCTGCTGCTGCATGTCGTTGCGCTCGACGAGTGCATTGAAGACCTTTTCAACGTCGATGACGGCGATGCCGCTGTTGGAGCCAGGCTCGGCCGCGGCGCGGGCGGGCAGTGGGCGTACCACGGCCACGAGGGCCAACACGGCGGCGGTGAGGGCGAGGACGATCGTCAGGGTGCGGTTCATGTGATGCTCCATAAAAAGGCGTGTGCGGACGCAAAGATAGCAACCCCTAACCGCTGGGAGAGGGTGGGGGTGATCTTTCCTGGCCTGTGCGCGGGGGTAGGATTGGAGATGAGCAAGTTTATGTTGACGGCGTTTTTACTCTCCCCCGTGGTGATCGTTGCGGGGCTCTCCTTTGTGATACCCAAGAACCCCAAGCAGCGGCTGCTGGGCCCGCCGATGGCCACGGCGGCGGTTCTGCCCCAGCCGGCGGCGGGGGCGAAGACGGGGATGGTGCGGCCGGAGTTTTTGCCGCAGGGGTACATCATCGTGGTAACCGATGCCGCGGGGATATCGAGCCAGGATTCGCCTGTGTATCTGGCGAGCAGCTACAA
Organism: bacterium; assembly: GCA_046339895.1. GTDB lineage: Bacteria > Planctomycetota > Phycisphaerae > Phycisphaerales > UBA1924 > JAJTGZ01. The sequence goes on along the minus strand of JBKDDT010000042.1, from coordinate 100,946 downwards.
CGGGTGGAACCCGGGTGATGAGGGGTCCAAACTCACACGCCGGAGCGACCTGCGGTGGCAGATCGTCATGAAGCCCGGCAGCACCGATGCGCCGATCGCGTTTAAGTTCACGCGCGGCTCGTGGGACCTTGAAGAGTTGACCGAGGGCCTTGTGCCGATCGATAACCGCAGCCTGCCCGAGGTGGACGCGGCAAAGTATGGCGACGGGAAGACCCAGCCGATCTTTGAGTTTACGGTGCAAAAGTGGGGGGACCAGAGGCCCAACCCCGCGGCAAGGCCGGACCTGAACCCGTATTTCACGCTCAAGACGCCGAGTGTTGTGCGGCTGGAGGTGCCGGGCGGCGTCGCCGCGCCGTTCAAGCGGGATCTGTTTGTTTGGCTGCCACCTGGGTACGACGACCCGGCGAACGCGGGGCGGTCGTACCCGGTGCTCTACTTGCAAGACGGGCAGAACCTCTTTGAGACCCACCCGGCTGTGCCCGCCGAGTGGAGCGTGGATGAGACGGCTACGCGGCTGATCGGCCAGGGCAAGGTCGAGCCGATGATCATCGTGGGGATTCCGCACGGGGGCAAGTCCCGCGCCAGTGAGTACCTCCCGTTTGCGACGCCGAGGTTGGCCGACGCCAAGCCGATGGGGGACTGGTATGCCAAGTGGTTGATCGGCGATGTGATGCCGCGTGTGGAGCGGGCCTTCCGCGTCAAAACGGGGCGTGAAAACACGGTGATCGGTGGGGCAAGCCTCGGGGCGATCATCTCGCTGCACACCGCGAGCCTCTACCCGGGCACCTTCCGCGGCGTGCTCAGCGAGAGCATCGCCCCGCTCGGCGAGGACAACCCGACGCTGACGGCACTCAAAGGTGGCAAGGGTATCAAGGGGATGGATGTCTACTTTGGCTACGGCCTGCGCGAAGGGAACCCCGAGAAGGCAGATGACCCGCTCAACGCGGGGTACGTCAAGACTTTCAAGGAGACGGCCGCGTGGCTTCAGGGGCAGGGGCAGACGTCGTTCTTGGTTACGCCGAGCGACCAGCCGCACAACGAGAAGGCGTGGGCGGATAGGTTTGGCACGGCGCTGGAGTTCCTCTTCCCGGCGAAGAAACAGTGAGCATGGCCACCACCTTCCCCACCCCCACCCGCAAGAACTCGCTGTTCGGCTCGCACCTGTCGGTGGCCGGGGGTATGGAGTTGGCGGTGCGCGAGGCCGTGCGGCTGGGGCTGGATTGTGTGCAGGTGTTCACGAAGAACCAGCAGCAGTGGGCCGCGCCGCCGTTGCGTACCGAGGCCATCGCGGCGTGGAAGTCGGCCATTGGCCAGGCGGGGTGGGTAGGCGGCCCAGCGCGTGTGGCGTCGCACGCGAGTTATTTGATTAACCTTGCCGCCGCGCCTGGGGAGTTGCGGGACAAGTCGCTGGCGTTGATGCGTGAGGAGGTTGAGCGTTGCGAGGTGCTGGGGATACCGATTTTGGTTTTTCACCCCGGCGCGCACACGGTCAGCACCCGTGAGGAGGGGGTCGGGCGGATCGCCCAGGCGTGCATCAAGATTATCAACGAGACACCGGGGTACAAGACAACGTTGTGCCTGGAGAATGTTGCCGGGGCGGGGAGCACGATCGGGCGGACGTTTGAGGAGCTGGCGGACCTGCGTGCGCGGATCGTTGCGGGGACGGGCCAGCCGGGGCGGATTGGTTTTTGCATTGATACGTGCCACGCGCACGCGGCGGGGTATGACTGCTCCAGCCGGGAGAAGGCCGAGGGCGTGATCAAGCAGTTGGGGGTGGTGCTGGGGTTTGAGAATATCCGGTGCTTGCACTTGAACGACAGCATCGGCGCGATGGGCAGCCGGAAGGACCGGCACGAGCACATCGGCGAGGGGACGATCGGGCTGGGCGGTTTCGCGGCGTTCGTCAACGAGCCGGCGTTTGCGGGCTTGCCGAAGATACTGGAGACAGAGAAGGGTGAGACGGCCGGGGGTGAGTCCTTTGACGCGTTGAATGTGGAACGGCTGCGGTCGATGATCGGCACGCGGCTGCTGCCGGCGGTTACGCCGATTGTCTCGGGCGCTCCCGAGGCCAAGCCAGCGGCCAAGGTGGCTAAGCCAGCCAAAGCGGACAAGAAACCCACGGGCAAGCCCGCTCGGCGCAAGCCCGCGATGGACTCCAAGCACAAGGGTGGCTAGATTCCTCTTCCATGCCCCTTGCGCTTTCTATCGGTGCCCTGCACAGCAAACTGATGCCCCCCAAGGGTGGGCGGGCGATGCTGCTGACGGACGTGCCGAGGTATGTGCGTGATGAGATGGGGCTGGCTGGCCTTTTGCTGACAACGGACGTGCTGGCCGGGGCGGACAGAGCCCGGCTGATGCAGATACTCGAGTGTGCCGACAAGGCCTCGTGCCCGGTGCTTGGTCTGTCGGAGGTCAAGCCGATGGACCTGGCCAGCGAGGACGATCGGGTCGGCGATGCGGCCATCGAGCGTTGCATGCGCGTTGCGCAGGCGGCGCACTGGATGGGGTGCAGCGCGTTCTCGATCCCGATCCAAGCGCCGGACACCGACGAGGCCCTCGACATCATCGCCGATCGGCTCAAGCTCGTCGCCAGGCGGAGCGAGAAGCTCGACTTGAACCTTGCCATCGCCCCGGGCAGGGGGTTGACGACCAAGGCCGAGCGCGTCGGCGAGTTGCTCAAGCGGATCGGAGGGTTCCGGATCGGGACGCTGCCGGACTTTGCAACGGCCGCGTTGGATGCCGATCCGATCGCTTACCTGCGCAGGCTGGTACCCTACGCCAGCATCGTGCTGGCAACGGGTACGAAGTTTGAGTCGGCAGTGCAGATGGGCAAGGGCGTAACCAAGGGAGCGGGCAAGGGTGTTGGCAAGGGCAAACAGCCCGAGCCTGACGCAGCCGTGCTTACGCCTGGCCAGCGTGCGGCGGGCCTTGTGCACACACCCTATGACATCGGGCAGATGGTCGCGGTCTTGATCGCCGTGGGGTTTGAGGGCCCGATTGCTATCGACTATCGCGGCGAGGGCGACCCTGTTGCGCCGATCCTGCACATCAAGGGGATCCTGGACCGGTTCCTGAGCACGGGCGTCGATGAGGACATCCTCGAAGGCCTTGACGACCTGCCCGAGCTGCCGGCCGACGATGATGAAAAGGTCTGACCAGTGCCCGCACTCTCTGTGGGCATAGCCTTGTGTGCTGGGGTGTTGTGAAGCCGGGTTGACGGCTTGTTGAAGTGGAGCAACCAGTGAGCGGGGCGATCGTGACCAGTGGGGATGTGATCCAAGCCGAGCGTGCCGGGGCGGGGCTGCCTGATTGCTTTGTGGTAACGATCGACGGGCAGGCCGCGACGGGCAAGTCGTCGGTGGGCCTCCGGCTGGCGCAGCGGCTGGGCGCGGCGTTCTTGGACACCGGCGCAATGTACCGCGACGCGACGGCGCTGGCCATCGAGCACCACGTCGCGCCGCAGGACGCCGAGGGGATCACCCGGCTGGTTGCGCAGACGCGAGCGGGGATGGACTGGGTCGCCTCGCCGGGGAACAACTATCGGGGCCTTGATGGCGCGATGAGCGCCCGGCTGCGGACGCCTGGGGTGGACGCGGCGGTCTCGATCGTGGCCAGGCATGAGGGCCTTCGGCTGTTGCTGATCGACTGGCAACGTGGTGTGGCACGGGCGCACAAGAGGCTGGTAACGGAGGGGCGCGACCAGGGCAGCCGGGTCTTTAGGGAGACGGCCCTGGCGAAGTTCTTTCTGATGGCCGAGCCGGGCGAGCGTGCCCGCCGGCGTGTGGAGCAGTTGCGTGCAGCGGGGGTGGCGGCCGACGCGGGCGCAATCGAGGCGAACCTTCGGCTGCGCGACGCGATCGATGCGAGCCACGCGATGAAGATCGCCGAGGGGATGGCCGTGATTGATACGACGCACCTGACTGAGGACGCGGTGGTGGATCGTCTGGCGGGACTTGTGCTGGTGCAGGCGGGTCGGGCGGGGGTTTAGAGGCTTATTGAACTCAAAGGGTGTTTCATCAAATGGTGGAGCAGGCGTCCCGCCTGCGCGGATCACTCTTGAAACAGTGGTGCAGGCGTCCCGCCTGCGCGGATCACGCTTGAAACGGTGGAGCAGGCGTCCCGCCTGCGTGGATCACGCGGGTTTCCGTGCAGGCCAGAGGCCTGCACCACCAGAGTCGGGCCTGCTCCACCAGAGCCAGACCTGATACGATCTCTTAGAGCGTCTGTCCGCACGGGCGCATAGGCTCGTGGGCATGCACGCGCACCTGATCCAGTTGGACATCGCCTGGGAGGACCGCCCGGCCAACCGCCGGCGGGCGCGGGCGATGATCGACCGTCTGGTGCAGAAGGGTGTGCTGCACGCGGGGGATCTGGTGGTGCTGCCGGAGATGTTTGACACGGGCTTTTCGTTTGACCTTGCCAAGACGGCCGACACGGACCAGGGGACGTTTAGGTTCTTGATCGAGGAGGCGCAGCGGCGGAAGGTGACGCTGGTGGGCAGCCGGACTGTGCTGGGGCCGGAGGGGAAGGGCCGCAACCGTTGCACGGTGGCGTCGCCGGATGGGTCGATCATCTGCGAGTATGACAAGGTGCACCCGTTTTCGATCGGGCGCGAGGGTGAGCATTTTTTGGGCGGCTCGCGGGTTGGGTTCTTTGATTGGGTGGGTGCGAGGGATGGGGGGCAAGAGAGTGTGCGTGTCTGCCCGACGATCTGCTATGACCTGCGGTTCCCGGAGTTGTTCCGCGCGGGGCTGCTGGGTGGGGCAGAGGTGTTTACGGTGATTGCCAACTGGCCACAGAGCCGGGTGGGGCATCGGCGATCGCTGAGTGTTGCGCGTGCGATTGAGAACCAGGCGTTTGTGCTGTGCGTCAACCGTGCCGGGAGCGACCCGAACCTCAAGTATCAGGGGGAGAGTTTCGTTGTCGGGCCCAAGGGGGACATCCTCGGCGAGCTGGGGCACGAGGAGGGGGTTCTGACCGTCGATCTGGACATGGGCGCACTGCGGCAGTGGCGTGCGGACTTCCCGGCGTGGAAGGACATCAAGTTGCTTGGGTGAGTGGGCGGGGCGACAACTCCACGAAAGTGCAACCAAAACCGGATTTGGCTCAGGAGGCGTTCGGCGGGGTCGGGTGGACCTATGGAGCCTCCCGAGCGCGGACGCGGCAGAAGGGCATCCAGGCGTCGCCGTGGGGGTGGGTGTGGCAGCAGGCGTAGCGCTGGGTTTGCGTGGCGCGATTCCCATCCTCTTTTTGTATCATTTATAGATCATCGTTGTGCGTCTGAAGTGGTCAACCCCACCCCTGCCCCTGCCCTGGGGGGAGGGGTTCGGTACGAGAAACATCGGCGATCCTGGATAGGACTTGCCGGGCGGTTTGCTGCAGCATCGCCGGCTCGCTTGCGTCGGTGGCAATCTGTTTGATGCGGTCAAAGAGCGTTTGGTCGCGCGGCAGTGTGAGCGTGTTGCCCGCGGCGATCAGGGCGTTGCGTTTGAGCATGTCGAGCGTTGCGCGTTTGATGGCTGAGTTGCCGAGGGTCTTGGCGCGGTCGGCGTTGGTCCAGTTGAGCAGGTCGAGGATTGGCAGCGATGCCGTGCGCGGGGCATAGGCGCGGTGGATGGGTGTGGGGGGTTGTTCTGGGCGCGGGGAGTTGTGTGGGCAGGCGTGCTGGCAGATATCACAGCCGAAGAGCCAGTCGCCCATGGCGGGGTGGAGTGCGGGGTCGATGTCGGTTTGGTGCTCGATGGTGAGGTAGCTGATGCACTTTCTTGCGTCGACGGTGTGGGCAGTGATGGCGCTGGTGGGGCAGGCGTCGATGCAGCGTGTGCAGGTGCCGCAGGCGTCGGGTGTGGGGGATTGGTCCGGTGGTTCGGGCAGGTCGAGCGTGGTGAGGATGCCGCCGAGGAGGAAGTAGGAGCCGATGCGTGGGTGGATCAGGAGTGTGTGCTTACCCGTCCAGCCGAGGGCTGCGCGTTGGGCGTGCTGGCGTTCCATGACCGGGGCGGTGTCGGTGAAGGTGCGGAAGTGGTGGGTAGGCAGGGCGGCGCGGAGGGCATCGGCCAGGGTGTGCAGCCGGCGTTTGAGGGTGTCGTGGTAGTCGCGCCCTTGGGCGTAGCGGGCGATGCGTGCGGTTGGGGTGGTTGTTGGTTGGGCGGGTTCCTGGCCGCGCTGGGCGTAGGCGTCGGCGACCATGATGATCGAGCGTGTGCCGGGCAGTTCGCGGGCGGGGTCCATGCGTGCTTCGAGGTGCTCGGCGAGGTAGTGCATCTGCCCGTGCATGCCCTGGGCCAGCCATGCGTGCAGGTGCGCCTGGTGTTCGGCGGGGCGGGCGTGGCAGACGCCCGCGAGCGCGAAGCCAAGATCAGCGGTGCAGGCGCGGACGACCCAGCGCGACAGTTCAAGGCCCACGGTGCCCGGAGGTGGTGCGGGGAGCGGGAGCGGGTTTGGCGCACGCGGCGGCATCGGCGGCACCCCCTAACACCTAAAACCTAGTACACGCTCGCCGGGATCGGCTGCCGCGCGACGGCCGGGGCGGCCCGTGCCGTCCACTGGTAGATGGTCCGTGCGGCGTGTTCGAGTGCGAACTCCGGCTCGCCGATTTCAGGCAGCCAGGCGCGGTCCCACTCGTAGACGCACCACACGTCCGGCTCGCCGGGGTTTGTTGCTGCGTCGCGGGCGAGTTGGGCGATGAGGGGTTGGACGGGGATCGTGCCGGTGCCCAGGGGGACGGGGCTCCCGTCGCGCAGGTCTTTGATGCGGAGCATGCCGAGCTCTTGCTGGGCTGCGAGTTTAGCGGCACCCTCGGCGGGGTTCTCACCTGCAAGCGACGCGGCGGCGGCGTTGTAGCAGACTTGCAGCAGCGGGCTGTTGATGGCGGCGACGATTTCAAGGGCGTCGGCGGCGGTGCGGAAGCTGCCGCCGTTTTCGAGCACGACGACGACACCAGTTTTGTTGGCGTGGTCAACGACCTTGCCAAGGCGTTCGACGATGCGTGCGACGCAGGCCTTGTGCGGGTCCATAGGGGACTGGTAGAAGGCGAAGACGCGGATGAAGTGCGCGTCGATTGCGGCGGCGAGGTCGATGGCGCGCTTGGCCTTGCGGACTTGCACTTCCTCGTCGGTAAAGAGGTGGCCGATGACCGGGGGGAAGACCATCTTGTCAAAGGAGGCGTCGGTGGCGACGGAGCAGACCGAGACGCCTGCGTCGGCAAAGAGGCGGCGGACCTTGGCCGGGTCTGTCAGGGCGGGGTCGTTGGCAAAGAAACGGGAGGAGGCATCAAAGGTGCGCAGTTCGACGCCGAGGTACCCGATGCGCCCGGCGGCGTTGGCGACGCGGTCGAGTGTCCACTCCGGGCAGGCAACGGTGCTGAAGGCGGGCTTGAGCATAGATGTTGGATGATAGATGGGCAGGTGCGCCCCGGTTGCCCGGTTGCGCGTAGTTGCGTGTTAGGCCAGCTGCCAGGCGCTGATCGCTCTGGCGGCGGCGGTTGCTTGGTCGGCGAGTGTGCGCAGGTCGAGCACGACGCAGCGCACCGGGGTGCTGATGCTGAGGGTGGCGCGGAAGGCTGGCAGGTCTAGGCGACCGGTGCCGACGGGCACCCGGCCGAGGCCATTGGCGTCGGTGAGGCGAGCGGCAACGCAGCACTGGCCGAGTTTGGCGGGTGTTGCGATGGGGTCGCGCCCGGCCAGGAGCTCGGCGGCAGGATCGACGCCGACGCCCAGGCCCGGCGTTGGGGTGTTGAGTGTGCCAACTCTGCTCTGGGCGGCGGGGCCGAAGTCGGCGAGTTGGACGCCTTGTGTAGCCGCGCTGGTGCAGAGGGCATCGAGCAGCCCCGGTGGGGTGGCGAGTGCGGGAAACTCGATGCAGACGGTCGGGGGCATTGTGTGGGCCTGGTTTGGGCAGAGTTTGGCCAGGTCGGCCGCGAGTGTGATCGCCGCGGTAATCGCCCCGGCGGCGCGGTCTGCTCGTGCGTTGTCGGCGAGGTGGGCGGGGGGGATCCACAGGTCAAGGCCGGAGAAGGCGAGCCCCTCCCTGCGGAGGTGGGCGGCGACGTCTCGCCTGGCCGAGCGGTCGAGCTCGCGTGGGCGTAGGCCGGGGTGCGTGGCGTCCAGGTGCAGGGCTTGGCATCGGGTGGTGAGGGCAAAGGTGATGGCTTGGCGCAGGAACTCAGCGGGCGTGCCAGGGGGAGTTTGCAGGCCGCAGAGGGAGAGGGCAACGTCGATCCTGGCTTGGCTTGGGTGCATCAGTGCGGCCCCGTCCAGGTCTGGATCGCTTGCAGGACCGCGGCGGTGTCGCTGAGGTCTTCGACTGCCAGGTCAGGTGAATAGGGTGTGAGTTGGTCGATCTCGTACGGCCCGGTGGCAACGGCGATGCACCGGCAGCCGTGGACTTTGGCGCAGCGGATGTCGTGCGGGGTGTCGCCGATGACGATCGCGTGGCGTGCCTGGGCGTGGTTGCCTGCGTGCTTGCGCCACTTTGCTAGCCCGACGCCGGGCAGGTCGTCGCGGGTTGGGGGTGTGGAGGTCGAGGCATCGGCCCAGACGGCGATGGTGAAGCGCGAGGGGTCGATCCCGCAGGCGTGGAGTTTGAGTGTGCCGGTGTCGGGGTAGTTGCCCGTCAAGAGCGCGGTGGTGATGTGCGGGTGGGTTTGCAGCGCGTTGAGCAGGTCGAGCACGCCGGGCAGGGCGATCGCCTGGGTGCTGGGGTCCTTGAGTATCGCGGCAAGGTGCGCGCGGTAGCGGGCGTGGAAGGAGGCGATCTCGGCGGTGGTGGCGTCCAGGCCGCCCAGGGAGAGGATGTCGGCGATGATGAGCGGGTCGAGCTTGCCGGCGAACTCGACGTGGTCGATATCGACGACGGGGCCGAAGAGGTCATTGGCGGCCAGGCGCATCGCGCGGATGCCCGATCGGCTGGTGCTGATGAGCGTGGCGTCAACGTCAAAGAGGATCAGGGCTGGGTTGGGCATCGGTCCTCGGGCAGTTGCCGGGGAGTATATGTTGACTGGTTCAATAGGTGATGATGAAGGCTTGCTCGCCGGGGACTTCGTCGATGGTCTGGCGCTCGGCGGCGGTGATCTTCCCGGCCATGCGTTCGGCCAGCTCGGCCAGGAAGGCCTCGACCGCCCCAGGCGTGCCCTGGGCCTGGAGCCAGACGGTGCCGGCGTGGTCGTTGCGGACCCACCCGGTGACGGGGTGGCTGCGGGCGATGTGGAGCGCGGCGGCGCGGAAGCCGACGTTCTGGACGCGCCCGGAATAGATGATCTGTAGCCGCACGGGGGAAGATAGGCGGCGACAGGATCGACCGGGCTTGTGCAGGGGGCTATGTTGGGTGCGTGTCCAACTATCCACTCCCATCGGCCCTGGCGGCCCAGACGCGGTTTATGACACTCGGCCGGGCCAAGGTGCCCGCGATGCTCTCGCACCCGGACTGGCGTACGCCCAGGCCGACGGTGCTGTGGATGCACGGCAGGACGGTGAGCAAGGAGATCGATAACGGGCGGTTTTTGCGGTTTGTCCGCGCGGGGATCGCGTCGGTCTCCCTCGACCTGCCCGGGCATGGGGAGCGGTTGGATGCGGCTATGCAGCACCTTGGCAGGACGCTGGATGTCATCGAGCAGATGCTCGGCGAGGTTGACCAGGTCGTCGCTGCGATTGGGCAGGGGGAACTGGCCGGGTTGTTTGATGGCGGGAACCTGGCGATCGGCGGGATGAGCGCGGGGGGGATGGTGGCCCTGCGCAGGTTGTGCGATGCGCACCCCTTCAAGTGCGCGGCGGTTGAGGGGACGGCGGGGAACCTCAGGATGTTGTACCTGGACACCAATGCGCCCGCGGAGCGGGTTGGGCTGCGACACCCCGCCGAGCGCGTTGCGAGGCTCAGTGCGATCGAGCACCGAGCGAGTTGGCGGCCGATACCGATCTTGGCATTGCACAGCGAGAGCGACCGTGTGGTGCCGGTGGGGTGCATCCGGACGTTTGTCGATGCGCTCCGCGAGCACTACACGGCGGTGGGTGCCGATGCGGGGCTTGTGGAACTGACGACCTGGCCCCAGACGGGCGCGCCCGAGGAGCACAACGGGTTTGGAAAAATGGGTGCCGAGGCCAAGACACGGCAGGTGGAGTTTTTGACGAAGACGTTTGGGATAGAGAACGTTGGGTGATTTTTGGGTGGCCTTCGGCGTGGGGTTGGTAGTTCTGCTATCTTCCTGGCATGGTCAAGGGGCGTGTTATTTCGCCGGTCTTTGCGCTCTGCCTGCTGCTGGGGCTGAACCTGCTCAACTATGCCGACCGATCGGTGCTCTCGGCCCTCGAAGTGAAGATCGAGGGGGACATATTGGCACCGGGCGATCCGTATGCCAAGACCAAGATGGGCGCGTTGATGTTCGCGTTCCTGGTTTCATACATGCTGCTGGCGCCGGTCTTTGGTATTTTGGCCGACCGATGGCGGCGGTGGTGGATCGTGGGTCTGGGTGTCATCGGTGGCGGGCTGGCAAGCTTTGGCACGGGGCTTGCGCCGGCCTTTGGGGTGATGTTTTTGATGCGGGCCTTGGTGGGGGTTTCCGAGGCCGCGTACGGCCCGGCTGCGCCGACGCTGATCTCGGACATGTTCGCCGTGGATCGGCGCGGGCGTGCGCTGTCGTGGTTTTATCTGGCCATCCCCGTCGGCAGCGCGCTTGGGTATGTCTATGGGGGCCTCGTCGGGGGGATGCTCGGGTGGAGGTGGGCGTTTTATCTGCTGCTGGTGCCGGCGGTGGTGCTGGGCGTGATCTGCTTTTTCCTGACCGAGCCGAAGCGTGGGCAGAGCGAGGGTGTTGAGGTCAAGCCGCTGGGCAGGGCCATCAGGTTCGCCGACGTGTGGGCGTTGCTGCGGATCAAGAGCCTCTTCTGGAACTTTGCCGGGGGTACGGCCATGACGTTCGCGATCGGTGGGATCGCCTTCTTCATGCCCAGGTTTATCTGTTCGAGGTTGTCGCCGACGGGGGTGATCGACGACGCCCTGCTCAGCCGAGTGAACGTTCTCTTCGGGGGCGTCGTCGTCGTAACGGGTCTGGTCGCAACGCTGGCCGGGGGGATGCTGGCTGACAAACTCCGCACGCGGTTCCCCGGTGCGTACCTTTCGATGTCGGGCACGGCGATGCTGCTGGGGTTCCCGATGTTCCTGGGGGTTTTGTTCGCCCCCTTCCCGATGGCGTGGGTGTTTGTGGGCCTGACGGTCTTCTTCGTCTTCCTGAACACCGGCCCGAGCAACGCGGCGGTGGCGAACGTAACGCACCCGGCGATCCGCTCAACCGCCTTCGCGGTGAACATCTTTGTCATCCACCTCCTGGGCGATGCGATCAGCCCGTTCCTCATCGGGTTCGTCGCCGACGTACGCGGGAAACTCGGCGATACCCCGGCCGTGGCTTTGCAGTGGGGTTTCGGGCTTGTGGGCCTGGCGATGCTGCTGGCCGGCGTCTTCTGGCTCATCGGCTCGCGCACGCTCGCGGCGGACACGGCGAACGCTTCCAAGAGCCTGATATAGGCGTTGGGCTGTGCGTTCAACCCACACTTTGATGGTTGTCTAACATCTCGGCTTGTCGCCAGCGACCGTCAAACCCTGGGTTGTAGCCGCGCACCTCGGTGCGCTGGTGCTGACGATCTCGACGGCCTCGTCGGTCTCGTTCCAACTGCCGATCATCGCGCGCAAGGCCTTCGGGGCCAACGACTGGCAGACCCTGCTGATCACCTCCGCGCCGGCGGTGCTGCTGATCCTGTCGATTTTCTGGGGCGACCTGCTCGGGCGTATGAGCCTTGGGCGCTACCTGCTGACGTACTGGCTGTGCGCGCTGGTGCCGCTGGCGGGGATCGCGCTGGCCGGGTCGTTCTGGCTGTTTGCGGTGTGCTTCCTGGTTGCCGCCGCGGGCGGGGCCGCGTGGCCGGCGGTGCAGGGTGAGATCATGAAGAACCTCTACCCCGACCGCCTGCGGGGGCGCATCTATGGGTTGATCATAACGTTCACCACACTCGCTGCCGCAGGCGGGTCGCTGCTGCTGGGCCACTGGCTCAAGGCCGACGCAGAGGCCTTTCGCACCTTTCTGCCCATCGCGACGGTGGTGCAGGGCGTTGGGCTAACGTGCATGGTGCTGATCCTTCGGCTCACGGGCGTGCATGCCGCACGCGGGCACGATGCCAGCAAGGACACGCGGTCGATCGTCCGCCGGGTTATTGAGCCGTTGACGCACACGCGGCAGGTGCTGCGCGAGGACGTCGTCTTTGCGCGCTACCAGGGGGCGTTTATGACCTATGGCGCGGCGTGGATGATCTGCGAGGCGCTCAAGCCCGTGCTCATGACCGATCGCCTGCACCTGGATTATGCCCAGATCGGCACCAATGCGTTTATGGCATTTCAACTGGCCGTGGTTCTGTGCACGTTCATCGCAGGGATGCTCATGGACAGGCTCGGGCCCACTCGGCTGTGTGTGCTGGCCTTTGGCCTGTATCCACTCTATCCGATCATGCTGATGTTGGGGCAGAACAGCCAGCACCTGATGCTTGCGAGCGTGATCTACGGCGTGTGCAGCGCGGGCGTCAACGCCGGGTGGCTGCTCGGGCCTGTGGCACTCGCCCCCACCCCGGCCAAGGTGCCCCAGTATGTCGCGATCCACGCCTCGATGGTCGGGCTGCGCGGGACGGTCTTTCAGTTCGCGGGCATGGCGATCTACAAAGCCACCGGGTCGTTTGCGGTCAGTTTCTCACTTGCCGCGATCGGCTTTGCGTGGGCGAGCTGGCAGATGTGGCAGCTGCACAAACTGATGGTGGCGCGCAAGCGGGCGGGGGTAGGCATCGGGATTGGCAAGCTTTGATCGGCTTGCGGAGAGCACTAGCCATCAAACCAGTTGCTTGAGACGGACGCATCGACCTTGATCGGCACGCTCAGGGTCATCGCCTGCTCCATGCGTTGGGTTACCAGCGTGCGTGTGGCCTCGGCGGTGGCGGTGGGCGTCTCAAAGACCAGTTCGTCGTGAATCTGCAAGAGCATTTTGGTGCCGGGCAGTTCGGGGTTCGGGCCGGTGAGTCGTTGGTGCAGGTCGATCATGGCGAGTTTGATAAGGTCGGCGGCGGAGCCTTGGACCACGGTGTTGATCGCCGTGCGTTCGGCAAAGGCCCGGCGGGCGGGGTTGGGGCTGTCGATCTCGGGGATAGGCCGTCGGCGTTTGAGCATCGTCTGCACGTAGCCGAGTTGTTGTGCCTGGTCGACGCACTCTTGCAGGAATGTGGTGATGCCCGCGAAGCGTTTTTTGTACCCGGTGATGATCTCATCGGCCTCGTGCGTGGAGCAGCCGAGGCGGCGTGCTAGGCCGTAGGGCGTTACGCCGTAGACGATGCCGAAGTTGACCATCTTCGCGCCGCTGCGCTGCTGCCTGGTTACCTGCTCCAGCGGGACGCGGTGAATCTGTGCGGCGACGGCGGCGTGGATGTCCTGCCCCTGGTGAAAGGCCTCGATAAGCGCAGGGTCGCGCGACAGGTGCGCCAAGATGCGCAGCTCGATCTGCGAGTAGTCCGCGCTGACGAGCTGGTGCCCCGGCGCGGCAACAAACGCCCGCCTGATCTCACGCCCCACCTCGGTGCGGATCGGGCTGTTCTGAAGGTTCGGGTCGCTGGAAGACAGTCGCCCCGTCGCCGCGACGGTCTGGTTGAAGCTTGCGTGTACGCGGCCGGTCGCTGGGTTGATGGCATCCTTGAGCGCAAGCAAATAGGTGTTGACGAGCTTGGAGAGTTGACGGTATTCGAGGATGAGCGTTGGGATGGGGGTTGTTACGGCCTGGTCCTGGGCGAGTTTTTCGAGCACCTCGATGTCGGTGCTGTAGCCGGTCTGGGTTTTTTTAACCGGTTTGAGGCCCAGCCCCGGCTCGGGCGCGTCGGGCTTGTTGAAGAGCGCCTCGCTGAGCTGCTTGGGGCTGTCGGGGTTGAACGTGCGGCCGATGGTGGCTAGTGCGGCGTCCTCGACCTGCGCCCTGAGCGTGTCGATCTGCTTGGCCAGGCGGGTGCGCTGGCGGTCCAGCTCGGCGGGATCGACCGTGATGCCGTTGAGCTCTAGCTGCGCGAGCACCTCGACAAGGGGCATCTCAACGTCGCGCATCAGGGCGGTCAGGTCGAGTGCTTCGAGTTGCGGGGTCATCGCATGGTGCAGGCGCAGGGCAACGTCCGCGTCCTCCGCGGCGTATTGCGTGGCGCGGTCGAGGGGCACCGTGTCGAAGGTGCGCTGCTGCGGGCCGCTGCCGATGAGTTCGGTGATCGAGGTATTGGTGTGCCCGAGCACGGCCAGGGCCAGCGCGTCCAGCGAGTGGCTTGAGCGTGTCGCGTCGATGAGGTAGCTGGCGATCATGCTGTCGCTGCACGTTGCGCTGGGGGCAAAGCCGCGGACGTGGACGCCAGCTTGGCGCAGGATCATGGCGTCGAACTTGAGGTTGTGCCCGCACTTGGGCCTGGCCGGGTCTTGCAGGATGGGGGAAAGGGCGTCGAGCACCAGCCGCTCGGTCAGGTGCGTGGCTGGCTGTGGTGATCGGACGGGCACATACCAGCCCGTGTGCGCAGCGGTAGAAAAACTGATCCCGCAGAGTCGGCTGGAGATGGGGCTCAGGCCCGTGGTCTCTGTGTCGAAGGCGAAGATCGGTGCTGCGCGCAACTCGGCCAGGAGTTCTTGCAGGTCGGCGGCGGTGCGGACGCAGCGGTAGCCCTCGTGCAGCACCGCCAGTGGGGGTTCAACACTCCCCCCCGCCCCGTCGGTAGGGGCAAATAGCCCTCCGGCAAAGAGCGACTCCCCGGCCGGGTCGCTCTTGCTCTTGCGCGCCGGCCTGGGCGCGGCCTCGGGGGTTGCCGGGGCCGCGCCCTCGCGGGGCAGGCCGGCCAACTCGCGCACCTCGTCTTGATAGCGGTTGAAGCCGAGTTCTTTGAGGATTGGGATCAGTGCGGGGAGGTTGATGTTCTTCGTCGCGCTTGCGGGCAGGTCCAGCGCGATCGGCACGTCGTGCCGGAGGGCCACGAGCTGTCGGCTGAGGCTCAACAGGGCCGAGGCGGCGCGGATGTTCTCGCCACGCTTGCCCTTGATCGACCCAGCCGCGGCAAGCAGGCCATCGAGCGACCCGTGCTCGGCGATGAGGGCCGCGGCGGTTTTCTCGCCGATCCCTTCGACGCCCGGCACGTTGTCGGCCGTGTCGCCCATCAGCGCGAGCATGTCGATGACCTGCGCGGGGGCAAGGCCCGTTTCATCTCTGAGTGTCCCGGCATCGATGACCGCGTCGGTGTACACGTCGTACATCTCAACACCGCCTGGCACCAGCAACTGTTTGAGGTCCTTGTCCTTGCTAACGATGCGGATGCGCAGGCTGGGGTGTGCCGCGCGCAACTCGGTAACGATCGTCGCGATCACGTCGTCGGCCTCGAAACCCTCTGCGCCCAGCACCGGCACGCCGAGGGCATCGAGCGTGCGCAGGCACCGCTGCACCTGCGGAAAAAGGTCCGGCGGCGCGGGTGGTCGGTGGGCCTTGTAGTCGGGGTAGAGCGTCGAGCGGAACGTCTGCTTGTCCCCGCTGACGTCGATCGCCACGGCGATGTAGTCCGGCCGGCCGCCCATCTTCCCCTGCCCGCGCAGCAGCTTGAGCATCATGCCGACAAAGCCGAAGGTGAGGTTGGTCGGCTCCTTGGTAACCGGCGAGGTCATGGGTGTGCGTATGGCGTGGTACGCGCGGAAGAACTGTGCGTAGCCGTCGATGAGGTAGAGGGTTTGCAAGGGGGTTTACTCAGAGAACGGAGGGATAGAGAAGAAATACAAAGGGGGGTTGGGGAGTGTACATGTGTGCAGGTGTTGTGGGGTAACTTTGTAGGGGGTTTATCGAAACTCAAGCATGTGGTATCGTTTGATGCCGTCGCGCAGCAGTGCGGTGTAAAAGCTGAGCAGTAGACCCGCGGGCATCTTCGCGAGCCTGAGGTATGTGAAGACCTGTGCCTCGTGCACCGGCAGCACGGCCTCGATCGCCTTGACCTCGACGACCAGAATTCCCACGACGACCAGATCGAGGCGGTAGCTGGTGTCGAGCGTGATCTCTTCATTGACCAGCGGCACGCGCACCTGCCGCTGCAAGGGGATTCCCAAGCGGGCGAACTCGTGGGTCAGGCACTCCTTGTAAGCGGATTCAAGCAGGCCCGGCCCGAGGGCCTTGAGAACCTTGATCGCCGCACCGACCACCAGGCCACAGAGCTCATCGGTACCCTCGGCAGTCCGCAGCGGCAGGGCCATAGAAAAATCTCCACCTTCGGCACGGGCCAGCCCTCAACCAAGCCTCTTTATCTAACCACGCTTCTTCTCTGCGTCGCCCTCCTCTGTGCCTGCGTGCTCTGAGTAAATTTCTTCCACTCTGGCCAAGTACGCCAGGCTTGGCGTTGTTTTTCGCCGCTGCATCACAGCCCGCGCCACGTCCACAAACTTTTCCAGCCGAAACGTCTTGCTCCCCGGCGGGTGGTCGTCTGTGCACCAGGCGAAGTGCGGGATGTTCCCCCCCGCCGCGGCCGACGTGGCCACCATCGCGCCCGTGTGCAGCGTCGCACCGGTGTTGATCCGCGTGCAGATCGCCGTCTTGACGTGGTCGCCGATGATGCAGCCCATGAAGACCTCGCCGGTCTTCTCCAGCGGCTCGCCCGGCGAGGCGCGCATCGCCACCTCGGCGTAGGTGTTCAGCAGGTTGCTGTTGGTCGTCCCCGCCCCGAGGTTGGCCCACTGGCCAACATAACTATCCCCCAGGTGCCCGTCGTGGCTCTTGTTGGCGTACCCCTGGAAGATCGTCCCGCCGACCTCCCCGGCGACCTTGCACCACGGCCCGATGCTGCTATTCGCCTTGATGAGCGCTCGATCCAGCACCGTCGCGTGCGGGCCGACATACACCGGCCCGATCAGCACAGCACCCGGCCGAACCGTCGCGTGCTCGTCGATGACCACCGGCCCGTTCTCCGCGTCGATGACTACACCCGGATATACCCGCGCACCTAGGTCGTCGCGGATAAGCACCGGCGCATCGCCGACGATCGTTACACCCTTGATCGTGTCGTTCTCACCACCGGCGGCCAGTTCCAACAGGTCCACCGTCAACGCCTGGTCGCGGAAGGTCCGCACATGCCACGGCCGGCTGATCAGCACACGCCGGGGCAGCTCGATCACCGAACGCACGCAGGCGCTGTACGTGCGGAAAAACTCGGCATAGTCCCCCGAGGCCCCAAACCGCGCGGCAATCACATGCCCGGTCAACTTCTCAACCAACCCTTGCCCGGGTTCGAGCGCCTTGACCTCCTCGGGTGGGAGCGGGCAACGCCCGTTGATCAGCAGCGTGCCCGGCGGCAACGCCGGCAGGTTGCTCGGCCCGCGTGCCAACTGGTGCCCATAGAGGTGATACTCATTCGTTATTGCCGCGAGGGACGCGGGGGTGATGAACCCGAGGATGTTCAAGTCGAGCATCCGGCGTAGACGCCACGCGGTGGTCCACGCCCCGGTGCGGATGTCAAAGGCCGCACGCAGGTCCGTCAGCGAGCCGAGTTTGCCCAGGCCGTCGTCAAAGATGATCGCATCGCGCATCAGGCAGGGTACACGGGCGGGCACTGGCCGGGGGGCAAGGCCGCTCGGCCCGGCTTGGTTATGTTTGCACCATGGACCGTGTTGTTCGGCTGTTTGTCGCCCTTGTTCCACCTGCCGATGTCGCCCTGGGGATGCTGCAGGCTGTGCAAGCGGGCCTTGATGGTGGTTCGCTCACACTGCCCGCGCACCGCCTCATCCCGACGACCGATCTGCACATGACCCTGGCCTTCATCGGCGACACGCGCGCCAAGGGCGTGCGCGACGTTATCGAATCGGTCGACCGTGCTTGTACCGGGTTCGGGCCGTTAGTCTTGCGCCCCTCAACGCTGGTAACGATCCCCACACCCCAGGACGGCGGCCCGCCGCGCCTGCTAGCCGTGCTGACCGATGCCCCCAGCGCGCTGATAGAAATCCAGCGCCGGCTCGCCCTTCGGCTGACAACGCCCAAGCGCAGTGGCCGCCGGGGGAGGTTCCTGCCGCATGTAACTGTCCTTCGCTATGCCCACGGCCAGTCCTCCGGCGCCATCGAACTGCCGGCGTTGGTTCCCGACTGGCCTGTGCGCGAGGTTCTGCTCCTTCAGAGCACACTCAACGCTACCGGCGCAAGGTACACGCCCTTGCACGCCGCACCATTGGCAACCTGATGCCCCCGGCATGGGCATCTACGATCAAGCGTGCCTTTGGACCTCATACCCGACGCTGTCGCAAGGCTCCGCAGCGGGGGCCTGGTCGCCTTCCCGACCGAGACGGTCTATGGCCTCGGTGCCGACGCGCTCAACCCGTATGCCGTTGAGCGCGTCTTTGCCGTCAAGGGCCGCCCGATCAACAACCCGCTCATAGTCCATGTTACAGGCGTTGAGATGGCCCAGCGTCTGGTGCAAGCCTGGCCCGCTGACGCGGCAACGTTGGCCCAGGCCTTCTGGCCCGGCCCTCTGACGCTGGTGCTGCCGCGGAGTGCGCGCGTCCCTGCCGTCGTGGCCGGGGGAGGGGCCAACGTCGGCATCCGTTGTCCCGACCACCCGGTGGCCATGGCCCTGCTCTTCGCCTTCGGGGGCCCCCTCGTCGGGCCAAGCGCCAACAAAAGCGGCGGGGTCTCACCGACGCGTGCCGAGCACGTCCGCGAGCAGTTCGCCGACGACGTTGTGCTCACCCTCGACGGCGGCGCGTGCGCGACGGGCATCGAGAGCACGGTCCTCCTCCTGGCCGGGGGTCAGGCCGGCGTGCCGACGATCCTGCGCCCCGGCGTGATCGGGCCGGAGGCAATCGCCCAGGTGCTTCGGCGCCCGGTGGCGATGGCCTCTGGCCTGGCCCTGCCCGTGCCGAGCGCGGGCACGGCAGACATGGGCGGCGCACAGGCACGGCCGCTGGATGCACCCGGGCTTCTGGCCAGCCACTACGCCCCGCACGCACGGGCCGCCCTCTTTAACGAGTGGGACGAGGTCGAAGAGTTCACAGAAGAGGCCGGCGGCCCTGTCGTGGTCCTCAGCCACAGCGTCGCGGCCGAGCAAGGCGCGTGGGAGTTGATCCCCATGCCGCACGATGCGCTGCAATACGCCGCGTGCCTCTACTCGGCCATGCGCTCAGCCGACGACACCAACCCGGCACTCATCCTCATCCAGCGCCCGCCGGCCGAGGGTGAAACGCCCGAGGAAACAGCGGTCTGGCACGCCATCGCCGATCGCCTCTGCCGCGCTACTGCGGCGCGATGATGGACTATCAACAGAGAGGCGACCCCCCCCGCACGCTACCACGCGCGAAACTCACCGGTCAATGGCTCAATCAAGTCCTTGACCGTAACAATACCCACCGGCCGCGTACCGCTGACGACGATCGCCAGCTTCGCACGCGCATCGGTTACCACCTGCATCGCACGCCGAACAGGCATCTCCGGCGACAGCACCGGCGCGGGCTTGGCCAAGTCGCGCAGCGTCGTCCCCGGGCCGCTCTCGAGCCTCGTGCACAAGTCCAGGTGCTCAACAACCCCCAGCACCAGCCCGCGCTCGGCACCACGCTCGCCGATGAGCGGGAACCGGCTGGCCGGGTGCTTCTGGATAAAGGCGATCACCTGCGCCCTGCCCCAGGAGGCATCGATCACAAACGCCTTTGCCCACGGCACCATCTCATCGCCCACCCGCGCCTCGCGCAGCGCAAACGCCTGGTCCAGCAGCGTCAACTGCGCAGGGCTGATGACCCCGTGCTGCGCGCCCTCCGTCAGCAGCGCGGCGATGCGCTGCCGCGTCGCCTCCGGCGCGTCCGCCTGCCCCGGCGCGAGCGCCCGCGCCAGTCCCGCCGCCAGCAGACGCACCAGCGGCAGCACGCCGGTACACGTCAGCAGCAACCGCCACGCGCGGATCGCGGGTGCGATCGGGTACGTCAACGCATCGGCCCCGGCACGGAAAACCTCCTTGGGCAGCGTGTCGGCAAGCACGAACGTAACGGGCGTTACCAGCAGCACGTTGATCCAGATCAACCCCGCGCTGCCGTAACCCAGGTCCACCAAAACCGCCGTCAGCCCAAGAGACATCAACGCCGAGAAGAGGTTAAAGCCGATCAGCATCGCCGGCAGCGTCCGCTCGGCCTTCTCGATCTCACCGCCCAGCACGCGGGCCAGATGGTCCGGCGGGTCGGTGCGACCCGCACGCAGCCGAAGTCGCACACGGTTGACCATATACAGGCCCGTCTCGCCACCGGCAAAGAACGCCGCTCCGATCAGCCCGACGATCGCCACGCACACCCACCCGAGCATCTCCGTCCCGCCCATCACGCCCGAGGCCCGCTCGACGACGCGCTCAAGCCCCCCGTCGGCGTGCGGCTGCGCGCCCGGCGCAGTACCGAACGCACACGTGATGCTTGCCGTGATGGCCGTCAGCGTCTGCAACATGGCTTCAGGCACCCCCCCCGGCCGGCGCGCCGTCGGTTACAAGGTCAACGAACGCACTCTCGACCACACGCCCGTCCAGACGCGCAACACGCAAACGCACGTTGCCGATGACCACGCTATCGCCAACCTCCGGCGTGCGCCCCAGCCTCGCAAAGATCAAACCTGCAACCGTGCTCACACGCTTGTCTGCCTTCAGACCAAACATACCCGCCCACGCACTGACAGAGAGCCGCCCGGGCACCTCCCACTCCCCGGCTCCCACCTGCCGAACCTGCCCGCCTGCAATGCTCTCTTCGTCCTGCCGGTCAAGCTCGGCAACCAGGCGGCGCACCAGGTCTTGCAGGCTTACTACCCCGGTAACGCTCCCGTGCTCGTTGACGCAGATCGCCAGTTTCACGCCGCGTGTGCGCATCAGTTCGAGCAGTTTGTCCAGGCTCGCCCGCTCGGGGGCATAGCAGGGGGGATCGACGCACTCCTCAAGGCCGACGGCTTTGCCCGCCGCCGCCGCAGCCAGGTATTTCTTGACGTCCAGCAGCCCCAGCACGTCCTCATCATCGATCGACCCCCGGCAGATCGGTATCCGCGTCAGCCCCTGCACCCGCGCCATCTCCTGCACCTGCGCAAGCGGCGCGCTCGCCTCCAGCCACGACAAATCCACCCTCGGCGTCATCACCTCGCGCACACGCAAACCCGACAGCCCGATGACCTGCCCGAGCACGCGCTGCTCGTCGGCGTCGATCGCACCCTCCTGTGCGCCCAGGTGCAGCAGCGCGCCCAGCTCGTCGGGTGTCAACTCACCGCTCGCCACGCCCGGGCTGAACAGCCGTGCCAGCGGCGCGATCACCCCGGCCTCGACAAACTCCACCACCGGGCGCAAAACCCGGTAGACCGCCCGCAACGGCCCCGCGATCACCCGGCTGATCGGCACCGCGTACCGCGCCGCGAGCATCTTGCTGACAACCTCCCCGGCAAGCGTCATCAACAGCAGGTTGACAACCCCGATCACCACCGCCACCCACGGCTGGGTCGCCTGCAACAACGCCAGCGACGTGAGCACAAAGTAGACCGTGCTCGCCAGCATGTTCAAGAACAAGATCAGCACCAGCAGCCCACGCGGGCGAGCCAGCAGATACCCGATCTGCGCCGCCGCGAGCGGGTGCGACCGCGCCAGCCGCAGCCGGTCGTGGTATGTCAGCGTGAACAACGCCGTCTCAGCACCTGAGAGCACCGCCACGGCCAGCAAGGGGATCGGCAGCGGCGCAAGCAGTGGCAGCAGTTCAAGGAACATCGGCACACCCCCTGCGCTCATGCCCGCGTCTTTGCGCAACCGTGCGGAGATGCCCGTTCAAAGCCTCGCCCCCCCGTCCAACTCGCCAGCGACCTGCTCGAGCATCCGCTCGATTGCCCGCCAGGCGTTGAGGTGCTGCCGGGCCTGCCCGAGCACCCGCTGACGCTGCTGACCATGCATGCCTGGCACCTGGGCCAGCAGTTCCCGCACGCGGGCGATCTCCCCTGATCGCCGGGCCTGTGCCCAGGTCAGCAGGTCTTGGACCTCCTGCAAGCGCCCCGCCGAGCGGGCATCCTGCGCACGCTCGCGGGCGTCGAGCAGTTCGCCAAGAAACCCATCGGGCGTCGATCGGTCGGCGGCGTCGGATGGACCCCCCAGGCGGGCTAGCAGAAGCCCCCCCCGCGTGAGCGGGTCTTGCACCTGTTGCATCGCACCGTTCAGGCGAGCACTGGCACCCTCATCCCCCCCGGCGTGCGCCGCCGCGGCACGGGCTAAGTAGGCGGCCCGGATTTCCGCCACCGTCAGGTCAAAGCCCGGCACCAGCCCGAGCACGTCAAAGGCGTCGCGTACGGACGTGGGCACACCCACACCCGGGCCTGAACCATCCGGCTGTTTGTCAGGGCGCGTTGCCCCGCTCGGCGTGCTCACAGGGGGATTGTAGTGGGGGTCAGGGGTTCACCCCATCCTGGGCACCATCGCTCAGGGGCGGCACGGTGGGCCGGTTCACCCCTTACCGGGACGCACCATACCCTTAACGATTGGCACATGCCCGCATCGACAGCTCGATCCCGCGACACAAGGCCGAGGGCTTTGACTTCCCCCTGGGCGTCTACCCCGTCGAGCCGATGAACCCCATCCCCGGCTACACGCTGAACTTTGAGTCGGCCGATTCCGTCGGCTACGACGCCGTCGAGGGGCGCGAGATCGAGAACGACGACGACCTCGACCCAACATCCAAACCTCCCTCCAAGCCAGGCCCAAGCTCGCGCGGCGAGCGGGGCGACCGATCAGACGACACCCCCGGCATGGACGAAGAAGAAGAAACCTGGGGCCAGTGGCCAGACCGGTACGTCTTTGACATCAACATCTCCGCCTCGCGCGTCGAGGCCCTCTGCCGGCAGTTGTTCGCCCTGCTGCCGGGGCGGATCTACCCGATCCTGGACGTGATGGGCAACGACGCGCACCGGGAGATCGACCCGTACATCGCCTACGACCTTGTCGGGCTGGAGCGCTTCCACGACGCGCTCCGCCGGTTCCGTGCGTGGCTCTTTGAGGACGGCACCGTCGGCTTTGGGGCCATGAGCGAGGAGCCGTTTTTTTACGTCTTTGTCGATGAGCACAAGATTGTTACGGTGCGTGCCGAGAGCGCGATGAAGGAGCAGGTCGAGCGCATCTTGGCGGCGTTTGATCTGCGGGAGGTTGAGAAGATCGCCGGGGCGGACGCGGCGGTGCACGAGCACCGCGGCGTGCTGGACCCGCGCATCGACGCCCCCGACGCGCTGACGCACGACGAGATCGTCGAGGAACTGCGCGACCAGTGGGGCCTGACGCTCAACGTCGACCCGATGCGCAACACCGACGACGACGGCGACGACCTGGGCATCACCCCCTGGCGGTGCGTGGTGCGCGTCTTCGACGAGCACGGCTCGGTGCGGTATGCCGAGGTGCTGCTGACGGCCCCGCACCTGCAGGCCGCCGGGGACATGGCCATCGCCGCCGTCGAGCACCTGGACCCGGCGTTGTCGCCGGAGACCCCGCAGGACGACCAAGACCCGAGCGACTTTGACGTCCTCTGGGCCGACCGCACCACCGAGGAAGACCTGCTGGCCATGCTCGGGGATAAAACCACCCAACTGGACCTCAAGCACGGCTCGACGATCGCGGCGAGGTGGTTGGCGTGAGGGGGGTAGTAAGTCTAGAAATGTACTGCTCTTCGCCCCAACGGGGCGCAGGGGTGTAGCCACGGCTGAAGCGAGGCCGCTCTGGGCCTCGCGCAACCCGTGGACAGTCTCCCCCTTTCCCCCTTTCCCCTCGCCCCGGGAGGGGCGAAGGATTCCCCATGCCCGGCACCTACTCCCAACTCCTGCTGCACATCGTCTTCTCCACGAAGGGCCGCACGCCTTGGATCACGCAAGAGATCGCCGAACGCCTCTACCCCTACATCGGCGGCATCGTCCGTGCCGAGAAGGGCGCGCTTTACGACATCGGCGGCACCGAAGACCACGTCCACCTGTACATACGGTGGCGGCCTGACGGTTCGGTGTCCGACCTGATGCGCACGGTCAAAGGACGTTCATCGAAGTGGATTCACGAGACATATCCAAACCTGGCCGAGTTCGCGTGGCAGGAGGGGTACAGCGTTTTCTCCGTCAGCAGGTCGCAGGAAGAGGCCGTGAAGAAGTACATCGCGGGGCAAGCTGAGCATCACAAGAAGGAAGACTTCAAGTCCGAACTCTTGCGAATCCTCCGCGCACACGGCGTGGACTTTGACGAGAGCTATGTGTTTGATTGATTCGCCGCAGAAATGCTTCCTCTGCCCCGCCGGGGCAGGTCCGGGAGAGGACGCACCCATCGACGGGTTGCGCCCGCGAAGCGCGGGCTTCACCCGTGGCTACATGCCGTCGCCCCGTTGGGGCGAAGACCGTTGGCCCCTGCAACTTCCCCCTCCCCCCCGCGCTATCATCGCTCCCGATGCCCCAAGCCACACACGCACGCGTCGGTCGACTTGCCCTGCGGGATGGTTCCCTCTTCACCGGCACCCCTTTCGGGGCCGTCGGCAGGGGGGTCTGTGTTGGGGCCGAGGTTGTTTTCAACACGGCTATGACTGGGTATCAGGAGGCCCTGACTGATCCGAGTTACACCGGGCAGGTGCTGGTGATGACTGCCACCATGATGGGCAACTACGGCGTCAGCCCGCAGGACGCCGAGAGCAAGAAAGTCCAGGCCTCCGGCTTTGTCGTCAAGGAACTCACACGCATCCCCAGCAACTTCCGGTCGGTGCAGAGCCTCGATGCCTATTTGGCCGAGGCCGGGGTGCTGGGGCTGGCGGGGATCGATACGCGTGCGCTGACACGCCGGCTGCGCACCGGCGGGGCGATGCAGGGGGTGCTGACCGACGACGCGAGCATCACCGACGCGCAGCTGCTGGCCAAGGCCAAGGCCGTGCCGAGTATGGCCGGGCAGAACCTCGTGCCGCTGGTGGGGTGTTCGAGCAACCAGACGTGGGGGGAGACGTTGGGTGAGTGGTCGCCGGGTGCGGGCAGGGTTGAGAGTGGGGATGGGCAACGCCGGGCGTATCGGGTGCTGGCGCTGGATTGTGGGGCCAAGAGCAATATTCTGCGCAACTTGGCGGATCGGGGGTGCGAGGTGAAGGTGGTGCCGCACACGATCTCGGCTGAGGAGATCAAGGGGTTTTTCGCGCGTGGGGAGGCCGATGGGTTGTTTATCAGCAACGGCCCGGGGGACCCGGCGGCGGTGGACGCAACGATCGGCACGCTGCGCGAGGTGCTTGGCGTGGGCGGGAAGGGGGGGGGAAGGGTGTCAGCCCGGTCATCCCGACCTTTGGCATCTGCCTTGGGCACCAGTTGCTTGCGCTGGCGGTGGGGGCCAAGACGTTCAAACTCCCCTTCGGACACCGGGGGGCCAACCAGCCAGTGAAGAACCTGATGAATGGGAAGGTCGAGATCACGAGCCAAAACCACGGCTTTGCCGTGGACCCTGAGAGCCTCGAGGCGGTGGGGGGTGAGGCGACGCACGTGCACCTCAACGACGGGACCCTGGCCGGGTTTCGGCTGACGGACCGGCCTGTCTTCAGCGTGCAGTACCACCCCGAGGCCAGCCCCGGCCCGCACGACTCGGCGTACCTCTTTGACGCCTTCGTAACGATGATGGGGGAGAAGAAGCCGGTGCGGTTCTAGCCTGCCGGGGAGGCCTCATCCATATCTATATCCGGTGGCACGGGGTTCCAGCCCGTGCTCTTGATTGCTAAAGCAGGTATCACGCGGGGAGGGTGTTTGGATGCCGCGCGTTCGAAGCGGCTAACCCCACCCCTGCCCCACCCCTGCCCCACCCCTGCCCCTCCCCGCCAGGACGTTCTGGGGGAGTGGTTCTGTATGCATTTACGGCCCCGGCACCTCTTTTGCCGATGCACACGCAATGAAGAATCATGTTTTGCTGGCGACGATTGCAAACGCGGCGGTCGCACTCTCCCCCCTGCCCACGCTGGCCCAGAACCTCGGCAACAAGGACATCGAGCCGAACGAAACCATCGCCTCGGCCAGCCCCGTAACTCTCACGGCGAACCAGAGCTTCGAGGGAACCTCAACGGGTAGCAGCACGCAGAGCGGGGCTGGCGCGTCGATGGATTTTTTCAGGATCACCGCTTCGGGCCTGACGGGCATCAGACGCAACCGGCTGCTGATCACCACCACCGGCACGGCGGGGCACACGGGGGCGATCTTCGCACAAACGGTGACCAACGGCGTGGCGGTCGATGCGTGGGAGATCTTCCAGCAGACGAGCATCAATACCACGCCCGCGCGGATGCTGCAGTTTTATAGCGTCGGCGTGCCGAGCGTCGAGCTGCTCGTGCGGATCACCGGCACGGCGCAGACGTTCACACCTTACCGGGTGCAGCTTGTCAGCGAGGCGGCGCCGCGCATCACCGGGCCGGTCGGGCTGATCGCCGGGGAGTTTTCGATTACGACCTCGGGCCTCTCGCACACGACGGACACGGAGTTGGTCCTGTTCAACGCGACGACCTTCGCGCCGATCGCCTGGAACGACAACAACCCCGCGCCCTTTAGCACGCTGACGCCGACGCTTGCAGCGGGGGACTATGTGCTGGCCATCGGCAGTTGGAACACGGTCTCGTACCTGCTGCCCGCGCTGACTGAGCCTTTGCAGAACGGGCAGATCGTGCCGAGTGCCGGGTTCATCGCCGGGGGGAACACGCAGACGCCGGTGGACCTGTCGGTGCGTATCCGTGGCGGGAACAACGGGGGGGGCGTGAACACGGGCACGTATACGTCGATCCCTGTTACCCGCCCGGGGCCGTACGGCGTCGCGTTCATCGATCTGACGGTGCGCTGCCCGGGTGACGTTGCCGGCCCGGGGCAGCGGGCTGGAGGGGACGGGAGCAAAACGGCCGATGACCTGATCGTTTACCTGAACTGGTTTTTCGCTCGCAACGCGCAGGCGGACGTTGCCGGGCCTGGGCAGTCGAGCACGCCGGACGGGCAGTTCACCGCCGACGACCTGATCGTCTTCCTCTCCGGGTTCTTCGCCGTGTGCTAGGGGGGCACCAGCCGGGGCCACTCGGCACTGCCGACGGGGGGCGTAGGCTTGGCCCCTGGCACCCGGAGGTTTTCATGCGTGTGATTGTTACTGGTCAGATCGGGATGGACAAAAAGCCCTACCTCGCCGAGGTCGTCGAGTTTGCTGGCACGCAGGGTGAGCAGATCGACCTCTACCACGTCGGGGACATGATGTATCAAGAGGCGCGCGACGTGCGTGCCGGGACGATCCTGAACCTGCCGATCTCGAGGCTTGATTCGCTCCGCCGGGCGGCGTTCAAGGACGTCATCGCCCAGAGCAAGGGGCGTCAGAACGTGATCGTCAACACGCACGCGACGTTCCGCTGGCGGCACGGGCTCTTTGCCGCGTTTGACTGGGACCAGATCGCGGCCTTTGAGCCGGATGTCTGCGTTTGCCTGGTCGACAACATCGAGGTCGTCCACCATCGTGTGCATAAGGACTATGAGATCGACGCAACGCTCAAGGACTGCATGGTCTGGCGTGAGGAGGAGATCCTGGCCACCGAGCTGCTCAGCAAGAGCATCCCCGGCTGCCAGTTCTACATCCTCTCGCGCGGGCGGCACCAGCTGACGACGCGCACGCTCTTCCGCCTAGCGTGCAGGCCGCAGATGAAGAAGGTGTATCCGAGTTTCCCGATGAGCCACGTAGTGGACATGCCCGAGACGCTGGCAGAGATCGACGCCTTCCGCGCGAAACTGGCCGAGCATTTTATCTCGTTCGACCCTGGGGACGTGGACGAGAAACTGCTCTTAGAGCGTGCGATCGCCTCGGCACGGGAGGGGCACGAGTTTGTAGACGTAACCCCGCACAGCTTTGGGGGTTCGCGCTCCCCGGGGTCTGAGCGTTTGCGGGTGCGGACGCGCGAGGTGCTCGATATCGCCGGGGACATCGACGGGCAGATTTACATGCGCGACTTCAAGCTTATCGACCAGAGCGACATGATCGTCAGCCTCGTGCCGGAGCTGCCGGGTGGGACGCCGGGGTTGAGCTCGGGCGTCGAGCGCGAACTGCAGCACGCCTGGGAGCACACCAAAGAGGTCTATGTGGTCTGGAAGCCCAAAAAGCACCCCAGCCCGTTCATCACCGAGACGGCAACCAAGGTCTTCACCAGCACCGCCGAGGCCATGGCCCACTTTGAGGCCAAGGGTATGCTCCCGGCGAAAAACCTCTTCGGGCAGTGATTGGCCTGCAACTACCATCACTATTAGGGCCCGCACCACGTCAGTAGGATTCACCAATGACCAACCCCCGACGGTCGGCAATCAAGAGCATCGCGGCCGTTGCCCTCCTGTGCGGCGCGGGCTGCACGCAGCGGACCATCGAGGTTACCAGCGAGCCACCCGGCGCGCTCGTGTGGATCAACGACGCCGAGGTCGGGCGCACGCCCCTGCAGGCCGACTTCAGGTTCTTTGGCACCTATGACGTGCGTGTGCGGTTAGACGGCTATGAGCCGATCTACGCCGGGATGAAGGCGCAGACGCCTCTGCACGAGCAGCCTGGTATGGATTTGCTGGCCGCGCCGTCGAACCTGAAAACACTGGTCCAGTGGCACTTTGTGCTTGTGCCGTCGCCGGAGTCGGGGGACAAACGTGCGGCTCAGGATGCGGCCGTCGAGCGGGCGAATGCGTTTAGGGAGAAGAGTGCGGCCGGTGAAGCGGGGCAGTAAGAATCGGCAATAGGGAATGGGCAACAGGCACCGCTGTGTGCGCGGCGGCTGTTGTTGTTGCCGCGTTACGCCACGACACCCTGCGGGAGTGTTGCCAGGATGTTGTCGATGATCGCGTCGGGGGTTGTCGCATCGGCCTGGGCCTCGAAGTTCAGCAGCAGGCGGTGGCGGAGGACGGGCCTGGCCATCCACTGGATGTCCGCCATGCTCGCCGCGGCACGCCCGTCGACGAGCGCCCGGCACTTGGCCCCCAGCACCAGAGCCTGTGCCGCACGGGGCGAGGCGCCCACACGCACGTACTTGTTGACCATCGGAGTTGCAAACTCCCCGGCTGAGTCCAGACCCGCGTTCCGCGCGTGCGTGCTCAGCGTCAGGCGCACGGCATAATCACGCACATGCTCGGCAATCGCCACCTGACGCACAAGATTCTGGTGCTCGATCAGACGCGGTGCATCAAGAACAGCATCAACGGGCGTCGACTGATCCCCCGTCGTCCGCGCAAGCACCTCGGCCAGGTCCTTGCGGCTGGAATACCCCACTAGCAACTTGACAAAGAAACGGTCCAGCTGCGCCTCGGGCAACGGGTACGTCCCCTCCTGCTCCAGCGGGTTCTGCGTCGCCATCACAAAGAAGGGCTTCTCGAGCGCGTGCGTCGTACCCGCGACCGTAACGCTCCGCTCAGCCATTGCCTCTAGGAGTGCCGACTGGGTCTTGGGCGTTGCCCGGTTGATCTCGTCGGCCAGCACCATCTGTGCGAAGATCGGCCCGGGCTGGAACGTGAACTGGCGTGCGCGGGTGCCGTCGGGGCGGTCGGTTTCCAGGACGATCGTGGTGCCGGTGATGTCCGCGGGCATCAGGTCGGGTGTGAACTGCACGCGTGAGAACGAGAGGTTCAGCGCCCGGCTGAGCGTGCGGATCAGCAGCGTCTTGCCGATGCCGGGGACGCCTTCCAGGAGCGTGTGCCCGTTGCAGAACAGTGCCGTCAGGACGCCTTGGATGATCTCTTGCTGCCCGACGATAACGCGGGCAAGCTGCGTGCCCAGGGCATCAAAGTCGGCACGGAACTGCCCTGCGCGGGCCTGGATCTGCTCGGGGGTCATGTCGGGGATGGTGCTGGTTCGGACAGTTCAGGAAAGGCCGCGGTCGGATTCGAACCGACGATAAACGGATTTGCAATCCGCCCCATTAGACCACTCTGGCACGCGGCCGCGTGGCGCGGGGGTGTGGTGGTCATCCCCCGCGCGGGCGGAAGTATATACCCGGTTGCGCGGGGGTCCTCCCCCGCGCAGGGGGCAGTTGATACCCATGAGCACAGTGGCGGTCTGTCTGTGCGGGGCAGTGGGCGTGGGGGTGCCTGATTGGGGTATCTGTTTTGGCCACGGTCCAAGGGTGGACGCCGATAGGGATCGTGCCGGGCGTAAATGTGCCTCGTTGTGCTGGAGTGGACATTGAGCGATTCGACCCC
Source organism: bacterium (assembly GCA_046339895.1). Classification (GTDB taxonomy): domain Bacteria; phylum Planctomycetota; class Phycisphaerae; order Phycisphaerales; family UBA1924; genus JAJTGZ01. Next base: position 70,735 of record JBKDDT010000042.1, on the reverse strand, counting down.
GAAAAATCCGACAAACGACCCTGCCAACGAGTTGGCCAACCCAGCCCCGGCCGCTGCTGGGCCGGTAGTGCTCGGCGAGCAGGAGGTTCAGGCCGCGCTGGTCGAGATCAGCCAGCAAGACGGCGTGCTATCGGAACTCTCTCGCCGCCGATCGGGTCGGTACCCACTCCTGCCTGGCACCCGGGTTGTTGTCGGATATACACCGGTGGGCCAGACGGTCGTGGCCGTTTCGCCGGTGGTGCGGGATGTCTCCCGGCAGGGGTTGTCGATGCTGTACACGCGTTTGATCCCCCCGGGCACAGGTGTGGCGTGTTTGTTCGTGGGGCCGACGGGCCAGAGTTTGCGCGTATCTGGGTCGGTCTTACGTTGCCGGCATGTGCGGGGGTCGGTCTTTGAGATCGGGGTGAGGTTTGCTGAGCCTGCGCCGATCTACCAGTTTGTGCGCTGCGATGAGATCGGCCCCGGGGTGGGTGCCGATGGGAGCGGGCCGTACCGCCAGGTGCTTGTGGCCCTGCAACGCTTGGAGGGGATGACGCGCGACGGGGTGGCGCTGGAACTGCTCGACGAGGGGCTCCGGGACGTCGAACTGGCGATCGCCGCCGAGCGCCAGGCCCGTTGCCAGGGTGGGGACAAACGGACGATGGAGATCGGCGACGAGGAGATCAACGAGATGCCCGGCCGAGAGGCCGCGTGAGGGGTGAGGGCAATGGGGCAAAGAGGTAGTTTTTGCGCTGGCCCGTGGTTTGCGGGCCGTGTCGCATGTTCGGGCAGATCTCCACCAGCGGCGCGGCACCAGCACTCGAAGCGGCGATGCGCTTTGCCAGTGCGCGGCAGAACGTGCTGGCGCACAACATCGCGAACATCACAACCCCCGATTTTCGCCCTTCTGACGTGAGCGTGGAGGGGTTTCAGGCGCAGTTGAAGCGTGCCGTGGACGCCCGGCGGGGGCGTAACCGGATGGGTGTGCTGGCGTTAGAGGACACGCGTGAGGTTCGTCAGGATGGTTCGGGGGGGCTTCGGCTGCTCCCGCAGACGCCCAGCGGGAATGTGCTCTTTCACGATCGGAACAACCGGGACCTGGAAGTGAGCATGCAGGGGCTGGTCGAGAACGCCTCGGCCTTCCGCGTGGCGGCGGACCTGCTGCGAAGCCGGTATCAGACGATTGCCGCGGCTATCAGCGAGCGGGCGTAAACGAGGACGGGCAACAGCACCCCGGTTTGGGTGCTTGCTAAGGGGACAAGGCGATGTACGGCTCACTGGATATCTCAACAAGCGGCATGGTGGCACAGCGGGTGCGACTGGAGTCGATCTCCGCGAACTTGGCCAATAGCAACACGCTCTTGGACAAGCAGGGGAACCTGAACCCCTACCGGCGGCGTGAGGTCTTCTTTGCACCTGGGAACCCCTCGGCGGTCGGGAAAGAGGGGAGGAACCTGGGCGTACACGTCGCGGCGATCGGGCTGGACAAGGCCGAGGTTGTGCCGCAGCGGTGGGACCCGAGCAACCCGTTTGCGTTTAAGGAGGGGAAGTATAAGGGTTACGTGGCCGAGACGGGGATCAACTCGGTGGTGGAGAACGTCAACGCCCTTGAGGCGGTGCGTGCGTATGAGGCGAACGTGATGGCCGCGGAGGCGACCAAGCAGATTATGGCCTCATCGCTGCGGCTGTTGGCGTAAGTGGGGGGTATTTGTGGCACCGGGGTTGCGGTTTTAGGGGTGGTTGGGTCGATAGACTGTTTGCGGGTAGTTTGTAGGGTCCTTTGCTTTGGGAACTTTCATGTCCGATCCACTTGGGCTAATCGGCGGGGCATCGCGTGGGGTTCAGGGGTTGCCTGGCCAGGTGGTCGGTCGTGCAGGCGTGAATCAGCCTGGGCAGGATGGGGGGGCGTTCAAGAATGCTCTTTTGCAGAGCATCGAGCAGGTCAACCAGCTGGAGCAGGAAGCGACGGCAGCCCAGGAAGACCTTGTAACCGGGCAGCGGGCCGATGTGGAGAACGTGATCCTGGCGACGCAGAAGGCCGACCAAGCCTTCCGCGCGCTGCTGGCGGTGCGGAACAAGGTGCAGGCCGCGTATGACGAGATGAAGCAGGTCCGCATCTGAGTGGTCATTTTGTTGGCCAAGGGTTAGCACCTTGAACGGTGTGCCGGGGATAGAGATCGGCAATCCATGCGCGGCAGGCACCTGGGTGTTGGTGGTGCGCGACTATTGCGCGGGAATGGTTGCAGCCCCGGGGTGCCGGTGGCCGACGTAAAGGGTTGGCTGGCAGGACGCCGGCGTTGATCGGTCAAGGAGGACCAACCCATGGGCGCGCTGCGCAACGCGCTTGCAAGCATCAAGAAATACCTCGGGCAGCTCAACGGTCGCGACCGGATGCTCATCGGCGTGCTGTCGGTGGTCGCTGTGATGGCGCTGGTGCTGGTGGGGATTCTCAGCAGTTCGCCGCCGAAGGTCGAGCTGCTGCCGGGGATGGGGCCGGAGGACCAGACCAAGGCCAAGGACGCGCTCAGTGAGGCGGATATCGCCTTTGAGATGCGCAACGGGCGGGTGTATGTGCTGCCCGAGAAGAGGATGTACGCCATAGCGATGCTGCAGCAGGCGGGGAAGCTGCCGGCCAACGCCGAGACGCTCTTTAGCAACCTGCTCAAGAACCAGAACTGGATGGCCAGCAAGAGCCAGAGCGACCAGTTGGCCAACGCGGCTCTTTGTGAGTTTCTCGGGGGGGTAGTGGGCAACTTCAAGGGCGTCGAGCGTGCCAGCGTGCTCATCGATGCGCCGGAGGCGGTGGGTATGGGGCTGGCCTATCGCAAGCCGACGGCGAGTGTTGGGATTCTGATGAAGCAGGGGAAGGCGCTTGACAAGGAGATGGTCGACGCGGTTGCTGCGCTTGTGGCGGGGGCCAAGGCTGGGTTGACGATGATTGATGTGAAGGTCATTGATCTTCGGAACAACAGGCAGTTCACGGCACGTGGGGAGGACGATTTTTCCGCCGGGGACTACATCGAGCTGGTCTCCAAGACCGAGTCGCGGATACAGGCGAAGGTTCGTGAGTTAATCGCCTATGACCCGTTGGCGATCGTGGCGGTGAGTGCGCAGGTTGACAACACGCGCCGGAAAGTGAACACCGAGAAGTTCCTGCCGGTGGGCAAGGGTGGGTCGGTGAGCGTTCCGATCGACACGCGGACGACCGAGCGTGAGGAGCGGAGCAGCCAGGGCACCGGCCCGGCCGAGCCTGGTGTGAGCAGCAATGTGCAGGCGGACCTGTCGCGTTCAGACGGCGGGGTGGGGAACGCCACGAGCAGCACGGACAACACCACGGAGGAGCGTTTCAGGGTTGCCATCGGCTCTGAGCGTGAGGAGATCTTCGACCCGCGCGGGTCTCCGACGCGGATCAACGTGATGATCTCGCTGAGCCGGGAGTACATCGCCAGCCTGGCGATGATGCGTAAGCCGGCCGCCGGAGCGGGTGGCGCGGCCGCCGCGCCCACGGCTCCGACGCAACAGGAGATCGAGGGTGTGTTTGCGGAGGAGAAGAAACGGCTGGAGTCGGACCTGACGCCCTTGATCCGCACGGCTGCGATCGAGACGACATCGAGCAGCGACCCGCGTGTGGTGGTCTCGATGATCCCGGTGCCGCAGGGGCTGGCGTTCGCGGGCGGGTCGGTGGCGCAGGCGGGGCTGCTGCTGGTGGGCGGCGGGGGCGGTGGTGGTGATGGTGGTCTGGCGGGTCAGTTGCTTAGCGGTGGTGTGGTCAAGACTGCGGTGATGGGCCTGCTGGCGCTGGTGGCCATGGGTGTGATGCTGATGCTGGTGCGCAAGGGGAGCCGCCCGCAGGATTTGCCGACGCCCGAGGAGATCGCGGGCCTGCCGCCTGTGATCGATATGAAGGACGGCGTGGTGGGCGAGGCGGACGAGAGCCAGTCGGCGATGGTGGGCATCGAGCTTGGCGACGAGGAGATCAACACCAAGCGGATGCTCGAGCAGGTGCAGGAGCTTGTCAAGAAGAGCCCCGAGGACGCGGCGGTGCTGGTCAAGCGTTGGGCGACGTCGGAGCATTAGTTTCAGGCCCCTTGGGGCGAAAGCGAGGCGAGGATGGTCAGGAAACCTGGCGACAAGTTGCCCGACGACCCGCAGCAGCTTGAAGGGATCACCAAGGCCGCGATCCTGATGCTGTCGCTGGACCCATCGGTGGGTGGGGACCTGCTCAAGCTGCTCGAGCCTGAGCGGGTCGAGGAGATCACGCGCGAACTGGCGGGGCTTGGGCGTGTGCCCGAGAACCTTCGAGCGGCGGTGGTTGAGGAGTTTTATCAGCTGTCGATCGCGACGCAGTATGCCAGCGAGGGCGGGCTTGACTTTGCGCGTGTGCTGCTGGAGAAGAGCCTGGACAGCAAGACGGCCGAGCGTGTGTTGTCGCAGATCCAGACGCAGGTGCAGAAGACGCCGTTCGCATTTTTGCAGAAGGCCGAGAGCGACAACCTGCTGACGTTCATCCTGGACGAGCATCCGCAGACGATCGCGTTGATTCTGTGCCACCTGCCGCACCACAAGAGCGCGGAGATTCTCAGCGGGCTGCCGCAGCAGAAGCAAGTCGAGGTCATCAAGCGTGTGGCGAACATGGAGCAGACCAACCCGGAGGTGATCAAGGAGGTCGAGAAGGGGCTTGAGAGCCGGCTGAGCAGCATGCTGATGCAGAACATGGAGAAGGCCGGGGGCGTCTCGACGGTGGCGGAGATATTGAACCTTGCCGACCGGAGCACCGAGAAGGGCGTGATGGAGGGCCTGCAGGCGGACGACGCGGAGTTGGTCGAGCAGATACGCAGGCTGATGTTCGTCTTCGAGGACATCAAGCTGGTAGACGACAAGGGGATTCAGCAGATCATGAAGGAGATCGACAACGACGAGCTGAGCCTTGCGCTCAAGACGGCCAGCGAGGAGCTCAAGGCCAAGATATTCAAGAACATGTCCGAGCGTGCCGCGACGCTCATCAAGGAGGACATGCAGTTCATGGGTCCGGTGCGGATCAGCGACGTCGAGGCCGCGCAACAGCGGATCGTGGACATCGTCCGCAGGCTCGAGGACTCCGGCGAGATCATCATCGCCGGGCGTGGCGGTGGTGCAGAGACGATGGTTACCTGACAGGGTCGTTACGAACCGAAAGCAGCGTAGAGCGTGGCACTGGTCCGGCAAGCAAACGCGAGGGAACTCATCCGCGAGGCCATCGTCCTCGACCTTGGCGACCTGCGCCGCCACGGCGAGGAGATCATCGCATCGGCACGCGCGCAGGCCGAGGGCATCGTCCGCGAGGCCGAGGACATCATCCGCGAGGCCAGGGCCGAGCGTGAGCGGCTCGTGCAGGGAGCGGACAAAATCGGCTTTGAGCAGGGCCTGGCGCGCGGGTTTGAAACTGGCAAGGCCGAGGGGTTGCAGGTTGGCCAGCAGCAGGGCGCGCAGGCCGCGCTGGCGGCCGAGAGTGAGGCGATCGCCCGCCTGAACACGGGGTGGACGGCGGCGCTTGACAAGTTTGACATCGCACGCGACCGGATGCTTGCCGAGGGGCAACGCGACGTGGTCAAGCTCGCGTGCATGATCGCGGGGCGGGTTGTCAAGCGGGCAATCGAGCTGGACGGGACGATCGTAACGAACCAGGTCGGCGAGGTGCTGTCGATGGTCTTGCGCCCGACCCGGCTTCGTCTGTCGGTGCACCCGCTCGATAAGCCGACCGTCGAACTGGCCCTGCCCACGCTCGCGGCACGCTTTGAGGGTGCGCGCAACGTCGAACTTGTCGGCGATGAGGGCGTGCCGCGCGGGTCGTGCTTGGCGCAGCTGGCCGAGTCGGGCGCAACGATCGACGCGAGCATTGGCACGCAGCTGGACCGCATCGTCGAGGCGCTCTTGCCTGGCACGCCGGGGGGTCTGTGATGGGGATTCTCGACGCGGCAATGTCGATGGTCGAGCGGTTGCAGCCCGTGCAGGCGTGCGGTCGCGTCGCAGCGGTGCGGGGCTTGTCGGTGCTTGTGCGCGACCTGCCCGCGCCGGTCGGCAGCCTGGTGCGCTTGCCACGTGTCGCATCGGCGCAGATGCCCGCGGGTGAGGTGGGGGAGGTGGTGGGCCTGACGGGCGACCAGGCCGTGGTGATGATGCTCGGGCAGTCCGTAGGCATCCGCTCGGGGGACTTGGTGGTGGCGTTGCACACGAGCAAGACGGTGGGCGTCGGCGCGAGCATGCTCGGGCGTGTGCTCAACGGGCTGGGCGACCCGATCGACGGCGGGCCGGCGCTGCACGACCTCTTCCCGCAGCCGATCGACCCGCCGCCGATCACCGCGCTGTCTCGCAAGCGCATCACCCAGCCGATGGTTACGGGCGTGCGAGCCATCGACCTGTTTACAACCCTCGGCAAGGGGCAGCGGATCGGTCTGTTCGCAGGCCCTGGCGTGGGCAAGAGCACGCTGCTGGGCGCGATCACGCGGTCGTGCGAGGCGGACGTCAACGTCGTGGCCCTGATCGGTGAGCGTGGCCGGGAGGTGCAGGACTTCATCGCCCACAGCCTCGGGCCGGCCGGGCTTGCTCGCACGGTCGTGATGGTTGCTACTGGGGATGAGTCGCCGCTGATGCGCATCCGTGCTGCACAATCGGCGTGCGCCGTCTGCGAGTTCTTCCGCGCGCGTGGACTGCACGTCATGCTCATGATGGACTCGGCGACACGGTTTGCCCACGCCCAGCGGCAGGTCGGCCTGACCGCCGGCGAACCCCCGGCGAGTAAGGGGTACACGCCCAGCGTCTTCTCGAGCCTCGCACGCCTGCTCGAACGGGCAGGGCAGCTCGGCGATGACCTTGGCGGCGGTTCGATCACCGGGTTGTACACCGTATTGGTTGAGGGGGACGACATGACCGAGCCGGTCGCCGACGCGGCCAGGGGGATTCTTGACGGGCACATTATTTTGTCGCGCAGCCTTGCGCAGAAGGGGCACTACCCCGCGATCGACGTGCTCGATTCGGTCAGCCGGGTGCAAGGTGAGGTGACCGACGCGGCCCACCGCGGCGCACGGGTGCAGCTGGTGCGGAGCATGGCCCTCTACCGCGAGGTGGAAGATCTGGTGCAGATCGGCGCATATGCCAAGGGGAGCAATCCTGAGACGGACGTGGCCATCACCTTCCATGGGCAGATTGACGAGCTTCTCAGGCAGGACCTCTCCAAGGGTGAGGGGTTCGAGGATGCAAAGAAGAAGATGCTTGCGCTGGCGATGAAGATCAGCAGCACGCCGGCGCTGGGCAGGAAATAGGATTGATTGGGAGTGATCGGATTGGCAAAGTTTGTCTTTCAACTCGAAGCGGTCATCGAGCAGCGCAAGGGGATCGAGCGGCAACGCCAGCTCGCCCTAGGGCGCGTGCAGGCGCAGCGCCTGGCTGTCGAGGCAAAGGTCGAAGCCGTCAGACGGCGGCTTGATGAGCGCAGGCTCGATCTGCGTGACCGATTGGCCCCGGGCAGGGGGGTGGAGATCGGTGCCGTGAGGATGCAGAGCGCCTCGGCGCTCTTTGGGCTTGTGGAACTGCGGCGTTTGGCCGTGGAACTGTCTGGGGTACTCAAGCGCGTCGAGGCGGCCCGTGCGGAGTTGCTGCGGGCGACGGTGGCGCGGAAGGCCGTCGAGCACCTGCGTGCCAAGGCCCTGGCAGAGTGGCTGCGCGAGCAGGCCCGGCGCGAGGGCGCGGAACTCGACGACCTGGTGCTGATGCGCCGTGCCGCACTTGCCTCGGGCGCGGGGATCGGGGGCATTGATGATCAGGAGTATGCCGCATGAGCAGCTTGAAGAACGCGGTTTTTTTCCTGCTGCTGGTCAACACGCTCGCCTTCATCGGCTTGCTCGGGTGGCTGGTAACCAGCAAGAGGCTGAACGTTGATCGGGCCAGGCAAATCCGTGCGATGCTGACGCCGACGATCGCCCAGCAGGCCGCGGCGGAGGCGGAGGTGGCGGGTAAGGAACAGACCCAGCAGAAGCAGGAGGCGGAAAAAGTCCGGCGTGTGGGCGTGCCCGAGTCGGCTGCCGAGCGGCTGGAATCATCGCGGGACGCTCGCGACCTCATCGAGCAGGACCGCCTGCGTGCGAGGGAAGAAGTCCGGCAGTTGCGGGCGATCCTCGATACCAAGCGCGCCGAGCTGGATGTGGTCAACAAGCAGATCACCGATGCGCAGGCAGCGTTGGCGTTGGCCCGGCAGGAGTTTGCGCAGAGCGTGGGCGATGAACAGTTCGAGCAGGCCGTCGCCACGCTGCAGGCGCAGAAGCCCAAGGACGCCGCGGCGATGCTGCGGTCGATCCTCGATGAGCCTGCCCCCGCCCAGCAGGAGGTGGCCGGGCACGTGCGCAACCAGCGTTCGCTGGTTGTCAAGTATCTCTCGGCGATGGACGAGCGGGCACGCAACCGGGTGCTGGCCGAGTTTGTCAAGGCCGATCCAAAGCTGGCAGCGGAGTTGCTAGAAGCCATCCGGCAGCGCGGCGGAGCAACCGCGGCTGCCGGAGCGCCATTGCCGTGAAAACAACACCTTTGCCGAGCCCTTTCCTGCCCGAGCGTCTCTTCAGCCGGGCCGATGCAACAGCAACCCGACCCCGCGCCGACGCCCCCTCTCGCGCCGATGATGCGCCTTCCCGCGCCGAGGGTGCGCGGCAGCGCAAAGACTGGCAGGAATCTGACCCCTTCAAGGACGCCCTCAAAAAAGCCGAGGCACGCGACGCCAAGGACCAGGCCAAGCCGAATGACCAGAAAACTATCGACGGCGCGGGCAAAGAGGTCAAAGCAGAAGGACAGAGCAACAGTCCAGAACCCAAATCTCCCGCCCCGGCTCAGAACCAGGTGCTCTCCGCTGTGGTTGAAGCACAGGCGCCTGAGGCACGTGCCGACACAGATCAGCAACCCACGCAAATCAAGCCAGCCGTAGTTGATTCAGTGCCCGAGACGCTAGCCGAGGGTGTCCAGATCACCACACCGACTCCGACCAAGCAGCCGAAAACACCCCAGGTCATCCCCATCGCCGATCAACAACCCGATGAGGTGGAGGGAACCGATCCGGTTCTAGAACCAGAGAGCAAGACCCCAACCGAACCGGAAGCACCGGCACCGACCGAAGAATCGACCACCCCGGTGCCAGCACCGGCACGGGCCACGAAGAAGCCTGTGCAACGCCCGACCGCTGTGCAGCCTGGCGGGGTAGAGGGCCCCAAGGTGCCGGCGGATCAGGTAGCCGTCGAGCAAGAATCTAACGCAGAGAGTAACGCAGAGGGTGTTACCAGGCCAGTGCTCATGGATGGGCCAGCGGTCGACATCCGCAATGTTGCGCAAGAGGTGTCTGAAGCGCCTGTGCAGAAGGCAACTGAGCCGAAGGAAGCCGAGCCTGTCGTGGTGGGTGGCCAGTTGGCAGAGCCGGCTGATGAAGTAAAGCTGGTTGAGGATCAGAAGGAAACTTTCAAGTCCCCGGCCCAGCCCGGCGCGCAGGAGCTGGCGTTCCGGCCAGACGCGGCGGGTGTCGCCACGAGGGTGGAGGTGGGTCGGCCGTCGCCGGTGGTTGCTGAAGATGCTCAGATAAAGGTGGCGCAGGAGGGCGGGCAGGAGAAGGTTGCCGGCGAGGGTGCGGGGTGGGCGCAAATTGTTAGCGATCTGCCTGGAAAATCGGCGTCGGCGAAGGTTTCTGGTGAGTTGCTGGGCAGGTCCGGCTCGCAGGGTGTCGCGCAGGTGGCGCGGGCACGGCGACTGGGTGAGGTGCAAGACCCGGCTGGGGAGGATCAGGGTGCAGCGGGGTTAGACCGGGTGGGTGCGGAGGTGCCAGAGAGTGCGGAGCAGCCGTGGGGGTCGGCCAGGGGTGCGGATGCCGATCGGCACAGGGATGTGCGCGATGGTGGGCGCGGTGAGGTGCCCGAGGGTGAGAAGCAGACAGGGGGCGTGCAGCAGAGTGTTGCGGGCGTGGAACGCCAGCGACTGATGGGTAACTTGCCGACGCTGGCAGGTGTCGCGGGTGTGCTCAGCGAGGGTGGGAGTGTTACCGAGGGGCGTGGCGGTGAGCGTGCCGATGCGCGGTCTGAGATCTGGTCGCTTGCTGGTCTGACTGGGAAAGTCGGCGGGCCGAGTGCCAGCGGTGTGGCCGGCAAGGGTGGGGGGCTTCATAGTGGGGGGGCGGGTGCGCCGGTTGAGCAGCAGTTGGCCGAGGGGATGTCGGCGGTGCTTCGGCACATCCCGTCGCCGAGCGGGCAGCGTGTGGTAACGATGCGTTTGGAGCCGCTGGAGTTGGGTTCGGTGCGTGTGCAGATGCGTGTGGCCGGGGACGCGGTGTCGCTGCACTTCCAGGTTGGGACGAAGTTGGCGCAGGCTGCGGTTTCCAAGAGTGTGCAGGAGTTGCGCCAGAGTGTGGAGCGTCGTGGTTTGCGCGTTGCGGGGTTGACGGTGGAGTTGGACGCAGGGCTTGCGCCACAGGTGCCCCCGGCGGGGGCTGGATCGGTTGGCACGCCGATCGCGGGTGAGGATGATGCCGGGGTGAGCGCGGAGCGCGAGCCTGGCGTGTCGGCGCGGCCGGCATCGGGTGGTGATGGCGAGGGCGGAGTCCTCGAAACGTTGACACTTCGGCTGGACCAGGTGGCCTGAGAGGGTTTCACCTAGAGGGCTGTGGTGGCGGTGTTACGGATGAGGAGTCCCCCATGGCTGTTAACGCGATCGGCAGTAGCGGTGTTGCCGCAGGATCGACCGGCTCGAGTGCTGGCGGCGGGTTCAACCAGCTGTCCAGTTCTGAGTTCATGAAGATCATCACAACGGAACTGACGCGTCAGGACCCGCTCAAGCCCAACGACACCAGCACGCTGCTGAACCAGATTTCGGGCATCCGCAACATCGAGAGCCAGCTGTCGCTGAGCAACAGCCTCCAGACGCTGGTGGGGCAGAACAGCTTTGCGTCGGCCAGTGGGCTGCTGGGTGCATCGATCTCGGGCGTGGGGACCAAGCTGAACGGGACGGCGGCGCGAGTCTCGGGGCTGGTGCTGTCGGTTGCCAAGACCAAGGACGGTCCGGTGCTGACGCTCGACGATGGCTCGAAGGTGGCCTTCAGCAACGTGGACAACGTCAGTGTCTTTTCAGATAACGGGCCGCCAAGAGGCACGGGCACCACCGGCGGCACGGGTACTACGGGTGGTACCGGCACCACGGGTGGCACCGGCGGCACGGGGACCACGGGCGGCACTGGAACCACGGGTGGTACCGGCACCACGGGTGGCACCGGCGGCACGGGGACCACGGGTGGTACCGGCACCACGGGTGGTACTGGCGGCACGGGCACCACCGGCGGCACGGGGACCACCGGCGGCACGGGGACCACGGGTGGCACCGGTGGCACTGGCACGCCGCCTCCGCCGTGATTGGTTGGGGGTCAGACGGGTTCGTCGGTCTGTATGTGTGTTGCGTGTTGGCAGGTATTGCAACGGGGTTGAGCCGTCATGAGTATGGATGCGATCAAGTTGTTATCCCGGCTTGCGGGTGCATCGACGCCCCGGGCGGGGGCGAGTGTGGGTGCGGGTGGTGCGGGCCAGTTGGGTGATGCGTTTGCCGCGTTGCTCGGGCAGGCGCGGGCCGGGCAGATCGAGACCGAACAGGTCGTCAGCGTGGGGCGTGCGGTTGGGTTGTCGCTCTCGCCCGAGCAGCAGCAGCGGCTGGGCGGTGCGGTGGACAAGGCGCAGGCGGCGGGCCTCTCGCGTGCGCTGGTGCTGATGGACGGGATGGCGCTGGTGGTGGACGTGCAGAATAGAAGTGTCCAGGAGCAGTTGAGCGACCAGTCGGGCGTGCTCGACGGGGTCGACGGCGTCGTGAGCGTGCCGCCGGTTACGTGGTCGTCCGCGGCCGGTGGGGGCACGGGTGCTGATGCGTCGGTACTGCACGCGTCGGCCGATGAGCTGCTCTCTCGGCTGGTGCCTGGGGCGAGGAATGTCGGTGGTCTGGCACTTGGGGGATAAGTACCGGGGCGGAAGTAGTTGATCGAGGCCCGCGTCAAGGGGCCACAACGTCGGCAACAACAAGTGCAAGGAACATGGCGACGACAAGCCGCCAGGAAGGAAACGGATCATGGCATCAACAGTCGCAATGTTCACGGGCCTCTCGGGTCTGACGGCCAACTCACGCAACCTCGACACGATCGGCAACAACATCGCCAACGTCAACACGACGGCGTTCAAGAGTTCCCGGCTGATCTTTGCGACGCAGTTCTCGCGCAACCTGAGCCTGGGCGGTGGCCCGAGCGCGGCGACGGGGGGCACCAACCCCCGGCAGGTGGGCCTGGGCGTAACGATCGCCGGGACGCAGCGCGACTTTACCACCGGCTCGCTGTCGGCAACGGGTGGCCCGTCGGACCTGTCGATCACCGGGGACGGGTTCTTCATGGTCAACCGGGGCGGGCAGACGCTCTACACGCGTGCCGGCTCTTTTACGCGTAACGCCGATGGGGAGTTGGTCAACGTCTCGGGGGACCGCGTGCTGGGGTGGAGTTCGGACAACACGTTCCAGGTAGACCGGACGCAGCTGACGCCGTTGACGATCCCGCTGGGGAGGCTGCGGATCGCCGAGGCGAGCACGACGGCGATCATGAACGGGACGCTGAACAACACGCTTAACCCGGACCTTAACATTGGGAGCTTCGTCGCCACGACAGGATCGCGTCAGACGCTGGCGGCGATGACGGACATCTCCGGCACGATTGCGACGACGAGCCTGGTAACGGACCTGCGGAACCCATCGGATGACCCGATCGCAGCCGTAGGGGACGTGATCGCGCTGCGTAGAGTGCTCAAGGGGTCGAACCCCGTGCCGGACGCAACGCTGACGGTTACAGCAACGACGACGCTGCAGGACGTGATGGACTTTCTTGCCCGGGGCTTGGGTATCCAGAACACGGGCGAGACCCCGACGCCGGGCGTTACGCTGCAAGCCGGTGGCGTGGTGCGGATCAATGGGAACTCGGGGGAAAACAACAACATCGATCTGCAAACCACCATGCTGAGGGTCGAGCCGCCGGCCGGGGCGGCGACAAGCCCGCTGACGGTTACCCCTGTTCTGACCGCCAACGGCGAGTCGCAGTACACGCAGTTCAGCGTGTTCGACTCACTGGGCAACAGGGTGAATCTGAACCTGACGATGACAATGGTGGATCGTGGCACAACCGCGGTCCCCGGCAGCAGGTGGCGGTATGACATCAACAGCCCGGACAACGTAGGGGGGGATCCGCGGATCACTACTGGCACGATCGACTTTGACGTCAACGGGAATCTCCTGCCGGGCACGTCCCCTTCGATCACGCTCAACCGCGGCCCCGCCGGCGCGGCGGTGCCGCTGACGTTCACGCTGGACTTTTCTCGTGCCAAGGCGGCTGCCAACCCCACGGGGGCCAACCCGTTGACGATGCAGTCGGCCGACGGGAGCTCGCTGGGGACGCTGTCGTCGTTCTCCATCGGAAATGACGGGATCATCACGGGTGGCTTTGACAACGGGCTGACGCGCACGCTGGGGCAGGTGCCGCTGGCGGCGTTCAGCAACCCCGAGGGTCTTGTGGAGGTCGGCCAGAGCCTGTTCACCAACGGGGCCAACGCTGGCACGCCGGTTACGGTCATTCCCGGGCAATCGGGCACCGGGGAGGTGCTTGCGGGTTCGCTGGAGCTTTCCAACGTGGACCTGTCTGCGGAGTTTGTCAACCTGATCCTGGCGAGCACGGGTTACTCGGGGGCGTCGCGGGTCATCACGACCACCGACCAGCTCTTGCAGCAGTTGTTGACGATCGGTCGGTAAGCCGAGGGAAGAAGCTCAACTTCGTAGCCGGGCCACCCGATAACAAGGGGAAGGAGTGCCCGGTGGTGCATGCGGCGTTTGCGTTGATCGGTGGGCTGGTCGGTGGCGTCATCGGCGCGATGGTGGCCGCCCGTTTGATGCGTCTGGACCGGCTGTGGACGCCTCGGGGTGGGGTGCCGGTCGGGGAGATCGCCGATCGGTTGCGCGCCGCGGCGCGGGGTGGAAGTGGGAACGTGCGTGTGGTCGATGCCGGGCACCCGGTGTTGTTGCGTGGGCTGGCGATGGTCGCGGCGGGGCGCAACGCGGCGGAGATTCGGCGTGAACTGCTGGCGCAATCGGTGGGGATCGCCCGGCGTGATCGGGTGTGGAGGTCGGTCGGGCGTGCGCTGGGGTTTGCCGCGCCGATCTGCGGGCTTGCGTTCATGGCCGGGGCTTTGTTTTGGGCGTTGGGAGCGTTGGAGGAGCCTGGTGGGATGACCCGCAATGGTGTGATCGGTCTGGTGATGCTGGTGGTTGCCGCGCCGATGATGCACGCGCTGGCGTGGAGGTTCCCGAAGATCGAGATGGAGTGCACGGCCCGGCGCGAGTTGCTGGCGACGGCAATCGCCGAGGGTGTGGTGGCGATCGGTGCGGGTGAGGGTGAGGGTGAGGTGTTGGGTCGGTTTGATGAGGTTCTCGGGCGTGAGGGTGGTGGGATCGCGCAGCCGCGTGCGGCGTGAACTTCAGGCGGGGGGTTGGCGCGACGATGAGTGTGGTGGGGATGGGGGGCGTTCGGGTGCTGGTTGTGGGTGTTGCAAGGAGTTTATGAGCCATGTCAGGCAATAAGGAAGAAGCCAAGGGAGCAGCGGAGGTCACGGCCGAGCCTGCCAAGAAGGGGCTGCCGATCAAGATGATCGGGATTGTGGGCGTGGTGATGATCATCGAGGCGGTGGCGGTGGTGCTGATCTTCAGCATGATCGGGCCCAAGGCGAGCCATGCGAAGATGGAGGACGTGCAGGTCGTCAGCAGCGAGGGTGAGGGGATCAAGGAGATCAAGGTCGTTGAGGACAAGTTCCAGAACATGAAGGAGGGGCGTGTGTGGATCTGGGACTTGTCGGTGGCGGTGCAGGTCAAGAAGAAGCACGCGGAGAAGTTTGAGGGGGTCATCAAGAGCCGCGAGGGCGAGATCAAGCAGGAGATCGGGCGGATGGTGGCCAACGCGGACCACAACCAGTTGGCCAGCCCTGACCGCGAGACGCTGAGCCGGCAGGTGACGGCGTTTTTGATAAAGGTGGGCGGGATGGACGAGAAGACCAATGAGCCGGTGGTTGAGCGAGTGCTGATCCCGCGTTGCCGGGGGTTCCCGGCTGAGTTCTGAACGGGCTTTGGTGGGGTGGTGCGTGCAGAAAATGCGCGTGGGGGGCGTGGGGGTAACGTGGAAGTGTTGATCTGTGCGCGTTTGCGCCGATGAGTGCGTTTGCTGGCCATGGATGGCTGGCGAGCAGGAGCGCCAGGATGGCCGACGAGATTCCCAACCCTACAACCGATGCAGCTGGCAGCGCCTCAGCCGAGCAGGCCTTGCAGGCGGCCAAGGAGGCGATTGCCGCTGCGCAGCAGATGAACGCCAAGCCTGCGGGGGAAGCGGGCGCGTCGGCGGTCAAGACAGGCACGGAAGTGATGGCGGCGATGGAGGCCGCGATGCGCGAGGACCCCGGCGCGGTGTCGGTGCGCGGAGGTGGTGGGCACAACGGTGGGGCGCCTGCGGTGCAGCCTGTGAGCCTGCCGGACTTTGGGGGGTCGTCATCAAAGTCGTTGCCGGCGGGGATGGAGCTGCTCAGCGATATCGCGTTGAACGTGCGTATCGAGCTTGGGCGGACGAAGATGCTTCTAGAGGACGTGCTCAAGCTTGGTGACGGAACGGTTGTTGAGTTAGACAAACTGGCAGGGGACCCGGTCGACATCTATGTCAACGACCGGCCGGTTGCGCGGGGGGAGGTGCTGGTGCTCAACGACAACTTCTGCATCCGCATCAGCGAGGTTTTCAGCAAGGAAATGATCGATCAGTTGACCGACAGCAAGCCTGCGGCGTGAGTTTATATGTCTGCCACGCGTGCCCGGGCGGAGCCTGGCCGCACATGTGAGCATCGGTGGTCGGCACAAGCCCGGAGGGCGTATGCGGGCATCAGGTGTGGGACAAACTGGTATCTCGGCATCGGCGGGGTCGCCGATGCGCGTTCGGGGTGGTGGGATCGGCGGGTCGCGGAAGGTGGCGATCGGGCTGCTGGCGTGGGTGCTGGGCTTTGTGCTCATGCTTCTGCTGGCGGCGAACGTCGGTGCGGCGCAGGTGGGGCCCGGGGCTGATGCGTCTGTAAGCGTGCCGGTCCAGGCAGTGGGGGCAGTGGGGGCAGTGGGGGGGGGGGATGGCCGAGCAGGGGCGGGCGTTGTTCCCGCCGGGGTATGTTGTGCCATCTGCGCCCTCGGCGGTGGCCAAGAAGAGTGATGCTGGTGGTGATTCGTCGGCGTGGACGGCGCTGGGGTCGATGGCGCTCCCGCTGGGGATCGTGCTGGTGGTGATCTTTGTGGGCATGGGGTTGCTGCAGCGGTTGCTGCGTGCCGGTGGGCACCTGACCAGCGGCGTGCGAGCGCCGGCAGGCGTGATGGAGATGCTCGGCAGGTATCCGGTTGGGCGCGGTCAGAACCTGTTGCTGATCAAGCTGGACCAGCGGGTGCTGCTGATCGGGCAGACGCTGGCATCGCGTGCCGGATCGGGGACGCTGAGCACGCTGACAGAGGTAACCGCCGGTGAGGATGTTGCCAGCATCCTGCTGAAGGTATCCGAGAGTGAGAGCACCGGCCCGGCCAGCGCGTTTAACCGCATGCTCGGCGAGGCAGAGGGCAAGGCCGCGACCGGTGGGCGCGGGTTGGCGGCGAGGTTGTTCGGGCGCTCAGGTGGTGTGGTGTGGGATGAGGCGTTGGTGGCGGGGGATGCGGTGAGCAAGGATGAGGCGTTACGGGATCGGTTGTCTCGGCTGAAGGTAGTGGCATCAAGGGGTGGCGTGGCCGGGGGTGCGGCGTGAGGGGGCGTGTGCTGGGGATGGTGTTGTTGGTGATGCTGCTCGCGCGGCCTGGGGTAGCGCAGGTTGGCCCGCCGGATGATGGTGGGGCGGGCGCGAGGGGGGTTGTGGTTGGGATCCCGAGCGCGACAGTGCGGCCAACACCTGCGGTGCCGGGGCTTGGTGGTGTGGGTGATTTCAACCCGTTGTCGATTATCGCGGGCGCATCGGAGGCGCTGCCTGGCGGGAGCGGGCAGGGCGGTGACGGTGGGGTGAGCGAAGGTGCGGTTCGGCGGCCTGGTGGTGGGTTCTCGACGGGGATCAACATCCTGCTGGTGCTGACGGTGATCACGCTGGCGCCGACGATCGTGCTGATGACGACGTGTTTCTTGCGGATCGTGATCGTGCTGAGTCTTTTGAAACAGGCCTTGGGGACGCAGCAGATGCCCCCGACGCAGGTGCTGCTGGGGCTGAGCCTGATATTGACGCTTTTGGTGATGAGCCCGACGATCGACCGGATCAACGCTGAAGCGATCGTGCCGTATAAGAACGGGACGATTACGAGCTATGGTGAGTTGTGGGAGGCGGGCAAGCAGCCGGTGCGTGATTTCATGTTTGCGCAGATCGAGGCAACGGGGAACTATTCGTCGCTGTACATGGTACTGAACTACCGGGGGATCGACACGAGCAATCCAGCGAAGTTGACGCGTGCGAACGTGGACATGATCTCGCTGGTGCCGGCGTTTGTGCTCAGCGAGATGAAGGTCGCGTTTTTGATGGGGTTCCGGATTTACCTACCGTTTTTGGTTATTGACCTGGTGATCAGCACGATTTTGATCGCGCTGAACATGATGATGTTGCCGCCGGTGTTGATCAGTCTGCCCTTCAAGTTGCTGCTGTTTGTGCTGGTGGACGGCTGGCAGTTGATCGTGGGGACGCTGCTGCAGAGCTTCGCCCGGCCGGCGGTGCCTGCGCCGGTGCCGATAGAGGCGGCCGTGTCGCTTGGGCGTGAGGCCGTTGCGTGGGTGCACCCGTTGTTGTCGTTGGCCTGCTAAAAGGGGGGATTGGGCGATGCTGCAAGACCAGGCGATGCTCGAGGCGGTGCGGTCGGCGCTGTTGATCACGATGAAGATCGCGTTGCCGATCTTGGCGGCGGGGCTGGTGATCGGGCTGATCGTGAGCATTTTTCAGGCCGTAACGAGCATCCAGGACCAGACGCTGAGCTTTGCGCCCAAGATGATCGTGATGATCGGGGTGTTGATCTTGCTGCTGCCGTGGACGGTGCAGCGGATGCTGGAGTTTGCGCGGGAGATGTTTACGTTGGGGTAGAGGGGGATAGGCAATGGGCAATAGGCGCGTTTGGTGTGTGATGTGACTGTGGTGGTTGGTGATGGATGAATGAACTGGTCGTGCAGCTTGTGCCCCTGGTGCTCGTGGCGTTCCGCCTTTCGGGTTTGTTTGTCTTTGCGCCGCTGCTGGCGAACGTGTCGATCCCGATGCCGGTGAAGGTGCTGCTGTGCGTGGCGATGGCGGTTGGTGTTTTCCCGCTGGTCAAGGCCCCGGCGTTGCCCGCAGATATAGATGTCTTCTCGCTGGCGGTGATCGCGGTGGTGGAAGTGCTTGTCGGCGTGGTGATCGGGCTGTTGGCATTGATCCCCGTCGCGGCGGTGCAGGTGGCGGGGGTTTTGATGGGCCAGCAGATGGGCCTCGGGCTGGCGGCGATCTACAACCCCGCGCTCGAGACCGAGAGCGACCTGATCGGTGAGGTGCTGATCCAACTGGCGATGGTGGCATTTTTATCGCTGGGCGGCATCGAGGTGCTCTTCCTCAGCGTGGCGAGGTCGTTTGAGGCGGTGCCGATCGGGGGGTTCAGCACGGGGTGGGCGCCGGTGCACCACGTGCTGCCGATGCTGGTCTCGGGCTTTGACCTGGCGCTGCGTGTGGCGGCGCCGATGCTGGGGATCATCCTCGTCGAGACGATCGCGACGGCGATGCTGATGAAGACGGTGCCGCAGATCAACGTGATGAGCCTCGGGTTTGGGCTCAAGATTCTGCTGGGTCTGTCGGCGTTGATCCTGTCGGTGAGGATCATGGACTCGGCGATCATGGATCACATCTCGCAGGCTGGGCGCGAGCTGCTCTGGTCGTCCGGGCGTGTGGCGACGCCGGCGGGGGGGCACTGACATGGCCGAGGACATGGGCGACAAGACCGAACAGCCTTCTGAGCGGAAGATCAACAAGGCCCGCGATGACGGGAACATCGCCAAAAGCCCCGAGCTTGTCGCGGCGGTGGACCTGACGGCGGCGGTGCTGATGCTGTGGTACTTTGGCTCTGTGTGCGTGGAGGTCTTCGGCGCGATCCTTCGTGAGAACCTCAGCGCGGCGGACATGAAGGAGATGCTCGACCCGAGCGCGGCGTGGGTGGCCCTGGGCCGAGCGTGCGTGCGTGGGCTGCCGGTGCTGGCGGCGGCCGTGGGGGTCATCACGCTCGTCTCGCTGCTGGGGCACCTGCAGCAGGTGAAGTTTGTGCTCAGCACCAAGGCGATCGAGCCGAAGCTCGAAAGGCTTAACCCGGTGGAGGGGTTCCAGCGGATCTTCAAGCTCAAGAACCTGGTCAAGAGCGGCTTTGCGGTGATCAAACTGGTGCTGATCCTGACGACGATCGGCGGAGCGGTGGTGGTCTACGCGCAGGAGTTTGCGTCGCTGCCGCTGCTGGATGTGGTGCCGGCGTTCAAGTTGATGGCGCTGCTGGTCTTCAAGGTGCTCGCATGGGTGCTGACGATTTTGGTCATCATCGGGCTGATCGATTATTTTTATCAGAAGTGGCAGCACCTCCAGGACCTAAAGATGACCAAGAACGAGGTCAAGGACGAGCGCAAGGAGACTGACGGCGACCCGGAGCTCAAGGCGCGGATCAACCGCGTGGCGCGTGAAATCGCCAAGGGTCGGATGCAGCGGGACGTGCCCAAGGCGGACGTGGTTGTGACGAACCCGACGCACTTTGCGGTGGCGTTGCGGTACGACACTGAGAAGATGGCCGCGCCTGTGGTGGTGGCCAAGGGTGCGGACTTTATGGCCTTTGAGATCAGGCGGATCGCGGTGGCCAACCGGGTCCCGATCGTTGAGAAGCCAGAGCTGGCGCGGGCGCTCTACGCGAACGTGAAGGTGGGGCAGGCGATCGACAGCCGGTTCTATCAGACGGTGGCGGAGGTGCTGGCGTATGTCTACCGGTTGCAGGGTCGTGCGGCGTGATTGGTGTTTGAGGCGTGCATCTGCCGAGGGCGGCGTTGAGTTTCTAGATCTGGTTCGGAACGAGTGAATATGTCTGACCTGCCTTTGAATCCGAGTGCCCCTGCGTGGGTCAACATGATCCAGAAGTACCGCGGGCTGATTTTGCCTGTGGGATTTGTGCTGCTGATGATGGTGGTGGTGGTGCCGCTGCCGCCGTTCATGCTGGACCTATTGATCTGCCTGAACATCGCGTTGTCGGTGGTGATTTTGATGACGACGATGTACATGCGTGAGCCGCTGGATTTTTCGGTCTTCCCGTCGCTGCTGCTGGCGACGACGCTCTTCCGTCTGGTGCTCAACGTCGCGAGCACGCGGCTGATTCTGACGGCCGACGCGACAAGCCCGGCGGAGGCCGAGGCCGTCGCCGGGCATGTGATCTCGGCGTTCGGGCACTTTGTCGCCGGCGAGTCGATCATCGTGGGCGTGATCATCTTCTTGATCCTGGTGATCGTGCAGTTCGTCGTGATCACCAAGGGCGCTACGCGTATCAGCGAGGTGGCCGCACGATTCACCCTCGACGCGATGCCCGGCAAGCAGATGGCCATCGACGCGGACCTGAACGCGGGGGCTATAAATGATGTGGAGGCCAAGCGTCGTCGTGAGCGGATCGCGCAGGAGGCGGATTTTTTCGGTGCGATGGACGGTGCCTCCAAGTTTGTGCGTGGCGACGCGATTGCCGGGATCATCATCACGCTGATCAACGTCATCGGGGGGATCGCCATCGGGGTGCTCGACCGCGGGTGGCCGGTGGGCCAGAGCGTGGCGGTTTTTACCAAACTGACCATCGGCGACGGGCTGACGAGCCAAATCCCGGCGTTTGTTGTTGCGATCGCCTCAGCGCTGATCGTAACTCGATCCGGTGCAAAGGGTGAACTGGGGGAGGCCATCAGCATCCAGATCATCAGCCAGCCGACGGGTCTGTTTGTTACCGCCGGCTTCCTGATGCTGCTGGCGTTGACGCCGCTACCGACGACACCCCTGGTGGCGACTGCGGGGATATTGACGCTGCTGGGTGTGATGCTCGTGCGTGGCAAGACGCAGCGTGCCGCGGCCGTGGTGGCCCAGACGCAGCACGCCCAGCAGGTCAAGGCCGAGGCGCCCGCGCCGGAAACATTCCTGAAGCTCGACACGATGGAACTAGAAATCGGCTTTGGGCTCGTAACGCTGGTGGACACCACCCGCGGCGGAGACCTGCTCGACCGCATCTCGGCGATCCGCAGGCAACTGGCCGGGGAGCTGGGGATCATCATGCCCCCGATCCGTATCCGCGACAACCTGCAGTTGCAGCCCAACGACTACCGCATCAAGATCAAGGGCGCGGTGGTGGCCCGCGGCACGACGATCACGGGCAAACTGCTGGCGATCGACTCGGGTATCTCTACCGGCCCGATCGAGGGCATGCCCGGCAAGGAGCCGGCGTTCGGGCTGGACGCGTACTGGATCGAGCCGACGCTCAAGACCAAGGCCGAGACGCTCAACTACACCGTTGTCGACCCCGTCTCGGTGCTGGCCACGCACCTGACGGAGACGGCCCGCACCCACGCGGCGGACCTGCTCAGCCGGCAGGAGGTTTCGGAACTCATCGGGCAGCTCAAGGTCAAAAGCCCGAAGCTCGTCGAGGAGGCGATGGCCGGCGCGGTCAGGACGGCGGACCTGCACCGTGTGCTGCAGAACCTGCTGCGCGAGCGTGTGCCGATCCGCGACACCGAGACAATCCTCGAGACGCTGGCGGACTGGATCGGCAAGACCAAAGACCTGGACGTGCTGACGGAGTATGTGCGCAACGCGCTCCGCCGGGCGATCTGCCAGCAGCACGCCACGACGGGGGAGACGGGCCGGCCACGGATCGTTTGCTGCACGCTGGACCCGGTGCTGGAGGATCAGATCAACGCCTACATCGACCGCTCGGCCGCGGGGACGAGCCTGACGATGCCCGCGGGGGTTGCCCAGCGTGTCAGCGACCAGATCACGCGTGGGTTGCAGCAGGTTACAGCCGGGGGGCACACGCCGATTGTGATTGCTTCGCCGACGGTGCGCGCGGTGGTCCGGCAGATCATCGAGCAGGGTGCGCCTGGGGCGGTGGTGCTGGGGTACAACGAGATCGTGCCTGGGGTGGATGCCGAGTCTGTCGCGTTGGTGCCTGCGCTGAGCACGGGTGAGGGTGCGCGGTCGCCCCAGGCGGCGGCGTGAGCGCACGAGTTGCGCGTGGTGCGTCAAGTCTGCACGCATCGCGCACCGATGGCCGATGATGCGTGCTTGCGCGGGCAGGACGCCGGCGTTTGCGAGGGCCATGGATGGCAGACATGCGATTGAAGACGTACCGCGCACCGAGCATGGCCGATGCGCTCGTGCTGGTCAAGAAAGACCTGGGCAAAGAGGCGGTGATCCTGCACACCCGCGTCTACAAGGTCGGCACGATCTTTGGCCTTGGCGGCAGGCCGCAGGTAGAGGTTACCGCGACGATTGGGGTCAACACCATGCCGCCGCGGCGGAGGCCGCAGGCGCAGCCCCAACTTGCCGCTATCGGTGCGGCTGTCGGTGCGCAGGTTGAGGCGATGCCGGCAGCCACTGCCTCTGCACCACCGCCAGCCCGGTCGGGGTTCGCTCGGGCGTACGCGGCCAGCACCGGCAACGCCGCCAAACCCAGCATCAACAACGGCCCGGCTGCACCCAGCGTGCCTGCACAGTCCCACCCGGCCAAAGAAGTCGCGGCGATCGCGCTTGAGGCCGCCGTGCTCGACAAGCCTGGCCCCAGGCTGGTGCCGGTCGAGGGTGAGTCGCTCCGCGACGAACTGGCGGCGATCAAGCGCATGGTTGGTCAGGTGCTGCAAACAACCCCGACGGGTGCGGCACCGATGCCCTCGGCGTTGCTTGACCATTACCTCAGGTTGATCGAGGCGGAGGTCAGCCGGGAACTGGCCGACCAGATCGTCGGGCAGTTGCGCGATGAACTGACCCCGGCGGAACTGAACGATGCCCAGGCCGTGCGGCAGGGGATGCTCCGCAGGCTTGAGGGGTTGTTTCCCTCAGCAAACCTGCACGTTCCACCGCCGAGGCCGCCTTCTGGAAGGCCGTTTACGCTCGCGCTGGTCGGGCCGACGGGTGTGGGCAAGACGACGACGCTGGCCAAACTCGCCGCGGCGCACAAACTCAGGCACGGCAAGCGTGTCGGGATGATCACCTGTGATACCTACCGCATCGCCGCCGTTGAGCAGCTGCGGACGTATGCCAACATCATCGGCGTTCCGCTCAAGGTGGTGCTGACGCCCGAGGAGTTGCGCTCGGCGTGCGCGGAGCTGGCCGACTGCGACGTGATCTTGATCGACACAGCCGGGCGGTCCCCTGGGGACTCGGCAAGGCTTGATGAACTGGCCGAGTTTTTGGAGGCCGCTCAGCCCGACCAGACGCACTTGGTGCTGTCGAGCGTTGCGGGGCAGGGGAGCCTGACGCGTGCGGCTGAGCGGTTCGCACGGCTCAAGCCGGACCATTTGATCTTTACCAAACTCGACGAGGCCGTGAACTTCGGGCTGCTGGTCAATGTAACCGCCCGCGTGCAGGCGAAGCTGCCCGTGCGGCTGAGTTACGTAACCACCGGGCAGGAAGTGCCCGACGACATCGAGCCAACGCGGGCCGAGCGGATGGCCCGGCTGGTGCTCGAGGGGGCTTTGCCGGCATGACGGCTCTGCGGACCAACCCGGGCACGGCGGGTGCCTTGGATGACCAGGCGGCCCGTCTGCGCGCGATGGCCGGAGCGGGACGCCGGCAGGCGTGGCCCGTTGAGGCGCCGGCGGTGGTCGGGCCGCGGATCGTTACGATTACATCGGGAAAAGGTGGTGTAGGCAAAACGTCGCTGGCGGTGAACCTGGCGGCGGCCTTGGCGGCGCGGTCGGTGCGGACGACGCTGGTGGACATGGACTTTGGCCTGGCCAACGCGGATGTTTTGTGCGGGCTTTCGCCGCGTGCAAGGCTCGATGCCGCCCTCGACCCGGCCTGCCCGATTGAAGAGCTGGCGATGGCCGCGCCGGGAGGGTTTCGTCTTATACCCGGTGCGGTCGGGATGGGGCGTTTGCCCGACCTGCCCGAGCACCAGCAGGTGGCCCTGCTGCGCAACCTGCGTGCAAGCGTGGCCGGGGCGGATGTGGTGCTGCTGGATACCGGCGCGGGGATGGGGCAGTTGGTGCGTGCCAGCGCGTTGTGCGCGGACCTGACGCTGGTGGTCGTAACACCCGAGCCGACGAGCATCGCCGATGCGTATGCGCTGATCAAAACGCTCTGCCAATCGGCCCGGCGGATGGGCACCAACTTTGCGCCGCCGCAACTGGTGGTCAACCAGGCACTCTCACCACAGGAGGCGGCAGAGGTGGCCGGTCGCGTCTCGGGGGTGGGGGCAAGGTTTTTGGGGGTCCAGTTGCCCCTGGCCGGGGCGTTGATGCAGGATGTTGCGGTGCCGCAGGGGGTGCGGGCGCGGTGCCCGTTTGTGCTCGGTGCGCCGGCCTCGGGGGCGAGCCTGGCAGTGGGGCAGTTGGCGACGCACGTGGCAGGGGTGTTGCAGGTGGCCGTACGCGATGCCAACCGCTTTCCCCCGGCGATCGGGTTTTGGGATCGTTTGGCCCGTTTGGTTGGTGGGCGTGTGGGTTGAGGTGAGGGGTGGGGTTGCCCAGCGGGCAAAAAACAACGGCAGTTTTCGCTTGGCCCGGCAGTTGCGGCTTCAGGAGCGTCCGGCGCTAGCCGAAAGACCTCAAGTGCCACCGGCGGTGCGTGCGCACGCACTCGATGGGCTGGGTGGTTGTAGGAAGATCATCAGATGCACGATCAGGACGCAACCAAGTGCATCGCCGCGTGCACGGGCCTTTCGGGGTTTGTAGTGGCGATGCTGGCAAACATGTCGGTCTCCAACCCGATCGAGGTGGCGGTGCCAAGGGCGATCTTGGCGATGGTCGTTTGCTCGGCCGTGGGGTACGTGATCGGGCGGATTAGCACGGGGGTGATCAGTGAAACGATCTTCAACCGTGCCGAGCAGGCGAAGGAGGCCTCGCGCCTGGCCGCGGAGCAGGCGTTGGTGGAGGGTGGGCAGAGGGCCAATCAGGCTCAGGAGGAGCCGGCGTCGGGGTGATGGGGTGTTTCTGAGCAGATCGGTGTGGGTAGATTGTGGATGACTTGTTGATAGTTGTGTGAGGACTTGAAAATTTCTTTTCGGCTGTTACGCTCTATCCGTCTGAAAACCCACGGACGGGCGGACAGGCAAGTGGACCATCGGGCGGGGCTCTTTTCTGGGCCTTTGCGGGGTGGTGTACGACAAAGCTCGGTGCTGAGCGCACCGGGCGGCCAGGAGCTGGGCATTCGCCCACTCTGGTTGCGGCGGGCACAGGATCGTGCATGGTGCTGTAGGCCGGGAGGCCGACGGGGCTGTGCAGGGTAGTTGTTGCCAGCTGTGTAGATGGGTCAAGGAGTCGACCATGTCTCGGATGAAGGCTTCAGCGGTTGGTGTTCGCAGTTCCGCCGTGCGTGGGGGTGCCGGTAGGGGCGCTTCTGCACGGGTTGTTGCGGTTCGATCTCTTGCGCAGACGGATGGTCTGCCTGTGAAGCCCTCGATTGGCAAGGGTGTTGTGCCCGGTGGCAAGGGTGGGGGTGGGAGCAACAACGGGAACCCGCCAATGAAGGGTGGGACGCGCAAGCGTCTGACGGCGGCGAACGCGTGCAGCAAAGTGGAGTTTGACCAGTTGTCGGTGAATGAGATCTGGGCGGAATACGCCAAGACGCAGAGGCCCGACATACGGAACTATTTCTGGGAGCGGTACTTGCCGCTGGTGCGGTACATTGCCGAGAAGACCTACACCCGGCTGCCCGATGAGGTGGACGTTGGAGACCTGATGTCTGCCGGTCAGTTTGGGCTCATGGACGCGATCGATGCGTTTGACCTGGCCAAGGGCGTGAAGTTTGAGACGTACAGCGCCACGCGCATCAAGGGGGCGATCATTGATGAGTTGCGCGCGATGGACTGGGTGCCCCGGCTTGTTCGGCACCGGACGGCGAAGGTCTCGGTCATCCGCGACAAGTTTGAGATGCGCAACGGGCGTTCGCCGACGGACGACGAGGTCTCACAGGCGCTAGGGGCGACGGGTGAAGACCTGGAGAAGATCCTCAAGGACTCGGGCGCGGTGATGACGGTGTCGCTGAACCGCAAGGCGTTCAACAGCGACGGGAACAAGGAAGTTACCGAGATCGACGTTATCAAGGACCACTCACAGCAGAACCCGCTGCTGGAGACCCAACGGCGGGACATCAAGGAGATGCTCACGCGCGGGCTCTCGCGTGCCGAGCGGTTGATTGTGATCCTCTATTACTACGAGGAAATGACGATGAAGGAGATCGGCTCGACGCTTGACCTCTCTGAGAGCCGGGTGAGCCAGATGCACAGCCTGATTTTGGCACGGCTCAAGAGCCAGTTGCAGAACCGGACCGATGAGCTCGAGCCGGATGATCGGGAGGATTGAGGTTGGGTTTGTAGACAGTGTGCATAAGTGGGGGTTGCTTGCTGCGCGGGGATGTGAGATCGATCCCAGCTGAATCTCGCGCGTTCGAACTGGATAATCCCACCTTTGTCCCTCCCGGCCAGAACGTTCTGGGGGAGGTGTTCCGCACGAGAAACATCGGCGATCTGAAAAAAACGGCCCGCGCTGTGGGGCGCGGGCCGTGCATGAATGCATGCTTTGCTATTGGCTGTGGGATGAACCCGCAGCAGTTTCCAGGGCTGGGCCGTTCAGTTTCCCTTTGTGCGGCCCGTGGCCGACGCGGGGTGTGAACAAACCAGCTCCGTCGAGCGGCTCTGAAGCTTCAGGGCTTCAGGCCAAGCCCTCCTGCGTACTTCGCAGCGAAACATGATCCGAAAGAGTTCTGCACTGGATCACCTCCTTTTCAATGCCTGCCTGGCGTGGGTGTTTGGCTGGGGGCCAAACAGTGCCAGGCAGTGGCCTTGCCGAGCCGACACCGGGGATCGCCGGTCGCCCAGCTTTCTTTCCGCAGGCCGTCGCCCGCGGCACACTCTGGCCTGGTTTGCCTGGGACCATCCGAGGGTGGCCGGGCCAGAACTTCCAACAGATACGGCAGACAGGACGGGTGAAATCACGGGCCTTGACGCGGGGATCTTGGACGGGTTCATGTGTGGCCGTCGGGATTCGCGTGGGCCTTTAACGAAGGTATCTTCGGTTGCCAAGGGGCGTTGGTTCGAGGGATTTGAGGATTTTTTGCGACCCGGCGTGGGGGGTGGTCGTGAAGGTTGGTTAGGGGTGTGAAGATGGGCAAGCCTGGGGGTGCCTGACTGGGGTAGCGGGGGCTAGTTGAGTTTGAGGGCGAAGAAGAGGATGGTGAAGATCATGTCGGCGATGACGATGCAGACGATGGACTGCACAACGGTTTGGGTGGTTGCCTTACCTACGCCGGCCGCACCGCCAGTTACGCGCATGCCGTTGCTGCATGCGATGAGGCCGATGAGCAGGCCGAAGATGAGGGACTTGGTCATGCCGGTGATGAAGTCGATGGGCTTGGCCTGCTCCATGAGGTTGTCCCAGAAGGTCTGGCCGGGGATATCGACGACGGTTACGGCGACGGCGAAGCCCGACAGGATGGCGACGACGTTGCTAAGCACGGTGAGCACGGCCAGGCCGATGATCGTTGCGAGCACGCGTGGGACGACGAGGAAACGGATGGGGTTGAGGGCCTGGGCTTCGAGGGCCTCGATCTCTTCGCCGACGACCATGGTGCCCAGCTCGGCAGCGATGGCGGCGCCAGCGAAGCCTGTGAGGACCATGGCGGCGATGAGCGGGCCGAGCTCGCGGAGGACGGAGACGCCAAGGATGTTGGCCGAGAGGTCCTTGCGGCCAAAGTCGTCGAGCGGGGGGGCCATCTGGAGGACGAGGATGAGGCCCACGCACCCCGAGACAAGCGAGACGATGAACATGCTGCGCACGCCGACGCGGACGAGTTGGGCGATCACGTTCGGGCGGCCGATGCGGACCTTGGGGCGGACGATCGAGCGGTAGATCCACTTGATGATTTGCAGCAGGAGATTGGCGGTGGCGCCGACCTGCTCGATGATGCTGGTGGTTTTGGAGCCGATGAACTCGACGATGCCATGGAGCCAGGCCGTCGGCCTGAGCTTACCTAGGCCGGTTTTGGCGGCGGCGCGGGCGACGGATCTGGAAAGGTCTTCCATCGGACGAGGTTAGCCCGCGTCCGGGGTGGGTGCGTGGCAAGACGGCGTGCGTGGGGCGATAGGATCGGCGATGAATCAGTCTCTGCGGATGCTTGACGCCAACCTCAACCGCGCGCGGGAGGCGTTGCGCGTGATGGAGGATGTGGCCCGGTTCTGCCTGCAGAGCGAGGATTTGTGCGGGCGCCTCAAGAGCCTCCGGCATGAGGTCGCGGCGGTGGCGGCGGGGGTGGGCGAGCCAGCGTTGCTGCTGGCGTGGCGGGACACGCCGGGGGATGTTGGCACGGGGATCAGCACCGAGGCGGAGGGAAGACGCAGCGGGTTGTATCAGGTCGCTCATGCAGCGTGCAAGCGTCTGACCGAGGCTCTGCGGGTGATCGAAGAGTGCCTGAAGATGCCGGGGGTGAGTAATGACGCGGGCTTGGCCCGGCGTGTCGAGCAGGTGCGGTACGCGTCGTATGAGGTTGAGAAGAGGTTGCTGCTGGCGATGGGAGGGGGCGTGCGGGCGAGGCAGTGGGGGGTGTGCGTGCTGGTAACAGAGTCGGCGTGCAAGCGACCATGGCAGGAGGTGGTGCGCGGGGCGATTGCCGGGGGTGCTGAGTGCTTGCAGTTGCGGGAGAAGGAACTCGGCTCGGCGGAGTTGCTTGGGCGTGCGTGTGCGCTCGTGGAGATTGCCAGGCCCGCGGGTGTGGCGGTGATTATCAACGATCGGGCGGACATTGCGTTGCTGGCCGGGGCTGATGGTGTGCATGTCGGGCAGGAGGATGTGCCCGTGTGGGGGGTGCGCAAACTGGCGGGGGAGGGGTTGCTGGTGGGTGTATCGACGCACGACCTGCGCGAGGCGCGTGCCGCGGCTGAGGATGGTGCGGACTACTGCGGCGTGGGGGCGATGTTCCCGACGGCGACCAAGCCGAGGGTTGTCAGTGGGCCGGGGTATCTGCGGGAGTATCTTGCTGATGCGCAGGTTGCGCGGCTGCCGTATTTGGCGATCGGGGGGATCACGCTGGAGAACGTCGGTCAGTTGCGATCGGCGGGGTGCGCGGGGGTGGCGGTGTGCGCGGCGGTGTGCGGCTCGGCGGACCCGGCGGGTGCGACGGCGGCGTTGGTGGCGGCGGTTAGGGGAGGATGAGCATCGCATCGCCAAAGGAATAGAAGCGGTAGCGCTCGGCGATGGCGATTGCGTAGAGGTGCTGCAGGCGTGCGACGCCCGAGGCGGGGTTGTGGGCATCGCCCGGGCCGCCGAGCAGGCTGGCGACCATCGCCATGAGCGTGGTGCCTGGGAGGTGGAAGTTGGTCAAGAGTGCGTCGGCGTTCTGCCAGGTGTGCCCTGGGGTGATGAGCAGACGTGTCCAATGCTCGCCGCCGGTGGTGAGGTGATGGGGTGAGAAACTCTCGAGCGTGCGTGCGCTGGTGGTGCCGATGGCCAGGATGCGCCCGCCGGCGGCGCGCGTGGCCGTAAGGGCGGCGGCGGTTGCGTGGGGGATCGTGCACCACTCGGCGTGCATCGGGTGCTGCTCGACGAGCTCGGCCTGCACGGGCTTGAATGTGCCCAGGCCGACGTGCAGCGTAACGGGGTAGCGTGAGATTCCAGCAGTTTGCAACGCGGCCAAGAGTTGGGGTGTGAAGTGCAAGCCGGCGGTGGGGGCGGCGACGGAGCCGGTCATCGCGCTGTTGGCGTAGATGGTCTGATAGACGGCGCGGTCGTGCGCGTCGAGTTTGGGGGTGGGGGGGTGCTCGCCACGCGTTCGGGCGGCGCGGATGTAGGGTGGCAGTGGCGTGCTGCCGACGGCATCGAGGATTGCCACGGCTGTGGTGAGGTCCGGGCGGCCAAGGGCGTGGACGATCCAGGCGGCGTCGTTGCTCTTTTGCTCGGCGGTTTGATCATCGGCTTGGTGTCGATGGTTTTCGGTGCTGGTGCGGCTGAGCAGCTCTATGGAGATGCCGGTGTCCAGCCCGGCGGGGTCGGTCAGGTCGATGCGGCTGCCGACGCGGGGGCGTTTGGCCTTGAGCATGACGCGCCAGGTGCGCTCATCGCCGGCTGTGGCCAGGAAGAGGCCCTCGACCTTGCCCCCGGTGTCGTTGCGTGCGCCGGTGAGGCGTGCGGGCAGGACGCGCGAGTCGTTGACGACCATCGCGTCGCCGGGGTTAAGAAAACTGGGAAGGTCGCGTGCGTGCGCGTGCGTGATGCGGGTGGGGTCGGTGCGGGAGACGACCAGCATCCTGGCCGAGTCGCGCGGGTCGGCCGGCTGGCGGGCGATGAGGTCTTCGGGCAGGTCGTACTGCAGCGCGGCGGTGGGGAGCATGGTGGGTTGTTAGTGCGTGCGCACGGCCATGTACCGGGCGAGTTCGGCCAGTGGTGCGGCGGTTGGGCCTAAGGGTGCGATGGCGTCGAGGGCCTCGGCCTCCAGGCGAGCGATGGCCGAGCGCGAGGCGTCTAGCCCGAGCAGGCCTGGGTAGGTGAGTTTGCCCTTGGCGACGTCTTTGCCTGTTTGTTTGCCGGCGTGGTGTGCTTCTTGGGTTACGTCGATAACGTCATCGACGATCTGGAACATCAGGCCCACGGCCTGGGCGTAGTGCGAGAGGAGGTTGACGGCGCGCTCGCTGGCGTGGCCACAGAGTGCGCCCATGCGGCATGCGGCGCGGAGGAGTGCGCCGGTTTTGTTGCGGTGGATGAGGTCCAGGCGATCCTGGTCGCTCAGGCCTGGGGGCAAGCCGCCGAGCGTGTCGTAGACCTGCCCGGCGATCATGGCTTGTGTGCCCAGAGCGAGTTCGGCGACCAGGCGTGCGGCTAGGGACGGGTGGGTGCTCTTCTGGACCAGGACCCCGAAGGCGAGGGTGAGCATCCCGTCGCCGGCGAGGATCGCCATGGCTTGGCTGGTGGCCTTGTGCAGTGTGGGCCGGCCCCGGCGGAAGTCGTCGTCGTCCATCGCGGGCAGGTCGTCGTGCACGAGGCTGAAGGCGTGGACGAGTTCGACGGCCGCGCCTGCGGGCAGGGAGTCTGCCGGGTTGCCCCCGACGGCGGCGCAGCAGTGCCAGGCGAGGACGGGGCGCAGACGTTTGCCACCGCCCAGGAGGGAGTAGCGGAGTGCCTCTTTGAGGTTCGACGGGATGTCCAGTCCATCGACGGTGGAGGCGAGATAGGCATCGATGGTTGGCGCAGGGGCCGAGGTGGCCGGGGGGTAGGTTGTTGATGAGGTGGTGGGCATGTGCAGGCCCTAGCGCGACTCTTGCTCTTTGAGCAGGGCGAAGAGTTCTTGGCCGGTGGCGGCCTGATAGATGCGTTCACGGAAGTCGGCGAGCATCATGATGCGGCTGACGCGAGCGAGTGCCTGGATGTGGTCGCTGTTGCGGTCGGGCGAGCTGGCGAGCATGATGATGAGGCGGACGGGCTTGCCGTCGATTGCGCCAAAGTCGATCGGCTCTGCGGGCTTTCCGATGGCCATGATGATCCCGCGGACGCCGGCGCACTTGCCGTGGGGGATGGCCAGCCCGTGCCCGATGCCTGTGGTGCGTGTCTGCTCGCGGGTCCAGATGGCGTCTTTGAGTGCTTGCACCTCGGCGACCTTGCCGGTGGCGGCCATGAGGTCGACGAGTTCATCGATGCACCCGCGTTTGCCCGTGGCAACCAGGGGTGCCTTGACGCATTCGGGCTGAAGGATGTCCAGAAGGTTCTTGGCGGGACGGGCCTTTGCAGGGGCGGATTGAGGGGGCGTTGGGGTGGAGGATAGCCGGGGGGATGTGAGTGTATTGCAGTGTGGTAGTGTGGGCCTGCCCTGTCGCTTGTTGCGGGGTGGCCAGGGTGGTATGATGGGTATGTGCGGGCGTAGCTCAGTGGTAGAGCGACGCGTTCCCAACGCGTAGGTCGCGAGTTCAAGCCTCGTCGCCCGCTTTTTCTGGCCTGTCGGTGGCGATCCAGTCATGGCCACCGGCCCGCTCTGGGGCCTGTGCCGAGGGCTTTGAGGGTGGTGCATGGTCCCTGCTCTTGCTGTGCGTGATCTTCGTTTTTCCTACCGCGCTGAGGATGGGGACTTTGTGCTGGCCGTGCACGAGCTGGAGGTTGAACCGGGCGGGGAGTTGCTGATCACTGGCTCGTCGGGGGTTGGCAAGAGCACGCTGCTGCACCTGATCGCCGGTCTGCTCGATGCCGATGCCGGCTCGGTTGCGGTTGCGGGCACGGATATCCAAGCCCTGCGCGGTCCGGCCCGCGATGCGCTGCGGGGCCGGCAGATCGGGATGATTTTTCAGACCTTCCACCTCTTGCCCGGCATGAGCGCGATCGAGAATGTGGAGTTGGCACTCTTGTTTGGCACGATGCCACCGGCGGAGCATCGGGCGCGTGCGCTGGAACTACTGGAGAAGTTGGGGATTACCCACCCGAGGCGTCCCGTTGAGAAGTTGAGCGTGGGCCAGCAGCAGCGCGTGGCGATTGCCCGCGCGGTCGCGTGCAGGCCCGCGCTGGTGCTGGCCGACGAGCCGACGGCGTCGCTGGACCCGCAGAACTCCGAGCAGGCGATGGAGTTGATGCAGAGCGCGTGCCGGGAGGTGAACGCGGCGTTGGTCTGCGTCAGCCACGATGTGTCGATCTCGCCGCGCTTTGCCCGGCGTGTAACTATGGGGGATTTATCGCGGGGCGTGGGCGTGGGCGTCGGGGCGGGTGTGGGGGTACCGACGCACGCCGGGGGTGCTTCTAGCCGATAATGCCGCATGGCACGCATGGACTATCAAACGGCCGGTGAATCGCACGGGCCAACGCTGCTGGCGTTGGTCTCGGGTATGCCCGCAGGCGTGCCGGTGGACGTGGCGTTTATCGATGCCGAGTTGCGTCGTCGGCAGGGTGGGTATGGGCGTGGTGGCCGACAGCGGATCGAGGCCGATGCTGTTACGGTGCTCTCGGGCGTGCGTCTGGGGCAGACGACCGGCGCGCCCGTCGCGCTGCAGGTGCCCAACAAGGACTCTCGGCTAGATGATCTTGCCCGCACGCCAGCGGTCCACACGCCGCGCCCTGGGCATGCCGACTTGGCGGGGAGTATGAAGTACTTGACGACCGACTGCCGGGAGACGCTCGAGCGTGCCAGCGCGCGTGAGACCGCCGCACGCGTGGCGGCGGGTGCGTTGGTGCGGTGCCTTCTGCGGGAACTGGGCATCGAGGTCTTTGCGTTTACGCGCAGCGTGCACCAGGCGCGGACGGACGTTTCCATCACCGAGGCCAACTGGCAGCAGATGCGAGCAGCACGCGACGCGAGCGATACCTATTGCCCCGATGCAGCGGCGAGCAAAAAGCAGGAGGAGGCGATCCACCAGGCCAAGGTTGATAAGACGACCGCCGGGGGAACGATCGAGGCGCACGTCTTCGGCCTGCCGCCGGGCATCGGTAGCACTATGCACTGGTTTGAGAAGCTCGACGCGCGCCTGGCGTATGCGGTGATGGGTATCCAGGCGATCAAGGGCGTCGAGATCGGGCTGGGGTTTGAGTCAGCCGGGCGGTTCGGGCACGAGGTGCACGACCCGATCACGTTTGACCGGGCGCGCCTCGAAACGCCGGGGCTGGGGTTTGTGCGCCCGAGCAACAACGCCGGGGGGACTGAGGGTGGGATGAGCAACGGCGCGCCGGTGGTGGTGCGGGCGGCGATGAAGCCGATCGCCACGCTTTTGCGCGGCATGCCCTCGGTGGACCTGAACACCAAGCAGGATGCGCCGAGTGCGTACGAGCGTTCGGACGTCTCAGCCGTGGCCGCGGCGGGGGTGGTGCTGGAGAACGTCGTGGCCTTCGAGGTCGGTCGATGCCTGCGTGAGAAGTTTGGGGGCGATTCATTGCACGAGGTGCGCGGGCAGATGGAGTGGTACCTGGCCGAGGCGAGGAAACTGCCGAGGGGGTGATGGGCGGGGTATCAGGCACGGGCTAAGAGGCTGTTTCGAATGGTGGCACTGGCGTCCCGCCAGTGCGGATCACGCGTGCCTTTGCGCACAGGCCAGAGGCCTGTGCCACCAGAGCCAGACTTCTAAAACACCCCCTAAGGGGAAGTGGGTGTGAGCGCAGGTGAGTTTCGGATCTCCGCGGCCCGCAGCGCGGCTGGGATGGAGCGGATTTGCTCGTCGGTGCAGGTCGTAAAGAGGCAGATGGCCTGCAGGTCCACGGTGGTGGTCGGCGGGCCGACCTTGAAGACGTAATCCTCGGCCAGGGGCTTGGAGGACTTGTCGGCGTAGACGCTGATGATCGGGACTTTTTCCTTGCTGAACGACTCGGGGAGGATGACGTGCTGACGCCGTGGGGCCAGCACATCTGCAAACGGGGCCGGGAGAACGAAGGATGTCCGCCGGTAGATTCTCCAGTCAAAGTCATGGGAGCGCACATGCGAACTCATCGAGGCCTTCGTATCCCACCATCAGGATCGGGCTGATTACATGAGGGGCACCCTCACCGCTTGGCATCAGCGGTTCCTTGCCGTTGGGAGGGGAGGTGCCAGCGGCTGCGTCGCTGGCTATTGGGGTTGGCAGCTCACCTGTCGTGGCGTACAGCCTGAAGGCGGCCTCCACAGCCGGGTCATCGCGGCGGAGGTCGCTGAGCGTGTAGGACATACGCGTAACCCGGTCGAATTGCGCAAGGCGGTGCGCATAGATCTTCTCGAACATGACCTCCGCGTCATAGAAGGGCGTCATCACGCCGGTAGGGCCGGGATTGGTAAAGCGGAAGTTCTCAAACTCCGGCGAGATGACGCCCGTGTCCTTAAACTCAAAGAACAGCCGGGCATAGACCCGCGACTCGGCGATGTTCACCGGATCGAGGTAGTCCCATCAGGGGACTCTGCACGTCGAGCTGCTGGGCGTTGGCACTTGCCGGCTATAGGCACGCCGAGCATGCAATGGCCAAGGCAACGATTGTTCGCTGCGATTATCGAGCTATACACGGGTGCGGACTGGTAAACACGGCAGACCTCCCTTGGAACAGTCCGAATTCCGCGGGCCGGGACGGCTGTTCCGCGGGACAGGACGACTTCAGACTACTTCCAACTTTCGGGTTTGACAAGGGGTGGAATGGATTTTGTGCCATTTTATTTGTTTGGGGGCTTGGCCGGGGCTTTGACCGGGAATCCGCGGGGAGGTCTATTGTGCCAGCGTGGCACCTTTGACGACAACCGAGTTGGCCGTGCGCGTCGGGGCCGCGTTGGTGGCTGGCGCGCTGATCGGGATCGAGCGTGAGCGGAAGCACCGCCCGGCGGGGTTCCGGACGATGATCCTTATCAGCCTTGGATCGTGCGGGTTCATGCTCATCGCCCACGAGAGCATCGCGGCGATCGGGCAGCAGTCGGCGGCCTCGCTGCCGGCCGGTGCGCCGCTGCCGGGTCAGGCCGAGCTGTCCCGCGTGCTGCAGGGGTTGATCGGGGGGATCGGGTTTTTGGGTGCCGGCGCGGTGATCCAGAGCAAAAAGGCCGTGCACGGTATCACCACCGCCGCGGCGGTCTGGGTCGTTGCGGCCCTGGGTGCGGCGTGCGGGCTGGGGCAGTTTCCGCTGGCCATGATCCTCACGGCAGCCACGCTCTTTACGCTTTTGGTTCTTGCGTTTGTCGAGGACCGCTACATCCACCAGCCTGAGATCGGCAGCGGGGGTGGTGAGAAGCAAACGACGAGTGGGGAGTGATGAGCCGGTGGGGCTGGCGATTCAGTTGGGGTGGCCTTGGTCGAAGTTTCGTGCGCGGTCGCGACGCACCGCGTACCGGCACTCGGTGGGCACGGCTTTGGGCGGAGGTGTGGGGTTGAACGCCGAAGAATAGAACACGTCGGTGGCCGTGTGGGTTGCCGGCCGTGCGTGTTACTTGTACTTGTCGAGCCAGGTGAGCAAATCACTCGCCCCGCGCCCGCCGGAAGTGCGGGCGACCTCTTTGCCGTTCTTGAAGACGACCATTGTGGGCATCGATTCGATGTTTAGTTTGCTGGCCACGGCCCGGTCTTGGTCGACATCGACATAGATCGCCTTGCCGTTGGTAGCGAACCAGGATGCAACTTTGGGATCGGGCCAGACTTGTTTTTTCATCTGCTGGCAGGGTGGGCACCAGCTGGCGGACATGTTGACGACCAGGGGCTTGCCGCTGGTGGCGTTCTCAGCCAGGGCCTTCTCGAAGGAGAGATCGGCGAAGACCGCCGGGAGGTTGCCATGCCCGCCGGAGGAGGCCTGATTGCCACTGTACGACCCACCGCCAAGGCTGTTCTTGCCAGGCCCGGTAACAAAGTACCACGCGCCGATGCCCAGACCAAGAACCAGAAGGAACGCAATGAACTTGCCCATCAAACACCTCCATCAAAGCGGTGAATGGAAAAACCCAAGCGATGCCGGGTAAGTCTAGCCGATCTGGCCTGGCCTGTGGGTTAGATTGCTATTGTTCCACCTTGGCGTGCACCACGCACGCACCGGCCCGCAACCCCGCAACCGCACTTTTTTCACGGACCACCGCTGATGTTCGACCGCCTGACCGACTCGTTCAACGGGCTTTTCCGCAAACTCTCGGGCAACGCCAAGTTGAGCGAGAAGAACATCGCCGATGCGGTTGCCGAGGTCCGCACCAGTCTGCTTGAGGCGGACGTTTCACTGGAGGTCATCAACGATTTCACAACCCAGGTGATGCAAGAGGCGGTGGGCAAGGAGGTAACCAAGAGTCTGCAGCCGGGGCAGGAGATGATCGGGATCGTCTACGACAAGCTCGTCGCGCTGCTCGGCGATGCCCCTGCAATACCCGCGGGGGCTACGCCCCAGCAGGCCGCTGAGGTCATGATGCAAGACGGCCCGGGTGTCTTGCAGATCACCCCGGGCCCGACGGTAGTCATGATGTGCGGGCTGCAAGGCAGCGGCAAGACGACCACCTGCGGCAAGCTGGCCGGTTGGCTGCGCAAACGCAACCGCTCGGTGATGCTGGTGGCGGCTGACCTGCAACGCCCCGCCGCGATCGAGCAGCTGCGCACTTTGGCCGAGCAGGTCGGGGGAATCGCCGGCAGTGGGCCAAGTAGTGGAGCGGGTGCTGGGAGGGTTGTGTTCTATGGGGAGCCTGACAAGGCCGCCGAGTATGGCCAGGCGGTGGGCGTGGCTGTGGGCGTTTGCCAGCGAGCGCTTGCACAGGCCCGGCGTGAGGGGATCGACACGGTGATCCTTGACACCGCCGGCCGCCTGCACGTCAACGACGAACTGATGGGTGAACTCGAGCAGGTGAACAAGGCGCTGCGCCCGCACCAGATTTTCCTCGTCGCCGACGCGATGACCGGGCAGGACGCCGTCAAAAGCGCCAAGGCCTTCCACGCGCGCCTCCAAGTCGACGGGCTGATCCTAACAAAGTTTGACAGCGACACGCGTGGCGGGGCGGCCCTGTCGGTCAAGGCCGTTACCGGTGCGCCGATCCGGTTTATCGGAACAGGTGAGAAGTTGGACCAGATCGAGGAGTTCCACGCCGCGCGTATAGCCGGGCGCATCCTGGGCATGGGCGACGTGCTCAGCCTGGTGCAGAAGGCCAAGGAGCAGGTCAGCGACGACGAGGCCAAGGCCCTCGAGGAGAAGATTTCTAAGGGGCAGATGGGGATGGACGACTTCTTGGCCCAGCTCAAGAGCCTGCGCCGCATGGGCCCGCTCAAGCAGTTGATGGGCCTGCTGCCCGGCGTGGGCAACGAGATGAAAAACCTGCACATCGATGACAAGCAGATCGACCAGGTCGAGGGGATCGTGCACAGCATGACCCCGAGGGAGCGGCGCGACGTATCGCTGCTGAACAACAGCCGGCGTGGGCGTGTGGCGCGCGGGTCGGGGACCAAGGTCGAGCAGGTCGGGGGGCTTGTTAATCAGTTCAAGACCGTCAGCAAACTCATGCAGCAGTTCGGGGGGATGAGCGCGGCGGACCGGGTCAACGCCGTCAAAGGGATGGGCGGCGGTGGCGGCCTGCTGCCGGGGCTGTCGGGGATGCCCGGGCTGGCCCAGCAGCGGGGCTCGACGTTTACGCCGAGCATCAAGAGTAAGTTTAAGAAGCGGAAGTAGGCTCACCAGCGACGCGCCCGCGCCAGACGCGCCGGCCGGTGATGTGCAGCCACCAGCTGCGCCACTGGATAGCTGTCATCAGCAGCACGCCGATGGGGTGCAGCAGGACGCCGACGAGGGGCTGGCGGAAGCGGACCATCAGCAGCGTGCGCTGGAGGATGTTGGCCAGCACGGCAAGGGCGGCAAAGACAAGCCCCGTGGCGGCGAATCGCGCCATGCCGGGTTCGTCATGGGGTGCCACTGTAAGGAAAGCCGGGATGAAGACCCAGAGCAGCACCACCACCCACGGCAGCACGTGCGCCAGCATGTGCACGGCCGTGATGAACCCCAGCAGCCCGATCGAGCCGAGGCCCTCGAATGCGTTTTTGGTGAAGCCGCGCCAGGTCTGGGCCAAGCCGGTGTACATGCGGACGCAGCAGAGATCGGTCCCGTCGAAGAGGTCGGTCTTGAACCCAGCCCGGCGGAACGTGCGTGGCATTTTCACGCCGTCGTGCATGGAGTCCTTGAACACCGCGTGCCCACCGCTGGCCAGGTAGGCCTCACGCCGGGCGAAGAGGAACTGCCCGCACCCGGCTGAGGCCGCCGGGTCGCTCGTGCGGCGCATGCGCGGGAAGGGCAGGTAGGAAAAAAGGATGAAAAAGATCATCGGCACGGCGAGGCGCTCGCCGAGGGTGCCGGTGATCTGGCGGGGGAAGGTGCTCAGCAGGTCCAGGCGCATGGCTTGTGCCTGGGCGAGCGTGCGGGCGAGGGCATCGGGGTGGAAGCGCACGTCGGCGTCGGTAAAGAGGAGCCAGTCGCCCCGTGCCGATCGGCCCAGGGTGTCGCACCCGAACTGCTTGCCGTTCCACCCTGCGGGCAGGGCGCGGGTGAGGGGA
Source organism: bacterium (assembly GCA_046339895.1). Classification (GTDB taxonomy): domain Bacteria; phylum Planctomycetota; class Phycisphaerae; order Phycisphaerales; family UBA1924; genus JAJTGZ01. The sequence goes on along the minus strand of JBKDDT010000042.1, from coordinate 31,522 downwards.
AGGACAACCCGGCTGTCGAGAGAGGCCATCTCGGCGAGGATCGCCCCGGTCCCGTCGGTGCTCTGGTCGTTGTAGACGAGCACCTCGATGTGCTCCAGAGTACCGCCCAGCAGCGACTGCACGCACGCGCGGATATTCGCCGCCTCGTTGCGAGCGGGGATGCAGACTGAGACGACCGGCCCGGAATCCCTGCCGCCAGAGCCACCGACAATGCCCGGGCCCGCCGCCGGCGCGGGCTGGTACAGGCGCAGGTTGATGCACGTCATCACCAGGGCGACGAGCGCCATGAAGGCCCCGGACGCGAGCACCCAATCGACTGCTGTCATCATCCTGCCTTTCCGTGCCCGCCGGGGCGTGTGAGTGAGTAGTGGTACAAATCGGTTTATTCGCTCAAGGTTGCCCGGTGCTATCGCGGCGTGGGGGTGATCCGGTTGCCCCGCCCGCGTAGGGTAAGCCAGGCGTCGTAGAAGATATTTGTGCGTGCGGCACCGCCGCCGCCTATGACGATAAAACGCCCGGGGTCGCGTGTGATGGCCAAGTCGCGCAAGGCATCGGCGTTCGCCTGCATCGCCCGCGTCAGGGCGCGGTGCCAGGAGGGGGTGCTGGGCGAGAGCGGGGCTGCGACGGCCGCGGCGCGGATGAGCAGCTCGGGCTTCTTGTCGGTCCAGAAGACCATCTCGGTGGTGAGGCTGACGACCAGCGGGGGCGTCGGCAGTGAGGCGGCCACCGCGGCGGCGCCCGGGCGCAGGTGGATCGGCACCCGCGGGTCTGCAAACTGGCCCTGCGGGGTGATCCACAAGACCGCTCGGCGGTCGCGTGCCCAAAGCTGCCCGAGGTAGGCCGACATCAACGGGAGGGTGGCGGGGTCGTCGGGATCGACGCCGAAGATGCCGAGTTTTTTGAGGATGACAAACTTGGCCAGTTGTGCCCGCTCCATCGGGGCATAGCAAGGACGCCCCGGGAGGTACTTGTCTGACAGCCAGAGCCCGAGCATCGGGTCCCACCAGGAGTGGTGGTTCATCGCCACGATCGCAGGCCCCCTGTGAGCGGCGAGATCATCCAGGGGTTGATCCCCAGTGTCGGCAGCCAGGCGCACGGCGTGCCAGGCCCGGCGGACCATCGGCCCGAGGATACGGGCGTTAAAGAACTTGAGCATCCAGGGCTTGAGCTCAGCGGGGACAACCTGGCTGCTCTGGGGAGTGGTTGGGGGCACGGATAAGTATCCGCACGTCGCGCACGCCCGGCAGTTGGTCGTTTGCTTGGTTGCTAGCGGGTACGAAAGCGCCCGGCACGGGGCCGGGCGCGGGGGGAACGGTGCTTGGATGATCGGTCAGAGTTTCGGGCCTACGCCGGGGCCAGGGGATTTGCCGCTGGAACGTGGCCCGCGCCGGCTGCGCTCGGGAGAGGTCGTCTCGGAAGGGGCGACCAGCCCGCTCTGGACCGCGATGCGGGCAAGGTCCACACGGTTGCGTGCCTTGAGCTTGATGCCCAGGCTCAGGCGGTGCGCCTCGATCGTCTTGCGGCTGCGGTAGAGGCGGTCGGCGATCGCTGCGGTCGTTAGGCCCTGGCCAATCAGGGCCAGGATTTCCAGTTCGCGGGGCGTGAGGTGGGCGAGCTGCCCCTTGTCGACGTGCTGCGCTTGGACGACCTCAAAGTCGGGCTGTGTGGCTCGCGTCTCATCGGAGGGGACCGTCCCCCGGCCGACGATCAGCACGCGGTCGATCGTCCCGGCGGGCGAGCGGAGGGGGCGGATCACCGTGCGGGTGCGGATCCCCTTCCACGCCGCGTGCAGCATCACGGGCTTGCCCGTCTCGATGACGCGTTTGATCAGCGTGATGCGTTCCTCGGCAATGGGCCTGGGGAAGACCTCCAGCAGGTTCTTGCCGATCAGGTCGTCAAAGGCACGGATCGGCGCCCACCATGACAGGACGGAGCTGATGAAGTGGATGCGCCCGTCGGCGCTGCAGATCGCAACGTCCGCGCCGGAATCAGTGTTCAGAGCATGCCAGACCTCGGGCAGATCATTCGGCAGAGGGTTGGTCCCCGCCAACCCAGAAATAGATGCAGATGCAGGCATTCGACCCTCCAAGCCCACGGCTGACGATACGTATTGAGTCTTGATCACGTGTATATCTCCGTAGTGCATACGCCGACTGATCCATGAAAGTGCGGCATTTTTGACCGGTCGGCCAAAGAAGATGCCCCACAAACCGCCGGCGGAGTTTTTATTGCCCCTCCAGATCGCCCCGAAGGTCCGCATACAACGGCCCGGCGTCTGGCCCCTATCGGCCCGTTGCAAGCATGGCGTGATAACACGCCGCTACAACTCAAGCAGTTGCCGTTCGGGGCGCTCCAGGGCGTTCTTGATCGAGACGAGGAACGTAACCGCATCAGAGCCGTCGAGCAGGCGGTGGTCGTAGGAGAGGGCCAGGTACATCATCGGGCGCAGCGTGATCTCGCCGGGCTTATCGGGGTTCTCGACGGGGCGGTTCTTGATCGTGTGCATGCCCAGGATCGCCGACTGCGGGGCGTTGAGGATCGGCGTGCTCATCAGCGAGCCGAAGACGCCGCCGTTGGTGATCGTGAAGGTGCCACCTTGCAGGTCGTCGAGCGTGAGCTTCCCCTCGCGGGCGCGGGTGGCCAAGTCCTTGATCCCTCGCTCGATGCCCGCATAAGAGAGTTGACCGCAGTTGCGCAGCACCGGCACCGTCAACCCCTTGGGCGTGCTGACGGCGACGGCGATGTCCTGCGACTGGTGGTACTCAACTTCCAGGCCGGTCTGTCCCTGGACGAGATAGGCGTTGGCAATGGGGATTTGCTTGAGCGCGTTGGCCGCGGCGGTGATGAAGAAGGACATGAAGCCAAGCCCGACGCCGTGCTTCTTCTCAAACTCTTCCTTGTGCTTGCTACGTATCGCCATGACGGCTGACATATCGACCTCGTTAAAGGTCGTGAGCATCGCGGCGTTGTGCTGCGCCTCGACCAGGCGTGCGGCGATCCGCTGGCGCAGGGGGCTGAGCTTCTCGCGCCGGTTGCCGGGCTTGTCTGTCGGGGTTCCTTTGGTGGTTGCACCGGCGGCGATGCCACCGGAGCCGATGGCCTGTGCTTTGCCGACCACCGAGGCCGCCGCGAGCACGTCGCTCTCGCGGATGCGCCCGCCCGGGCCGGTGCCTGGGACGCGGGCGAGGTCCACCCCCTGCTCATCGGCGACCTTGCGGGCCAGGGGAGTGGCGCGGACCTCTGCGTGGCCGTTGGTCTCGGCAGCCGCGGCCGGGGCGGGCTTGACTGCTGGTGCCTGGGAAGCAGTGGGGGCCTTGGCGGGCATGGCTGTCGGTCCCGCTCCGGCGGGTGTGGCCTTCGCGGCTGCGGGGGTTGCGCCGCTGTCAAGAATCTGCCCGACGGTGCTCTTGACGGGCACCGTGTCCCCCGCCTTGGCCGCGTGCTTGAGCACGCCCGCAGCCGGGGCGACGACCTCGGCGGTTACCTTGTCTGTCTCCAGTTCCAGCACGGGCTGGTCGCGCGCGACGGTCTGCCCGTCCTCGACCAGCCACCGGCTGATGACGCCGGTGGTAACAGACTCGCCAAACTCGGGGATAATAATGTCGGCTGGCATAATGGGTCTCTATCGGCACGCCGGCGTGCCGGGGTGCATCGTCAAACAGACTCGTTGGCCCGATCTCAAACTCGGCGCGCCCCCCAAGGGCCTACGCCTTGACCGCCTTGCTGGCGTCCTTGACCGCGGCAGGGGCGATGGCCTCGGCCAGGATCGCCTCTTGCTGCTTCTCGCTGAGTTTCTTGCTCCCCGTCGCCGGGGCCGCGCTGCTCGGCCGGCCGATATAACGCAGGGCTTTGACCCCGCACTGGTTGCGTAGCACATCGTCTATGAACAGGAAAGCCCCGGCGTTGCGCGGTTCCTCCTGGCAATAGACCAGCTCCGCCTTGGCCGGGTAGGCCTTGATGATCTCGGCAAAGAGGTCCGCGTGGAAGGGGTAGAACTGCTCGACACGCACTAAGGCCGTGTCAAACTTCTTGGACTCCTCGCGCCGCTTGGCCAACTCGTGATAGATCTTCCCCGCACAGAGCACCACACGCCCAACGCCCTTGCGGTCCGGCCCTTGCTTGCCATTGATGCCCGGGGCCCCGGCAAAGAGCGGGTCATCGAGCAGTTCGCTGAACGTGCCCGTCAGCAACTCCTCGGCCTTGCTCGTCTGCACGCGCAACATGCTCTTGGGCGTCGCGACGATCAGGGGCTTGCGGAACTTGCGGTCGGGGCTGCCCTGGCGGCGCAGCAGGTGGAAGATTTGTGCTGCCGTGCTCGGCATTGTTACTTGAATGTTGTCGTTGCCGCACAGCTGCAAGAACCGCTCGATCCGGCAGGAACTGTGCTCAGGCCCCGCGCCCTCGTACCCGTGTGGCAGCAGGAGCGTCAACCCCGACCACCTGTTCCATTTCAACTCTGCACTGGCGATGTACTGGTCGATGAGCACCTGTGCGCCGTTGACAAAGTCGCCAAACTGACCCTCCCACATGACCAGCATGTTCGGGTCGGCCAGGGAATAGCCGTAGTCAAAGCCCATCACGGCCTCTTCGCTCAGTGGCGAGTCGTAGACGCACAGCCGCGCCTGCGTTGGCTTACCGTCGGGGCCAGGCTTCCCGGCATCGTCGGGCAGTGCGCTGATGGGGCGCATGTTGTTGAGCGGGGTGAAGGGTTCGCCGGTCTTCTGGTCGCGCACCACCGCGTGGCGGTGGCTGAAGGTGCCCCGGCGACAGTCCTGCCCGCTCAGGCGCAGGGCCACCCCTTGGAGCAGCAACGCCCCGAGCGCGATGCTCTCAGCATCCGCGTAACTGATCGGACCCGTTCCCGCGCCCAGCGCCTGCCGCGCGGCCATCAGGGCACGCACGTTCTTGTGCAGGTCCATCCCCTCGGGTGCGTGCCCCAGCGCATCGCAGACTTCCTTGAGTGTGGCCTTTGAGATTGCCGTCTTGACCGGGTGGAAGGTGAACTGCTTGCCATACCCCTTCCAACGCCGACCGCCTGGGTCGATGCTCGGCGGCTTGCCCTTGCTCTTGGCCAGGTCTTGGGCGCTGTTGAGCTGGGCCATCAGCGACTCGCGGAGCGTGGCCATCGCACCCTCGCTCAGCGCGCCCTCGCGCACCAGCCGCTCGGCGTAGATAGCTACAGGGCTGGCCTTGGCCTTGATCAGCCCGGCCATCACAGGCTGGGTGTATGCCGGCTCGTCCTGTTCGTTGTGTCCGTACTTGCGGTAGCAGACCAGGTCCACCCAGCAGTCGCGCTTGAACCGCTGGCGGAACTCCATGCAAATCTGCGCCACCGCCACGGCGGCCTCGGGGTCGTCGGCACAAACATGGAACGCTGGCGCGTCGTTCTGCAACGCGATGTCGGTGCAGTAGGGGCTGCTACGCCCATCCTCAGGCACGGTCGTAAAGCCGACCTGGTTGTTGACCACCACGTGGATGACCCCCCCGACGGTGTAACCCTCCAGTTGGCTCATGTTGGCAAGCTCGGCGACGATCCCCTGCCCGATCACCGCCGCGTCGCCGTGCATCACCACGGGAACGACCTGCCGGCGTTCGGTATCGTTGCGTAGGCGTTGCTTGGCCCGGCAGCGACCCATGACGATGGCTCCGACGCTCTCAAGGTGGCTCGGGTTGCTCGCCAGGGCGAGGCCCATAGTTTTGCCGTTGGGCAGCAGCCGCTCGCCGGAGAACCCTTTGTGATACTTCACATCCCCCCCGCCGTCGGCGTAGTCGCTCGGGAATGTCCCCTCAAACTCGGTAAAGATCTGCTCGTAGGTCTTGCCCAGCGTGTTGATGAGCACGTTGATGCGTCCGCGGTGGGGCATGCCCATCATCAACTCGCTCACGCCCAGCTCGCTGCCGGCGAGCATCAGGCGGTCGAGGACGGGTATGAGCGTCTCGGCACCCTCAAGGCTGAATCGCTTGTCGCTGGGGTAACGCACCTGCAAAAACTTCTCGAACTGCTCGCTCTTGTTGAGGGCCTCGAAGATGCCCGCTTTTTCTTTGGTGCTCAGGGAGATCGCAAAGCGGGTTTGCTCGATGCGATCTTGCAGCCACGTGCGCTGGGCCACCTCGGCGATGTGCATGTACTGCACCCCGACGCTGCCGCAGTAGATTGACTTGAGCGTATCGAGCACTACCGCGAGGGTGCACGCGGCACCACCGACGGGCAGAGTCCCAGCATCGACGATCTTGTTCAGGTCTGCGGCTGTCAGGCCGTGCGCTGCAAGGTCTAACTCCGGGTGCCCCACGCGGGGCCGCTTGAAGGGATCGAGTTGTGCCGCAAAGTGCCCGAAGCGGCGGTATGCCCAGATCAGCGAGGTAACCCCGGCGTGCAAACGAAGGGCCTCGCGCAACTCCCCCCCGGCGGGCGCGGGGCCACCACTCACAGCCGGGCCAGCACCCCCACCCGGCACCGATCGCATCGCCAGGTCAAAGCCGGCAAAGAACGACCGGAGTTCGACCGTCAGCGCGGCCGGGTCGGCCAGGTACTGCTCATACTGCCCCTGGAGATACTCGGCGTTCCAGCCGTTGACCGATGCAGGCGTGGCGGCAAGCGTGGTACTCGTGCTGCTCATGGACATGGCCCGTTTGCATGGTGCGGCGGGCGGCGCACCGATCTAGCGAATCGATCAAAGACCGACCACCGGGACACCCCGGCCAGGCCGACGCGGGTGCAACCTCCCATGCCGCACGCCACGGCCCAAGGATAGGCCCCGGCACCCGCGCATGGGCACCGCGGCCGGGGGATTCGCTTGGAGGGAGCGGGGCGTGTATAGTCCGCCACTGACGGGGCGTAGCGCAGCTTGGTAGCGCGTCTGGTTCGGGACCAGAAGGTCGGAGGTTCAAATCCTCTCGCCCCGATTCTTCGAGAGATCATGCCCTTCGACGAGCGCGTCGAAGGACCTTCTCGTTGCACGGGCAGAATTTGCGTCGCGCGAGAGCCGGTTCAAATGCCTGGGAAGGTGCCCCCGAAACCGCTAAAAAGTCGAGACCTTTGGCAGGATTTGAACTTTGTCGAAGATGGGTGATGCTCACTTGCCACGTTGCGCGAACAGGGCTGCTCGGATCGCGGCCTCGCATTTGGGACCGAACGACTCGTGCATAGCCGAGAGCATGCCCACCATCGCGGGCTCGGCGTCGGGGCTGGTGGGCGAACCGCTGTTGAACGGTGGCTGTGGGTCGTACTCCATGAACATCTGCACGCCTTTGGCGTACGTGGTGCCTCGCCACTTCTGCACCAGATGGAGCGCGAAGTCGATTCCGGCGGTGACGCCCGCGCCGGTGACGCGGTTGCGGTCTTCGACGTAGCGCTGCGCGACCGGCTCCGCGCCGCCGGCCCTGAGCGCATCGCGGGTGAGCCAGTGGCTGGTGGCCTTGTAGCCCTTGAGCAAGCCCGCAGCGGCAAGCACCAGCGAGCCGGTGCAGACGCTGCCGATCCACTCGGACTCTGCCCCTTGGCGACGAAGGAATTTTATGGTCGCCTCATCTCTCATCGCATCGAGGGTGCCGGTGGTGCCGCCGGGCACGAGTACCAGTGTCTGCTTGTCGGTAATCTGGTCGAACGTCGCGTTGGGCGTGATCGAGAAGCCGGTGTCGCTGGGCACCGGGTCCATCGTCTTGGCGACCAGCAGCACCTTAGCGCCGACCATGTTGATGAAGACGTGGTGCGGCCCGATGGCGTCCAGCGCCGTGAACTGCGGGTAGAGCACGATCGCGATCCGCTCCTTGCCCGGGCGCAGGATCGCCTCGTGCTGCTCGGGCGTCATCGCGCCCTGCGAGGCGCGGGGCGCGGTGGCGGGCTGCTGCGATACCGGCTGAGCGCTGGCGATGGCAGCCAAGCCCGCGAGCGCGCCCAGCGATCCGATCCCAGCGACGATCGCTTCGCGTCGGCTTAGTTCATTCGACGAATCCCAAATCTTTTGCATGTGTGCTCCATTATTCAGAAGTAGTAACTGCCCATGAATGTCTGCAACCGCAGGTCCGGGCTCCCGATGCCGTTCAGGTTGATCTTGCTGCCCGGCAACCATTCCACCGAGCCGTCGGACCAGCCGCGATGAATCCCCTCGACTTCGGGCTTGTGGAAGCGGAAGTCGGAGTAGCGAGGAGCCTTCGGCGGCGTGTGAAAGACCTCGTACCGGCGCTCGTCCGCCGTCAAGAACTCCGTCAGCGTGTCGGCCCAGAGCACGCCGCGATTCAGTCCGCGGCTGTCCGCCGCGTGTCCCTTGTTGGCAACCGTGCCCAAGCCCGAGCGGACCAACTGCGACTGCTCAAGGCCGCCGACATAGGCGTACCCGGTGTAGAGCCCGCCGCCCACGGTCAGCCCCTCGGCATATCCCGACGTCGCGGCGAACGGGCAGTTGATCCACTTGGGCTGCTCGGCACGCCTGGGCCACGTGATCGCTTCGCCCTCGGGCACGGTCATGTTGAAGTAGTCGCCGATCTGCCGCAGCCGCTCAACGCGGATGCTCGTCGGCACGAATGGGCTCATCAGCGGGAACTGCTTGTAGTCGTTGAGGTACATCGTGTCGGCGGTGCAGAACTGGCGGATGTTGTTCATGCAGAGCACGTGCCGGGCGGAGCGGCGTGCCCCCGATAGAGCCGGTACGAGCAGCCCGATCAAGAGCGCGATGACCGCGATGACCACGAGCAACTCGATCAGGGTGAAGCCGCGGTGTGGTTGTCGATGCGTCATGAGGCGAGTCCTCGTCGCGTGTTCGCAAGGCAAGTCTCCGGGGCGCGTTTCCGCGCCCCGGAGCGAAGGCGTTGAATGCATCAGGACCGGCGACGACGCGCAGCCAGCAGACCACCGACACCCAGCAAGGCAGCAGCGCCCGGAGCCGGAACCAGCGTCGCGGTGAAGGTGAAGTCGCCAGCGTCCAGGCCCAGGTTCGACTGCGGGAAGCCAAGGGCGATCAGCCCATCGGAGAGCAGCATGTCGCCGGTGATCGAGAGCGTGTTGCCCGTCACCGAGATGTTGGCGTTGCCGATGTCCACGAACGTGGCGTTGGCAAAGTCGATGTTGCTGGTCAGCACGAGGCCCGAACGGACGTTGGTGGTCGAGCCCGCCAACGTGCCGGCGCGAGACGGCGAGTAGCGCAGCGCCCAGTCACCGAAGAGCAGCACGCCCGAGATGCCCGGATCGAGCGTCCAGCGGGTCACCCCGCCGAAGCCGATCTGTTCGCCGCCGATAGCGAACGCGCCGAAGTCGCTCGTGGCACCGCCCCATGTGCCGAGCACGTTGGATGGGTCGATGGTGAGCGTGGTGCTCTGGATAGTGCGGCCCGTGGGGCTGGGCGTGCCGACAGGGTTGGTGACCCAGGTCTGCGACGCCGACGGATTGTTCCCCGGCAGGTTGACGAGCTGATCGCGAGTCTCCGTGATGCCGGAAGCGGCGTCGAACGTGTTCAGGGGAGACTGCACCAGGAACGTGGGAAGGTCGAAGGACATGGTGGCCGAACCACTGGCAATGCCGACCTCGGCGGCGGTGGCGGTGCTGACGGCGAGACCGGACAGAACGACAAGAGCAAGAACAGACTTCATCTCTGAATCTCCTTCAGGAGCGTGTTGAACGAATAAACGCGTGAGAACAGATGGCCCTCTCGTCCAAAGACGAGACGGCGCGATGCGTAACGGGGGACTTCGCGCCGTGGCCCAACGACCGGATCACGCCGCAGAATCGAGGTGGATATGAGGGGTCGTCGACGAGATGCCGTGTCCGAGCGATCCCCGGGCCGTGCCCAAGCGAACGCCACGAACGTGCGTCACCGAATCGAGGCGAGCTCGATGGATGAACGCTGCACACACGCCGTCGGCCACTTGGCGACGGGCCGGCACATCAACGTCGACGAACTGGAAGCGTCACGCTCGCGGCGGCGGCTCGGGCACATCGAGCCTTAGGGAGCTGTACTCGGCGTCTCGGGGCCACTCCGGCACGAACGGCACCGGTTCGGGCAGGATGATGTCGATCACGCGCATCGGAGGCGCGGGCGGCAGCGTCATCGTCAGTAGTTGCTTCAGACCCTTGCACGAGAGTGCCGACATCGACGGCCCCGGCCAAGACGACTGCTCTTCGTCACCGCCGGCGGCGCAGCACGATGAGCCCTTGCTGTCCGCTCCGGCGACAGCGGTGCCGCAGCACGACTTCCCGCAGCCGCCAACGCAAGAGCCATCGCACACGCACGAAGGGTCGTGGGTCGGCCGTGTGGCGATGCCCTGCCGCAGTTCACCCTTGATCCGCTCGACGCACATGACGCAGTGTGCGCTGCCGGGCTTCACGGCGTTCGCTGCCGCAATCCACTGCTCATCACTGAACTCGACGACCGTCGGCGGCATCACCCCGTTCTCGATCGCCCACACCAGCCGCTGCTGCTCGGTGTGGCAGCAGCAGTGCGTCCAGCATTCGGTGGCCGACGCGCACCCGCAGCCGCAGGATTCGCATGGGTAGCGTTCGCCCACCATCTGCCCGAACCACCCCGTAACGACCCTCGACGACGGAATCACGCCGAGGGATGCGACCAGATACACCACCAAAAGCAGTAGCGAAAGACCCGTGAGCAGGCCGGGATAACGGCGAAAAAACGACAAGTTACAGCATAGGCATCCATACACCTCTATCTATGGCCGCCCCCAGCCATCCTCCCCCGCGCGTCATCAAACTCCCCCGCCGCCGCGTTGAACGCCGCGACCACGGCTGGGTCAAACTGCGTCCCGCTCCCCTGCCCGATGATCCCCGACGCCTCGGCATGCGACATCGCCGGCTTGTAGACGCGCGGGCTTGTCAGCGCGTCGTAGACATCCGCCACCGCGACGATCCGCGCCGGCAGCGGGATCGCCTCACCTGCCAGCCCCGATGGGTACCCCGCGCCGTCCCACCGCTCGTGGTGGCACGCGGCGATCTGGTCGCTCATCTGCAGCAACACGTCGCCGCCGTTGCGGGCGAGCACCTCGGCCAGCACGCGGTGCCCCAACCCCGGGTGGCGCTGGATCACGTGCCGTTCGTCGTCCGTCAGCCGGCCCGGCTTGCAAAGCACGGCGTCCGGTATACCCACCTTACCAATATCGTGCATCGAACTGGCCACGCTTAGTGTCTGCACCCAGTCGTCATCGATGAACGCCCGGCTAGGGGCCATCTGCCGAGCCAGCAGCCCGCAATAGACGCTGATGCGCTCTAAGTGCGAGCCCGTATCGGTATCCCGAAACTCGGCGAGCTTGGCAAGCCCAAAGATCAGCGTGTTACGCGCCAGCATCTGCACACGCTTGCGCTCGGCCTCCTCGCGCACCGCCGCTTCGACATACCCCCGCACACGCCTGGCCACCACCGCGCCGGCCACGCCCGTGATCGCCAGGAGAACCGAATAAGAGAGGTACACCGGCAACGCCGACTCCTCAGCACCGCTGACGGCAAACGCACGCACCGCCAGCACCGCGTGCGCCCCGGCCCCGGCAAGCCCCGTCCACAGCGTGAACGCCGGCCGCAGCCGGAGCACCGACAACAGCACCAGCATCGGCAGCACCAGCAGGGCCGGCGCTGAGAGCGCCGCCACTTCACCCCTCGGCGAGAACAGGTGCAAAATCACCAGCAGCCCCACGGCGATCAGAACCTCTATCGCTGCGTTCAAGCGCCAACGCCACTCCGCGATCACCCGATCGGCGGCAATGGCCCGCCTCGACGCCAGCAACATCCACGACTCGTACGCCACGCCAAGCCCGAGCAGGCCGAGCGTCCACCAGAAGACCGGCGAGTTCATCGTCACGCCCCCGGCAAGCCGGCGCAAAACCGCCAGCACGGCCAACGCCACCAGCACGCCGATGACCAGCCGCACACGCACCTGCTCACTGCGCTGCGCGAGCAGATCAAAGGATGAAGCCGCAGGCTTGCCGATGGTGGGCATAGTCGATCATACCCAAAGTGCCCAAGGCCGCGCCACCCTGAGCGTGCTCCCGCAGGCACGTTATGCTCGCCGCTGCGCCCACCCCAGCCTCTTCACCCCCGCGTGCCGCCGCACCCAAAGCAGAATCCCTACGCCCACGAACGCCATTGCCACACTCAGCCACTGCCCGCGCGACAACCCCATCGGCCGGCCCTGGGCAAACTGCGCGTCGGGCAACCTCCATATCTCCGTAACAACCCGCGCCACGGCGTAGGTGATCATCCACCACGCCGTGACCACCCCGGGCGACCTCCTCTTGGCCGCGATCAACCAGACCACCACACCCACCAACAACCCTTCCCCCACGGCCTGATACAACTGGCTGGCGTGCCGGGCCGAGACCAGCGGCTCGAGTTCCGCCCTGTACCGCCCCGCCGAGGCGACCAGCCGGGCCAGGCCCGCGTTGTAGCTGTCCATCGGGGAGGCGACCTTGTCGACCAAAGCAGTCAGCGCGCCCTGCTGCTGCGGGTCAAGTGCCGGGGCCTGTGCTGTCCCCAGTTCCTGCGGGTAGCGCACGCTCCACCACGGCGCGGGCTTGCCCGGCCCGGCCACGATTTGCCCGAGCAGCTCCCCGTTGATGAAGTTGGCCAGCCGCCCAAAGAAGATCCCGATCGGTGCGCACAGCGAGACGATATCAGTTACGTGCAAGAAGCTGGTCTGCCCTTCGCGCATGGCCGGGTTGTCGCTGCGCCGAAACCCGCGCGAGATAAACCAGCACGCCACACCAACGCCCGCGATCCCCCCGTGGCTGGCCATACCACCTTTATGGATCGCCAGCAGGCTCCAGAACGGGAACGAAGAGCTCACGCCGGTGAGCAGACTCCGGTCATAGACCAGTGCATACCCCAGCCGGCCGCCCAGCAGCACCCCAAGCACCAGCAGCAGCAGCGCGTCGGCCACGCGGTGGTGGGGCAGGTCGATCAGCCCCCGCTTAGCCAGCCGAACGAGCACGAAATAGCCGCCTGTGAACCCGAGCACATACGCCAGGCCATACCAGCGGATCGCCAGCGGGCCAAGTTGCACGGCTATCGGGTCCAGCGCGTTGAAGTAAGCCGCAAGGATCATGGATAAGCAACCTTACGCGCAAACCCCCCCAACAGGTGCGCCTGCGCAACGCCCTCAAGTGATCCCAAAGAACCGCGAGCAGTTAGCGTTGATCTGCGCGTGGAAGGCATCCCAAGACACGCCCTTCTCACGCGCGACAAACTCCGCGGTGATCCGGCTCATCGCCGGCGTGCAAGGGCGCTGGCCCCGCACTGGCTCAGGTGGCAGGAACGGCGCGTCCGTTTCGATCATGATCCGCTCCAGCGGCGCTAGAGCGAGCGCCTCACGCACACCCTGAGCGTTCTTGTACGTAACGACACCCGTAAAACTCACCATCGCGCCAATATCCAGCAGCAGCCGCATGTCCGCGGGCGTTCCCGTAAAGCAGTGGAAAACCATCTTCCGCGTATCCAGCCCCGAGGCCCGCAAGATCGGCACCAGCTCATCAAACGCCTCCCGGCAGTGCAGGATGATCGGCTTATCAACCCCCCTCCCCCGCGCTGCCGCGATAAACTCCAGCTGCTCGTGCAGCACCGCCAGTTGCGTCCCTTTGTCGGGCGTTGGGTAATGGTTGTCCAGCCCAAGCTCGCCCCACGCCAGGCACTTGGCGTGTGCGATGCACGCCCCGAGCTCGGCCCAGTTGTGCGGCCCCCTGTCCGCGTACCCCGGGTGTACCCCCGCCGAGCAATACACACCCTCGTGCGCCTTGGCCACATGCAGGCACTCGACCGCATCCTGCGTCGTCGTCGAGATCGTGATGACCCTGTCCACACCCACCCGCCGCGCCTCGGCAAGTGTCTGCGGGACCACACCCGCAAAGTCAGGGAACGTCAGGTGGCAGTGCGTGTCGATCACACACGATCATTGCCCCAGTGGAGTGGGTTTCCAACCAGGTGGGGCGGGCTTCCCAGCCCGCCAACTCCTCAATGCTTATAAAACCCACTGGACTCATCACCCACATAATGCACCGCCAGCGTGTTCGCCGCCCCCTGCACCCCCAACGGCCGCCCAGCCAGCAGCACCACACCCTCCCCCGGCTTGGCCCACCCGCGCCCAAGCAGGTCCGCATCGACGCGTCGGTTCCACTCCGCCAGCGACGACCCCGCAGGCGCGGCCATGCACAGGGCCGTTACCCCCTTGAGCAGCGCCATCCGCCGAGTCTCCCGCTCACTGGACGAATACGCGATGATCGGTATCGCCAGCCCCGTCTGCGACAGGTACCGCGCCACCCCGCCGCGCTGGCTCCAGCAGACGATCAGCACCGCGCCGATATCGTGCGCCACGTACCACGCCCCGTGCGCCAGCGCCGCCGTCCGGTACCCGGTCTGGATCACCTTCGCCGGCGGCGTCGGTGCCTCGTTGCGCTCCCCGGCGATGCTCCCCTCGGCCGCCTGGATCACCCGCCGCATCGTCTCGACGGCCAGCACTGGCCACGCCCCCGTGGCCGTCTCAGCGCTAAGCATCACCGCGTCGGCCCCCTGGATCACCGCCGTCGCCACGTCGCTCGCCTCCGCCCGCGTCGGCACCGGGCTGACGATCATGCTCTCGAGCATCTGCGTCGCAACGATGCACACCTTCCCAAAAGCGTCGGCCGTCTTGACGATCGTCCGCTGCACCACCGGCACCATCGCCAGGTCCATCTCCACGCCCAAATCCCCGCGAGCCACCATCACCCCATCGCTCGCTGCGGTGATCTCCTCTAAGTTCGCCAGTGCCTGCGGCTTCTCGATCTTGCTGATCACCGGGATCGCAGCCGCCACCCCACCACCAACGCCATCAACACTGCACATCCCCGCCAACTGCTCCTTCAGGTCCAGCACCTCGCGCGCGGTCCGCACAAAGCTGAGCGCCAGATAGTCCACCCCGTGCCGAACCGCCCACTGCACGCACTCGATGTCCCGCGTCCCGAGCGCCGGCAGCGAGACCTCCGACTCAGGCAGGTTGATCCCCTTGCCGCTGCTGATAAGCCCCCCCGTCGTAACTCGCACACGCAGCACACCAGCCCCATCACCCGCTCCACTTTCCACCGCCAAGCACCGAATCGCACCATCATTGATCAGCACCCGGTGCCCCACACGCACATCACCCCTGATCCCCGCGTGCGTACACCCAAACCGGCTCGGCACACCCACCCCAGGCGACGCCACCGCCAAAGCAAGCTCCGGGTCTAGCACGATGTCCTCACCCGCCTGCACACTGATCCCACCCTCAGGCACTTTCCCTATCCGTATCTTCGGCCCAGGCAGGTCCCCCAGCACCCCGATCGGCACCCCCTTCTCCGCCGCCACGGCACGGATGCTCGCCAGGCGCATCGCGTGCTCCTCCAGCGTCCCGTGCGAGAAGTTCAGCCGAAAGCACGCCACCCCCGCATCGATCAGCCTGCCGATCACCTCGGGCTTCTCAGACGCCGGGCCGATGGTCGCCAAAATCTTCGCCAGCGTCGGCCTCGGTGAGGGCATCACCGAGGATAAGCCCCCACCGGGCCACCCGCCTCACGCCGGGCGCAGCGTGCCCACCGTCGCCGGGGCAAAGGGGAACCGCTCCAAGAGCGCCCGCACATCCCCCACCGAGACAGCGTTCACACGCGCCAGTTCATCTTCCAGCGATGAATACTCCCCCAGGTACATCCACAACCTCCCCAGCCGGTGCATACGCCCCTCGGGCCGCTCGCCGGCAACCGTGATACCCGTGGCAACCTTCGACCGCACCATCTCTACGTCCCTGGCCTGGATGCTCTGCGCCAGCGACGCGATCTCCCTGTGCACCAAGGCCCAGGCCTCTTCAAGTTTGTCCGGCTCCGTCGCCACGAAAACTCGATAAACGCCAAGGCCATCCATCGGCTCATAACTCGCATCGGCCTCCTCGGCTAAGCCAGGCTCGACCAGCGACCAGTGCAGCCGGCTGTTGTCATGCTCACCCAATATCTGCGCAGCCACAAACGCCGCGTATCGCGCAGGGTCATCGCTCGCCGGCGCAGGGGCCGAGAGCATCCGATACGCCCGCGCGACCTTCTCATCGGTCAGTTCAAACTGCTCCGAACCCGTCCGCACCTGCCCGTGCGCCCGCGCCGCCCCCGTGCGCTTCCACCCCCCGCACAACTCGGCTAGCTGCGCCACCGCCGCGTCAAAGTCCACCCGCCCCGCCAGCGCCACGGCTGTGTTGTCCGCTGAGTACCGCTGCGCAAAGTACCCCCGCATCTGCTCCACACGCAACGCCCCGATCGTCCCCGTCGTCCCCAGCACCCGGTGCCCCAAGGGGTGCTGCGGAAAGTACCGCTCACCCATCGCGTCGCTAAGCACCCATACCGGCTCGTCGGCATACATCGCGATCTCTTCAAGGATCACACCCTTCTCAGTCGCAAAGTCCTCCTCACGCAGCGCCGGGCGCATCATGTCGGCAAGCAACTCGGCCGCCTTGGGCAACTGCTCGGGCAGCACCGCGGCATAGAACGCCGTCATCTCACCTGAGGTGTACGCATTCGCCCGCGCACCCATCGCGTCAAACTCGCAGTTGACCTGCTCGCCGCTCCTCTTGGCAGTCCCCTTGAACATCATGTGCTCAAGAAAGTGCGATACACCCATGACCTGCCCATCCTCATCGCGGGCGCCCGTCTTGACAAAGAACCCCACCGCCGACGTATGTGCACAGGGATCACACTCGCCGATAATCGTCAACCCATTGTCCAGCACGGCCTGTCGGAATGCAACACCCATGCCCCAAGCGTACACGATCCCGGCCGCCCTGCCACCCCGGGCCCGTCCCCCACGCATGAGCCTAATATCGCGACCCGATCCGTCGCATATAATGATCGGTATTTGTTTGGTTTCCCCATAGGAGCGTGCCCAGAAGCACGGCAAGTTTAATCATCATGGCCCAGCCAACCACCCCCGCAAACCCGACCGCACCCGCACCAACCGCCGCGCCAGCCCCGGCCGCGAATGTAACCAAGGAAGTCATCGGCGTCCCCTCCGGCGAGGCCAGGCCGCTGGTCCCCGCGGGCACAACCGCCGCACCAGGCTCGCCCACACCCGCCCCATCCACCCCGCCCCCAGGCGGCAGCGCCACCAGCCAGATGTTCTTCCCGCTCATCCTCATGGGTGGTTTGGTCCTCCTGATCGCCATGCAATGGTTTGGCGGGCGCAAAGAGAAGCAAAAACGCGTCGATATGCTCGGCCAACTCGCCCGCAACGACCGCATCGTCACCACCGGCGGCATCGTCGGGCAGATCGCCGAGATCCACGAGGGCGAACTGGTCATCAAAACCGACGACGCCAGCAACACCCGCGTCCGCATCGTCAAGTCCGCCGTTGCAAATGTCCTCAAAAAAGCCGATAGCGCCAAGGCCTAATCGCCCCCTCTTGACGTACAACCCTCACGGCCCAACCGGCCGCAGGCACTTTCCTGCTCTGACCCACAACCCCGCGGGCGCCACGGACCGGCCCCCCGCATGATCCTTTCATCGAGGCTGGCGAATGCGGAACATCTACCTGCACATCGGGCTTATCCTGGCCGTCATCGTCATACTCACGCTGGCGATCCTCCCGCCTGAGGAGAAACTTCGCCGGGGTAAGGACCTCGCCGGCGGCTCCACGCTCGTCTATCAAGTCGACGTTCGCCCGACCGACCCCATCGGCACCATCGACAAGGTCAAGGACCTGATCAAAAAGCGCCTCGACCCCTCGGGCCTCCTCGAGATCGATATCGTTACCCAGGGCACCAATCGCATCGAAATCTCGATGCCCCTGCCCAACCGGCGCGTCCAGACGCTCAAACGCGAGTTTGAGGCCGAGATCGAAAAACTCGGCACCACCCAGGTCCGCGACGAGCAACTCTCGGCCATCCTCGAACTGCCCGAGGCTCGGCGAAAGGCCGAGCTCGATCGCATCACCGCCGGCGACCCCGAACGCCAGCGCCTCTTCGGCGAGGCCGCCACCACCCACGACCTCTGGGCCGCCGCCCGCGCCACTGAGCGCCAGGCCCGCCCGGCCATCGAGGCCGCGATCGCCGAGGCCCAAGTAGCCCTGGACAATGCCCGCAAGAACGCCAGCCCCCCTGAGGCCATTGCCCCCCTGGAGGCCGCCCTCCGCTCCGCCGAGGACCTGCTCTATGCCAACGCCGAGCCGGTCGCCAAGGCCGAGCTTGCCTTCGAGCAGGCCAAGACCTCGGCTCTCCGCAGCGTCCTTTCCGCCGCGGAGATGCGCCGCGTGCTCGAACTGCCCGACACCATCCGCAAACTCCAAGCCGGCGGCGGCAAGGTCATCGAGATCCCCAGCCCCCGTGCCGAGGCGATCAAACGCCTCCGCCTGGCCCACCCCGGTGCCAACACGCTCATCGACTCGGTCATCGGCAAGTGGAACACCTACCAGGCCGAGCGCAAAACCCTCGACGACCCCGCCGACGTCCGCCGGCTCCTCCGCTCGGCCGGTGTCCTGGACTTCCGCATCACCGCCAAGCGTGGGGAGATTCCCGACGAGGCCCGCCTCCGTGCCGAGCTCCGCGCCAGCGGCCCCCGCGGCGTCCGTTCCACCGAGGCCCGCTGGTTCAAGCTCAACAAACTCGACGGGTGGCTCCACGACAAGAAGGCCTACGACACCCTCGCTGCCCTCGGCCCCGCCGCCTACTTCGGCACACTCGGCTACGTCGTCGAGGAGTACGATGGCGAGTACTACATGCTCGCCTGGGACCTGCCCGGCCTCCGCCTTACCCAGGCCGAGGGCAACTGGGCCGTCACCGGCGCAGGCTCGACCATCGACCAGATAGGCAAGCCCGCAATCAACTTCAACATGGATGTCCTGGGCGCCAGCAAACTCGGCGACCTCACGACAGCCAACATCCAACGCCAGATGGCCGTCTTGCTCGACGACCAGGTCTACACCGCCCCGACCCTCCAGGGCCGCATCACCAACTCCGGCCTCATCACCGGCGAGTTCACACAGAGCGAGATCGACTACATCGTCCGCGTCCTAGCTGCGGGCAGCATGGCCGCCAAACTCAGCCCCGAGCCTGTCAGCGAGAGCACCGTCGGCCCCGAGCTCGGCGCCGACAACCTTGCCCGCGGCCTCCGCAGCGGCGTCATCGCCTTCGCCTTCGTCGTGGCGATCATGGTCGTCTACTACTTCGGCTGCGGGATGGTCGCCGTCTTTGCCCTCTTCATCAACGGCTTGCTCATCCTGGGCCTCATGGCCCTTAACCACGCCGCCTTCAGCCTCCCGGGCATCGCAGGCGTCGTCCTCACCTTCGGCATGGCTGTCGATGCCAACGTCCTCATATACGAGCGCATGCGCGAAGAGATGGAACGCGGCGCCGACTTCCGAAACGCCGTCCGCCTCGGCTACGCCCGCGCCCTGCCCTCCATCGTCGACGGCAACGTTACCGTCCTGATCGTCTGCATCGTCTTGGCCTTCACGGGCACGCAAGAGATCAAGGGCTTTGCCATCACCATGATCATCGGTTCGATCACCACCTTCTTCACACAGCTCTACGTTACACGCGTCATCTTCCACATCCTCGTCGAGATGCTCGGCTGGCGCTCCGGCACCATGCTCGCCATCAAGATACCCGCCATCTCCAGGGCCTTCTACCCCAAAATCGACTGGATGAAGTACCGCCCCTACATGCTCGGCCTCTCCGCCCTGCTCGTCATCTCCAGCGTCGTCGTCGTCGCCAAACGCGGCATCGATGTCTTCGACAACGACTTCCGCGGCGGCACCAAAGTAACCGTCCAGCTCAAGGCCGACTCCACCGGCAAGCCCACGCTCATGCACCTGGACGAGGCTCGCGAACGCTTCCGCAACACCACCAAAGGTGCCGACTTCTCCAGCGTGCCCGACTTGGCCGCCGCCGAGGTCCTGGCCATCAACCCCGACCCCGACAACCGCGCCAAGAGCAGCCGGTTTACCATCAAAACCGTCGAGCAGAACACCAAGCTTGTCCAAGAGGCCGTCCTCCTGGCCTTCAAGGACGTCCTGGACGAACAGCCACCCGTCAAGTTCGCGGGCATGGAGATCACCGAGCAGCGCCTGCTGCCCATCAAGCCCATCACCGAGAAGGCCCTGGGCGACAACATCGACCGCCCGGCCGTCCGCACCGACGTTGCCGAGTTCGTAGGCGGCGGCGTCATCATCCTCGACCAGCTCGAGCCACGGCCCACGCTCACGACCCTCGAAGAGCGCCTCCGCCAGATGCGCAACGACCCCCTGCACACCCAGGCCGCCTCGCGCACGCACCGCTGGGTCATCCTCGGCGGCGACGAGAACGCCATCTCCTCCGCCGCCCTGCTCGTCCGCGACGACGCCGTCAGTTTCCTGCAAGACCCCGACCGCTGGGCCGCCGCGATGAAGTCCAGCGAGTGGAAGCTGGTCCTCGACGCGCTTAGCCGCAGCAACTCACTGGCCGGCGTCGAGAGCTTCAGCGCCTCGATCGCACAGACCTTTGTCGCGCAGGCCATCACCAGCGTCCTGCTCTCGTGCGTGCTCATCATCATCTATATCTGGCTGCGCTTCCAGAGCTTCCGTTACTCGATCGGCGCCATCTGCAGCACCCTGCACGACTGCGCCGTCGCCACCGGCGCTCTGGCCGCGTGCGGGCTGCTCGTGGAGCGCTACCCGCAACTCGCCCAGACCCTGGGCATCGAGCCGTTCAAGATCGACCTCAACGTCGTCGCCGCCGTGCTGACGATCCTGGGCTACTCCCTTAATGACACCGTCATCGTCATGGACCGCATCCGCGAGACCAAGGGCAAAAACCCCTTCGCCACTCGGGCGATCATCAACGACGCCGTCAACAGCACCATCAGCCGGACCATCATGACCGCTGGCCTGACCATGGTCGCCACCATCGTCCTGTTCATCTTCGGCGGCGAGGCCATCAGGCCCTTCGCCTTCACCTTCATGATCGGCGTGCTGACGGGCACCTACAGCTCCATCTTCATCGCCGCACCACTCGTCTGGGTCAAAAGCAAGGACCAGACGCAGGTCTTCCCGGCCAGGGCGGCCTCCGCTCGGGCTTAAGCAAAGCACACCCTCGCCATGCACACCCGAGGCCCGCTCGGGTTATCAGCACGCCCCCAAACGCACCCACCAAACGCACCCCCCAAGCCACACCAGAACCTCCCGGCCAAACTCCCGTATACTTACAGACCGTCTGCAAAGCCCCCCAGCTACTCGGCTGTGGCATGCGCCCCGACTTTGGTGTATCTTTCTGCCTCCCACACACCCCCAAGCACAACCCCTCCCCGGAGCTCGCCCATGAAGCCCGCCACCCGCAACGTACGCCAGGCCATTGCGATCTGCGCACTGGCCCTGCCCCTGACGGCCACCACGCTGGCCCAGCCCCCCGCCCCGGGCCGGCCCGTGCCCACCTCCAACCCCGCCGTCAACCAGGTCGGCAGCGCCCAGGCACCCCTTACCCCACCCGACCAGAGCAAGTGGCCCCTGAAGTTCGAGGTCCCCACCCACGACTTTGGCCGCATCGACGACGCCAAGCCTGTCGAGTTTTACTTTGTGTTTAAGAACGAAGGCCCCGCCCCCGTCAACATCACCAACATCCGCACCAGCTGCGGCTGCTCCGCCGCCGTACCCGATGGGGATAAACGCTCCTTCGCTCCAGGCGAGTCCGGCAGGATCAAAGCCACCTTCGACCCCCGCGGCCGCCGGGGCGAAGAACGCAAAACCGTCACCATCGAGACCGACGCCAAAGAAAACCCCAATATCGAGCTTCGCCTCCGCTCCGTCGTCCTTCCCAGGCTCCTGACCGAACCATCCACCGTCTACTTCGGCGAGGTCCCTATCAAAGACCAGACCCGCACCCAAGACTTCACCATCACCGCCCGCTTCCCCGGCTTTGCGGTCAACAAAGTCACCCCCCGCGATCAGCGCGTCAAGGTCGAAACCCTCCCACCGGACACCATCGACGACAACGGCGAGACCCTCACCCGCCTCCGCTACCGCCTGACCATGCCCACCGACCTCCCCCTGGGCAACTTCAACAGCGTTGTCGCCATCGACACCAACGACACCAAGCAGCCGCAGATCAACGTGCCCATACTCGCCATCATCGTCGGCGAGCTGCGCCTGCAGCCCGAGCGCGTCCTGGTCCGCATGAGCGGGCCTGCGCAGCCCTTCATCGGCGAGGCCGTTGTTACCTCGCGCGACAACGCCCCATTTTCCATCTCCTCCGTCGAGCCGTACGACACCCTCCCCGAGATGAAGATCACCGTGGACCTGGTCCCCTCGGGGCCAACGACTAAAAACAGCTACCGCGTCCGCGTCGCCGGCCTCACGCCACGCCTCATCACCGACATCAAAGGGGGCGTCCGCATCCGCACCGACCGCAAAGAAATGCCCACACTCGACATCCCTCTCATGGGCATGTGGACCGGGCAGATGGTGCCGCAAGCAATCCCAGGCGTAGGCGGCGGGCCAAAGCAGTAACGCCACCACCCGCTCGACCTCACCAGCACCCGCAACGCCCATCGCCCCACCAGACCGGCGAGCACACATGGCCGCGAACAACTACTTCCTATCGACCCTTAACCGCGCCTGCGCCATCGCCGCACTCGCGCTCGCCCTGGGCGCGATCCACGCGGCGGTCGTCCCCCTCCCCTTCAGCGCCGCCGAGGTTGTCAAACCCCAACCCCCAGCACCACCGGCACCACCGCTCCAAGGCCAGACACCCACCTTCAATCCACCCCCCCCCGCCCCCTCGGCACCAGGCCTGCTCATCAACCTGCCCCAACTCCGGCAACTCATGGCCCAAGAGCCGGTCCAGTTCATCGATGCCCGCTCTGCCGCCGACTTCGCAATCTCCTGCATCCCCGGTGCAGTGCACCTCTCGCCGGATATGTTCGCCGGCAACCTCCCGCCCGCCGCTCTCGCTCTGGACCGCTCACTACCGGTCGTCATCTACTGCACGGGGGGCACCTGTGAGAGCTCCCACCTTGTTGCCATCCGCCTCGGGCAGCTCGGCCTGACTCGCCTGCACGTCTACGAAGACGGCTTTGACGGCTGGCGTAACGCCGGCCTGCCCATGCAAAGCACCCCCGGGGTCCCACAATGACCCCCGCCGGCACGCTCTCACTCCTGCTCCGCCTCTCCCTCGGCGGCCTGCTCATACTCTCAGGCTCAATGAAGCTCGGCCTCTTCAAGGCCATGGGCATCAACGCCCTGGCCATGGACCCGCTCGACTTCGCCTTCTCCATCCGCGCCTTCCAGCTCGGCCTGCCCGACACGCTCATACGTGTGCTCACCTTCGCCGTCCCTTGGGGTGAACTGCTCATCGGCCTGCTCCTCGTCGTCGGCTTCTGGGCGCGCGGTGCCGGCCTTGCCGCCGCCGCCCTTATGCTCATCTTCATCGTCGGCATCGCCTCGCTCATGCTCCGCGACCTCGACGTCAACTGCCCCTGCTTTGGCAAACTCAAACTCTTCTGCGGCGACGCCCCCATGGGCACCTGCCACATCATCCGCAACTCCGCCTTCGCGATTGCTGGGCTGCTCATCGCTATCCTCGGCCCAGGCCCCGCCGCGCTCGACCGCCGAGCCAGGCCCGTGCCAACACGCCTCTGAACCACCCCCAACCAGCTTGCGTACGAAGGGATGCCCGCACCCCGTTTGACCTATCATTTTCAGCGACAGCCCCGCCGCATGATGAGTAGACGCGATGGGCCGCAACAGGGCCAACGCTGATAGAGACAACGACCCATGCCCGAACTCCCCACACACAACCCATCCCAGCACGAGCCACCCCCAGACAACAGGGGCGACAACCGCAGGCCCAACGAACCCCTTGAAAAACGCGGCCCAGGCCCCGACCGCCCAGGCTCAGGCCCAGGCGGCAAACCCTCACGCAGCCTCTTCGGCATGCTCGCCGTCGTCTCCATCGCCATCCTCTTCATCCTCATCATGAGCCCGGGCATGTCCCGCGGCGGCGCGGAACTAACCTGGAAAGAGTTTGCCGCCAAGTACGAGGCCGGGCAGATCGACAAGGCCTCCGTCCGCTACGTCCAAGGCTGGGGCGTCCGCGCCACCACACGCGGCTCAACCGCTGGCGATGCCAACGAGCAACCCTCCGAGGTCGTCGTCCGCACCAACGGCCAGGAAAGCTTCACCAAAAAACTCGACGACCTCACCGCCAGCGATTACAAGGTCGAGACACAGCCCGTCTGGCAGCAGGCCCTCTGGACCATCCTCCCCTTCCTCCTCATCGCCCTCATCCTCTGGGTCCTGTTCATCCGCGGGCTCCGCTCGGCCACCGGCGGCCCAGGAGGCATGCTCGGCAACTTCGGCAAGAGCCGGCACCGCGTCTTGCAAAAAGAAAAAACCGGCATCACCTTCGCCGACGTCGCTGGCATCGACGAGGCTCGCAGCGAGGTCGATGAGATCGTACAGTTCCTCAAAAACCCCAAAAAGTTCACCAAACTCGGCGGGCGCATCCCGCGTGGCGTCCTCCTCGTCGGTAACCCGGGCTGCGGCAAAACCCTCCTGGCCAAGGCCATCGCCGGAGAGGCCGACGTCCCCTTCTTCTCCATCAGCGGCAGCGACTTTGTCGAGATGTTCGTCGGCGTCGGCGCCTCACGCGTACGCGACCTCTTCAAGCAGGCCAAAGAAAGCGCCCCGTGCATCATCTTCCTCGACGAGATCGACGCCGTCGGCCGCCGCCGGGGCGGCGGCTTCAACTCCGGTGGCAGCGATGAACGCGAGCAGACGCTCAACGCCATACTCGTCGAGATGGACGGCTTCGCCACCGGCGATGGCATCATCGTCATCGCCGCCACCAACCGCGCCGACGTCCTCGACCCCGCACTCACACGCCCAGGCCGCTTTGATCGACAGATCACCGTACCCCTGCCCGACGTCCGCGGCCGCCTCGAAATCCTCAAGGTCCACGCCAAGGGTAAAAAACTCGGCCCCAACGTCAACCTCGAACGCATCGCCCGCGCCACGCCCACCTTCAGCGGCGCCGACCTCATGGCCATCATGAACGAGGCCGCCATCGCCGCCACGCTCGCTGACAAAGACTTCATCGAGCACGAGGACCTCGAAGAGGCCCGCGACAAAATCCGCTTCGGCCGCGCCAACAAGAGCCGCATCCGCGATGCCGATGACAACCGCTCCACCGCCTATCACGAGGCCGGCCACGCCGTCCTCAACGTCCTGCTCAAGGACGCAGACCCACTGCACAAAGTAACCATCATCCCCCGCGGCCCCTACGGCGGCGCAAGCTTCAGCCTCCCCGAGCGCGACCGCCACGGCTTTGGCCTCAAGTGGCTCAGCGCCTTCATGCGCATCAGCTGCGGCGGGCGCATCGCCGAGCTCCGCGCCACAGGCGATATCTCCTCCGGCGCCTCAGCCGATATCACCTCCGCCACACGCACTGCCCGCGTGATGATCGAAGAGTGGGGCATGTCCCCCAAACTCGGCTTCGTCCGCTACGCCGGCGAGGACACCGCCCGATCCTACATCCCTGAGAAAAACTACTCCGACACCACCGCCAAGATCATCGACGAAGAGGTCAAACGCCTCGTCGACGAGGCCTACGCCGACGCCGAGCGACTCTTAGATGAAAACTGGGACAAGGTCGAGGCCGTCGCCCAGGCGCTCATCAAGCACGAAACCCTTGACGCCGCTGACGTCCTCAAACTCATGCGTGGCGAGCCGATCGGCAAGCCCTCCATCAGCGACATGCTCGCCGCAGAGGCCCGCAAAGCACGCCCGACCCCCGCGCCAAGCCTCGCGCAGGACGGTGCCCCCCAGCTCCCACCAGGCACGCTCCCAAACCCTGCGTAACACAGAACATCCTCTGTGTACCCCTGGGTACCCCGGACCTCCGGGCCGGGCGTATTTGCGCACCACACCACCCCCGCCTATCGCACAACAAACGGCATCACCCAAGCCCACACCCACATGTGCAGATACAGCACGCCGGCTATCCCCGCGTGCAAACCCAGCACCACGTTCGCCCGGTCCACCCGATGCCCAAAGAACAAAAACACTATCCCCCAGTACGCACCACCCGCCAGCAACGCCTTGATCACACCCCCCACCCACGGCACCGGGATCGACAGGCAGATCACGGCCAAAAACGCCGACACCGCCACAAACACCCGCGCCGCCGCCAACCCCAGCGGCCCCAACTTGCACCCTAAAAACTTGCAAGCCACCCCGAGGGCCACAAGCCCCGTCCCCGTGTGGATCGCCGCCGCCGCCAGCACCACAAAGACACGCGCCGCACGGTGCAACCCCGTCGCCTCCGCACCCAGCCCAACCCCCGTGCCCGAATCGATCTGCATCCGCCCCATGTTGTACGCCCCCAAAAACGCCGCGCTCAACGCCAGCACAACACCAAACCCGATCACCACACCCCTGGGCACTCCCCCCGGCGGGCTGATGAACTCCTCGTGCAAGTCCAACTCCACCTCCGCAGGCGCAGCAGGCTCGGCACGCACAAACGCATTCGCAGGCTCTACCGCCGCCGCAGCACTCACACCCTCGCGCGCCAGCGCAGGCTTTGCAAACCCACCCCCAGCACTCCCTGGCGCAGCCGCAGACAGCGGTGGGGGGGGTGCCGGCGCCTCATCAAGCTCAAACGGCTTAACAACCTCACCACCCGGCGTACCCGACCCTTGCCCACCCGCATCTCCCGGCCTCGCCTCGTCTGCCATGTCCATCTCCCCTTCTATCTTCCCTTGACCGACGCCAAACCACCACGTAAAAAAAACTCCATCAGCTCATGCCCGTGCGCAATATGCAGGTCGCTCTCACCAGCGTTCACCTCATCAAACGGCCCCGTCCGGTGCCCACGCACAAACTTACCCGCCATCGCAAACGGCACCGGCGTCGCGTCGTGCTTCCGCGTCCCGCACAGCGTGTAGTGGTCCGGCATCACCAGCACACGCCAGTCCTCCCCCTCACCCTCGAGCTTCCTCAACACCGGCACCACCACGTGCGTATCGATCGCCTCCAGCGCCTGCACCTTGCCCGCAAAGTCCCCCTGGTGGCTCAGCTCATCCGGCGCCTCAACGTGGCAGCAGACAACGTCGCACACATCCAGCGCAACGCACGCCGCACGACCCTGCCCGGCATAGTCGTTGTCCGCGTAACTCGTCGCCCCCGGCACCACTAGCCTCTTCCAACCGATCAACGCCCCCAGGCCCGACAACAAGTCCACCGCCGTCGTCATTGCTCCCGAGAGCCCAAACCGCGACTGAAAACTCGGCATCGCCGGCCGCGTCCCACCCCCCCAGATCCACACCATGTTCGCCGGCCTCTTCCCCGCGCCCACCCGTGCCGCGTTCACCGCGTGCGAGGGCAAAAACTCCGCCGACAACTCCATCAGCCGGCACAGCACGTCGCTGCTCGCGTTCGCCGGGCCGCTCCCGTGCGGCAAATGCGCGTCCCAACCCTGCCCCGGAATCTCATGCGGCGGCACCGTCCGCACACCCACATACCCACGCCCAGACCGGTCCAACAAAACCCCCCGATAACTCACACCCGCAAACACCCCAAGCCCAGACATCAACTCCGGCTCACGCAACCTCCAAAACCCCTCCAAATCCCCCAGCAGCACCCGCGCCTCCGCATCGCTGATCCCCCCGGCTGAGTGGTCGAGCATCAACCCCTCCTCCGCCGACCCCTCCTGCCCGACCGTTACCAGGTTCACCCGAAACACCCAGTCCGCCCCACCCATCGGCACACCCAGCGACGCCGCCTCCAGCGGCGCACGGCCCGTGTGATACACCGTCGGGTCATATCCCAGCAGGCTCATCGTGCACACATCACTGCCCGCCTGCCAACCCTCAGGCGTCGTCCGCGCCGTCCCCAGCCGGCCCATCTGCGCAACGCGGTCCATCCCAGGCGTCCGCGCCACCTGCAACGGTGTGCGCCCACCCAACGCCGCGATCGGCATGTCCGCGGCCCCATCAGCGATGATGATCGCATACTTCACAGTGCGAGGTTAGGACGCAAGCTACCAGCAGTGCGCAATCCCTCCCCCGAGGAAGCTCATGCACCCGCGCCACGACCCTACCGGGGCGGCCCGCATCGAGTGACGCGATTCCACGGGTTGTGTCGGCCAAAGCGAGGGCTCCACCCCTGGCTACACCCCCCGGCCCCGCTGGGGCCGAAGTCATCCCACAAAGCCAACCCAAAAAACAACTCTGAAAACTTCTACTCATCCGCACTCTGAGTGAGTTGCCCCTCAGGCCCTCTGGGACCTCTGGAGTAAAACTCGTTTCCCCTCATCCCCGCAGCATCCACAAATACCAAAACCCCACCGGCGCGGCAATCAAAAGCGAATCAAGCAGATCAATCAAACCCCCAAACCCGGGTATGTTCCCCGAATCCTTCACGCCCGCGTCGCGCTTAAAGACCGACGCCGAGAGATCCCCCAACTGCCCCATCACCGCGAGCAACCCGCCGAGCGCGACCCCCTGCACCACCGTAAACGACCGCAAACTCTCCAGCCCTTGCCACCCCCAGCGCCCCGCCAGCAGCGACATGACCGCTCCGCAGACGCACGACAGCGCGATCCCGCCAACCAACCCCTCCCACGTCTTGCCCGGGCTCAGCCACGGGATCATCTTGTGCTTCCCGAGCGCCTTGCCCGTGAAGTAGGCACCGATATCGCAGGCCTTGATCGTCAGCACAACCCCGACCATCACCCACACCTCATAGTCCCGCCGCAGCGCCATCAGAAAGCCGAGCATCAGCCCCACGTAAACAAACGCCACCACAGCCCCGGCCACAGCCCCAGCCGCACCGCGCGTGTCCTTGTCACGCACAAACGCCAGCATCGTTAAAAAAAGCGAAAGCCCCGCCCCCGTCGCCAATACCGCCCCGGCCTGCTCCCCATGCAGCGGCGCTGACGCGCCCACCGTCAACGCCGAGGCGATCAACCCCGCCGACGCGCAGAACGTCAAACTCTTGGCCGAAGCCGCGATCCCGCTGCCGCGGAACAGCCGAGACAACTCATACCCCGCACGCCCACACAAAATCACTCCCGCCAACAACATGGGCACCCCCGCCAGCCCCCTCCCGTCGGCCCCGCTCAAAAACCGCAACGCCCCCGGCATCTGCACACGCGCAAACCACCAGTCCACCCACATCAGCAGGATCAAAGACCCAATGAACACCGGCCCAAGCAGCAGCCGAGCCACCATCGACCCCTTGGGCTTGCCCTGCGCCCTCACCATGCTGGACTGACCATCGACCACCCCCAACCGTACGCCCCGCAGACGCCCGTACAGCGCACCCTACCTCCCCCCCAGCACCAGCATCCGCCCCTTCACCCACACCACCGCCGTCTGGCTTGATTCCGAGAACAGCCCGGCAAGTTCCAGGTCATTGATCTCCACCGCCCGCACCCTCCCGGGTGCAGAGCTCAACGTCGACAGCAACCCCGGATCGCTCACAACATATTCCGCACGAACCACCCCCGGCCCCGTCGGCAACATAACAGGCACCACCGGCCCAACCGGCCCGACCGCAATCGGCTTCGGCCCCACCGCCGAGTTCCTGGGCACCACCACCCACACCGCCGCCACCACCAACATCAGCACGAGACCCACACCGCCCCCCACACGCGCCACCATCCGCCGACGCCTATGCCCCTTGCCGACCTCGAGCATCATCCCCAGCACCCGCTCGCGCCGCGCCTGGCCCGCTGCTGACAGCGTAACGCCCACATCCTCCTGCACTGTCAGCACTCGCTCATTCATCGCCAAACCGCTCCTTGCCTACCCGCCGCAGCGAATCGAGCAACCGGCGCAGCCGACCGTGCGCTGCCGGCCCACTCAGCCCCGTCGCCTCACCTGCCTGCGCAAGTGTCGCCCCGTCGGCAAACCGCAGCCGGACCAGCCGCCTGTCCACTTCGTCGGCACGCGAGAGCACATCCTCCAGCCACGCCAACCGCTCGGCCACACCCTGCACAGGCCCATCAGCACCCTCCTCACGCACATCCGCCCGCTCCGCCCGCATCCGCCGAACGTCCGCCCGCATCCGGTCGATCGCGCACGACCGTACTACACGCTCAAACCACGCCCCCAACTCCGTCGAGGTCTTCACCGCACGCACACGCCTAGCCGTCCGCATCATCGCCTCCTGCACCACGTCCAGGCAGAGCGCCTCATCACCACCGGTCATCCCACGGGCCGACCTGTACGCACGACCAAACCAGCACCGGTAAAACTCCGCCAGGTGCTCGGCACTCCCCCGCGCCATCCCGGCTGAAACCTCAACCGCCCAAGCATCACCCTCGGCAGCACCATCACGACATGACTGGCCCTCAGCTTCAGGCAAGACAAGCTCGCACAGCAGGAAAAAGTCCGACCACAGCACTCAACCGGCCATCAAGTCTACTTCCTCCTACCCCTACTTTTTCCCCTCCCCAGCCGCTCGCAACGCCGCGACTTCATTGCGGAGTTTCTCGACCTCCTGGCGGAGCTGGGCCACATTGCCACCCTGATCCCGAAACTGGATGTTCGCGCGTGCGTGTGCTGGCAAGCTGGCTGCACCAACTCGGAGCCTGTCTAGTTCAAACTGGGTGCTCTTCAGCGAGCCTGTTAGGACCTGAATCTCTTGATCGATCTGCCGGCTATCCGGCGTCTCCTCGCCCGGCTGGGCCGCATCCTTGCGGCGCTGCGCAAGCGACACCAGCCGAGTCTTTGTCTCCTCCGATATCTTCTCCAACTCGCTGATATTGACCTCCCGATCCCTCCGCAACCGCCCAAGTTCTTCCTCAAACTCCCTGCCCGGCTGGGCCTCCTTACGCCGCAGGGCCACGTCCGTGCCCAGCCTCTCGACAACCTCTCCCGCCACGTCCACCTGCCTGCTCAAGCCCTTGACCAGCACCAGGTTCGACTCGCGGTGCACCACCAACTTCGCCGGCGGACGCGATGCCCTCCCTGTCGTCCCCTCAGCCTCCAGGCTCAACGCCGCCTCGATCGACTGCACCACCTGCTCCAGGCTCATCCCCGCCCCGTCCCCCGGCCCGCTGCTGAGCAGATCACGCACCGAATACGAACGCGTTACCATCGGCTCGGCAAACACCGCATTCCGCGGCAACATCTCCAGCACATACACCGGCTCGGCCCCCGCCGGCTTGTCGATCATCGACACGCGGAACAGCGAGTCATCCCCTCTCTCACGCGTAAACACAAACTCCAGCGACCGCAGCGCACTGAGCACCGGCACATTCTTCAGCGAGATCGCCGGCAGCGTCATCTCACTGGCCTCCCCGGGCATCACCACGTTGATCGGCCGCGCCGAGCCACGCTTGAGCGCCTCCACAAACTCCCTGATCGACCCACCCCCAAACTCCACCGACACCACCACCCCCGCTCCGGCCGGGACAGCCTGCCCACCCTTGGAATCCAATATCACCACCTCACCGTGCCCACCACCCCCATCCTGCCCCGCCCCCGCCCCGGCCACCAGCAACGCCAAGGCCGAACCGGCCAACAACATCATCGCACGCTGCCACATAGTTGTACTCCTTGTTTACAATCCACACAC